>NZ_JARVRS010000001.1:3124444-3749333 GCF_030209575.1 Leifsonia sp. fls2-241-R2A-40a | reverse complement strand
GTTCGATTCCCCCCATCTCCACCACTCGGTCGCTGTTGCGCGTTCGTTGAGTTCCGCGTCATTACGCGGATATGGGGCCTCTTCCGCTTGCGGGAGAGGCCCGGTTCTGAGCGCTGCAGCGCTGCATTCTTTCGCGATCGGTCGCCGCGTCGACACGGACAGGTCTACCCTAGCGCCCAGACAACGGGTGATCGGTCGACGGGAGTCCCCATGTCCCAGCGAGTGAAAGACTTCACCGCATACCGCGGCGTGCTTCCCTACGACAGCGAACTGTTCGGCGTCTATCAGCCTCTACTCGGGTGGAAGTCCGCACGTCAGCAAAAGCGTGTGGATGACGGCGCCTGGGCGAGACGGGCCGGAATCCTCTCGGAACTCGCCAAACGGTATCGTCCGCGCTACACCGTGGAGTTCGGGGAAGCTGATTCTCCGGTGCACATCGCGGATCTGGCTCCGGCAGAGGCGGCGAAGTCCGCCCTGACGGGTACCGTGCTCCGGACGCTCAGCGAGCAGCTTCCCCCGGCCGCCGACTACAGACCCGAGATCTGGGACCGGCTGCTGTCCCCGGAGTCCCTCTCGAGCATCTTGACCGAGAGGGTCCCCGACGATGCCTCGGAGATGTTCAAACGACTGAGCCTCGGCTCCGACAGGGCGGTCCTCCGCCAGCAGTACATCCGCGGCGATCGCGCACAGGAAAGCGTGCGAGCCTACATCGACGAGGAATCCCGAGTGGCCGGGCTGCTCTCCGACCTGCGGGAGCGGAAGATGCACGATATCCTCCACGATCTCTTCTACGGCATTGTCGACAAGTCGGGCCTTCTGGCGCAGGCCGCCGCCACCGGAGACCCGTTCGACACGATCGACCCGACCAAACAGCTCGATCGGGTCGGGCTGTCGCCGATCGGGCTCGCTCACCTGTTCCGCGAGTACTTCTACGAGCTCGACACGTTTCTTGGCGTCCCCGTTGGTCACGTGTGGGTCGCGCCCGGGTCGACGGTGGAGATGGCGGAAGTCCATACCCGTCGCCTCTACCAAGAGCAAGTAATCGAGCAGTCGGTCCAAACCGTTCGCCGCTCGGAGGATTCGACCACGACACAGGACGATGTCTCCGACGCCGTCAAGGACGACAACCGATCCGGCAGCAAGTTCGGCGTGTCGGTGACGGCCAATGAGAACTGGGGCTGGGGCAACGCATCCGAGACCGGCAGCTTCAGTCTTGAGAATTCTGAAGAGACCGCTCGCGAGCAGGTCCACAAGTCGATGCGTCAGCAGAGCAAGAAGCTGACCAACGAGATCACAGAAAGCTTCAAGAGCACCTTCCGCACGGTCACCGAGACGACCGACACCTCCTCGAAGCGCTACGTGCTCACGAACACCTCATTGGAACTCGTCAACTATGAACTGCGACGAAAGATGAGGCAGGTCGTGGTGCAGGTGCAGGACGTCGGCACGTATCTGTGCTGGCAGACCTACGTGGACGATCCCGGCCAGCAGCTCGGCCTGGCGAAGCTCGTGCACGTCGGCGTGCCACCCGACCTCTCCAAGATCCCGCAGCCCCAGCTCGTCGTGCCGCCGGCCGCCTTCAGCGAACCGCTCAACCTCACGATCCCCTTCATCGACGCCGACGACGCATCGAACGACGACACTTTCGACAACGGGAGCGAGACCAGCCTCGGCTTCGCAGACTCGACGAACCACATCGTCGCCGACATCCCGCAAAAAGAGGTCCGGTGCTCGCAGTCCGGGTTCACGCTGAGCGGTGTCGCGATCGACGTGCAGGGCGCTGACGCAAGGATGACCGTCGACCCGGCATCCATCGTGAACGACGGCAGCGGAAGCTTCTCGTTCGTCGTGCACATCGACCACGTCAACTTCGGCGGCAACGACTCGCTGCCCGTGAAGGCGACGTTGCACTGGGCGCCTGATGTGGACGAGAAGGCAATCAAAGCAGCGAACGACAAAAAACTCGAATACTTCACCGCGCAAGAGCAGACGGCATACAACCAGGCGTTCGTCACGGCGGCGCGAGAGCGCATCGACGCCATGTCGAACGTGGTTCCCCGACCATTCCAGGACCTGCGGGATGAGGAGCGCATCGTCGTCTACCGCAACCTGATCCAGTCGATGCTCACCCCTACTGCATTGGTCCCGCAACCCGATCGGCAGACTCAGCACGTGGTAGCGGAACTCCTCAACTCGATCTTCGATGTCGACAAGATGCTCTACTTCGTGGCGCCCGAGTGGTGGCGGCCGCGTTTGCACAGATCCCATCAGCAGCTCGGGGGGATCAGTGCCGGTGCCGATCCGGTCACCGGCGGCACCGTGAAGGCGACCCCGGCAATCCCGCAACAGGATGTGACCGCGTGGGGCGACGCGGACAGCCGCACCGACAGCTACTACATCACCGAGACGTCCAAGCCCGCGCGAGAGGGAAGCTCGCTCGGCTGGCTGCTCCAGGCCGACGGTGACGACCTGCGCAACGCGTTCCTGAACGCCCCATGGGTGAAGACGGTCCTCCCGATCAGGCCGGGCAAAGAACGTGCTGCTCTCAGCTGGCTGCAGCACGTCGAAGGGACGGGCACCATCGGACCCGACGACGTCTACATGGGCTCTGAGGTGGAGTGGCAGGGCAAGCGGATGTTCGAGGTGCTCGAGATCCTGGCAGACAGGGTGAAAGGGAAGCACGACACCGGCAATCGACCGGCGGATTTCGCCGATCCGCTCGACGACTCCAGCACCGTACGCGCGACACCGCTCGACAAGGTCTTCGAAACCGGATTCGACCCACTCGCCAAGGGCTTCAAGGCGAACGACCCAGCGGACTTCGAGGTCTTCGACCAGTGGCTCGAGATCCTTCCCACCGACCAGGTCGTGGCTGTGCAGGTCGAGTACGACCCGAAGACCGGCCGCCAGATCTGATCCGGGTGCCGTCCACAGCGCCGATCGATAGGCCAGAATGCCAGCCACGCGATACGTAGGAGCGAACGGGAGGACATCCGGGCCGTATACCGACAAGTCAGCTCCGGCAAAGACGGTCCAGATGGCAGTGGCGGCAGCGGCGGCCGGAGACACCATCGAGATCATGGATGCGGGTACCTACGTCGGCCCGGAACTGCTCATCGACAAAGCGATCACGATCACCAGCAGCTATGCCGTCGCGCATCCGACGTTCGACCCGACAGCGAAGGGGTTCTCGGCGAAAGTGCTCCCGACGATCGCCGGCGACGGAACCCATCGTGTTATCCGTGTGCAGGGAACGATCTCGACGAGGACCACTCTGGGACCCGTCACCATCCGCGGGGTGCGGATCACCAATGGCCTCTCAGTTCACAAGCCCGGGGACCCCGGTCTCGGTTGCGGTGGGGGACTGGCGATCGTGGACGTCGACCAGGTGAAGGTCGAGCAATGCGTGTTCACGGGGAACCGAACCCAGGCTGCGCCGGTCAGCGGCTGGCCGGAGGCCGATCGTGTCGCGTTCCGCCAGGCTGTGCTGGACATTCTCGACGCAATCTTCACGCCGACGACGGAGGCCGCCCTCAACCTGTTGATCCAGGCGGTCAACCTGGTCAAGAAGCCACCGCTGCCCCCGGTGAGCCGTGCGGCCATCCTTGCCGCGGCCAGCGCGGACTTCGACCGAGCGGTGACATCCGGCCGCCCGAATCACGCCATCACCGCTCAGGCCTTCGGTGCGGGGGTTGCCGCGGTCTGGTCGAGTCCGACCATCGACCGGTGTCTGCTCACCGGAAACGTGGCCAACGGCCGAGGCGGAGCCATCGCCGTCGCCGGGTATGGCTGGCCCACGATCACGGGCTGCATCGTCGACAAGAACTCCACTCTGGTGGGCGGGCGCTGCGATGGCGGCGGCATCGGGTGCGAAGTAGCGGTGCCGGACAAGCTCGGCCGCGACCTGTTCGAGATCGACATCGTGCGCTTTCTCGTGACGAAGCTGGCCGGCGTGAAATCCTCCATCGGCTCGCCCCTGTCGGTTCTCTCGTCGATCTCCGTCCAGGACGTCATCGACTACGGGCGCTGGCTGCTCGATCCGCTGCTCCCTAACCCTGTGGTCCGCGGCATCCCGATGCTGCTCCTCGACGCGATCCACCTGGGTCAGGCGGCGGTTTCGCCTGCCCCTGCACCGCCTCCGGGCTCCCCGAAACCGAAATCGGCCAAGCGGACCCTACTCGATCATGCGCTCTACTACGTGGTCACCACAGCGCTCTCGCTCAACGCCTGGGACGCCTGGGATCGCTCGCAGGTCGCAAAGGCTCGCACGAGCGTCATCACCATCGCGAAAACACGCGTGAGCGCGAACCACGGATACGACGACGGCGGCGGCGTTTACGCCTCCGTGCTCTCCCGGGTGAGTCTCGCATCCTGTGTCATCGCCGACAACCGGGCCGAGAACATGGGCGGCGGAGTACGCCTGACGATGGGATCGGATGCGACGATCACCGGATGCCGGTTCACCGGCAACGCCTCGGGTCCAGGCGGGCCCAGAAGCCACGATCACGGGGGAGCGCTCGCGGTCCGCAACGTCGACCTCGTCGTGTCCGACACGGTATTCGGTGCCCGCTCAGCCGGACGCAGCGGCGTCCCCTCCCCGTCGTCGAATGTCAGCGGCGACGCGGCCGGCGGCGCGATCGCGATCGAGGCCGCATCCGAGGGCGACATGGCCGGCGTGCCCGACATGTGGACGTCGATCCTCGTCGAGGTTTTCGCCACGCGGTCGGTCACCGTCGCACTCGGCGCGGGCTGCGTGATAGGCGCGAACGCCGCCGGATTCACCGCGGCTAAGCGCGCGATTCCGGGCGCTCAGCATGCCAAAGGAGGAGGGCTTTTCGCACTTCGCGGAGATTTCCCCGACGCACCCGCCCTCTCGCTCACAATCGAGAGTGTGCGATCGACGATCGTCGGCAATCTCGCCCAGACCACGAACTACCTCTCCGCGGTGAGGCCGGGCTTGCGGGTCAGTTCCAGCCACGAGATCGCGCTCCAAGATCTCTCGAAACGCACCGAGGTCACCGAGAACTCGTGGAATTCGAACATCGACTCGAGCGGCAGGCTGACGTTCTGAGTCACCGACACGTCACAGCATTCGGGCGTTCGATTCCCCCCATCTCCACCACTCGGTCGCTGTTGCGCGTTCGTTGAGTTCCGCGTCCCGTAGGGTTGGCGCGTGGAATCCTGGTACACGTTCGCCGTCATCAGCGGAGGCGTGGGCGGCGCGCTCCTCGGGCTGATCTTCGTCGCCGTCTCGATCCGCATCGACGTCATCGCAGCGTCGATCGAGCTGCGGAACAGGGCGGCGCAGACGCTGGGGCTGTTCCTCGTTCCCGTGCTGGTGGCGCTCGCCCTGTCGCTGCCCGATCAGACACCCGTCTCGGTCGGGCTCGAGATCGCGTTCGTGGCCGTGGCGGTCGCCGTCGTCCTCCAGCTGCTCGACTGCCGCGCGCGCACCGAGCGAAGCGGTGATCGCGTGGCGCGTCTCCTCGACGTGGGAGCGCCCCGCCTCGTCACGTGCATCACCCTGCTGGTCGGCGCGCTGCTTGCTATCACCGGACTCGCGGCCGGTCTCTACCTGGTCGCGGCGGCGGTGACCATCGCCCTCGTAGGCGGGGTCATCAGCGCCTGGCTGTTCCTCACTCGAGTGACCGGAGCCTGACGCGGGCGGTCGCCGGAACGAGGCGGGCCCTATCCTGGTACTCGTCATGTTCGAGCCGAGACGATGGGGGCGCATGGACGGGCCGGTGCTGTCGTCGCGGCGTGCGCGCTCAGCGGGGATCGACGCGGTGCGCGTGGTCGGGATCGCCGCGGTGATCTTCGGCCACACCTTCCGCGGGCCGCTGACCCACGATTTCCTCTACGCCTGGCACGTGCCGGTGTTCTTCTTCCTCACCGGGTACCTCTGGACCCCGGGGCGGACGCTGCGCCAGGAATTCGTGAACCGCGGGCGGACGCTCGGGCTCCCGTACATCGGCTGGTTCGTCGTGATCTCGCTGCTGCTCATCGCCGACATGGCGCGCAAGGGCGCAGTCGACGGGAACATCGTGCTGCTGCCCCTGCTCGGCGGCCCCAATCCCGGCGGGACCTACGGAACCTTCTGGTTCGTCTCCACCCTGTTCTTCGCCGCACTCCTGTACCGGATCGTCGAACGCCTTCCCAGACCCGCCGTCTGGGCCGTCGCCGTGCTCGGGCTGCTGTGCGGGTATCTCTTCGGACCGGAGCTGGCGCATACGCCGTTCGCGATCGGATCCGCCGTCCCGTGCCTGATCCTCCTGGTCGTCGGCTCGACGGCGCGAGCGCTGGAACCGAGGATCGCGCGCTCCGTCTGGACCGGCGCGGCCCTCGTCCTGGTTCCGCTCGCGATCATCGCCGTCGTTCAGCCGACGCCCATCGACATCAAGCAGGGCGGATACGGCGTGCCCGTGCTCGGACTGGCCCTCGCCTGCGCCATCTCGTTCGGACTGACGCTGCTCGCGAAAAGGATCCCGTACCCGAGAGCCGTCGGGGCCGTCATCACCGAGCTGGCCGTCGTGGGCATCGCCGTCGTCCTCCTCCATCCCGTCGTGCTCACGTACGCCCGGGCGTTCGGGCTGCCGACGATCGGACAGCTCGCGGCCGCCCTGATCATCCCGTGGGGTGTGGCGCTGCTCCTCCATCTGACCCCGCTGTCCCCGATCCTGATCGGCGCGAAACGCAGGAGGGTGCGCCGCCGGCCCGTCGAGGCGGTCCCGGAGAGGCGGGCGTCGTCGGCCCGCGGGCCGGTCTAGGCTCGGCGGGTGACGATCGATCCGGACGCCCTGCTCGAGGGGCCCCGCGGGCGTCGCCTCGCTCTCGCCGCGGCGCTCGAGGCGTATGACGGCCACCCCGATCGGTGGCGCATCGGCATGTGCGTGGCGCAGTTCGGCAACGAGCGGGACGTGAGTTCCAGCCGAACGATGCTGACATTCACGAGCCTGGAGGCCGACGACGCGGATCATCCGGATCCCGACCGGATGACGCTGCCCGAACTCGCGCGTGTGCTCGCCGACGCGCCGGTCGACCGCGTCCCGAGCCTCCTGCCGGCGCTGTCGGCGGCGGTGGACAGCGCCCGGTACTGGCAGGAGCCAGACGGTGAGGATACGTTGGCCGGGCTGCCGGAGCTGCGGCCCGCCCTGCTGCGCATCGCGGGTGCGCTGGTGCGGCATCCCGACGCCAGTACGTGGGAGGAGCCGATGGAGTCCGCGGACCAGTGGCAGGTCGTCTTCGACGCCGGCGCAACGCCTGCACCTGATCTCGCTGCGGGCGTCGAGTCCGACTGGGCGGAATGGCGCGAGGAGGCCGTCGCCGCGGAGTTCGGCGCCGCCAGCGACCGCCCCGAGGGTCCGGCGGCGCCCTGGTCGGGCAGCTGGTGGAGCACGCCCGTGTTCGGCCCGTCGTTCGCGACGACACGAACCATGCACAGCGGCCCAGCGGGGCTGCGCCTCGTGGAGGACAGCGAGGGCTGGCGCAGGGCGGTCGCCTCGCCGGTCCGCGTCGACGGGGCGTCGGTGTACGAGGTCACCGGCCCGCACGCGTGGGCGGGTCTGTGCCGCCGCTACCCGCTGACGGCCACGGCCTCCCGCCGCCACGACTGGTACCGGGCGACGGCGCGCGCGGGGGCGTGGCTGATCCCCGACTGGGCCGCCGTTGCCCGGGACTACGACGGCGTGCACCTCACCGTGGCGGGATACCTTCGCCTGGCAGGGAGGCCCATCCCGGTGGGGGAGGATGCGGCATCGGTCATAGCAGGGTGGGGACCGGACCAGACCTGGTGGCTCCGCCGTGAACGCGTGCACGTCGATCACCAGCACGCTGTGGAGTGGCGACTCACCGACGAGGGGGACTGGCTCGCCGGGTGAGGCGCCGAGCCGGCCGCGTCAGTCGTCCGGGAGTGCCACCTGCTCGAGGCTCTCGCCGTCGCGGATGGTGCCGGGAACCGTCTCCTGGTAGAGGAAGGCGGCCGCTTCGGGCCATGAACTGGCCTCGGCGAGACGGTACACGGCGATCGCCCGCGCCCCGGCGAAGGTCGTCGCCGCGCGGATCAGCGCGGGCGGCGACGGTCCCATCACGGGAAGGAGGGCGCTGAAGTCGTCCTCGTCCTGCTCGGGGTGGAGGAACAAAGCGCGGTAGGTCTCAGCGATCACGCCGCACCCCCCTCGAGCTTCGAGCGCCCCGTCGAGCGTCACTCCGTCGGTCCCGGCCGCATGATGCACCCTTGGCGTCGCGCCCGGCTAGACATGGATGCCCCCAGTTCCGTCCATCGCCCGGAGCCCCTCTAGACGGGAAGTATCCGCCGGCCGCACACTTCACACATGAGTGAAGCCGACGTCACAGCGCCCACCACCCTCGGTCCCGGGCGTATACCCGGTGGGATGCCGCTGACCATCCATCTCGGCGAACCGGAGTATGCCGCTCTGGTCCGCATCGCACAGCACCGGCGCACCACGGCGTCCCACCTCGTGGAACAGCTCGTCCTCCGCGCGCTCGAGCACGCGGAAGTACCGCCGCCTGCCGAGTCGACGGCGAAGCGGCCCCACACCACGTACGAGGCTGCGACCCAGGGGTACAGCCCGGACTGAAGGGGGGTCCAAAACGGCTACTAGCCGCGGACGCCGTCGAGGACATACGTTCTGGCCACGTGAAGCGATGGACGCTTTCGTGCGAATAAGGGGGCTGTTGTGACCTTCTGGGATTTCATCGTCTGGACGTTCTGGTTCTACCTGGTGATCGTGTGCATCACCATCTTCATCCGCATCATCATCGACATCTTCCGTGACCCCGAGCTGAACGGCTGGGCGAAGGCGCTGTGGGTGCTGTTCCTCGTCGTCGTCCCGTTCCTGGCCGCCCTCATCTACCTCATCGCGCGCGGTGGGCGGATGGCGCAGCGGAGCGCGGCCGGTGCGATGGAGGCGCAGCAGGCGAGCGAGCAGTACATCCGCTCGGTCGCCACGACGGGCTCGCCCGCCGCAGAGATCGAGTCGGGCAAGCGTCTGCTGGACAGCGGCGCCATCACTCCCGCCGAGTTCGAGGCGCTCAAGACGAAGGCGCTGGCAGGGACGGCCTGAGACCCCGGGGCCGCGCGGACGCGCGGCCCCGGTTCAGGCGGAGACCCGGCCTTCGCGGAAACGCGTGAGCGCCGACAGGGCCAGGTCATGGTCTCCGCCCTCGTCCAGCCCGGAGACGGCCAGCACTCCCACCAGGGAGCCTCGGACGCGGATCGGGAGGGCGCCCTCGGCCGCCGCGTACCGTGCTTGGTCGAGACCGAACTCCACGTAGAAGTTCTCCCGCACCCCGTAGCGTTCGGCGACCTCGATGCTCGCCAGGTCGAAGTGGCGCACCAGGTTCGCCTTCCGCTCGGCCCAGCGCACGTTCATCGCCGTGCTTCCCGGAAGGCTGGCCTGGAACACCCGCTGCTCGCCGAGATCGATGCTGATCGTGATCGGCAGTCCGTCGGCACGGGCCTCAAGGGCGAACTGCGAGCCGAGCGACCACGCGTCGTCGTGGTCGAAGCTGGGGAAGTCGGGGATGGAGTCCATGGGTGCGACGCTACCAAAGCGCGCGGGAGTGTCCGGGCGCGGGGGCGCACCCGCGTTCGCGTGCCGTCAGGCGCCCGCGGCCGTGACGATGGCGTCGGTGAGGAAGCCCGCGACGAGCCCGGCGAAGATGCACCATCCGACGAGCGTCTTCCGGTTGCTGCGGCGAGCGACCGCGAGCAGCTCGATGACGACGTAGAGGATGGAGCCGGCCGCGAGCCCCAGGAAGGCGATGCTGACCAGATCGTTGCTGAAGGCCTGGCCGATGAGGGTGCCCAGGAAGGTGGGGCCGCCTCCGATGACGCCCAACAGGGCGAGGTATCCCCAGGACGGCCGCGTTCCGGCCAGCGGCGCGACGATGCCGAATCCTTCGGTCGCGTTGTGGAGGCCGAAGCCGACGATGAGCAGGACCGCGAACGCGAGCTGCCCCTGAGCGGCCGCCGTGCCGATGGCCAGTCCTTCGGCGAAGTTGTGCAGCCCGATGCCGATGGCGATCGTCAGGGCGAGGTGGCGTGCGGCGACGACCGGTTCCACGGCGGCCGGCGCAGCGAGGGCGATGCCGGTGGAGCCGGCCGGGCTGTAACTCGCGCTGCCCCGTCGAGCCGCCTCGATGGGAGAGGCGGCCGCGAGCGTACGGCGCCGCATGTAGCGGTCGACGTAGACCAGGCCGAGCAGCCCGGCGCCGAGGCAGGCGGCCATGAGCACCCCGTCGACCAGAGCGGTACCCAGGTCATGCGTGGTGAGCGCCGCGTCGACCGGCTCCCAGGCCTGCGACAGCACATCCCAGAGGAGGAACAGCAGGATGCCGGTGGCGACCGCGTTCAGCGCTGTCTTCAGCGCGGCGGTGCCCGACTTCAGGCGGCCGAGCGGGAGCCCGAGGAAGATGGTCAGGCCGGCGACGGCGCCGAGCAGGGCGACGCTCAGGGGGGACATGCGTCTCCTAAGGAATGGGACGGGAGGAGGCGGCGGAAGGACCGACGCGGAATCCATCGTAAGGTAAGCCTCCCCTTAGTCTCCTGCGCGCACGTGGGCGGCCGTTGCTGCGGGTGTACTTTCGCAGCGTGACCGAACCCGGCGGCGACGCGGGGGAGCTGCGGCAAGGCCGCCAGCCCTCCTTGACGATGCAGCGCATCGCGATCCGGCGGGAACGTATCTTCGGCTGGCTCTACGTCGTCATCGGAGTGGTCGGGCTGGCGATCGCTGTGGCCCTTTTCCTCGTCTCCAAGACCGGGGATGTGGCCCTCCACGTCGCCCAGCTGATCCTGTGGGCCGCCTTCCTGGCGACCGGGATCGGGAGGCTCATCCGGGCCCGGACGCACCTTCGCCGATTCGAAGCGGAGCACGGGGTGGGTGCCGGTGAGCAGTGATTCGTCGGAGGCGTACGCCGCCGCCGCGTACGCCCCGGCGAAGGCCATCCGCTGGAACGGCTGGTGGTTCCTTGCAGCTGTCGCCCCGCTGCTCGTGCTCGTGGTCGTCGTCCGGCTCTTCCACGTGCAGCTCCACCTCGGGCGGCAGGTCGGGGTTCCGGTCGCGGCCGCGACGTCGGTGGTCCTGTACGGGTGGAGTCTGCTCGTCCTTTTCGCCGCATCGCGCCGTCGCGGGCTCGGGTCGCTGGACGCCGACTTCGGCTGGCGCGCGCGCTCGGTGGATGCGGGGCTGGCGGCCGCAGCAGTCGTCGCGCTGTTCGCCGTCAGCCTCGTGATCGGCCCGCTGGCCCGATCCTTCGGGCCGGTCACCAGCAACGTCCACCTGACGGGGGACCGGTTCTGGGACGGCGTCACGCTGCTGGTGATCCCGACACTCGTCGCAGCGCCCGTGGAGGAGCTGCTGTTCCGCGGTCTGCTGATGCGGTGGATCCGCATCTGGATGATCCGGCAGGGTCTGCACCGTCGGCGCGACGGTCAGCTGTCGAGTCTCCCGCTGCACGCCAGCGTCCTGCTCTCTGCGGCCGTATTCGCAGTCGCCCACCTTTACGAGGTGAGTGGGACGGCCTCGATCATGGGGCTGGAACTCCAGACGTTCGCTCTGGGCGTGGCCAACGGCTATCTCGCATCCCGGACGGGACGGCTGGGGGCAGCGGTCGGCGCCCATGGCGCGCTCAACCTGATCGCGGCCGTCAGCGTGCTCTCACGCTGAGTGGTGCCGCCGCTCCAGGGCCGCGCCCTCCACATCCACGTTCGGGAGGATGCGGTCGAGCCAGCGCGGGATCCACCACGCCGACCGGCCGAGGAGGTGCATCAGGGCGGGCATCAGCAGCATCCGGACCAGGAACGCGTCGACCAGGACGCCGAACGCCAGACCGAAGCCGATCGAGCGGATCATGGTCGAGTCGCTGAAGACGAAGCCGCCGAACACCGAGATCATGATGAGGGCCGCGGCGACGACCACCGTGCGGCCGGCGCGGAAGCCGCGTGCGACCGCCATGCGGGCGGAGGCGCCGTGCACGTACGCTTCGCGCATCCCCGAGGCGAGGAAGAGCTGGTAGTCCATCGCCAGGCCGAACAGGATGCCGACCAGGATGACCGGCAGGAAGCTCAGGATCGGGCCGGTGTGGATGCCGAGCGCGTCGGCGCCCCAGCCCCACTGGAACAGGGCAGTGATCGCGCCGTAGGTGGCGAACAGCGACAGGATGAAGCCTCCGGTCGCGATGAGCGGCACAAGCAGCGAGCGGAACACCAGGATCATGATCAGCAACGAGAGTCCGACCACGACGAGCAGGTAGAGGGGCAGCACCGCGGCGAGGTTCGCGGAGATGTCGAGGTTGATCGCGGTCTGGCCGGAGACCCCCAGCTGGATGTCGTCCTGCACGGGGCCGAGATCGCGGAGCGCGTTCACCAGCTTCTCCGTGGAGACGCTGTTCGGGCCCTCCTTCGGCACCACCTGGAACGCCATCAGCTCACGGTCCTTCGAGACGGCGATCGGGGCGACCGCCACCACGTCCTTCTGATCGGCAAGCGTGCGCGCGAGGTCGAGCTGGGTCGAGGTCACGTCGTCCGCGGGCACACCGTCGGGGATCGTCGCGGTGACCAGGAGCGGACCGGTCGAGCCCGCGCCGAACGCGTCCGCGGTCTCGGTGAAGGCGTCGTAGGTGGTCGATCCGACGGGTTCGGAGGAGCCGTCCGGCAGGCCGACCCGCATCGACAGCGCCGGGATGGCGACGATCAGCAGGGCGACGGCGGTGACGACCACCGTGAGCGCGGCGCGCCAGGTCGACATGGGCTTGACGGCCGGATCCGCGTGGTGCGCGGTCCCGAGGCGACGGCGTGCACGGCGCCCGAGCACGCGCGTCCCGAACAGTCCGAGGATCGCCGGCGTGAGCGTCACGGCGATCAAGACCGCCAGCACCACCGCCACCGCGCCCACGGTGCCCATGAGCCCGAGGAACGGGACGCCTGTCACGTTGAGGGCGAGGAGCGCGACGACGACGGTCGTCCCGGCGAACACCACGGCGTTGCCGGAGGTCCCGTTCGCGAGGCCGATGGACTCGCGCACCTCGGCGCCTTCGAGCAACTGGCGCTGGTGGCGCTTCACGATGAACAGCGAGTAGTCGATCCCGACCGCCAGCCCCAGCATGATCGCGAGCACCGGCGTGACGGATGCCATGTCGACGATGCCGGAGAACGCGAGGGAGCCCAGCGCGGCGACCGCGACCCCGAAGAGTGCCGTCACCAGGGGCAGTGCCGCGGCGATGACGGAACCGAGGACCACGAGGAGGACGATCGCGGCGAACACGACACCCACGGCTTCGCCGACGCCGACGATCTGGGGAACACCCTGCGCGATGTCGGTCGAGAAGGACACCCGGACGCCATCGATCGGCTGCGACTCGAAGTGGTGGATGACGGCCTGCTTGGAGTCTTCGCTCAACTCGAGCCGCGGCTTGGTGAACGCGACGTTGACGAGCGCTGTGGAGCCGTCCTTCGAGACCACGCGGATGTCGTCGGAGAGTTTCAGCAGGTCGGCGCCCTCCTCGAGCTGCTTCTGCTTGCTCGCGAGCGTCGCGCGCCCCTCGTCGATGGTCTTCTGCTGGGCGTCGAGCTGGGTCGTCGGAAGGCCGGCCGCCTGCAGCTGCGCCTTGGCCGCATCCAATCGGCCCTGGCCGGCGTCGAGCTGCGCTGTGCCGGCGGCGAGCTGTGCCTGCCCGTCGGTCACCTGCGCGCGGCTGTCGGCGCGCTGCGCCTCAGTGGCGAACGGGTCGATGACCTTCGACACGTCCGGCAGGCCGTCCGCGTCCTTCACCAGCGCGCTGATCGCAGACCGCTGCCCGGCGTCGAGCTCGGTGCCGTCCTTCGTCTGGAAGACGACCGTCCCGGCGGCTCCGGCATAGTCGGGCAGCTTGTGGGTGAGCTCGTCGATGACCTTCCCGGAGGCGGTGTTCGGCACGTCGAAGCTGGTCGAGAGGCCCTTGAAGCCGATCAGGAAGCCTCCGACCGCGATGCCGAGAACCAGCAGCCAGGCGACGATCACCTGCCAGCCGCGGCGGGCGGAGAATGTGCCGAGTCGGTAGAGCAGTTCGGCCATGGCCGTCCCTTCGGGTCGCGATGCTCGTCAATAATACGCAACGGTCCGTCTCGTAAATTGACGATACGCTGGGAGTCATGGCGGGACGACGAGGTGCACCGCGCAGCGAGGCGGCGCGACTGGCGATCCTCGACGCCACCGCCGCGCTGTTCGCGGAACGGGGCTATGACCACCTGAGCGTCGAGGGCATCGCCGCACGCGCGGGGGTCGGCAAGCAGACCGTGTACCGCTGGTGGTCCGGCAAGAGCGCCCTCATCGCCGACTGCCTCCTCGAAGGGATGCTGCTCCCTGACCGCTTCGTCGTCCCCGACACGGGCGACCTGCGCTCCGACCTGACCGCATGGCTGCGGGCGGTGGAGGCGGTCATCGACAGCCCGAGCGGGCAGGGGCTGTTCCGCTCACTGATCGCGGCAGCGACCGAGAACGAGGACGTGGGGCGACGACTGCGCGAATCGCTGGCCGACCCGAGGCTGTTCGCCTCGCGGCTCCGCCAGGCGCGGGACGCCGGTGATCTGCGGGCGGACCTCCCGATCGAGGATGTCAGCGAGGCGGTGCTGGGCGCGCTGGTGTTCCGGACGCTGGCACGGACGCCGTCGGAACCGGGATACGCCGAGCGACTGGTCGACCTGGTGCTCGGCCCGTCGCCGTCCTGAAGCGCCCGCGGCGGCTCAGGACTGCGCGAGTGCCCAGTCGAGGGTGACGCCGAGAACGGTGAGCACGGAGACGTGACCCTCGCGCGGCCGGATCCACAGCTCGGCGTTCGGTAGCCGCTCGAGCAGTGCTGCCGCGTGCCCGGCGGGCACCACGCGGTCGGCGCCGCCCTGGACGAGCAGCACGGGTGGTCGCACGGCGGGGAGATCGAAACCCCAGGGCGAGACGTAGGCGAGGTCGTCGTCGACCTCGCCGGTCGGTCCTTCGGCGGCGCCGGCACCGGCGTCCGCGCCGAGCGCGCCCCAGTCCCCGTCGAGCACCTCGAAGTCGCGAGCGGTGAACGACTCCGGGTCGAACTCGGCCGTCTCTGCGTAAGCGAGTCGGGCCTCGCGTCCCGCGATCGCCGCGCGCAGGGCATGGGGGGACGCCATCCCCGAGAACCAGTCCGGGCTGCCGTCGTTCGGCGCCAGGCCCGCCAGCGTGACGATGGCGGAGACGCGCTCGGGCGCGAGCGCCCCGAGGGCGAGGGCGTGCGGTCCGCCGCCCGACGCGCCGACGGTGACGAACCGGTCGATGCCGCGCGCGTCGGCCACCGCGAGGATGTCCGCCGCCGCGTCCGCGATCGACCGGCCGGGCAGCGCGTCGGACCCCGGGTAGCCCGGGCGGGTCACGGAGAGGACGCGGAGCCCTCGCGCGGCCGCTGCCGCCGCCACCGGCGCGATGACCGCACCCGTCTGCGGCGTGCCGTGGTGCCAGATCAGTACGGGCGCCCCCGGATCCCCACCGGTGTCGAAGTATCGGACGGCGCGGCCGTCCGCGGTCCGGAGCCCGTGGGCGGTCACGCGTGCCATCCCTCCAGCTCGGCGAGGAGTTCCGCCTTGCGGTCATCCGACGCGAACGACGCCTCGATCGAGGTGCGGGCGAAACGGCGTGCCTGCTCCTCGGTGAGCCCGAGCGCATCCCGGATCGCGGTGAAGTTCTGGCCCGCGTAGCCGCCGAAATAGGCGGGGTCGTCGGAGTTCACCGTCACGCGCACCCCCGCCGCGTCCAGCCGCAGGAGGGGATGGTCGCGCAGGTCGGGCGTCGCCTTGAGGCGCACGTTCGAGAGGGGGCAGACCGTGAGCGGGATGCGCTCCGCGGCCAGGCGGGCGACGAGCTCCGGATCTTCGATCGAGCGGATGCCGTGGTCGATGCGTTCGGCGTGCAGCAGGTCGAGGGCTTCGCGCACGTACGCGGCCGGACCCTCCTCGCCCGCATGCGCAACCGCGTGCAGGCCGGCCGCGCGGGCACGCGCGTACACGCCCTCGAACAACGACGGCGGAGAACCGACCTCGGCCGAGTCCAGGCCGACGCCGATGATGCGGTCGGTGCGGGCGAGGCCCGCGGTCAGGGCCTCCTCGGCGGACTCGACCGGCTGATCGCGGAGGAAGCACAGGATGAGCCCGCCGGACATCCCGAGTTCGCGCTCCGCCTCGTCGAGCGCGTCGCCGATCCCGTCCACGACGTCGTCGAACGGCACGCCGCGGGCCGTGTGGGCCTGCGGATCGAAGAACAGCTCGGCGTGCCGGACGCCCTGACTGTGCGCCCGGCGGAGGTAGCGCCCGGTCAGCTCCGCGAAGTCCGATCGGGTCTGCAGCACCGACATGGTCGCGTAGTACAGGTCGAGGAAGGACTGCAGGTCGTCGAAGTCGTACTGCGCGGCGAGGTCGTCCACGCTCGCGTACGGCAGCTCGATACCGTTGCGGGCCGCCAGCTCGAAGGCGAGTCCGGGCTCCAGCGTGCCTTCGATGTGCAGATGGAGCTCCGCTTTCGGGAGGGCGTGGAGGGCGTCGTCGGTGAGGGCGTCGGTCATGCTCTCGATCCTCCCACCGACCGACGACGCCCGTCGCACCCCGACGGCGCAGTCCGGCTCAGCCGACCTGCAGCAGGATCTTCCCGCGGTGCGCCGACGACTCCATCCGCCGGTGCGCCGCCGCCGCATCCTCCAGGGGAAACACCGAGTCGATGACCGGACGGATGCGCCCCTCCGCGACGAGCGGCCACACGTGCTCCCGCACCGCCGCGATGATCGCCGTGCGCTCGGCGAGCGGACGCGCCCGCAGGGTGGTCCCGTGGATGCTCGCGCGCTTGCGCATCAGCAGTCCCATGTCGACGGAGGCGGGCTCGCGGTCGCGCACGGCGATCGAGACGATCCGCCCGCCGGTAGCGAGCGCATCGAGGTCACGGGCGATGTATGAGCCGCCCACGATGTCGAGCACGACATCCACGCCGCGGCCGTCGGTGAACGCATGCGCAGCCTCGACGAAGTCCTGGGTGCGGTAGTTGACCGCTGCCTGCGCGCCGACCTCCCGGCAGAAGGCGGCCTTCTCGTCGCTCCCGGCGGTCGCGATGACGTCCGCTCCGAGAGCGCGACCGAGCTGGATGGCCATGGTCCCGATCCCGCTGGAGCCGCCGTGCACGAGGAGAGCATCGCCCGCGGAGAGCCGTCCGAGGTCGACGACGTTGGACCAGACGGTCGCGGCGACCTCGGGGAGGCCTGCCGCCTCCACCAGATCGACGCCCTCCGGCACCGGGAGGACGAGCCCGGCGTCGACGGTCACCAGCTCCGCGTACCCGCCGCCGGGCAGCAGCGCGCAGACGCGGTCGCCGACGTGCCACTCCGTGACGTCGTCGCCCACCGCATCCACCGTGCCGGACACTTCGAGACCGGGCCAGTCGGGTGCGCCGGCGGGAGAGGGGTAGAAGCCGCGGCGCTGACTGAGGTCCGCACCGTTGAGGCCCGCGGCCGTGACCCGGATGCGCACCTCGCGTTCCGACGGCACCGGATCGGGGCGCTCGGCGAGCGTCAGCGCGTCCGCCTCCCCGGGCTGCGGGACGACCACAGCGCGCATCAGGCGCCGGTCGTCGGCTGGGAGGTCACGCGCTCGGGTCGGCGGCCGAGCACATCCCGCACCCGCACCTTGCTCGTGTACTCGATCGAGCCGTAGCGGAACAGGCGCACGGCGATCCGGAGCACCACGACGGACAGGGCGAACAGCTCGACGATGATGATGATCGCCTGCCACAGCGGCAACGACCCGAACGCGTTCAGGATCAGCGCGGTGATCGGTGCCGTGTACGGGAAGTAGGCGAGGATCTGCACGATCGGCGACTGCGGCGAGCTGATCGCGAAGCTCGACGCGTACAGCGGGATGACCACCGCGAAGATGACGATGGAGAACACCGGCGCCGCATCCTTCGCCGTGGGCATGATCGCCCCGACGGCGACAAGGGTTCCCGTGAACAGGGCGAACCCGCCGATGAGGATCAGCGTGCCGACGATCATCTTCTGCGGGTCGAAGACGAGACCGCTCAGATCGAGGCTCGGGATCTGCAGCTTGCTGCGGAAGAACAGGTACCCGATCAGCATGGGCAGCGAGAACACGGCGAGTTGGATGATCCCGATGGCGAACAGCGAGATCACCTTACCGAGCAGCAGGTTCGTCGGGTTGATCGTGGTCAGGATCATCTCCGTGACGCGGTTCTCCTTCTCCTCGAGCGTCGAGTTCAGCATCTGGTTGCCGAGGAACACGATGACGATGAAGAAGGCGGCGAGGAAGACCAGCGCGGGCAGGATGGCCTCGAAGCCCGGTGCGACCTTGCCGTCCTTGAACGTCGTCGTCGAGGTCTTCACGTCGCCCTGGAGGACCGCGACGTTCGTCGGATCACCCATCTTCCGCTCGACGCTGGTGGACAGCAGCGATTGGGCGACGGCGGAGTACTTGCTGTTCTGGAAGACGCCCGCGTCCTCCCCGAAGACCTTGATCGACTGCTTGGCGGGATCGGCCGGATACGCGAAGTACGCGGGCGTGCCTCCGATCTGCACCTCCTCGACGCCCTCGGCCTCGGACGTGATCTCGGTGCCGCCGTACTCCTTGGCGATGGCCGGGTCGATAAGCCCGGACGCGTCGGAGTACAGGAACTCGAAGCGCGCGTTCTTCTGCTGGTCGGCCGTGTTCGCCGTCGAGACGTTCCCGGCGATGATCAGGCCACCGAGGCCGAAGACGAGGATCGGGATGATCAGGGTGATCGCCCAGAAGCGGCGCTTGGTGATCGTCCGGCGGAACTCGAACGCGATGACGGTGCTCAGGTTGTGGCGTGCCATGGCTCAGTCCTCCTGGCGGCTTTCGGCGCCGTAGACCTCGACGAAGATGTCGTCCAGAGACTTTCGGGTGGGGGAGAAGCGCGACACCGCGACGCCCGCATCCACCAGGCTGCGGAGGATCGCGGACGGGTCCGCACCGTCGGCCGCCTCCAGCTGCGCGTGCCCGCCGTCGTCGGACAGCACGCGATAGGCGGCGGAATCCGGGATCGCGCCGACATGGTCGACGTGGATGATCGTGCCGCCGAACTGCTCCTGCACCTGCTCGACGGTCCCGTACGCCCGGGCCACCCCATCCTTGAGCAGGATGACGCGATCGCACAGGCGCTCGACCTCCTCCATCTGGTGGGTGACCATCATCACCGTGGCGCCCGCGCGCTTCTGGTCGTCGATGATGTCCATGAGCAGACGCCGGTTGACCGGGTCGAAGCCCTTGGTCGGCTCGTCGAGGATGAGCAGCTCGGGCTCGTTCATGATCGTCACGCCGAGCTGGACCTTCTGCTGCTGGCCGCCGGAGAGCTTGTCGAGGCGCACCTTCTCCTTCTCGCCGATCCCGACGCGTTCCAGGTACTCGCGCGACCAGCGGCGCGCCTGCTCCGCGCCGAGGCCCTTCAGCCGGCCGAAGTAGACCATCACGTCGATGACGGACTCCTTCTTGTACAGCCCGCGCTCCTCCGGAAGGTAGCCGAGCCGTTCGCCCGCCTCCGGGCTGAAGTCGCGGCCGTCGATGTGGAGGACGCCGGCGGTCGGCTGGTAGATGCCGAGCAGGGCGCGGATGGTCGTGGTCTTCCCGGAACCGTTGCTGCCCAGGAAGCCGAAGGTCTCGCCGCGCTGGATGTCGAACGACAGGTCGCGGATCACCGTGGTGCGGCCGAAGTCCATCCGGAAGTTCGAGATGTGGACCAGCGGCTCCGCCGTCGTGGAAGTCGGTGTGCTCATCGTCGCCAGCCTAGGGGGCGGAGGCGGCTCGCGGGAGTAGCGGCCGTCACCCGGCCAGGGCGTTGAGCAGAGCCGAGTGGAGCAGTCCGTTCGAGGCGAGCGACGAGCCGTTGCCCGGTCCGGGCGTGCCGTCGACCGACGTGAAGGTGCCGCCGGCCTCCTCGACGATCGGGATGAGCGCGGCGAGGTCGTACGTCTTCACGCCGAACTCGCCCACCGCATCCACGAGGCCCTCCGCCAGGAGCATGTACGACCACATGTCGCCGTACGCCCGGTCGCGCCAGACACGCCGCGTGAGCGCGACGAGCCGGTCGAGGTACCCCGCCTCATCCCACTGTGCGATGCTCTGGAAGCTGAGGGAGGCGTGCTCCAGGTCGTCGACGCCGGAGAC
This sequence comes from Leifsonia sp. fls2-241-R2A-40a, assembly GCF_030209575.1. NCBI lineage: Bacteria > Bacillati > Actinomycetota > Actinomycetes > Micrococcales > Microbacteriaceae > Leifsonia > Leifsonia sp. fls2-241-R2A-40a. The sequence goes on along the minus strand of NZ_JARVRS010000001.1, from coordinate 3,729,139 downwards.
GCGGATGCGCCGCGGCTCGGCGCCGGGCGCATCCGTCGTCCAGGCACCGCCTCCGGTCACGGCCCACCAGCGGCGGCCGAGAGCCGGCGAACTGACCACGCCGACGCGGGGGGAGCCGTCGACCGCGAGAGCGATGAGGGTGCCCCACACGGGAACCCCGCGCAGGTAGTTGGCCGTGCCGTCGATCGGGTCGACGATCCACTGCCGGGTGACGTCGCCCTCGGTGCCGTACTCCTCGCCCAGGATGCCGTCGCCGGGCCGCTCGGTCGCGAGCGTCTCGCGGATCGCGCGCTCGACAGCGAGGTCCGCCTCGGTCACGGGGGAGCGGTCGGGCTTCGTCTCCACGTGCAGGTCCCGATCGCGGAAACGGCCGAGCGAGAGACGGTCGGCCGCGTCGGCGAGGCTCAGGGCGAGATCGAGATCGGCGGCGAGGGACGAGGACGCTGCAGTGTCAGGCACGGATCGAGCCTAGCGTCGCGGGCTTGGCAGGTGGCCCGGCGGAGGGTACCTGTGGGACATGCGAAGGATCGTCTATGCGGGAAGCTCGTTCTATACCGGGGATGCGCTGGCGGAGGCCCTGATGGAGTACGCCAGGGCGCTGGCCCGGCACGGCATCGCCGACACGATCTTCGTTCCGGGTCGCACGATGCAGGGCGAACTCGACCGGATCGAGATGCTGCTCGGCCCGGCCAGCCAGATCGTGAGCGAGCCCGTCGAACTGGTCGGGCCGGAGTTGCGTGACGATGAGCTGGTGGCGAAGCTCGGCGCCCTCACCGCCGAGCTGGCGCCGCACAAGCCGGCCGTCGAGTCCGACGATCAGGCGGACGACGGCGGTCACCACCCCTTCGACGACCTCCTCTGACCTCGGGTCGGGCGACCGCAGGTCAGGTGACCGCAGGTCGGGCCTGTCACCGCGTGTGGACGACGGCCCTCATCGGAACCGGCACAGCCATCGCTCCGACCCGGCCGACGTGGTCGGTCAGTTCGCCGTCCTCACCGACGACGACGAGGCCGTGCGAGCTGCAGGCGGACTCGGTGAGCCGCTCCACCCACTCGCGGTTGATCGCGGGCATGCGCGAACCGTCGAACTTGAAGTACATCGGGATGCTGGGGTCGAGCCAGATCGCGCTGCGGCCGTCGCCGACCTCGGCCGAGTCACGCCACGACATCGCGAACGACTCCCGCCGGCGCAGTTTGTTGACGATGACGATCTGCAGGTGCGCGAGCAGCCTGTCCTCGAACTCGATGACGATCGAGTCATACGTGAGCGTGCCCATGCCCAACCTCCCCGGTTGAACGCCAGTGGACCCAGTGTGATCGCTTCCGGGTCCGTAGGATAGCTTTTCTCGGGACATTGCAGCCGTGCATCGTTGTCGCGGTGGTCCTTGTCGCCTGTGACGCCCTCCAATACGCTCGCCCTAGCCCCACGGGCGGAGCGGAGGCACTATGCGGTTCATCCGGCGGCCGGTGAGTGGCCGAGGGGGAGCATCGGATGCGGGCGGTGACACGCTGCTGCACCGCAGCCCCCTGCTGTTCGGCTACCTCGTCGCTCTCGGAGCCATCGGCGCAGTGGCGACGGGGTTCATGCTGTACGGGCTGCGCTCGATCATCTTCTCGGTGTTCCTGGCGATGTTCGCCACCGTCGGACTCGACCCGCTCATCCGCTGGTTCCAGCGCCGGGGGATGCGACGCGGGTGGGCGATCACCACGGTCATCCTGATCATCGTCGCCGTGCTCGTCGGCATAATCTGGGTGGTGGTCCCGCTGATCGCCCAGCAGATCACGTTCCTCGCCACCGCCGTCCCCCAGGAGATCACGGTGCTCCGGAAGGAGGGCTGGTTCGACAGCGTCGACCAGGCGACGAACGGTGCGCTGAGCCAGCTGGTCAGCTGGATCGGACAGCAGGTGCAGAACCCGAAGACCTGGGCGACCATCGGCAACGGCCTCGTCGGCCTCGGGCTGTCGGTGCTCAACGCGGTGACGACCGGCTTCTTCATCGGGATCCTGACCATCTACTTCATCGCGTCGTACGACGCCACCAAGCAGGCCGCCTACCGGCTCGTCCGCCACTCGCGCCGGGCGAGCTTCGAGAGCTACTCGGAACGCATCCTGCAGAACTTCGGCAAGTACCTGAGCGGGATGGTCATCCTCGCCTTCTGCAACTCGGTGTACAGCCTCATCCTGCTGCTCGCCACCGGGGTTCCGGGGGCGTTCCTGATCGCGCTCGCCGCCTTCTTCATCACGCTGATCCCCCTGATCGGGACGGTGCTCACGACGGCGGTGATGTCGGTGCTCGCGTTCATCCACTCGCCGGTCAGCGGTGTCGTCGTGCTCGTGCTGATGCTGATCTACATGCAGGTCGAGGCGTACATCCTCACACCGCGGGTCATGGGGAAGGCCGTGCAGGTGCCCGGATCGGTGGTCCTGATCTCGGCGCTGGCCGGCTCCACGCTGTTCGGCCTGCCCGGGGCGCTGGTCGCGATTCCCATCTCGGCCGGAATCATCCTCATCATCAAAGAGGTCGTCATGCCCCGCAAAGAACGCAGCTGAGGCCGCCCCGCCCCGATTGGCGAAGAGCGCGAAACGGATGCTAGTGTTGAGCCTCGGTTCGGGAAACCGGATCGGATGCGCCTCTAGCTCAATCGGCAGAGCAATTGACTCTTAATCAATGGGTTCAGGGTTCAAGTCCCTGGGGGCGCACCACACACCGCGAGGTGCGAGAAGCCCCCCGATCCCTGGGAAACACAGGGATCGGGGGCTTCTTCGTTTTCGGGAGTCGGCGCGTGACGAGGCCGTTTGCCTGCTTGTTATTGTGCGGGAATCATTCTCGGATGCTGAACAATGTCGGTTATGGCAACCGATGAACGACGCGACCCCGTCCCGGCGGCCCAAGTGCTGGGGGACCTCCTCGTGGCCCCGCTGCCCGAAGGCACGAAGGCTGAGTCTGTATTCATGCTCGTGAAGCTGGATGACGGCGACTGGTGTGCTCGAAGCGTAGGACCCGACTACAACCGAACCGAATTCCTCGGTCAGCTCGTCGCGTACACGCATGGGCTGACTGTCAGCGAAGCTGAGGGCTGGTTCGAAGACGAAGACCCTGAGACGTGAGTTTTCTGGCGCCCTAAACCGGCTCATCGTCGGTTCCAGCGGTTGTGGCCATCTTTGTCACCGCCTCGTCGAGCCGCGCGGTGACCATGTCGAGGTCCTCGTCGAGTAGATCCGCGTACACGTCACGTGTCATGGCGGCGCTCTCGTGGCCGAGCACCTTGTCTCGCTCGTCAGCGTGTTCTCTGGTCGATCGCCCGGTCACTAGTCGAACGGGTGGGCGAGGGCCGCTAAGCCCAATCCCCGAAGCGAATCCGATGGCTGACTGCCTTGATGTCCCGGAAGTGGACCCACTCGCACTGAGGCTCAGGGAATCCGGGCCGAAGCACGTAGCGCTGGAGCGCGGCGATCTGATTGTTGTCCAGCCACCCGAGGAAATTGCCTGGCCCGCACTCGGACCAGGGAAGGGAGAAAGGCCAGATGATCAAGCCGATCGGCACGAGCAGCCACAGCAGGATGCCTCTGATCAGAAGAAGCAAGACGCCCGCGAAAGGGTCATTCGGAGTGCTGGGCTGATCCCAGAACGATTTCACAGTAGCCCTCCCGATCACCTCAAGACATCATCGCCCATGGGAGGGCAGCCACGCGCATGAGCGGAAACGCTGCGATGGTCGGCATATGCCACAATTCGACGAGCCGAGCGAGCCGAGCCGCGACGCGATGTGTCAGATGCAAGCGCGGGCCGTTTCGAGGATGCGGTGCCGGAGAGGACGGGTCGCGTGGGACGTCATGAACGAGAGACCAGCCCCGAACAGACCAGACGAGGATTCTTCGCCGGCGTCGGACACGTTATCGGGAAGCTCGTCGATGCCGTCGTCGACGCATTCTTCTGGTGAGCTGCAGGGGAGGAATCGAGTTGATCGCGGATGTGGACGTCATCGCCGAGCTGAAGAGCATCGACGAATGGCGGTACGCCTCGTCGCCCGGTAGACCAGCCCGGTACGACTATCGCGTTCTCGATGTACGGGCGCTCCCGGGCCTCGCGGACTTCGAAGTGCGACAGCGAGACGGTCTCGCAGCGCGAATCCAGATTGCATTGCCCTCAGCGGTCGCGCCGCAGCACTGGCTCTACGTCACGCCGGAGAACGCGCGGGATTGGGTGTCACAGCTCGTCATCTGGCTCGACGAGGAGGTGTACACGGGCGGTCTCGGCGAGGATCGGTCGCGCGTCGAGCGCGATGGCGCGAGCTACGTCGTCGTCGAAAGCTACGGGTGGCAGCTACGCGACCCACACGAGCATGCGCGACTCAAAGCGTTGGCCGGTGAGCACGGCTGGAACGGCGGCAACGGCGCGCGCTGATTCCACGGAAGGCCAATCGTCGCAGCGCCGAGCGCGGTCGGTCCTGCGGGATCGGTTGACATGGGACAATCCCTGCCATGATCACCGCGGTTCCAGTCGACCTGCAGGCGATCGCGCCCGCGTGCGAAGCACATGGGGTCGAGCGACTCCGTATCTTCGGGTCGGTGCTTGGAGACGACTTCGACCGCGAGACAAGCGATATAGATTTCCTCGTGGACTTCTTGCCGGGCCGCGGTGGGCTGCTCCACGACTACTTCCAACTGAAGGAAGAGCTCGAGCAGATCTTGGGGCGCGGGGTCGCCCGATGAGGGCTGAAGCCGTCGCTGAGCACTAGTGTTCGAGCGTGACCATCTCGAGCCAGGGCGATTCGGCAACGCCCCTCGACCGGCCGCTTCGGCACGCGACGATGGACCAGGCCGCGGCGAGGTTCTGGCGGAAGTACGCGACGTTCACGGGCCGCGCGAGCCGATCGGAATTCTGGTTCGCGGTGCTCGTCGCCGTCGTTTCGCTCTTCGTCGGCGGCATTGTCCTTCCATTGCCGTTCCCGCTGCTCCCCGAGACGGCATACCGGGTGGTTTCGCTCGTATGGTTTCTCGTGCTTAACGGCTACGCCATCGCCCTCGTCGTTCCGATGCTCGCCGTCACCTGGCGGCGACTCCACGACGTGAACAGTTCCGGGGGCCTGTTCTTCTTCGGCCTGATTCCGCTGATCGGCCCGATCATGTTGTTGATCAACCTGGCGGGAGTCCAGGATCCCGATGGAGCACGATTCGACAAGCCGCGGATCGCAGAACAAACGCCGGGAACCGGTGCCGAAGCGTTGACGTCGGGTCGTTAGCCGCGGCTCACCGCGACGTCACGGCAGGTCGAGCTCGAGGCGGGGGCCGGCGAATCGGTCGGCCAGGATGCGTCCGTTGACCAGGAGGGCCGACGCGTCGTGCTCGACCGCCGCATCCCTCAGGGTCCGCGCCCCGGATTCGAGCGCCTCGAGCTGGGCGATCAGCGCCTGAGCGGGGGTGAGACCGCCCGCCAGCACATGCTCGGCGGCCCATCCGGCGGGAAGAGCGAGGTACGCCCTGAGGGTGTCGGGAAGGTAGACGGTCGCGGCCAGCTTCACGATCATCTCCGGCTCGCCCGTTCCTGTCACGCGCGGCAGGGTCTCGGCGAGCAGCTCACCGATCCGGCCCACGGCCGCCACAGCCTCCTCCGGCACGCGGCGTCCGAGACGCGCGGCGAGTGTCAGCAGGTCTCCCGCGAGGTTGGCGTGGTCGAGGTGGATCTCCGAGCCGGGCGGCAGGATTCCCAGCGACTGCAGTGCCCGCGCCGAGTCCGCCGAGTCTTTGGCGGAGTGCATCGCGAGGCCGGACACGAGCTCGGCGAACGCCGTCAACCACTGACCGAGGGTGATCGTGCGGGTTGAGAGCGTGACCGTCCCGTAGAGTTGCTCGACCTCGGCGGTCCAGCCGGCCTCCGGCTCCCACCGCAATGACAGCGCCTCGGCGGCACCGCGCAGTCGCAACCCGAGGATCGAACCCGGGCGACGGGCCAGCCAGTCGGCCAGCGAGCGGGTGCGCTCGACGGTGAGGATGCTGGAGACGACGTCAGCGGGGAGCGAACGCGTGACGCTCTCGATGAGCTCGCGCAGGAGCGTCTGCGGGTCGGAGTCCGTTCCGGCCCTGCTCAGCCTGTCCAGCTCCATCTCGTGCTCCTGTGACGCGGCGGCCTGGGAGGGCATCTGTCGATGCCCCACGCGCTCATCCAAGCACTTCGGGCCGCGTTGCAGAACAGGCCGCCGAACTCTCTCGGTGGGCGCCCAGGCGTAGGTGTTGGAGGTGGCTACGCTCCTCAGCCTGGGGGCAGACCGAGGATGTTGCGGAGACCGGGAGGCGCCTCTGCGAAGAGCCGGAACGTGCTCCCGTTCGATGAGGCGTCGCATCCCGACGTGCCGAGGTGCACTTGGATGCGAGACGTCTGGTTCCAGAACGCGAAATCGACCGACCGTCCGTCATCCATCGGGCAGTTGTACGCTCGCGTGTCGTAGTGCCCTGCGATGTTCAGGAACCTCGCCAACTTTTCGACACTTGCACGGTTCTCGACGAGCAGACTCGACTCGAGGGCCATCTTCGACAGGGGGCCGTAGCGGCACACCAGAACGCCGGTGGGCTCGAACGGAACCAGGTGCGAAGCGGCGCCCGGTACGCCGGATTCAGGTAGCTCGACCTGCGGTTGCGGCGGGCAGGTCGTGGGCCGACTCGCCGGTGTGGAGGTGTCGACCGGGGTGTGAATCGGTGGCGTGTCCTGCCGGGGGCTGTGCAACCGACCAGTGCGACGCACGAAAGAGCGGTGATGCAGACCACACTCTTCCGCCACCCGGACACAGCCGCAGCGTACCTCCGGCCCTCCCTCGCTCGGAAGCCGCGGCCTGGCGCAGATTTGGCGCAAATGTCCGTTTCAGAGGTGCGATTCCGGACATTTGGCGCAAATCGTAGGCGACCCCGTCAGCGGTCGCGGGCGATCACCGAGAAGTCCTGCTCGCCGTGGCCCGCGTCGACCGCGCGCTGCAGTTCCGCCGCGACGAGGGCCGCGGCAGGGAGCGGGGTGTCGGCGGTCGCCAGCATGAGGCGGAGATCCTTCGCGAGGAGGGAGGCCGAGAACTGGGTGTCGTCGAAGTCGCCGGAGGCGATGACGGGTCCCTTCATCGCGGCGATGCCGGCGATGGTGGTGAGCGGCAGCACGGAGAGTGCTTCCTCGGTGGACAGGCCGCCGGCGGTGCCCAGGCGGAGGGATTCGCTCAGCGCCTCCATCGAGATGGCCAGCGCGAGGTTGGCGACGAGCTTCGCGGCAGCCGCCTTGGCGGGGGAATCGAAGCCGCGGATCTTGTCGGGGTCGGCCCACAGGGACACGATGTTGCGGGCCTGGCGAGCCGCGTCGTGCTCGCCTCCGATGAGGACCGCGAGGCTCCCGGCCCGAGCGGGCGCCAGGGATCCGACCACGGGCGAGTGCACGTACCGGACGCCTGCCGACGACGCCCAGGAGGCGAAGTCGTCCGCGTCGGAGGGCGCGACGGTGGTGATGTCGATCCACAGCGCACCGGAGGGAATGGCGAGGGACGGGTCGATCACGGTCTCGCGGACGGCGTCCGGACCGAACAGCACCGTGATGACCGCCTCCGCACCCTCCACCGCTTCCGCAGGGGATGGCGCGATGCGTGCGCCTCGCCGGCCCACGGCCTCGGCGGGTTCGGGAGAGCGGTTCCAGGCGGTGACCCGGTGCCCTCCGTCGATGAGGTGGGTGACGAGCTCGCGGCCCATGCGTCCGAGGCCGAGGAAGGCGATATCCATGCCTCCACTGTGCGCCTCGGTGCGCACTCGCGGAAGGGGCTCAGCCGGTCAGCGCATCCCGTCGTCGCAGCAGGAACGCGCGCTCCTGCTCCCCGCCGCACAGCGACGCGGCCTCGCCGTACTCCGCGGCCGCCTCCGCCGTGCGCCCGGATCGCAGCAGCAGCCCCGCCCGTACGCCGTGGAGCAGGTAGAAGCCGCCCAGCGACTGCCGCACCGGTTCGACGGCCGCGAGTCCGGCGTCCGGTCCGTCGACTTCGGCGACGGCGACCGCGCGGTTGAGGGCGACGACCGGGGTCGGGGAGGCTCGCAGCAGCTGGTCGTACAGCGCGACGATCTGCGCCCAGTCGGTCTCCTCGGCGGTGGACGCGTCGTCGTGCACCGCCTGGATGGCCGCCTGCAGCTGGTACGGTCCCGGCCGGCCGCGCAGCAGGCACGCCCGCACCAGTTCGTGGCCCTCGTCGATCCGGCCGGCGTCCCACCGGGAGCGGTCCTGCTCGGGGAGCGGGACCATCGCTCCCACCGCATCCACGCGGGCCTCGCGGCGCGCATCCACCAGCAGGAGCAGGGCGAGGAGACCGAGCACCTCCTCCTCGTCCGGCAGCAGCGAGCGCAGTTCGCGCGCCAGACGGATCGCCTCGTCGCACAGCTCCTCGCGCACCAGCCGATCGCCGGTGCTCGGTGCATAGCCCTCGCTGAACACGAGGTACAGCACCGCGAGCACCGAGCCGAGCCGTGCCGGGAGGTCGCCCGCCGACGGGATTCGGTACGGGATGCGCGCATCGCGGATCTTCGCCTTCGCGCGCGAGATCCGCTGCGCCATGGTCGGCTCGGGAACCAGGAAGGCGCGAGCGATCTCCGCCGTCGTCAGGCCGCCGAGCAGACGAAGCGTCAGGGCGACCCGCGCCTCGGGCGACAACGCCGGGTGGCAGCAGGTGAAGATCAGGCGGAGGCGGTCGTCCGGGATGTCCGTGCCCGCATCCTCCTCGCCGCCGGCGGTGAGCTCCGCGAGCAGCGCAGCCTCGCGCTCCCTGTCGCGGCCGATCGCGTCCCGCCGCATCCGGTCGATCGCGCGGCGGCGGGCGGTGGTGATGATCCAGCCGGCGGGCGCCGGCGGCACGCCGTCGCGAGGCCAGCGGGCTACGGCGACGGCGAACGCCTCCTGCACCGCGTCCTCGGCGCGGTCGAGGTCACCGAGCACGCGGTACAGGACGGAGACGGCGCGGCCGAACTGCTCGCGGAACACGAGCGCGATCGCGGCCTCGTCCATCCGGTCAGTCCCGGAAGGGCCGCACCTCGATGGGCAGCGTCGTGGCGAGCGCCACCCGGCGGCCCCACTCGAGCGCCGCATCCAGGTCGGGCACGTAGACGATGGTCAAGCCGCCCAGGTGCTCCTTGCCCTCGGCGAACGGACCGTCGGTGACGAGCACTTCCCCGTCGCGCGGCCGCAGCATCGTCGCGGACGACGGCGGCAGCAGCCCGTCCGAGAACACCCACACTCCGGCGGAGCGCATGTCGGCGTTCACCGCGTCCACGTCGCGCATGATCCGGGACAGCACCTCCGGCTCCGGGATGGGGCCGTCGGGCTCGTAGACGCTGAGCAGGTACTGGGTCATGATCCTGATCCTCTCCGCGCCGCCGGGATGGACGGCGCTCTCACCGTCTACACGAACAGGCTGCCCCTATTTCGACACGTCGTGCTCCAGCAGCGCCACCCCGATCTTCGAATCCGCCATCCCGTAGAAGACCCAGGTGCGACCGTCGACCTCTTCGATGGCAGTCGGGAAGACGACGTTCGGCACGATCCCGCTGCGCTCGTCCTCTGTCTCCGCCGACAGCAGCGGCTCGCTCGTTCGGTCGATGACGCGCCAGGGTTCGTCGGCGTCGAGGATCATGGCGCCGGCCGCGTAGTTGACGTTCTTCTGCTGGGCGACGCCCGACTCCAGCCGGCCGGTCACGCCGTGGTGAAGCAGCAGCCAGCCCTCGGGGACGCGGATCGGCGCGGGTCCTGCACCGATCTTGAGCTCCTCGAACGGGAACTCCGGTCCGGCGAGGAAGCGGTTCTGGCGCCAGCGTGCCAGCTCCCCGAGGTCGCGCTGCACCGCCTCGAGCGGGATGAAGGCGATCCAGATGCTGGGACGGGTCTCGCCGGCGGGTGGATGCTCGCCCTCGCCGGGCCGGATGTCGCCCAGATCCCAGACCGGCCGGTGCAGCACCGCGAGGCTGGGAGTGCCGTCGGGAGCCGTGACCGGCTCGGGGAAGAACACGGTGTCCTTGTTGATGAACAGGGCCAGGTCGATCCCGAGAGTGTCGTCGTACTCGAACGACACCGGGCCGAGCCGCCGCCAGGCGCGCAGGTCCTCCGACACCGCGACGGCGGTGCGCGGGCCGAGCGGGCCGTACGCGACGTAGGTCATGACGTGGAGGCCGAGCGACGGGATGAACGTGACCCGCGGATCCTCGACGCCCGCATTCGACCGGCCGCGTTCGAACGGCCGGTCGGGTTCGAGGACCACGCCCTCCCGCTCGACCCCGACCGGGGTCCCGTCCTCCACGACAACGCGGGCGAGGCCGACGCGCGACACGTTGCCCTCGGCCACGAGCCTGGGGAGCAGATACAGCTCGCCGTCCGGGCCCCGGCCCGACGCCGGGTTGAGCACCCCCTCCGCCTCAAGCGGGTCGCCCGCGACCGGCGTCATCACGACGTCGGCGCGAGACAGTCGATACGGAAACGCGCTCACGCGTCCACCTCCCGGTAGAAGTACAGTTCACGGACACCGGCGGGCGCATCCCAGCCCTGGGCGAAGGACCACCGGCCGCCCAGCTTCTGGAGGCCGCCCCAGGCGAGCGAGCCGCCGCGGTTCAGCTCCAACTGGGTGAACGGGTCGTCGACCCGGTACAGCGCCTGGGCGGCGGCGAAGTCGCCGTCGGCGTCCGCGTAGAAGAAGTCGAGCACGAGGTCGTCCCCGTCGACCACTGCGCAGGCGACCTCGAAGAGGGAGCCGTGCAGCGTCGTCAGGTCGAGGTACGGCTGCGCCTCGAACGACCAGTCGAGGCCGTCCCGGCTGCGTCCGACCGTGGGGCGGCCGCCGCATCCCTCCGAGAGGAACATGAGGTACTCGCCGCCGATGCGCACAGCGCGACCCCGCTCGTCGCGCGGAATCACGGCGCCCTTGGCCCAGTACTCGGACACGTCGTACGGGACGACGAGCCCGCGCTTCTCCCAGTGATCGAGGTCGTCCGACACGGCCGACATGATGTCGACCGCGACCGAGCCGTCCTCGCGCCGCCAGATCGCGTTGTAGAACAGCACGTACCCGTCGTCGAGCGCGTAGATCTTGGGATCCTCGCAGCCGAGCGTCTCGTTCTCGAACGTCGGGTAGATCACCGGGTTGAGCGGCGAATCGTGCCACACGCCGTCCCGCCGGACGGCGTGCCCGATCCGGCTGGCCGTCGACTCCTTCCGCGGCGACGCCCGGTAGAACAGGTGCAGCTCGTCGCCGCGCTCGATCACCGTCGGGTTGAAGATCGAGTCGCTCGTCCATCCCACCCCGGTCGGGTCGTCCCACTGCCCCTCCAGCCGGAAGGTCAGCTCCTCGTCGCGGGCGAACGGTCCGATCGCCCAGCCCGGGCGCGTGGGGTAGTGCGCCGAGAACTGGTCCGTCGAGATGCGGTCCGTGAGCGCGTTCGTGTGCGCGAGCGCCTCGCGGTAGCTCTCCAGCAGCGCGTCGTGGTCCGCGAGAGGGATGCGGTCGATGTCCATGGTCTCCTTCGGTCCGCTCATCCCTTGACGGACGAGCCCAGGTCGGTCGAGGTGAAGTAGCGCTGGAACACGATGAACAGCACCACGACGGGAGCGGCCAGCACGACGGCGCCGGAGAGGATGGCGCCGTACGGGTTGGCGGTGGAACCCGCGACCGTCGAGATGTAGTTCGCCAGCGAGACGGCCAGCGGCTGCAGGCTCGCCTCCTTGGTGATCAGGAACGGCCAGAGGAACTCGTTCCACGGCCCGATGAACGTCAGCAGCAGCACGGTCACCAGCGCGGGCCGGACCAACGGCAGCGCGACCCGCCACAGCAGACGGAACTCGCCGGCGCCGTCGATGCGGGCCGCGTCGAACAGCTCACGCGGCAGCTGCAGGAAGTACTGCCGGAAGATGAGCACCGCAGCCGAGTTGATCGCGAACGGCAGGATCATCCCGAGGTAGTTGTCGGCGAGCCCGTAGTTACGTGCGATGAGCACATACAGCGGGATCATCAGCAGCTGGAACGGGATGGTCTGCACCAGCAGCGCCAGCGCGAACGTCACGCCGCGTCCGCGCCACTGCAGCACCGCGAGCGAGTACCCCGCGAGCACTCCGAACACGGTCGTCCCGAGGAGGACGCCGCCGGTGAAGATGCCGGAGTTCACCAGGCCGGTCACCAGGTTGATGCGGGAGTTGATCTCCGCATAGTTCTGCAGGGTCAGGTTCCCGGGATTCGGAAAGGCGCCCGCGATGGAGGTATCCGGCGCGGTCTGCAACGACCCGACCAGCATGTAATAGAAGGGGAACAGGAACGCGATCGCCCCGAGGGCCAGCACGATCCCCTGCAGGATGGCCTGGCCCCGGCTGAGGCGCCTCGGCGTTCCGAGATCCTTCCGGCGGCGCGTCCGCACCTTGGGCGCCGGCCGCGGTGTCGTCTCCGTGGTCATGACTGGTCCCTCCCTCCGACGAAGCGGTTCTGCAACCAGCCGATGATGAGCACGCCGATCACGAGCACGACGCCGATCGCGGCCGCGTACCCGGGGTGCCCCTGCTGGATGCCCTGTTGATAGATCAGCAGCACCGGCGACGCCGAGCGTCCGTCCGGTCCGCCGCCCCCGGTGAGGAGGTACGGCTCGGTGAAGAGGTTCGCTCCCGTGATCGTGGCGAGCAGCAGGACCAGGACGGTGGCGGGCCGGACCCCCGGCACGGTCACCGAGAAGAACTGCCGAACCTTGCCCGCGCCGTCCGTGGCCGCCGACTCGTACAGCTCGGTCGGCACGTTCTGCAGCGCAGCGAGGTAGAGCAGGATGTAGAACCCCAGCCCCTTCCACGTCACGTAGATCGCGATGGACGGCATGGCCAGAGTCGGACTGGACAGCCAGCTCGGGCTCGGCGCCAGCGATCCGAGGATCTGGTTGACGAGTCCGTTCTGCCCGAAGAGGAACAGCCACACGGCGATCGTCGCCACACTCGCGGTCACGTAGGGCACGTAGTAGCTGACGCGCAGGAACGTGCGGAACCGGACGATGCTGTTCAGCCCCGACGCCAGCAGCAGCGACAGGATGACGGTCAGCGGGACGTTGATGATCAGGAAGATGCCGACGTTGACGAACGACTGCAGCACCGCCGGGTCGGTGAACGCCTGGACGTAGTTGTCGAGGCCGACGAACGGCCGGTCCACATTCGCACCGGGGGCGGCGAAGAAGTAGTCGAAGAACGACATGTAGACCGAGAAGGCCAGCGGGAACGCGAAGATCGCGATCACGAACACCAGGTACGGTGCGCTGAACAGCCAGCCCAGCGGGTTGGCGCCCAGGATGCGCTGGATGAGCGGCGCCTTGTGCTTGCGCCCCTGACCGGCGGCGGATGGTCCACCCGCCGCCGGTCGTGCAGCCGTCTGGCCGCGAACGGAGGTGCTCATGGTTACTTCTGGGCCTGCAGCTTGTCGATCTTCTGGGCGGCCGTCTTGAAGGCGTCCTCCACCGAGCCGCTGCCGTTCACGACCGCCTTGGTGTAGGCGTCACGGAGAGCCTGCATCTGCGCGATCGTGTTGGTGCCGGTCGGGTCGTCGACCGTGCGGGCGCTCTGCGCGCCGAACTCCTTGTACGCGGGGTGCGACGAGAAGTACGAGGCGTAGGTGGTCGCCAGGTCGGAACGGATGGGCATCTGGCCGCTGACGTCGAGCAGCTTGCCGTCCTGCTCCTTGCTGGTCGCGAACTTGAGCACATCCCACGCCGTGCCCTGGTTCTTGCACGAGGTGTACATCCCGATGTTCTTGGCGTCCGGGAAGGTGTAGGTCTCATCGGCCGACTTGCCGTCCTTGGTCGGGACGGGGACGGAGCCCCACTGGACCTTGTCGCCGTAATAGGCGATGGCCCACGGTCCGACGATCGCCATCGCGGCCTTGCCGTCCTGGAACGCGTCGCCCTGGTACTGCTCCTTGCCCGCCAGGCCGTCGCTGTAGATCGTCTTCCAGAAGTTGGCGACGTCGAGCGAGTCCTGACCGGTGATGGTGGCCTTGCCGTCCTCGATGAACGTCTTGCCGCCGGTCTGAGCGGCGAGGAGCGGCAGGTAGTCGAAGTTCACCTGGAAGAACTCGCTGGTCGGCGCCGGGTAGACGGCGTACGGCGCAGCGCCCGAGGACTTGATCTTCTGGGCGGCGGCCAGGAACTTGTCGTAGGTCGACAGGTCCGGCTTCTCCGGGTCGAGTCCGGCCTTCTGGAAGATGGCCTTGTTGTAGAAGATCATCACCGGGTTCTGCTTCCACGGCATCTGGTAGTAGTCGCCGTCGGCCGACTTGTACTGCTTCGCCGCGTCGCCGCTGCGCGCCTCGATGTACTTGGCGCCGTCCGAGAACTTGGACAGGTCGACGAGGCCGCCCTGCTTCTGCCACTGGCCGGTGGCTGCGGGGAGGTTGTTGAAGACCAGGCACGGCGTCGTGCCGGCGGTGATGGCGGCGCCGATCACCTCTTCGGTGCTTTTACCGGCCGGCACCTCCTGAGCCTTGATCTGCTCCTTCGGGTGCGCCGAGTTCCAGGCCGAGACCATCGACTTCCCCCATTGCACCTCCTGGGTGTTGTTGGAGTACCAGATGGTGATCGGTCCGTGCGCCTTCATGGCGTCGCTGGACCCGCCTCCGCTCGAGCCGCAGGCGGCGAGGGTGCCGGCGATCAGGCCGGCGGTAACGAGGGAGACGGCGATTCTGCGCTGTCGCATGGTGAGCCTTTCCGGGTTGTGAGGGTGTTCAGCTGTTGGCCGGCGGCGCCGTGGAGGCGCGCACCACCAGCCGTGCCGGGGGGAGTGCGACGTCGTCCGCTTCGCCGTGGTCCGCCAGCCGCAGCAGCGCGGTGGCGGCGGCGGTGCCCCAGCCGGCCGGGTCGTTGTCGAGGGTGGTGAGGGAGGGGTAGATGAACGACCCGATGTGCGAGCCGTCCAGTCCGGTGACCGAGAGCTCGGCCGGAAGGTCGAGTCCCCGCTCGTGGGCGACGCCCATACCGGCGATCGCCATGGGGTCGTTCCCGTAGACGATCGCGGTCGGGTGGTCCTCCCGATCGAGCAGGGCCTTGGTTGCCTCGGCGCCCTGCTCGGGGGAGAAGTCGGTGGTGAGGATGACGGGCGAGATCCCGGCGGCACGGGCCGCGCTCTCGAAGCGCTCGCGCCGGCGGAGCCCGTGCAGCATCCGCTCGTCGCCGGAGACGTGGGCGATGCGCCGGTGGCCCAGCCCAACGAGGTGGGCGACGAGCTCGTCGATGCCCGCGTCGTAGTCGCGGGTGATGACCGGGAACGGGCTGCCGCCCGGGGGAGCGCCGAGCGAGACGGCGTACGAGGCGAGCCGGGCGATGAGCGGGATGCGCTCATCCGCCGAGCGGAGGTCGGTGAGCAGGAAGCCGTCGACCCGCTTGTCGGCGACGAGCCGCTCGTAGGCGCGCTCCTCCGCCTCACGGTCGGGCACGACGGTGAGGACCAGCACGTGACCGCGTTCCGACAGCACCGTCTCGACACCGGCGATGAATGCGGCGAAGAACGGGTCCACCTCGATCGTCCGGGGTTCGCGCCGGAGCACGAGCCCGAGGGCGTACGCGCGCCGGGTGGTCAGTCCCCGGGCGCCGGGATGCGGGGTCCAGCCGAGGTCGCGCGCCGTCTGCAGGATGCGTTCCCGCGTCTCCGTCGCCACCCCCGGACGCGAGTTGAGGGTCAGCGACACGAGCGACTTGCTGACGCCCGCGGCGCGGGCGACGTCGTTGATCGTGACGTTGGCCGGACTCATCGCGGGCTCACCGTGGTGAAGCCTCCCGGCTGGACGAGCACGATGCCGCGGGAGCCGACGGTCTGGGCGCGTCCGACCTGGTGTCCGGTCGAGTCGTACCGGGTCACGGTCACGGGGCCGGCCGCGTCGAGCTTCTGCGGCACCGGCAGCCGGGTCGCGTTGACGTAGACGTCGAGCGACGTGCTTCCCGCGAGTCCGAGGTGCGAGACGACCGGCTGCACGAGCAGCGCGTCGAGGCGCGCTGTGCCCGACACGCGGGCTGTCACCGACGTGGCCTGCGCGGGGACCGGGACGGGGAGGGTCTGCGGCAGCAGGAACACCGGGCTGGGCGCGATGCCCTGCGCGCCGGGGCGCACGTTGTCGGTGCGTCCGAGCGGGAGGGTGAAGCGGCCGACGGAGGCGGTCCAGTTGGTGGTGCCCGAGCCGCCGGGACCGAGGTCGGCGATCGGCAGGATGCGCGCGGCCGGGTGACCCGCGGGGAGCGCGATCGTCACCGTCGACCCGTTGCCGGCCTGCAGGTAGGCACCCCCGGACCAGTTGGCCGAGCCGGTCCATGCGGACGGCGGGGTCACGACGGTCGCGGGCCCGGTCGTGGTGCCGGTCTCCGCCTCGGCCACGGTCAGCCCGACCGTCGCGGTGGTGCGGGTGAGGGCGGTCGCGGCGCGGGCGATGGCGGGATGCGCATCCAGCGCCAACATGCTCAGCTGCGTGTGGATGACGGACTCGGCGCCGCAGTTGCGGTTGACCGTGCCGTCGGCGGCGATGCCGTCGACGCAGACACCGGTCGCCGGGTCGTAGGCGGGCGTCCCGGCGCGGTTGGCGCCGAAGTACCAGGCGCCCTGTGCTCCGGCGAGGGCCGCGAGACCGGTTGCGCCGGTCGCGTCGGACGCGGCGACCAGGCCTTCGAGCCGCGAGTCGACGCCGTAGGCGATCTGGGTCCGGTCGGCCGGGGTGGGCGTCCATCCGTTGTCGGGTCCGCCGGTGGCGAGCAGTTGCGCGGTGAACTGGGCGAGGTCCGTAGTGGCGGCGCGCTGCAGCGAGGAATCGCCGAGCACGGTGGCGGCGGCGGTCAGAG
Organism: Leifsonia sp. fls2-241-R2A-40a; assembly: GCF_030209575.1. NCBI lineage: Bacteria > Bacillati > Actinomycetota > Actinomycetes > Micrococcales > Microbacteriaceae > Leifsonia > Leifsonia sp. fls2-241-R2A-40a. Next base: position 3,712,309 of record NZ_JARVRS010000001.1, on the reverse strand, counting down.
CCGCCGGCTCCATCCCGGCCCAGGCGTGCCAGAAGGTCGGGGAGTTCGCCTCGGGGAGCAGGGCGCCGAACGGCCACTGACCGATCCCGCCGCTCTGCAGCTTGGCGATGCCCGCGGAGTAGTTGGCGAGCGCGGTTCGAGCCGCGGTGTCGGACGGCCGTGCGGCGGCGTAGGCGCTCAGCCCGAGCACCGCCTCCGCTGTCGCGCCGGCACTGCCGACGATCAGCCAGCCGGGGACGGTGACGCCGTTGGCCACCTGGGTCTGCGGGTACTGGGCGAGCGACTGACGGCCGAGCGCGGCGAGCGCCAGGTCCATCCGGTCGGCCAGGAAGGACGCGAAGGCCGGATCCGCGGTCCGGAAGCCGGCGTAGCCCTCGCCGAGGGCCCACACCGTGCGCGCCAGCCAGAACGACTCGGCCGAATCGGACGGGTCGGGCAGTTCCTTCGGGATGGCGGACGGGTTCAGCGTGCCGTCGTGCTGCTGCCACAGCACAACGTTGCCGGCGTTCGGTCCGTCCGCGGTCTGCAGGTAGGTCAGGGAGCGCAGGAGCTGGTACGCGCTGGTTCGGCTCGTCGCGGTGCCGTTCTGCTTCCAGTCGCGGAGGTAGACGACCGCGGCGCGCGAGATGTCGTCGGCGTCGTAGGCGCCCTGGGCGTACCAGCCGCGGGCCGCGTCGGTGATCGGTCCGCCGCCCACACGGTGGAAGGTGCCGTCGGACTGGCGGTCGGCGTACACCCACGGGGCGCGGGCCACGGGTTCCTCCGCGACGCGGTAGGTGGTGTGTCCGGCGACGCCCGGGAGCAGCGGGTCGTCGTCGAGCAGGAAGTCGAGGTGCGCCAGATTCGTCAGCTTCGGCTGAGGCGATGGAGTCGCGGCAGCGCCGGCGGCCGGCGCGGTTCCTGTGCGGGCGGCGGCCTCAGCGGCCTGCGCCGGCAGGCCCGTGGCCGTCACCGCGAGTGCGGCGCCCAGGGCGAGAGCGAGCGCCGCCCACGGCATCGTCAGTTGTCGGTTGCGCATCATTGCGTACCCCTCATGGAATGGGGCGGCTCCGATCGGAGCCGTCATCTAAACCGGTTTAAAGGACGGTATGCCTTCGTATCGAGAAAGTCAACGTGAGTCTTGTGAAGCGCCCGGTCGCACGACCAGACTGGCCGCACCGCGACCGACGACGCCGCACCGATGGGGCAGGAGGAGCTTCCGTGGAGTACAAGGACATTCCCACCAAAGCCGACGTCGAAGGGTTCGCCGCGATGCGGCAAGCCGGCTGCGTGAGCATCTACCTTCCGACCGGCACCACCCCGCCGGAGGCGGACCGGGCCCGGATCGAACTGAAGAACCACCTCGCCAGCGCCGTGCGAGCACTCGAGAAGCTTTCGGTGCCGCGGGATCGCATCCAGGCCGTGCAGGCCGAAGGGGAGCTCATCCTCGAGGACCGCGACTTCTGGCGATATCAGTCCCGCTCCCTCGCGGTCTTCCTCGACGGCGACCTCGCGCAGACCTTCCGCCTGCCCAACCGTCTGACGACGGCGTGCGAGATCGCCGACCGGTTCTACATCAAGCCGCTGCTGCGCGCGCTGACCTTCCCCCAGTCCGCGATGATCCTGGCGCTCGCGGGCAACTCGGTACGGTTGCTGCACATCACACCCGACCGCCCGCCGGAGCGGATCGACGTGCCCGGAATGCCGCGGAACGTCGCCGATGCGGTGGGGCTGGACTCCGTGAGCGGCCGGTCGCCGGACGGGCGGATCCAGGGGTCCGAGGGTCACAAGGTGCGGATGCTCGAGTACGTCCAGGCCATCGAGCGCGTGCTGCACCCCGTGCTGGTCAACTCCACCGAGCCCTTGATCCTTGCCGCGGCGGAACCGCTCGCGGGCATCTTTCGCGGTGCCGGCGAGCATCCCCGGCTCGTCGCCGAGACGATCAGCGGAAACCCGGAGGACAAGACGGATGAGGAGCTCGCCGCCGCCGCGCGGGGCGTGCTCGACCGCCTCTACGCGAGCAAGGTCGCGGACCTCCGCGAGGCGTACGAGGCCCGCATCGCGGCGGGGACCGCGCTCGTCGACCTCAGCGACATCGCCCGCGCGGCCACGTTCGGAGCCGTCGAGTCGCTCGTCATCGACATCGACCGCCGCGTGCCGGGCGCGGTCGACGACGAAACCGGTGTGATCGAGTTCGGCGACGACGACGAGCCGGGAGAGTATGGCGTCGTGGACGAGATCCTCCGCCGTGCGCTCGGGTCCAAGGCCAAGGTCTATGCGCTGCGTGCCGAGGACGTCCCGGGCGGGGGAGCGGCGGCCGCCGCCGTGCGGTACCCGGTCTAGTCGAGCGCGGGGAGCTACCGGCGCGGACGGACGGCCAGCACCAGCAATTCCTGCACGCCGGCCAGCCAGTCGTAGACCGCCCGCTGCATCGCCGACTCGTCGTCGTGCACGTCCCCCTCGTCGCCGTCCTCACGGATGCCGAGGCGGGCGGCGAGCACGAGGCGCAGGTCGGTGATCGTCCGCAGCCACGCGGTCGCCTGGGCCTGGTCGAGCACGACCTTGACCGAGCCGGTCGACGGCTGCGAGAGACTGTCGATCAGCGCGCGGGCGTTGAGCTCCTTGCGGTCGGCCAGTCCCGCCGCGGTGAACCGCCGGAACTCGGCGGATGCCTCCGGGTCGTCCGGGTAGGCGTCCGGGAGGAGCCTGCCGAGCGCCGGGTCGGTGACGTGGTTCTCCGGTGCGGCCGCCGCGCGTGCCAGCTCGACCGCCTCCTCGGCGAGCGAGAGCAGCAGCCGGGCCTCGTCGCGCGAGAACGTCGCCGCGACCGTGCCGTCCCGGCGGCGGCGGAACGGGATCACGCGTCCGCCTTGGTCAGGGTCGCCCACAGCCCGTACTCGTGCATCGCCTCCACGTGGCGTTCCATCTCCTCCCGCGTCCCCGTCGCCACCACGGCCCGGCCCTCCGTGTGGACGAGCATCATCCGGCGCTCGGCCTCGGGCCGGGGGAACCCGAAGTACGTCTGGAACACGTAGGTGACGTAGCTCATCAGGTTGACGGGGTCGTTCCACACGATCGTGACCCACGGGGAGCCGAGCTGGAGGAGGTCCTCGGTGCTCGTCTCCTCCGCGATGCCGGGCTGCTGCAGGGTGCCCGGGCCGGCGTTCACGACGAGGGTCACAGCTGCGCCCCGGCGATCGCGTCGGCCGCGCGGACCAGCGCGAGATGCGTGAGCGCCTGCGGGGTGTTGCCCGCATGGGAGCGGGCCTCGACGTCATATTCCTCGGAGAGCATACCGACGTCGTTCGCCAGCCCGACCAGCCGGTCCATCAGCCGCACGGCATCGTCGTGACGACCCGAGGTGGCGTACTGCTCCACCAGCCAGAACGAGCAGGCGAGGAAGGGATGCTCGCCCGGCGGCAGGCCGTCCACCCCGCTCTCGGTGCGGTAGCGGAGCAGCAGGCCGTCGCGCAGGAGGTCCTCCTCGAGCGCGCGGACGGTCCCCAGCATCCGTGGGTCGTCGGCGTCGACGTAGCCGACCTGGGAGAGCTGCAGGAGTGACGCATCCACCTCGGTGGTGCCGTAGTGCTGCACGTACGTGCCGCGGTGCGCATCCCACCCGTTCGCCTCGATGTCGGCGCGGATCGCTTCGCGCTCGCGCTTCCAGCGCTCGACCGGTCCGTCGAGGCCGAACTCTTCGACGCCGCGGATGGCGCAGTCGAAGGCCGCCCACACCAGGGCGCGGGAGTGCGTGAACTGCTGCGGTTGGTCGCGGATCTCCCAGATGCCGTGGTCCGGCTCGCGCCAGTGCGCCTCCAGGTAGCCCATGAGCGCCCGCTGCAGCGCCCAGGAGAACCGCGTCTCGGCGTTGCCGGCGCGACGGCCGTGGTCGAGTCCCAGCATGACCTCGCCGATGACGTCGGCCTGGAACTGGTGCGAGGCGTCGTTGCCCACCCGGACCGGATGCGCCCCCTGGTAGCCGGGGAGGCTGTCGATGATCCGCTCGCTCAGGTCGCGCTCACCGGCGAGGCCGTACATGATCTGCACATCGCCCGGGTCGCCCGCGATCGCGCGCAGCAGCCAGTCGCGCCAGTGGTCGACGTAGTCGTTGTAGCCGTGGGAGAGGAGCACTCCGATGGTGAGGGATGCGTCCCGCAGCCACACGTAGCGGTAGTCCCAGTTGCGCTCGCCGCCGAACGCCTCCGGAAGGGAGGTGGTGGCCGCGGCCACGATGCCGCCGGTCTCCAGGTGCGAGAGGGCGCGCAGGATGATCAACGAGCGGACGACTTCGTCGTGGTAGGGCCCCTGGTGGGCGCATCCCCTGGCCCAGTCCGTCCACCACTCGCGCGTGTGCTGCAGCGCGGTCTCGACATCGAGTGCGGCCGGGGCATCCCGGTGCGACGGGAACCAGGTCATGGTGATGTCGACCGTCTCGCCGGCCCGCACCGTGAACTCGCCCTGGTGCGAGTGATTGGCCGGGTGGAGCTGGGCGCCCCGCACGACGATCGCGTCGGGCCCGGCCACCGCGATCAGCGTGTGGGGGTGCTTGGTCTTCTCCTGGCGCACCCAGGGCATGGCGTCCGCGTAGCCGAAGCGGATGCGCAGATCCTGGCGCATCCGCACCGTGCCGCTGACTCCGCGCACGCGGCGGACGATGTCCGCGCGGTGGTCGTCCATCGGCATGGCGTCGACGACTTCGACCTCGCCCTCGTCGGTGCGCCACCTGGTCACGAGGATCATCGTGTCCTGCTCGTACCGGCGGCTGCTGGTCGCCGACGCGTCGCTCGGGGCGAGCAGCCAGCGCCCGTGGTCCTCGGTGCCGAGGAGCGCGCCGAAGGTGGAGCGCGAGTCGTAGCGCGGAAGGCACAGCCAGTCGATGCTTCCGTCCTTCCCGACGAGGGCCCCGGTGAAGCAGTCACTGATCAGGGCGTAATCCTCGATGGGGAGCGACATATTCCCAGTATGGACGTACTGTGATCGGCATGACGCAGTCCGTGGACACTCTTGTGATTCTCGGAGCATCCGGCGACCTCACGTCACGGCTCCTCCTCCCTGCCATCGGCCAGCTGCTGACCGACAAGCCGGACCGGGCTTTCACGTTGATCGGCTCGAGCAGCGACGGTCTCGACGACGACGGGTGGCGCTCCGTCGTCGAGAAGTCCTTCGCGACGGTGGACGCGAAGGGGGAGGCGGTCGAGCGGCTGCTGAAGGAGACCCGCTACGTGAAGGCCGACGCCACCAGCGCGGACGACCTGAAGAAGCTGCTGTCGGAGACGAAGGGCGTGCCCGCGCTGTACTTCGCGCTGCCGCCCGCGGTCACCGCGAAGGCGTGCGAGGCCCTGGGGACGTTCGACCTGCCGAAGGGGCTGACGCTCGCCCTCGAGAAGCCGTTCGGCACGGATCGCGAGAGCGCCATCCGGCTCAACGAACAGCTCGCCCGGCTCGTCCCGGAGGACCAGATCCACCGGGTAGACCATTTCCTGGGCCGCTCCAGCGTGTTCAACATCCTGGGAGTGCGCTTCGCCAACAGCATCCTGGAGCCGATCTGGGACGGCCTGCACATCGAGCGCGTCGACGTCATCTACGACGAGACGCTCGCTCTCGAGGGCCGGGCGCGCTACTACGACGGCGCAGGCGCGCTGATGGACATGATCCAGAGCCACCTGCTGCAGGTCATGGCGGTTCTCGCGATGGAGCCGCCCTCGACCCTGGGCGCAGCGGACCTGCGCGATGCCAAGCAGCTCGTGCTGCGCGCGACCCGGGTGTGGAACGACGACCCGGTCACCGCGAGCCGCCGGGCGCGGTATGCGGCGGGCGAGATCGACGGCAAGAAGCTCCCCGCGTACACCGACGAGGAGGGCGTCGACCCCTCGCGCGAGACGGAGACGCTGGCGGAAGTGACCCTGGAGGTCGACACGTGGCGGTGGAAGGGCGTGCCCTTCACGCTGCGCTCGGGGAAGGCGCTCGGCAGTCGCCGCCGGGAGATGGTGATCACGTTCGCGCCGGCCCGGCACATCCCGACGGGGTTGACCGGGAGGACGGAGCCGGCCAAGCTGCGCCTGATGTTCGCCCCCGACTCGATGTCGTTCGAGATCAACATCAACGGGTCCAACGATCCGTACGAACTGGAGCGCGCCTCCCTCACCGCTGATTTCGGCCCCGGCGAGCTACTGGCCTACGCGGAGGTGCTCGAGGGCATCCTCGACGGCGACCCCACGCTGTCGGTGCGGGCGGATACCGCTGTCGAGTGCTGGCGCATCGTCGAGCCGGTGCTCACGGCATGGCATCACGGGCGCGTGCCCATCGAGGAGTACCCGGCCGGCTCGGAAGGTCCGGAGGGGTGGAAGGAACTCGGCTGACGCCGACCCCTGATCCGCTCTAGGCGGGAGGGAGATCAGGCGGCGGTGCGGTGCGAGACGACCGGGAACTCGCCGGTCACCGGCTTCCGCAGGTCCGTCCACTGGGTGATCGGAGCGGGCTCCCAGCCGAACGCGGCAGGCTCGAGCTCCGCCTCGGGGACGGTCTCGGTCACAGCGGTCGACGGTTCGTCGGCGAGCGCAGAGGCCGTCGGCTGCTCTTCGCCGCTGACAGGGGCGTCGGCGACCGACGGGGCGAGGTGCTGCGGCTCGGAGAGCGCTTCTCCCGCCTCGAGGCGGCGACGCGCCTCGGCGAGGGCAGCGGCGATCCCGACCGAGACCGACTGCGCGAGGATCGAGTGGAAGATGGTGTCGGTGTCGTCGTGTGCGCGGCGGATGACCGTCCACTCGCCGTTCACGCCGATCAGCTCCGCCACCTTGGTGTGCACGAGCTCGAGGATCTGGGCGTCCGTCAATTGAGGGACTGGAGCCGCCGGAACTACGGCGGCGTGCCGCCTACGACCAAACATCGCGCAACCCCTTCCAGGTTCACCTGAATACAAGTGTCCTGGACGGATACGCAACGAACCTGCTGGACACGCCGAGAGATTCGGCGGAAATCAGCGGGTCAACGGCCCTTTCGGGCTCCGACGGGGTTGGATTCGCGCTCGGACGCCTCCCGCGACTCCTGGATGACCGCTCCGACGGCCAGCGCGAGCGAGATCCCGGCGTTGATCCACATGAGGGGCACGCGCCAGTCGCGGACGCCGTTCCTCGATGACTGGACCGTGGTCCACAGGCCGAACGCCGCGCTGATGATCGCGCCGTTGAAGAGGTACTTGCGCATCCTGTTCCTTTCGATGTCGCCCCGTAGCGTACGCTTCCAAAGTCCGGACCGGGAGGAGGAGGATGCGCACCGCAATCGTCGGCGCCGTGCTCCTCGTGCTCGGTGGGATCGCCGTGGCGACGGGCCTGCTGCCCGCCTCGGAGGCGGTCGAGCTGTGGGACCGTGTCTGGCCCATCCTGCTGTTCGTCGTGGCCATCACCGTCGTGACGGAACTCGCGGCCGAGGCCGGCGTGTTCACCGTGCTGGCGCAGCAGACCGCGCGCTGGGGCCGCGGCCGCGCGTGGGTGCTGTGGCTGCTCGTCGTGGTCGTCGCCGCCCTCAGCACGATCTTCCTGTCCCTCGACACCACCGCGGTGCTGCTCACGCCCGTGGTGATCGTGATGGCGCGGCACGCCGGCCTGAATCCGCTGCCCTTCGCGCTGACGACCGTGTGGATGGCGAACGCGGGCTCCCTGCTGCTGCCGGTCTCGAACCTGACCAACCTGCTGGCCCAGCACGCGATGGGCGATCCGTCTCCCGCCGCGTTCGCGTCCCTCATGCTCGCTCCCGCGCTGGTCGCGATGATCGTCCCGATGGTGGTCGTGTTCCTGATCGCCCGGCGTTCGCTGCTCGTCCGGTACGAGACGGGCGAGGAGGACGGCATCGAGGACCCGGTGCTGTTCTGGGTGTCGGGCGCGGTCGTGGTGGCGCTCATCCCGCTCCTCGTCTCCGGGCTGCCGGTGTGGCTGCCGACGACCATCGCCGCCGTAGCGCTCGGCGTTGTGTTCCTGTTCCGCAAGCGCGGGGTGCTGCGGTTCGGCCTGCTGCCCTGGCAGCTGGTGCTCCTCGCGTCCGGCTTGTTCCTCTTCATCGAGGCGCTGCACGCCGTCGGCCTGGGCGTGCTCATGGCCACGATCTCCGGCTCGGGGGAGTCGCCGCTGGCACTGCTCCGGCTTTCGCTGACCGGCCTCGTTGGCGCGAACGCGATCGACAACCTTCCGGCGTACCTGGCGCTCGAGCCGGTGGCGAACAGCCCCGCCCGTCTGGCGGCGCTGCTGATCGGCGTGAACGCCGGGCCGCTGATCACGCCGTGGGCGTCGCTCGCGACCCTCCTCTGGCACCAGCGGCTGACGTCCTTCGACGTGGAGATCCGCTGGAGCCGCTACATGCTCCTGGGGCTGATCGTCGCGCCCGTCACGGTGGTGCTCGCCACGCTCGCGCTCGCCGCGACCACCTAGTTGGCGCAACACGCCGCCCGGCGGGGTGCCGTGACGGCGTGTTGTGACAACTGGATGCGGCGGTGACGGGCCCGGCGGCTACTCGGCGGGGAGCAGTTGCGCGGCATTGACGACGCGGCGGCGGGCGACCGCGATCAGCGCGAGCGCGAAGCCGAACGCCGCCCACAGGAGCAGCCCGCCCAGTCCGCGCCAGGCATCCGCCGACCCGTCGATCGCGCCCTGCATCGCCGTGATCGCGGGAGCGGTCGGCAGCCACGGCACGGCCGCCCCGAAGAATCCGGGCGCGGTCGACACGATCCCGGAGGCGAGGGTCACCACCACGACGAGCATCGACAGGAATCGTCCGACGCCCCCGAGCAACGCGACCAGGCCGTGGTTGACGGCGGCGAAGGCGACGCCCGAGGCGGCCGCGAGAGCGGCGAAGCCGAACCACTGGCCGACGTCGAGCGAGAGGGCCCGCGTCATGATGCCGGCGACCAAGACGCCCTGGACCACGCCGAGCGCGGCGGCCGGGAGGAATCCGTCCAGGGCGATCCGGCCGGCGGCCCGGGAGGTCAGCAGCGCGCGCCGCGAGAGGGCCTGCAGCACCAGGAAGGTCGCCAACGCGCCGAGCCACAAGGCCACCGAGGCGAAGAGCGGGATGCTGGACGTGCCGAACGCCGTCTCGCCGGCGGTCTTCTGGGTGACGGGCTGGGCGGCGACGTCCGCGAGGCTGGTCCGCTCTCCGCTGTCGTAGCTCGGCAGTTGCTTGACCGCGGTGTGGAGACCGGTCGCGAGCGAAGCCGCGCCCGCTGCGGACTGGTCGGCGCCCGAGGCGAGGGCGGGGATGCCGTCGCTCAGCTGCTGCACTCCGGCGGCGAACTGCTGTGCGCCGTCCGCCGACTGGGAGGCCCCGGACGCCAGCTGCGATGCGCCGGACGCCGACTGCGCCACACCGCCGGACAGCTGGGATGCGCCTCCCGCCGACTGCGCGATGCCGTCGACCAGCGCCGGCATCCCGGCGGCCAGCTGCGACGTGCCGCCGGCGACCGTGGACGCCAAGCCTGTGAGGCTGGGCTGTCCACCCTGCCCCGTGGTCATGCCCGCGCGCGTCGCGGCGATGCCCTGGCACGTCGGATCCGCGGCCGTGTGCAGCGCGACGCACTGCGTGTACAGGCCGCCGAGGCCGTCGGCCGTCTTCTGCACGCCGGTCGACACCCCGGCCGACCCGGCCGCGAGCTGTTGCGTCTGAGCAGGGAGCGAGGAGGTGTTCTGCTGCAGCGTCTGCAGACCACCGGCGAGAGAGGATGCGCCGCCCGACAGCTGCCCGAGTCCGTCGGACAGCTGCGACGTGCCGTCCGAGAGCTGGGAGACTCCGCCGGCGAGCGAGGAGGCGCCGGTCGCGAGCTGGGCGGCTCCGTCGGCGAGCTGATGGGTCCCGCCCGCGAGCTTCGTCAGGCCGCCGGACAGGCCGTCCGCTCCGGTCGCGGCCTTTCCGAGCTGTTCGCCGAGCGTATTGAACCCGACATAGACGTTCGCGATGTACGTCGACGTCAGCTGCTTGTTGAGGACGGACGTCGCGGTGCTCGTCACGGCCTGGCTGATGGCCGGATCCACCAGCTTCGACTGCCGGCTCGTGCGCACATCGATCGTCGCCTGCGTCGCGTCCGCTGCGGCTCCGGCGGTCGAGGTGGCGGCCTTCGAGAAGTTCTCAGGGATGGTGACCACGGCCACGTACTCCCCGGAGGCGATGCCCTTGTCGGCATCCTTCTTGTCGGTCAGCACCCAGTCGAAGTTGTCGTTCTTGGTGTCGAGGAGGCCACCGGCCAGCTGCCGGCCGAGCGGGACGGTCTGCCCGTTCACCTTCACCGGCTGGTCGAGGTTGACCACGGCCGCCTTGACGTCGCCGAGGCGCTCGGTCGGGTTCCACAGCGCCCAGACGAGCAGGCCGCCGATCACGATGGGGACGAGAAGGATCCCGACGACGGTCAGCCACGTGACCCGCTTGTCGGAGCGCATCCGCTCCAGCGAGAACAGGGAACCCGGGCGGCGCAGGGGAGAGCGGGGGATGGTCATCGGGCGTCGGCCTTCTCACGGTGGGCGCCGTGGTCGGCGCGTTCGATGTCGGTGAAGTCGGGTGTGGTGCGTGGATGCGAGGCCGCGTCGAGGTCGACGGCGGTCGGCTCCGCTCCGTCGGGGAGCAGGTCGTCGAGCGCCGACGGCTCCACGCAGCTGACGACGAGGGCGAACGGTCGTTCCTCCACCCGGGCACGGGTGAGAGCGGCGGCGAGTTCGCCGCGGATGCGGCGGCGCTCGCCGGGGTCGGTGACCGAGTCGACGCTGTCCAGGGCGAGCAGCTGCGGGCGGCTGGCGAGGGCGAGCCGGATGTCGTCCACGGGCGTTTCGGCCGCATCCAACCGGACCAGGGAGGTGCGGGAACGCACCGCCGCTCCGCGCGTCGGGAGCACGAACCCGGCGACCTTGACCGTCCCGGCGTCCACCCGCGTGTGCCCGGTGACCGCCATCAGGACGGCGAGCGCCGCCGTGCGGTCGCCGCCGTGCACGACGAGCACTTCGCCGTCACCGAGCCGGAATGAGACGTCGCCGACCAGGCGCCGTCTGCGTGCGCTCACGCCCAGCCCGTCGGCCGCCGCAACGATCCCGGCGCCGGCCTCCGGCCAGTCTGCGAGCTCGAGCTCCTTCTGCAGGCCGTCGCCCTCCACGTCGAACGAGGGGAGGATGCGGTCGAGCCATCGCGGCATCCACCAGGCCTTGTCGCCGAGCAGTTGCAGCACCGCGGGCACGAGGGTCATGCGCACGATGAAGGCGTCGACGAAGACGCCGACCGCGAGTCCGAGGGCGATGGGCTTGATCGACGCGTCCCCCTCCGGGACGAAGGCGGCGAACACCGAGATCATGATGATCGCCGCAGCCGTCACGACCTTCGCCGAGCTGACGAACCCGCTCTGGATGGCACGGCGGGCGTTCCCGCCGTGGACATAGTCCTCGCGGATGCGGCTGACCAGGAACACCTCGTAGTCCATCGCCAGGCCGAACAGCACGCCCATCAGGATGATCGGCATGAACGAGATGATCGGTCCCGTCTTGTCGACGTGCAGCGCATCCGACAGCCAGCCCCATTCGAACACGACCGTCACCGCTCCGAAGGCGGCGCCGACCGACAGCAGGTAGCCGAGCGCGGCCTTGATCGGGACCGCGATCGACCGGAACACCATGGTCAGCAGGATCAGAGAGAGGCCGACCACGAGGACGCCGAACGGCAGCAGCGCGCCGCCCAGCCGGGTGGATACGTCGATCTGCGCCGCCGTGTTGCCAGTCACCTTGAGGTCGACGCCGTACTCGTCGAGGAAGTGCTGGTGCTTCGCCCGGATCTCGGAGACGAGCTCGGCGGTCTTGGCGTCATCCGGGCCGGTGGTGGGCACGACCTGGACGATGCCGGTGTCCGCCGTCGCGTTCGGGGTGGCGAGCGGCACGGAGGCCACGCCCGGGAGGTCGGCGATCTCGGCGCCGATCTTCTTCATGAGCCCGACCGGGTCGTTGCTGGAGATGATCGAGCCGGTCACGATCAGCGGGCCGTTGTAGCCGGGGCCGAAGTGGTCGGACACCAGGTCGTAGGCGACGCGCGCGGGGGCGCCTTCCGGCTGCGAACCGGCGTCGGGCAGGGCCAGGCGCAGTTGCAGCGCCGGAAGCGCGGCGATGCCGAGCGCGACGACGACCGCCACGACCGTCACGATCGGGAAGCGGATGACCGCGCGGACCCAGCCGCGGAAGAAGCCCGGCGGGATCTCTGCGGTCGCGGCGTGCGCGATCGACGGTGAGGATGCGGGTGCCGGTGTGGGCGCGGGGTCGAGCGACTCGGCCTGCACTGCCGGCGCGCCCTCCGTCGCCTGCGAGCTCTTCGCGCCCTTCGCGGCCCGCGCCGCCTTGCGACGCCCCGGCGTCAGCCGGGCCCCGGCGAACCCGAGCAGCGCAGGCGTCAGCGTCAGCGCCACGAGCACCGCCACCGCCACCGCCACCGAGGCGGCGAGCCCCATGGTCGTCAGGAAGGGGATGTTCGCCACGGCGAGCCCGGCCAGCGCGATGATCACGGTGATCCCCGCGAACAGCACCGCGGAGCCGGCGGTCGCCACCGCGCGTGCCGTCGATTCCTCCGGGGGAACGCCCGCCTTCAGCTGCGCCTGATGCCGGGAGATGATGAACAGCGAGTAGTCGATCCCGACCGCGAGCCCGAGCATGAGCGCCAGCATCGGCGTGGTCGACGAGATCGATCCGAACAGCGTCGCGATGAAGATCAGGCACATCGAGATCGCGACGCCCAGGATCGCGGTGAGCAGTGGCATCCCCGCGGCCAGGAACGACCCGAACGTCAGGATCAGGACGACCAGCGCGACTCCGACGCCGATCAGCTCGATGAGCGACAGGGTGGGCAGGTTCTGCGAGAACAGCTGACCGCCGACGGCCGACTGAGAGCCCTCGGGCAGCTGTTTCGCGAGGTCCGCGCCAGCCTCCTTGAGCGCCGTCTTGGTGTCGGCGGTCACGGTGGTCATCTGACCCTTCAGCTGCACCGTGACGATCGCCGCCGAGCGATCGTCCGAGATGAGGTTCTTGACCTGAGCCGAGTAGGGGGAGCTGACGCCGGAGACACCGTCGATGTCCTTGATCGCAGCGACCGCATCCTCGACCGGCTGCTTGATGGCCGTGTCGTCGACCGTCTGCCCGTCGGGCGCGACGACCACGATCTGGGCGCTGGTCCCGCTGACCTGGGGGAAGGTCCGGCTCAGCGTGTCGAGCGCCTCCTGCGACTCGGTGCCCGGGATGCTGAAGCTGTTGTCGGTGCCCTGGTTGAAGAGCAGTGCGCCGCCACCGAGCAGGGCGAGGATGGCGATCCAGATGATGACGACCAGCCTGCGGGCGCGAAAGGCCCACCGGCCGATCGAATACAGAAGCGAGGACACGCGTTCTCCCGTGGGTGAGTACCGAAAGCGATGGTGGATGTTCGATACACCGTTGTATCCATGCATGACCGTATCCGATACACTTCTGTATCGAAAGTTGGATTCAGGAAGGTTTCAGCTTGGACAGCACGACTCTCAGTGACGACGTGACGACGGACCAGCGCGAGGAGGCGCCGGCCGAGTCAGCGCGCCGCCAGCGCACGCGCGCCCGCCTCCTGGACGCCGCGTTCGACGTGTTCGCCGAACACGGCGTGCGCGCCGCCAGCGTCGAGACCATTGCGGAGGCGGCGGGCTTCACGCGTGGTGCGTTCTACTCCAACTTCTCCAGCAAGGAGGAGCTGTTCTTCGCGCTCATGGAGCGCGAGAAGACAATGCGGCTGGAGCAGCTGAACTCGGGCGTCGCGCAATTCCTCGCGCCCCTGGTGAGCGACGGCGTCCCTGACCTCGGCGACCAGGACGTCCTGCAGACGATCACGCGCATCCTCGAACTGCAGACCGACGATCGGCGCTGGTGGCTCGTGCAGGCGGAGTTCCAGCTCATGGCGCTGCGTGACCACTCCATCGCCGCCGATTACCTCCGCTACCAAGACGAGTTCTTCTCCGACCTCACCGAGATCGTCGTCGAGGCGCTCACCAGCGCCGGCCGCCGCTTCACGATCAAGGCGGAGGAGGCGGTGCGCGTCATCGCCGAGCTCTGCGCGAGCGAGGAGGCCCGCGCCGTGCTCGCGGGGGACGAGCGCACGTTCCCGGAGCGTCTCTCCGAGTCGGTGCCGGCCATCCTGCTTGCCTTGACCGAGCGCGTTTGAGCGTTCGCCAAGCGTCGACCACTACTGTCTGAGGGATGCGACCCGAAGCATCCCCGAACCCGCGCGCTCGCCGAACCCGGCGCGCGCTCGGTGCTGCCGGCGTGCTCGCGTCGGCCGCCCTCCTCGCCCTGCTGACCGCCTGTTCCGGCGCCCCGACCAGCGCCGAGACTCCGCGCGCCGCATCCACCGCCGCTCCCGCGCCGACGGCGACCCCGGATCCGTTCCCCACGGAGCCCGTCACCGCATCGACCCGCTACGTCGCCCTCGGCGACTCGTTCGCGGCGGGCCTCGGGGGAGGCGACGAGCAGGGCAAATGCAGGCTCAGCCCCAACAGCTACCCGTCGACGTTCGCCCGCAAGACCGGCGTCGACCTGGTCGTCAACGCCGCGTGCGCCGGAGCGACCACCTCCGACCTCCTGAAGCACCAGCTGATCGCGCTCGACGACCGGACGGATCTCGTCACGCTCAGCATCGGCGGCAACGACCTCGGCGTCGCCGCCATCGCGGGCGACTGCGCTGCCGGCAAGGCGACCGCCTGCCGGAACGAGGTCACCGCCGCGCTGTCGCTGCTCAACGTGCTGCCCGATCGCCTCGACACGGTCTACAGCGCAGTCGCGCAGGCTGCCCCGAACGCACGGATCGTCGTGACCGGCTACGCCCCCCTCTACGACGCGTCCGACCCCAGCGCCCCCGACTTCCAGACGGCGGCGGCGATCAACGCGGCGACGCTCGGACTCAACGAGGTCATCCGCCAGGCGGTCGAGGAGCAGCGGGACGCCGGCAAGCCGATGATGTACCTGCCCGTCGCCTTCGCCGGGCATGCGATCGGCGATCGCAGACCGTGGCTCAACACGACGGGCGCCGACGTCTTCCACCCGACCGCGGAGGGATACGCCGAGTACGCGAGCCGACTCATCCAGCTGCTCGGGAAGGGGCACTAGCCCGGCTCGCCCGCTCGGGCGATCCCTCGGTGCGGACCGGGAGGGGGCTTGGAGGACGCTGGTACCCTGGCTGGTGTCCACCGCGACCCCTCGAGGGAGTTGACCCACCATCACCACGACGCCTGACTCGACGACGACGAACGCGACCGACGACGACACAGAAACCTACGACCTGGTCATCGTGTCCAACCGGCTACCCGTGGACCGGGTGCTGGACGACGACGGCAATGCCGACTGGCGGCCGTCTCCCGGCGGCCTCGTTGCGGCGCTGGAGCCGGTCATGCGGGCCGAGGACGGCATCTGGGTCGGCTGGGCCGGAGTCGCGGGCGAGGACATCGAGCCCTTCGAGGCCGGCGGGATCAACATCCTGCCCGTCCCGCTCTCCGACCAGGAGCTGCAGGAGTACTACGAGGGCTTCTCCAACGACACCCTGTGGCCGCTGTACCACGACGTCATCGCGCAGCCGAGCTATCACCGCGAGTGGTGGGAGACGTACGTCAAGGTCAACCGCCGGTTCGCGCGGGCTGCGGCGTCCGTGTCCGCCCCGGGGGCGGTCGTCTGGGTGCACGACTACCAGCTGCAGCTCGTCCCCGCCATGTTGCGGGACCTGCGACCGGACCTGGTGATCGGCTTCTTCAACCACATCCCGTTCCCGCCGTACGGCATCTACTCGCAGCTGCCGTGGCGCCGCCAGATCATCGACGGACTGCTCGGGGCCGACGTCATCGGCTTCCAGCGCGTCGCCGACGCGGGCAACTTCTCCCGCGCCGTCCGCCGTCTGAAGGGCTACGAGACGCGCGGCCCGATCATCGAGGTGCCGATCGACACCGACGACCCGGAGGCCGGTTCGCACCGCCACGTCACCACCGACCGCCGCGGCGGCCTGGTGCGCACGGTGCTCGCGCGGGCGTTCCCGATCTCGATCGACGCCAACCAGTACCAGGAGCTCGCCCGGCGCCCGGAGATCCAGGCGCGAGCCCGCGAGATCCGCGAAGAGCTCGGGAACCCCGAGAAGATCATGCTCGGCGTCGACCGGCTCGACTACACCAAGGGCATCGGCCACCGCCTCGCGGCGTTCGGCGAGCTCCTCGCGGAAGACCGGCTGAAGGCCGAGGACGTCACGCTCGTCCAGGTCGCGAGCCCGAGCCGCGAGCGCGTCGAGACCTACCGCCAGCTGCGCGACGAAATCGAGCTGACCGTCGGCCGCATCAACGGCGACTACTCCACCCTCGGGCACACCGCGATCGCCTACCTCCACCACGGCTACCCGCGCGAGGAGATGGTGGCGCTGTACCTGGCCGCCGACGTGATGCTGGTGACCGCACTGCGCGACGGCATGAACCTGGTGGCCAAGGAGTACGTGGCGACGCGCGTGGATGAGGACGGCGTGCTCGTGCTCAGCGAGTTCGCCGGCGCCTCCGACGAGCTCCGCCAGGCGCTGCTCATCAACCCGCACGACATCGAGGGCCTCAAGGACGCCGTGATGCAGGCGCTCGCGATGCCCAAGCGCGACCGCACCCGCCGGATGCGTGCGCTCCGCAAGAAGGTGCTCACCAACGACGTGGCGCGCTGGTCGGCCTCCTTCCTCGACGCCCTGACGCGCCGCGCGCACGGCGACCACCCGCTGCAGGATTCGCCGGTCAACCGGCGCTGACGCGCATCCTGCTGTCCTCCTCCCTCTGAAAGACCCATGACAGACACCGCTTCGCACCGCCCGCCCGCCTCCGCCGTCGCCCTCGCCTCCGCGCTGCAGGAGCTCGCGCGGACCGACCGGCTGCTGCTCGCCCTCGACTTCGACGGCACGCTTGCGCCCTTCGTCGACGTCCCTCGCGGAGCCCGCGCGCTCCCGGAGTCGAAGGCGGCGCTCGACCGGCTGGAGCACCTGCCGGACACCTGGGTCGCGTACGTGTCCGGACGGCCGCTGTCGAGCCTCGAGACCGTGACCGAGGCCGACGAGGATGCGCTGCTCATCGGCTCCCACGGGGTCGAGATCCGCTTCGGGCGCGACGGCGTCTCGCTCGACCTCACGGCGGAGGAGCAGAACACGCTCGCCCGGCTCGGGGAGGCGCTGCAGGCGCTCGTCGACAGCGTCCCGGGGACCAAGCTCGAGATCAAGCCCGTGGGGTTCGGCGTGCACTACCGGCAGGTGGCGGAGGAGCGCGGCGACGAGGTGCGCGCCCGCGCCCGCGAGGCCGCCGCGGCGGTGAGCCCGGACCTGACCATCCGCGATGGCAAGGACATCATCGAGTTCTCGGTGCGCGAGGCGCACAAGGGCGACGGCGTCGAGCGGCTGCGCGAGTACACGAAGGCGACCGCCGTGCTGTTCGCGGGCGACGACGTGACCGACGAGGACGGCTTCTCCGTGCTGCGCCCCGCGCAGGGCGACGTCGGCATCAAGGTGGGAGAAGGCGAGACGGCGGCACAGTACCGCGTCGCCGACGAGCGCGCCATCGCCACCCTGCTGGGCCTGCTGGCCCAGGCGCGCGAGGCGCACCTGAAGTCGTCCACAGACTGACCACCTCCGGGGCTCTCCACGAGTGCCTGACACATGGTCCGAGCGGCATTCGAGACGTCCTAGAGTTGACCTATGCCAGAAGTCGATTGGAAGCCGCGTTCGCGCGTCGTCACGGACGGGATCGAAGCCACCACCAGCCGCGGTATGCTCCGCGCGGTCGGCATGGGTGACGAAGACTGGGAGAAGCCGCAGATCGGCATCGCCAGCTCGTGGAACGAGATCACCCCCTGCAACCTCTCGCTCGACCGTCTCGCGCAGGGGGCGAAGGAGGGCGTGCACTCCGGGGGCGGCTATCCGCTCCAGTTCGGCACCATCTCCGTCTCCGACGGCATCTCGATGGGCCACGAGGGCATGCACTTCTCTCTCGTGTCGCGCGAGGTCATCGCCGACTCGGTCGAGACGGTCATGATGGCCGAGCGCCTCGACGGCACCGTCCTGCTCGCCGGGTGCGACAAGTCGCTCCCCGGCATGCTGATGGCAGCGGCCCGGCTCGATCTCTCCGCTGTGTTCCTCTACGCCGGATCCATCGCGCCCGGATGGGTGAAGCTCTCCGACGGCACGGAGAAGGACGTCACGATCATCGACTCCTTCGAGGCGGTCGGTGCGTGCAAGGCCGGCAAGATGAGCGAGGAAGACCTCAAGCGCATCGAGTGCGCCATCGCCCCGGGCGAGGGCGCCTGCGGCGGCATGTACACCGCGAACACGATGGCCTCCGTCGCCGAGGCGCTGGGCATGAGCCTCCCGGGCTCCGCCGCGCCGCCCTCGGCCGACCGTCGCCGCGACTACTACGCGCACCGCTCCGGCGAGGCCGTGGTGAACCTGCTCAAGAAGGGCATCACCGCGCGCGACATCCTGACCAAGAAGGCGTTCGAGAACGCCATCGCCGTCGCCATGGCGTTCGGTGGCTCGACCAACGTCGTGCTCCACCTGCTGGCGATCGCGCACGAGGCGGAGGTCGACCTCACCATCGACGACTTCAACCGCATCGGCGACAAGGTGCCGCACATCGGCGACCTCAAGCCCTTCGGCAAGTACGTGATGAACGACGTCGACCGCCACGGCGGCGTGCCCGTCGTGATGAAGGCCCTGCTCGATGCGGGCCTCCTGCACGGCGACTGCCTGACCGTGACCGGCAAGACGGTGGCCGAGAACCTGGCCGAGATCAACCCGCCCGCGCCGGACGGCGAGGTCATGCGGTCGCTCGACAACCCCATCCACCCCACGGGCGGGATCACCATCCTCAAGGGTTCGCTGGCTCCGGACGGCGCGGTCGTCAAGACGGCCGGCTTCGACGCCGAAGTCTTCGAGGGCCCCGCCCGCGTCTTCGAGCGCGAGCGCGAGGCGATGGATGCGCTGACCGAAGGGCGCATCTACGCCGGCGATGTCGTCATCATCCGGTACGAGGGCCCGAAGGGCGGCCCCGGGATGCGCGAGATGCTCGCCATCACGGCTGCTATCAAGGGCGCAGGCCTCGGCAAGGATGTACTACTATTGACGGACGGACGATTCTCAGGCGGCACAACCGGCCTGTGCATCGGCCACATAGCACCCGAAGCGGTGGACGCAGGTCCCATCGCCTTCGTGCGCGATGGTGATCTGATACGGGTCGATATCGCGGCTCGCTCCCTCGACCTACTTGTCGACGAGTCAGAGCTGACCGCCCGCCGTGAAGGCTGGGCGCCTCTTCCTCCGCGCTATACCCGTGGCGTTCTCGCGAAGTTCTCCAAACTCGTGCGCTCCGCAGCAGAAGGAGCGGTCACGGGCTGAGCTCGCGCCGGCACCAGAAACCACCACCGTACGTAAGGACTGAAACAGGCATGTCCACGGATGCAACCCCCAGCAGTGTGTTGCCGTCCGCGGCGCCCAGCAGAGCGGCGTCGCCCGAGAATCTGACCGGCTCGCAGTCGGTCGTCCGCACCCTCGAGCTTCTCGGCGTCACCGACGTCTTCGGGCTCCCCGGCGGTGCCATCCTCCCCATCTACGACGCGATCATGGACTCCACCCGGATCCGTCACATCCTCGTCCGCCACGAGCAGGGCGGCGGCCACGCCGCCGAAGGCTACGCGGTCGCGGGCAACAAGGTCGGCGTCGCCATGGCGACCTCCGGCCCGGGGGCGACCAACCTCGTCACCGCGATCATGGACGCGCACATGGACTCGGTCCCGGTCGTGTTCATCACCGGACAGGTGTTCTCCACCCTCATGGGCACGGACGCGTTCCAGGAGGCTGACATCGTCGGCATCACGATGCCGATCACGAAGCACTCCTTCCTCGTGAAGAGCGTCGAAGACATCCCCTCGACGATCGCGGCGGCGTACCACATCGCCGGCACCGGCCGTCCGGGGCCGGTGCTCGTCGACATCACGAAGGACGCGCAGCAGAACACGGCGCCGTTCGTGTGGCCGCCGAAGGTCGACCTTCCCGGGTACCGCCCGATCACCAAGGCGCACGGCAAGCAGGTGCTCGCAGCGGCCCAGCTGCTCGCGGAGGCCAAGAAGCCGGTCCTCTACGTGGGCGGCGGCGTGATCCGGGCGCGGGCCTCGCAGGAGCTCCTCGAGCTCGCCGAGACCACGGGTGCTCCCGTCGTCACCACGCTGACCGCGCGCGGCGCCTTCCCCGACACCCACAAGCAGCACCTCGGCATGCCCGGCATGCACGGCACGGTGCCCGCGGTGCTGTCGCTGCAGGAGGCCGATCTGATCATCTCGCTCGGTGCGCGGTTCGACGACCGCGTGACCGGGAACACCTCCCTGTTCGCGCCCAACGCGAAGATCGTGCACGTCGACGTCGACCCCGCCGAGATCTCTAAGATCCGCATCGCCGATGTCCCCATCGTCGGCGATGCCAAGGACGTCATCGTCGATCTGACCGCCGCCTACCAGGACGCATCGCGCGCGACCGCGCCCGACACCATCGAGTGGTGGACGTACCTGAACGGGCTTCGCGAGGAGTTCCCGCTCGGCTACACGCCGACCACCGACGGCCTGCTGGCGCCGCAGTACGTGATCCAGCGGATCGGCGAGCTGACCGGTCCGGAGGGCGTGTACGCCGCCGGCGTCGGCCAGCACCAGATGTGGGCCGCCCAGTTCATCAAGTACGAGCGTCCGAACTCGTGGCTCAACTCCGGCGGCGCCGGAACGATGGGCTATGCGGTTCCCGCGGCGATGGGTGCGAAAGTGTCGCAGCCGGACCGCGTGGTGTGGGCGATCGACGGCGACGGCTGCTTCCAGATGACCAATCAGGAGCTCGCCACCTGCACGATCAACAACATCCCGATCAAGGTGGCGATCATCAACAACTCGTCGCTCGGGATGGTGCGCCAGTGGCAGACGCTGTTCTACGACGGCCGCTACTCCAACACCGACCTGAACACGGGGCACGACACCGTCCGCGTCCCGGACTTCGTGAAGCTGGCCGAGGCGTACGGCGCTCTCGGCATCCGCGTCACGAAGGAGGAAGAGGTGGATGCGGCGATCAAGCTCGCGCTCGAGACCAACGACCGCCCGGTCGTCATCGACTTCGTGGTGAGCGCTGACGCGATGGTGTGGCCGATGGTCCCGCAGGGCGTCAGCAACAGCTACGTCCAATACGCCCGCGACCACAGCCCGTCGTTCGGAGGGGAGTGACCATGAGCACGCACGTTCTGAGCCTCCTCGTCGAGGACAAACCCGGTCTGCTGACTCGTGTGGCGGGGCTGTTCGCCCGCCGCGGGTTCAACATCCACTCGCTGGCGGTGGGGACGAGCGAGGTCGACGGACTCTCGCGCATCACCGTCGTCGTCGACGTGGAGGAGCTCCCGCTCGAGCAGGTGACCAAGCAGCTCAACAAGCTGATCAACGTCATCAAGATCGTCGAGCTGGATGCGGCCCAGTCGGTGCAGCGCGAGCACCTGCTCATCAAGGTGCGCGTCGACAACTCCACCCGCTCGCAGGTGCTGGAGGCGGTCAACCTCTTCCGTGCCCGCGTCGTCGACGTCGCCACCGATGCGCTCGTGATCGAGGTCACCGGCGACAGCGGCAAGACCCAGGCGCTGCTCAAGGTGCTCGAACCGTACGGGATCAAGGAGATGGCCCAGTCCGGGCTGCTCGCGATCGGCCGTGGCTCGAAGTCCATCACCGAGCGCGTCTTCAAGAACTGACCCGCCTCCGGGCGGCGCACGAACTCACTCTGAACCGAAACCAGCAAGGAGAACCACGAAGTGGCTGAGATCTACTACGACAACGACGCCGACCTCTCGATCATCCAGGGCAAGAAGGTCGCCGTCATCGGTTACGGCTCGCAGGGGCACGCGCACGCGCAGAACCTCCGCGACTCGGGCGTCGAGGTCGTCATCGGCCTCAAGGAGGGCTCGAAGTCGAAGCCGAAGGCCGAGGAGGCGGGCTTCCGCGTCCTGAGCGCGGCCGACGCGGCCGCCTGGGCCGACGTCATCGTCATCCTCGCGCCGGACCAGGTGCAGCGTCACCTGTACTCCGACGACATCAAGGACAACCTGCAGGAGGGCAACGCCCTCGTCTTCGGCCACGGGTTCAACATCCGCTTCGGCTACATCGAGGCGCCCGAGGGCGTCGACGTGATCATGGTCGCGCCGAAGGGCCCGGGCCACACCGTGCGCCGCGAGTACGAGGCGGGTCGCGGCGTTCCCGTGATCGTCGCCGTCGAGAAGGACGCGTCGGGCAACGCTTGGCCGCTCGTCCTCTCGTACGCGAAGGCGATCGGCGGTCTCCGCGCCGGCGGCATCAAGACCACCTTCACCGAGGAGACCGAGACCGACCTGTTCGGTGAGCAGGCCGTCCTCTGCGGCGGCGTCTCGCAGCTCGTCCAGTACGGTTTCGAGACCCTGACCGAGGCCGGCTACCAGCCGCAGGTCGCCTACTTCGAGGTGCTGCACGAGCTCAAGCTCATCGTCGACCTGATGTGGGAGGGCGGCATCGCCAAGCAGCGCTGGAGCGTCTCCGACACGGCCGAGTACGGCGACTACGTCTCCGGCCCGCGGGTCATCGACCCGCACGTCAAGGAGAACATGAAGGCCGTGCTGTCCGACATCCAGGACGGCACCTTCGCAAAGCGCTTCATCGCGGACCAGGACGCCGGCGCGCCGGAGTTCCTCGCACTCCGCGAGAAGGGCGAGCAGCACCCCATCGAGGCCACCGGCCGCGAGCTGCGCAAGCTCTTCGCCTGGAACGCCTCGAACGACGACGACTACGTCGACGGCGAGGTCGCGCGCTGACCTCGGTCCGCATCGCGCACTAGTCTCGGGGTGCCGCACGCGTCGCGTGCGGCACCCCTTTCCGCGTCAGGAGCCGCATGGGCATCGCCGTCGAGATCGCCGTCCAGGACGTCACCGGTGTGCGCGTCGCCCTCGCCGAGGGCGCCGACCGGGTCGAGCTCTGCAGCGCGCTCGGCATGGGCGGTCTCACCCCCTCGGCCGCGCTCCTCCGGGCGGCGGTCGCGGAAGCGCGGTCCGCGGGCCGGAACGCATACGTGCACGTCCTGGTGCGGCCTCGCGGAGGCGGTTTCGTCTACGACGCCGACGAGCTGCGGACGACGCTGGGGGATGTGCGGTTCGCCCGCGAGACGGGAGCAGCCGGGGTGGTGATCGGCGCACTCACCGAGGCGGGCGCGGTCGATGGCGACGCGGTGCGCAGCATCGTCGCCGAGGCCGGGCCGCTCGAGGTCACCTTCCACCGCGCCATCGACATCGCGACCGACCCTGTGGGCCTGGCCGAAGAGCTCGCTGCGCTCGGCGTGACCCGGGTGCTGACCTCCGGCGGGGCGGCTCGCAGCATCGACGGGGTCGCTGGGCTGCGGTCCCTCGTCGAGCGCCTCCACGGCCGCCTGCAGATCATGGCGGGCGGGGGAGTGCGGGCCGACGACATCCAGGCTCTGTCGCGCACCGGAATCGACGCCGTGCACCTCTCCGCCCGCGACACGGTGCTCGGCGCGCCCAGCGGCCCCGGCGGAGGCGACGCTGCCTACGACATCACCGACCCGTCGGCGGTCCGCGCGGCCGTCGTAGCGGTCGCGAGGGTGCGCTGACCCGCGTCGGTCACAACGCGCAGAAGACGCAGAGCGCGATCAGCACGATCTGGAGAACCAGACGCGGCACGAGCGGTGTGGCGAACGCGCCGAACCGGTCCGTCTTCCCGGCGGCGTAGGCGTTCGCCGGGAACACGGCCACCAGGAACACCGCCAGGCAGATCGCCGCAGCCACCCGCGTCGCCGGTATCAGCAGCCCGATACCGCCCGCGAGTTCGCACAGGCCGGTGACCGCGACCAGCACGGCCGGCGGTGCGAGGCGCAGCGCCGGCGGGATCATCGCCGCCATCCCGCGCGAAGGTCCGGGGACGAAGTGCAGAGCACCCATCCCGACGAACACCACCGCGAGCAGGATGCGCACGATCAGCTGGGCGATCTCGAAAAGCGTCACCAGCCCATCCTCTCCCGAGACTGTCCACAGCCGTCGTAACGCAGCGAAAGGCGCGCGTGACCGCCCGCTAGAGTTAACCCGTTCCGCGCCCCATCGACCGTGGCGCACCTTCCCAAGCCAGCCCTCGCACCTCGAAGGAACTGCCACGTGACAAAGCCGGTCGTCCTGATCGCCGAAGAACTCTCGCCCGCCACCGTCGACGCCCTCGGGCCGGACTTCGAGGTCCGATCGGTGGACGGCACCGACCGGCCGGCGCTGCTCTCCGCTGTCGCCGACGCGGACGCCATCCTGGTGCGCTCCGCGACCAAGGTCGACGCCGAGGTGATCGCCGCCGCACCCGTCCTCAAGGTCATCGCGCGCGCCGGCGTGGGGCTCGACAACGTCGACATCAAGTCCGCGACCAACGCGGGCGTCATGGTCGTCAACGCGCCGACCTCCAACATCATCTCGGCCGCCGAGCTCACCGTCGGCCACATCCTGAGCCTCGCCCGCCACATCCCGGCGGCGCACGGCGCGTTGGCGCAGGGTCAGTGGAAGCGCTCGAAGTACACCGGCGTCGAGCTGTACGAGAAGACGATCGGCATCATCGGCCTCGGCCGCATCGGCGCGCTCATCACCGCGCGTCTCCAGGCGTTCGGCACGAACGTGATCGCCTACGACCCGTACGTGACGAGCGCCCGGGCCCAGCAGCTCGGCGTACAGCTGGTGACCCTGGACGAACTGCTCGCGCAGGCCGACTTCGTCACCATCCACATGCCGAAGACGCCCGAGACCACCGGCATGATCTCCGACGACCAGCTGGCGCTGATGAAGAGCACGGCGTTCATCGTCAACGTCGCCCGCGGCGGCCTGATCGACGAGGATGCGCTGTACCGCGCCCTCACCACCGGCACGATCGCCGGCGCCGGCCTCGACGTGTTCGTGTCGGAGCCGCCCCAGGAGTCGCCGCTCCTCGAACTCCCCAACGTCGTCGTCACCCCGCACCTCGGCGCCTCGACCGACGAGGCCCAGGAGAAGGCCGGCGTCTCGGTCGCCCGTTCGGTGCGCCTGGCGCTCTCCGGCGAGCTGGTGCCGGATGCGGTCAACGTCGCCGGCGGTGTCATCGACCCGTACGTGCGCCCGGGCATCCCGCTGGTCGAGAAGCTCGGCCAGGTCTTCTCCGGCCTCGCCGGCAGCCCGGTCACGAGCGTCGACGTGGAGGTCCGCGGCGAGCTCGCCGACTACGACGTGAGCGTCCTGAAGCTCGCCGCCCTCAAGGGCATCTTCACCAACATCGTCAGTGAGACGGTGTCGTACGTGAACGCGCCGCTGCTTGCGGACCAGCGCGGTATCGAGGTGCGCCTCATCACCGACTCGGTCAGCGAGGAGTACCGCAACCTCATCACGCTGCGCGGCGCGCTGAGCGACGGATCGCAGATCTCGGTCTCCGGCACGCTGACCGGTCCCAAGCAGATCGAGAAGATCGTCGGCATCAACGGCTACGACGTCGAGGTCCCGGTCGCCGAGCACCTGGTGGTCATGGTCTATGACGACCGTCCCGGCATCGTCGCGGTCTACGGCCGCGAGTTCGGTGAGGCGGCGATCAACATCGCCGGCATGCAGATCGCCCGGACCTCGGCCGGCGGCAAGGCGCTCAGCGTGCTGACCGTCGACTCGCGCGTGCCCGACGGACTGCTCGAGAAGGTGCGCATCGCGATCGACGCCGACCTCATGCAGGAGATCGACATCACGGAGTCCTGACGCGACGCCGGGAAAAGAATTCTCTTCCCGGCTGTCGATTCCGGCGGTTGACTTGCGTCGTAGGGGTGTCGATATCCCTACGAACGCAAGGAGACACCATGTCCGACGAGTACGTCCTGCTCATCCGCGAGCCCAACTGGGACCCCGCAGCCATGACCGCCGAGGACTGGCAGGCCGGAATGGCCGGTCACGCGGCCTTCCAGGAGGCGGTCGCCGCCGCCGGCGAGCGCATCGTCGCAAGCAGCGCCCTCCAGGAGGCTGCGCGCGCCACCCGCATCACGCCCGGCGCCGACGGGCCGGTCTTCACCAGTGGTCCGTTCGGCGAGACGAGCGAGGCGATCACCGGTTTCTACAGCTTCACGGCGTCCACTCCCGAGCAGGCGCGCGAGCTGGCGGCGCTGTGCCCGACCCAGGGCACGATCGAGCTGTACCCGGTGCTGGTGCTGGATGCGGTGCGCTGAGTGACGGCGGTCGCGTGACCGCGGAGGCCGGCCGCCTCGCCCTCGAACGGGCGTGGCGCGACGAGTCGCCGCGCATCCTGGGCGCCGTCGCACGCACGACGGGCGACCTCCTGCTCGCAGAGGACGCGGTGCAGGAGGCGCTCGCGCGCGCCGTCGTCGAGGCCGACCGCGGGCGGGCGCCCGCCAATCCGGCGGCGTGGGTGACGACGGTCGCCCGGCGGATCGCGCTCGACGCGATGCGCCGGGAGCGGACGGCTGCGCTCGCGGCGCCCGCTCTCGCGGCGGAGACGGCCCGCGCGATGGAGGCCGCCCGGGCGGCGGAAGCCGCCGACGAGGGGGAGGAGGAGTTCGTGTTCACCGGGGACGAGCGGCTGGAGCTGATCCTGGTCGTCGCCCACCCGGACCTCTCTCCCGAGGCGCGGGTGGAGCTCGCGCTCCGCTTCGTCTGCGGGGTTCCGACCGCGGGCATCGCCGAGGTGTTCCTGGTCTCCGAGCCCACGATGGCGGCGCGGCTCACCCGGGCCAAGAAGCGCATCCACGACGCCCGGCTGCGGCTCGTGCTCGACGACCCCGCCGCGGTGGCCGCGCGCATGCCCGATGCGCTGACCACGATCTACCTGCTGTACACGGTGGGCCACCAGACGGTGGATGCGGCCCTGCGCCGGGACGCCATCGAGCTCGCCCGCGACGCCCACCGTGTCGCAGGCGAGGCCGAGAGCGCGGGGCTGCTGGCGCTGCTCCTGCTCACGGAGGCGCGGCAGCCGACGCGGCTGACCGAAGCGGACGAGTTCGCCACCCTCCGCGAGGCGGACCGACGGCGGTGGGATGTGGCGCTCATGGCCGAGGGCGAGGCGCTCGCGACGGTGGCTCTGGCGGGCGGCGGACGCTACGCGCTGCAGGCGGGCATCGCCGGCCTGCACGCTGTCGCGCCGACGTGGGAGGCGACGGACTGGCCCGCGATCGCGCGCCTCTACGAGGGCCTGGTGAGGCAGTGGCCGAGCCCGTCCGCGCGGTTGGGGAGGGCGGTCGCGCTCGGTCACAGCCCGGATGCGGGCCCCGAGGTCGCGCTGGCGGCGCTGGACGCCGATCCCGCGCTGACCTCCGGCGTGCTGGCGGCCGAGGCGTACGCCGCCCGGGCGGACCTGCTGCTCCTGGCGGGGAGGGACGAGGAGGCTGCGGAGGCGTTCCGGGCGGCGATCCGGAGCGCCCGGGACGACCGCACGGCCCGCTCGCTGGAGCGGCTGCTCGCCGAGGTCCGCTGACGCCGCCGTCGCGTGCCTGCCGCGCGACATTCGTGACGAACGGCGCGCATTCGTGACGAATCGTCGCGATTCGTGACGAATGGTCCGGGCGGTGGGGTGGTGGGCCGGCGGAGGCGGGACCGCTACCGGTCCGCCGCGATTCCGCGCACCAACGCGATCAGCTCGTCGACGTCGGTCTCGTCGCGCAGCACGGTGTTCGCAGCCGGCAGCAGCGCGGTGTTGTAGTACATCCCGTCGCCGATCAGCATGACCATGCGCGCCGCCAGCGGGTCGCCGACCGCCTCCTCCAGCACACCCAGCCAGAGCCGCTGGGCGTCGGCGAGGGCGTCGCGCGCCCGCGGGTCGGCGGCCTGCGCGAGCCGGGCGACGGCGACGACCGCCCGCTCGAAGCGGGAGTCGGTGGGGATGGACGTGCGCAGGAAGTAGTCGACCGGCCCCGCTTCGGCTGTGCGCATCCGCTCGACGTCTTCCGCCACCAGGGCGGCGAACCGGTCCAGCACGCCGGCGACCAGCGCCTCCTTGGAGGCGAAGTGGTACAGCAAGCCGCCCTTGGACACGCCGGCGCGGGCCGCCACCGCGTCGAGTGTGGCCGCGCGCTCGCTCTGCTCGGCCAGCAGCTCCTCGAACGCGTCGAGCACGCGATCGCGCGCAGAGCGGGACGAGGAGGGGGCGGTGGATGCGTCGCTCGGCATGACCACATGCTAGCCGGGGGAGCTTGCTACTGTACCGTCCAGACGGTACAGTAGTCGCATGTCCCTCACCGCCGGCACACGCCTGCCCGTCGCCGTCCCGCCCCGGGCCGGCCGTCGCGCGTGGGTGGCGCTCGCGGTGCTCATGCTCCCGACCCTGCTGGTCTCGGTCGACAACACGGTGCTGAGCTTCGCGCTCCCGTCGATCTCCGAAGCGCTGAAGCCCTCATCGACGGGGATGCTGTGGATCGTCGACGTCTACCCGCTCGTTCTCGCCGGGCTGCTTGTCGCGATGGGAAGCCTCGGCGACCGCATCGGCCGCCGGCGTCTCCTGCTGATCGGGGCCACCGGCTTCGCGGCGGTCTCCGTCGTCGCGGCCTTCGCGCCGACCGCCGAGCTCCTGATCGCATCGCGGGCCGCCCTCGGCGTCTTCGGCGCCATGCTCATGCCGTCGACGCTCTCCCTGCTGCGCAGCATCTTCGCCGACCGGGAGCAGCGCCGCCTGGCGATCGCGATCTGGGCGTCGGGCTTCGCGGCCGGTTCGGCCCTCGGCCCGATCGTGGGCGGCGTCCTGCTCGAGCACTTCTGGTGGGGCTCGGTGTTCCTCCTGGCCGTGCCCGTCCTCATCCCGCTGCTCGTGCTCGCGCCGTTGCTGGTGCGGGAGTCGCGCGACCCGGCTCCCGGGCCGGTCGACGTGCTCGGCATCGTGCTCTCGCTGCTCACCATGGCGCCGATCGTCTACGGCATCAAGGCGCTCGCGGTCGACGGCTTCTCGCTCGTCGCCGTCGTCGCGATCGCGGTCGGCGTGGGATGCGGTGCTCTGTTCGTCCGCCGTCAGCTGCGCCGTCCGGTTCCGATGCTCGACATGCGCCTGTTCACACGGCCGGCCTTCAGCGGCGCCGTGGTCGTGAACCTGCTGAGCGTGGTGTCCCTCGTCGGCTTCCTGTTCTTCGTGTCGCAGCACCTGCAGCTGGTCATCGGACTCACGCCGCTGCAGTCGGGGATGGTGCTCCTTCCGGGGCTGCTCACGATGATCGTCGCGGGGCTGGTCGTCGTGCCGATCGCGCGACGCATCCGGCCCGGTGTGGTGATCGCCGGCGGACTGACGCTGTCGGCGACGGGGTATCTGCTTGTCGCGCTGACCGGCGGCGGTGCGCCGTGGAGCGTGCTGCTCGCGGCCTTCGTCCTCCTCGGGGCGGGCATCGGGGCGGCCGAGACGGTCTCCAACGAGCTCGTGATCTCGACAGCGCCCGCGGCGAAGGCGGGAGCGGCGTCCGCCGTCTCCGAGACCGCGTACGAGCTAGGCGCCGTGCTGGGCACGGCCACGCTCGGAACGCTGATCACGGCGTCGTACCGCTCGGCGCTCGTCATCCCGAACGGTCTGACGGCCGCCCAGGCCGGCGCGGCGGGGGAGACCCTCGGCGGTGCGGTGACGGTCGCCCGCGGTCTGCCCGGTCCACTGGCCGAGCAGCTGCTCGCCTCGGCACGTTCGGCCTTCGACAGCGGCGTCGGCCTCACCGCGGTCATCGGCATCGCGCTGGTCGCGATCGCCGCCGTGGTCGCTCTGGTGACCCTCCGTCACGTCCGCTCCTGACGGCCCGCGATGTCGCGGGGCGGCGATAGGGTGGCACTACCGATTCCGCCCATCGATCAGCGCAGGAGTGCCATGTCCCGATCCGTCAAACTCGCCGTCATCCCCGGGGACGGAATCGGTCCCGATGTCATCGGCGAGGCGGTGAAGGTGCTCGATGCGGTGGTCGACGGCAGCGACCTGGCGTTCGAGAAGACGCACTTCTCGCTGGGCGCCGACCGCTACCTGGCGACCGGCGACGTGCTGACCGATGACGACCTGCAGGCGATCACCGCTCACGACGCCATCCTGCTCGGCGCCGTCGGAGGCCGGCCCGGCGACCCGCGACTGGCCGGCGCGAACATCGAGCGCGGCCTGCTGCTGAAGCTGCGGTTCTCGCTGGACCATTACGTGAACCTCCGCCCGACGACGCTCTTCCCCGGCATCGCCAGCCCGCTGGCGAACCCGGGCGACGTCGACTTCGTCGTCGTCCGCGAGGGCACGGAAGGCCCGTACGTCGGCAACGGCGGCGCGATCCGGCAGGGCACGGAGCATGAGATCGCCAACGAGGTCTCGGTGAACACCGCGTACGGCGTCGAGCGCGTCGTGCGTTTCGCCTTCGAGCAGGCCGAGCAGCGCCGCCGGAAACTGACACTGGTGCACAAGACGAACGTCCTCACCTTCGCCGGCGGCCTGTGGAAGCGGATCGTGGATGCGGTCGCGGCCGAACATCCCGAGGTCACCGTCGACTACCTCCACGTCGACGCCGCCACCATCTTCCTCGTCACGGATCCTGCTAGATTCGATGTGATCGTCACGGACAACCTCTTCGGCGACATCCTCACCGACCTCGCGGCCGCGATCAGCGGCGGCATCGGGCTGGCGGCCTCGGGCAACATCAACCCCGCCGGGGCCTTCCCGAGCATGTTCGAACCGGTTCACGGATCGGCTCCGGACATCGCCGGCCAGCAGAAGGCCGACCCCACCGCCGCGATCCTCTCCACGGCGCTCCTGCTCCGCCACCTCGGCGAGAAGGAGCTCGCCGAGCGTGTCGAGCAGGCGGTGACCGCCGACCTCGCCGCCCGCACGGGCGCGTCGCGAACAACCGCCGAGATCGGCGACGCGATCGCCGCACGAGTGGCGCAGAATTGAATCACCGTCGCGTAAAGGACCTGTCATGACCTCGACCAGCATCTCTCTCACCAGCGGACCGACCGAGACCTCGGGCCTGCTCTGGAACGTCTCCCGCAACGAGGCCGCGCGCGATGCGGCCGCCCGCGCGGAGATCCTCGCGGACCCGGGCTTCGGCAACTACTTCACCGACCACATGGTCGACATCTGCTGGTCGGCGAAGGGCGGGTGGCACCGGCCGCGCGTCTCGCCGTACGGACCCATCCAGCTGGAGCCGTCGGCCGCGGTGTTCCACTATGCGCAGGAGATCTTCGAGGGGCTGAAGGCCTACCGGCACGCGGACGGCTCGATCTGGGGCTTCCGCCCCGAGGCGAACGCCGCCCGCATGCAGCGCTCGGCGTACCGTCTTGCGCTTCCGGAGCTGCCGGTCGAGCACTTCCTCGACTCGATCAAGCAGCTCATCGCGGTGGACGGCGACTGGGTGCCGGATGCCGCAGAGACGAGCCTCTACCTCCGGCCGTTCATGTTCGCCAAGGAGGCGTTCCTCGGCGTCCGTCCGGCCAATAAGGTCGCGTACTATCTGATCGCCAGTCCGGCCGGGGCGTACTTCCCGAGCGGCGTGGCGCCGGTTTCGATCTGGCTGTCCGACCGCTGGTCGCGCGCAGGCAAGGGCGGAACGGGTGCCGCGAAGACCGGCGGCAACTACGCCTCCAGCCTGCTGCCGCAGTCGGAGGCATACGAGCACGGTTGCGCCCAGGTGCTCTTCCTCGACTCGGTCGAGGGCAAGTACCTCGAGGAGCTCGGCGGGATGAACGTGGTGCTCGTCTACAAGGACGGCACCCTGGTCACCCCGGAGTCCGACAGCATCCTCGAGGGCATCACGCTCGACTCGGTGCTGCAGCTGGCACGCGACCGCGGCCACAAGGTCGAGCGCCGCAAGGTGACGCTCGACGAGTGGCGCGACGGCGTGGAGTCCGGCGACATCGTCGAGGTCTTCGCCTGCGGCACGGCTGCGGTGATCACCCCGATCGGCGAGCTCAAGTCGGACACCTTCACGGTCGGCGACATCACGGCGCCTCCCGGCGAGCTGACCATGTCGCTGCGCCAGGAGCTGACCGACATCCAGTACGGCCGCGAGCGCGACCGTCACAACTGGATGTACCGCCTCGACGCGTAGGCCTTTCGCCGAGGTGCTCGCCGTTGCGCCCGACACGCCGTGTGCCGCTGCAACGACGAGCACCTCGGCGCCGTTCGATGAGGGGAGCGCAGCGTGACGGACGGTAGCGGGACGGACGCGGACGGAACAGTGTTCGCGGTGGTCGGACCGGGGGCGGTCGGCGGCCTGCTCGCGTGGCTGCTGCAGCGCGCCGGTCACGACGTCGTCGCCGTCGGACGCCCGGCGACCGTCGACGCGATCAACCGCGACGGACTCGAGGTGCGCAGCGAGCTGTTCGGCGACGGCGTGGAGCGGGTGCGCGCCGTCACCGAGGTCCCGGCCGGCGCGAGCGTGATCGTGGCGACCAAGGCGTACGGACTGGACGACGTGCTCCCGGGAATCGTCGCCTCGCGGCCCTCCGAGGTCGTCTCGTTCCTCAACGGCATCGAGCACATGGCGCCGCTGCGCGACGCGCTTCCGGGCGTCCCGGTCGCCGGCGCATCCATCGCGGTGTCGGCGCTGCGCGCATCCACCACGGTGATCGACCACCGCAGTCCGTTCGTCCGCATCGAAGCTCCGGAGGCGGCGGCCGGGTTCGCGTCGGTGCGTGCGCTGACGGATGCGGGACCGAGCGTCCGGGTCGGCGGCAGCGAGGCGGAGGTGCTGTGGGCGAAGTTCCGGCTCCTCGCCTCGCTCGCGTTGCTCACCTCGTACTGGCGGCAGCCCGCGGGCGCCGCCCTCAGCGAGGATCCGGAGCTCACCGAGGCGGTCGTCTCCGAAGTCGTGGCGTGCTCCACCGCCGAGGGCGTTCCGGCGTCGGAACTCGACCTGGTCCGCGCCCTGCGAAGCGTCCCGGGCGGGATGCGGACCTCCCTGCAGGAGGACCTCGCTGCGGGGGCGCCCAGCGAACTGGACGCGCTCGGTGGTGCGCTGATCCGCGTCGGTGAGCGGCACGGGATCCCCACTCCGGCTCTCTCGCGCATCCTCACGGCGCTAGGCTCGAACGCGTGAAGATCGCACGTTTCAGCCACACCCGCGACGGTTCCAGCTCTCCGGCCATCGACTACGGGATCGTCGACGACGACGCGCTGGTGGTGCTCTCCGGCGATCCGATGTTCACCGGCTTCGACACGACCGGCGAGCGCGTGCCGCTCGGCAAGGTCGGCTCGCTGCTGGCCCCGGTCATCCCGCGGTCGAAGGTCGTCGCGGTCGGCAAGAACTACCGCGAGCACGCCGCCGAGATGGGCGGCGAGGCGCCGGGGGAGCCCCTGCTGTTCCTCAAGCCGAACACCGCGGTGATCGGCCTCGGCGACGCGATCATCATCCCTCCGCAGTCGGAGCGCGTCGACTATGAGGGCGAGCTCGCCGTCGTGATCGGGAAGATCGCCCGCAACATCCGTCCCGAGGACGCCGCGGAGCACATCTTCGGCTACACGGTGGCGAACGACGTGACCGCCCGCGACCTGCAGGAGAAGGACGGCCAGTGGACGCGCGCGAAGGGCTTCGACACCTTCTGCCCGCTCGGCCCGGTCATCGAGACGGAGCTGGCTCCGGATGCGGTGCTGCGGACGCGCCTGAACGGCGAGCTGAAGCAGGAGGCGCCGATCTCGGACATGGTGCACGACATCCCGTCGATCGTCGCCTACGCCTCCAGCGTCTTCACCCTCCTCCCCGGGGACGTCATCCTGACCGGAACGCCGTCTGGAATCGGCCCCATGAAGGCGGGCGACACGGTCGAGGTGGAGATCGACGGCCTCGGTTCGCTGGTGAATCCGGTGCGCGCCCCGAAGTAGGCCTCCCGGTAGGATCGAAGACGTATGTCTGACTCGATCGCTCACCCGTTCTCCTCCGCCCAGGGCGCCGATGTGCGCGTGCGCTTCTGCCCGTCTCCGACGGGTACGCCGCACGTCGGCCTGATCCGCACCGCCCTCTTCAACTGGGCGTACGCCCGCCACACCGGCGGCAAGCTGATCTTCCGCATCGAAGACACCGATGCGGCCCGCGACAGCGAGGAGAGCTACCAGCTGATCCTGGAGGCGCTCCGCTGGCTGCGCCTCGACTGGGACGAGGGCATCGATGTCGGCGGCCCTGACGGCCCGTACCGGCAGTCGCAGCGGTACGGCATCTACCGCGACCTGATCGAGCGGCTCCGCGCATCCGGCCACATCTACGAAAGCTTCGCGACGGCCGAGGAGATCGAGGCGCGCAACGTCTCGCTGGGACGCGACCCGAAGCTCGGCTACGACAACTTCGAGCGCGACCTCACCGACGAGCAGAAGGCCGCGTACCGCGCGCAGGGCCGTGAGCCGGCCCTGCGACTGCGCGTCCCGGACGACGACCTCAGCTTCGACGACCTGGTGCGCGGCGAGATCACCTTCAAGGCCGGATCGTTCAGCGACTTCGTCGTCGTGCGCCCGAACGGCCACCCGCTGTACACGTTCGTGAACCCGGTGGACGACGCGCTCATGGGCATCACGCACGTGCTCCGCGGCGAGGACCTCCTGTCCTCCACCCCGCGCCAGATCGCGCTGTACCACGCATTGATCGACGCGGGCGTGACCACCTTCGTGCCGCGCTTCGGCCACCTGCCCTACGTGATGGGCGAGGGCAACAAGAAGCTGTCGAAGCGTGACCCGGAGTCGAACCTGTTCCACCACCGCGACCGCGGGTTCATCCCCGAGGGCCTGGTGAACTACCTGGCGCTGCTCGGCTGGTCACTCACCCACGACCGCGACGTGTTCTCGCTCGAGGAGATGGTGGCCGCCTTCGACGTGAAGGACGTGAACCCGAACCCCGCACGTTTCGACCTGAAGAAGGCCGAGTCGATCAACGGTGACCACATCCGGCTTCTCGACGTGTCCGACTTCGCCGAGCGCACCATCCCGTACCTGGTGGCGGCCGGTGTCGTCCAGGAGCCGTTGACGCCCGCCCAGCACGAGGTGCTCACGAAGGCGGCGCCGCTGGTTCAAGAGCGCGTGCAGCTGCTGGGGGAGACCCCGGGGATGCTGGGCTTCCTGTTCACCGATGCCGCATCGCTCGTGGTGGAGGACGACGCGCGCGCGTCGCTTCCCGCCAACGCCGGTGAGATCCTCGCGGCCTCGCTCGGTGCACTCGAGCTGGTGCCCGAATCCGAGTGGACGCACGACGCCATCGAGTCCGCGCTGCGCGATGCCTTGATCGAGGGACTCGGGCTGAAGCCGCGCGTCGCGTTCGGTCCGCTCCGCGTGGCGCTGTCCGGTCGCCGGGTGTCGCCGCCGCTGTTCGAGTCGATGGAGATCCTCGGCAAGGCGGAGACGATCGCCCGGCTCGACCGCTTGTCGGCGTCGCTGGGATAACCGATATGGCCGGGGACGCTGCAGGCGTGGAGTCGTCGTACGAGGTCGTCGTCATCGGCGGCGGCCCCGCCGGGCTGTCGGCCGCGCTGAACCTCGCGCGGGCGCGCCGGAAGGTGCTGGTGGTGGACGGTAACCGTCCGCGCCACGCAGCGACCCTGCTCGCCCACGGCTTCCTGACCCGCGACGGCATCTCGCCGCTCGAGCTGCGCCGGATGGGCCGCGAGGAGGTCGACGCGTACGACAACGCGACGGTGGTGTTCGCCCAGGTCGGCGGCGTCGGGGTCGAGGACGACGGCTTCCGGGTGACGGGCCGCGGCGTGCGCGGGGGCGCGGACGTGGATGTGCGGACCGACACCGTCCTGATCGCCACCGGTGTCACGGAGGCGATGCCCGCCATCCCGAGCCTGCGTGCGTTCTACGGAACCCAGCTGCATAGCTGCATCGAGTGCGACGGGTTCGAATCGTCGGGCAAGCCGCTGGCGTTGATCGGGGAGACCCCGGACCTCGCCGAGCGCGCTCTGCTCCTCACCCAGTGGACCGACGACCTCATCGTCTTCACCAATGGCGCCGAGACCGTCGGGACGGACGAGGAGCGCGCCCTGGCGCGGCTCGGTGTCTCCGTGGAGCGCCGCCGGATCGAGGATGTGGTGGGCGAGAAGGGCGTGATGACCGGCGTCCGTCTGGAGGACGGCACGGTCGTCGAGCGGGCCGGCGGATTCGTCCGCCCGGTTTGGTCGCCGGCGCTGTCGTTCGCCGAGACGCTGGACCTCGACCGCGACGCAGAGGGGTACCTCCTCACCGACGCCAGCGGTCGCACCTCGCTGCCGGGCGTGTACGCCGCGGGCGAGACGACGGCCCCCGGACCGCAGCAGCTGATCGTGGCCGCGGGGTCGGGCGCAGTGGTCGCGGCGGCCGTCAACAGGGACCTCATCGGCCTCTCTCTGGAGGACGCCGCCGTTTTGTAGTCCGGCCCGCGGGTAGGCTAGAGTTGGTTCTCGTGCCCGGGCCACGGTTCGGAGCAGTGGGGTATGGTGTAATTGGCAACACGGCTGATTCTGGTTCAGTTGTTCTTGGTTCGAGTCCAGGTACCCCAGCAGTGATATGACGTCGAAAGGCCCGGAAATCCGGGCCTTTTTCCGTTCGTGATCGGCCATTTCGCGTCGCCCGCCGCGCCCGGCGCCCGCGGAGTTTCTTCTTCTCGAAATCATCGCTGGTCATTGCAGATCACCCCAAGTTGTTCCAGTTTTCTGCGACTTTTCTGCAACTCTGAACGACCACCGGCACAGCAGAAATGCCCCCGCCGGGTCGACGGGGGCATCCAGTGGTCGAAGCCTCAGCGAAGCTGGCTGGTCACACTCGAGACGTCGGGTGCCATCTGAACCCGCTCGATATACGACTCCCTGGTGGTCGCGACCGAGGCGTGCCCGAGAGCTGCAGCCGCTGCCTCTTCGCCGTGCTCCCGAGCGACCGCGTTGCCGACAGTCCTCCGCATCGTGTGCGTGGAGAGCCAGCCTTCGAAGTCGGAGCCACCGATAACCTCGCGAAGAGTCCGTCGCAGGTTGTTGAGGTTCAGCGGCTGACCGGTTTCCGTCGCGAACAGGAGCCCTGATTCGGTGGCACCGGCGCGCCGAAGTAGTACAGCCGCCGCCCACTCATCTGCCCACACCAGACGCTTCTGGTTCGTCTTGATGTGCTCTTGGATGATGTATCGCCCAGGAGTCTCGTAGACCGGCCGCTTTCGTCCGGGCACGGTAGTTCTCGTGCCACTCGCTTCCCTGTACACCACGGCGCCGTGGACGCTGACTTGTACGCGTCCGTCGGGCCGCAGGACCACGTCTTCGGCACGGAACGCCGCGACTTCGCTCACTCGTAGGCCGGTTCCGAGTTGCACGGTCAGCACGTCCCGAAGCGTGTCGTGAGCGCGCCGGGACTTGGGGCCGCCGCGAGGACGCTGACTGTCGGACTCCAGCATCGTGAATAGCGCCTTGACCGAGTTAGCGGACAGGGCGCGGACCTCGCCGCGACGCCGGATGAGGCGCTTGGGGAGGCCCGAGATCCAGTCGTCTCGAATCGCCCTGCCTCCCTTCGTGTGCATCTTGCGGATGATGGTGCGGCAGCTACGGGCCTCGCTGGGGTGCTTCGAGTTGAGGGTCGTGAGGAACTCGCCGAGGAGGTGTCCGTCGACCTCATCGAGGAGGAGATCACCGATGGTCGGGATGATGTGGTTGCGGATGGAAGCCCGGTAACGGCTCACCGTCTGCGTCGCCAGGTCGGCGCTTTGCTCGTACTCCCTGAGGACGAGTTCCGCCAGCTCGCGGATTGTGGACTCGGATGTGAGCGTCGACATGCTGCTGCCGGTCCGGCGGCCGTTGATCTTCTGGGCGGCATTGAGACGTAGCTTGTCCGCGGCAGCACGGGAGCCGCCCGTCCGCTGTATGCGATGGGTGGTTCCCCACGGGTCTCGGTATGCACCGCTCACCCGGACGCGGCCGTCAGCGAGTGTCGTGTAGGCGAGTTTGCCCCACGTTCCCAGTGAGGTGCGCGGGCGGCCAGTCATCGGGCGCTCCGACGCGGGCCGAAGAAGGCGATCACGTCGTCAGGGCGCCACCGCCGAGACCGCCCGATGTTGTCCACCGGCACGGGAAGCTGTCCTCGGGAGGACATGTTGCGGACGGTGCCGACCGCAACCTGGAGGTATGCCGCGATGTCGTCCGTCGTCCAGAGCCGGTCGACTCGCAAGGTCTTCTTCGTGGTCTTGTCGCTCATGTGGTTCTCTCTCCCGCAAGAGGCCGGTCGTCTCCGAGGCGGGCGAGGCGACCGTTGAGCTTGGTGCTCTGGAGCGGAAGCGATCATCCGGGATCACTCGGGCTC
This sequence comes from Leifsonia sp. fls2-241-R2A-40a, assembly GCF_030209575.1. Taxonomy (NCBI): domain Bacteria; kingdom Bacillati; phylum Actinomycetota; class Actinomycetes; order Micrococcales; family Microbacteriaceae; genus Leifsonia; species Leifsonia sp. fls2-241-R2A-40a. The sequence goes on along the minus strand of NZ_JARVRS010000001.1, from coordinate 3,674,051 downwards.
AACACTGCTATGCGCGGGATCGGCCGGTCGGGTGTGAGCCATCGGCGGAGCGCCGTCTCCGATGCGGGGACATATGGAGATCGCTGGTAGCGCTCGGCGGGCAATGACTCCACGCCGCCCCGCCTGGCGCACCGTGCGCCGAGGCGCACGCTCACCACAGCCGCAGTCTGTTGCAGGGATGAAGCGGGAGTAGCAGAAGGCGACTGTCCGCAGACGAGCCGCCACCTTAACCGCATCATCGGTATAGCCAGTCCGACACCGCGTGTGAGGGTCCTGGCCGCGCCGACCACATCTTCAGCGCAGGCGCACAGTGCGTCCACACAGGTCTCCGGAAGGACCCCACCATGATCAGCATTCAGGCCACCAAGGGCCAGGTCATCGGCGCCGCCATCGCCATCAGCATCGGAGTCGCCGGCATCTTCGGCACCTTCTCCTACGTCAACTCCGTCTACGCGGCCGCCGCCACCCACAGCGTCGCCCAGTCGCGGTAAGCGAACAGGGAGCCCGCGAACCGACTGTGGGAGGGTGCCGCCTGCGCCGACCACATGGTGACAGGGCGGAGAAGCCGCCCCGGAGACGAGTGAGAGGACTCGCAGAACATGACCGCAGTACTCGCCGTGGCAAGGACAGGACTCCGCCGCCGGGCCGTCCTTGCGATCGCCGTCAGTATCGCCGTCGCGCCTGTCGTGACCAGCGCGCTGGTCTTCGACCACGTCGTCTCTTGCCAGGAGGGCGCAGCGCACCAGTCCTCGACGACAGTCGTCGAGCTCACCCGGAGGGTCCACCTTCCAGCGCGAGCCTCCGGCGACAACTGACGGGAGGACGAGCAGCCGCATCTTCATCAACGAAACCCAGCAGTAGACACCCATCACCACATCACCCGAAAGGACCACAGCACCGCATGACCAACCGATCCAACCGCCGCTCCAACGCCGTCCGGCTCGCAGCTGGTGTCATCATCGCCAGCGTCGCCTTCGGCGCTGCCGGTTGCACTACGCAGCAGCAGGCGCCGATTGCGGCGCAGCAGCCGCACACCACAGCATCCGCAGCACCGAAGACCGCCGAGACGAAGCAGCACCCTGCGCAGCAGACTCCGCTGCAGACCTTCACCCCACCGGTCGTGCAGCAGCCGGTGATCTCCACCCCCGTCATCCAGACCATCCAGGGCCCCCGCGGAGCCACCGGCGCGCGCGGAGCCACCGGCGCACCTGGTGTGGGGAGCCCCGGGAACGACGGCCAGCCAGGCCAGCCAGGCCAGGCGGGCCCAGCAGGCCCCGCGGGCCCGTCAGGCGGCGATGACAACGGCGGCAACCCGCCGGTACGTGACACCACGCCGTGGAATATCGCCGACCCGACGTTGGCCACGGCTATTCGCGTCTCCCTCGGGCTTCCTGACTCGGCCCAGCTCACGCTAGACGACGCTGCGCGTCTCAATGACAACAATGACGCGCCGGTTCGGAAGTACGCTTCGATGGCCGGGGGCGCGGCGACGTACGAATACCGGGGCCTGGAGGCGGCGACGAACGTCACGCAGCTCGACACCGTCTACACCTCCGGTCCGACCCCCTTCGACGGCCTAGAGAACATCCGCTACATCGGTGACCTGGAATCGAGTGGCGCCGTGGGCGATGTGAGCCTTCCCAACCTGACCTCGATCGGCCAGATGATGATCGGCGCCGGACCTCAGACCGGGGACATCTCGCTACCCGCCCTGATCCAAGGTCTCGGCGACGTGGTGATCTACTGCAACGGCAACACGGGGATCACCAACGTCGACCTGTCGGCTCTTCGGGAGGCCGCTGGAGCAGTTGGCGTCATGGGATGCCCGTCCCTCACCACTCTCGAGCTCCCGTCGTTGGAGTCCACTGGCACCCTCTCATTCTTGGACTCGCCGTCCGCCACCAGCATCGGCGTTCCGTCGCTTGAAACCGCAGGAGCCCTGTCTGTCAGCGGCACCCGCATCACTGACCTTGAGCTGCCCGTTCTGAGGCAGGTCGGGCAGTTCGCCGTGTTCAACAACCCTCTTCTCCAGTCGCTGCGAGCAAATGCGCTCACGACCATCTCGCAGAGTGCAGGCATGTGGGCTGACCCAAGCCTCATCTGGGACCCCAACGGCTTCCCATCCCTGGTCGGGCCAGCACCGGCGGGATTCAGTTCCTACCTGCCGGACTGGCCGGTCACGGATCTGCCGACGACGCTGCAGGCGTACCTCGCCGCCAACTAGCCCCTGGCACCGAAAAGGCCCGAGCTCACCGCTCTCGGGCCTTTTCGCGTTCCTGCGTTCAGGGGCCGACGATGTTGTTGGCAATCTGACTGCTGTGGATGAGGCGCCCCTGCGCGCGGCCAGGGGTGATCACCGTGCCGTCCAAGTAAGCACTACCGACCGTGGTGGATGTCCAACCCGTACTAGCCACCTCGGCTGGTGCGGTCCCTGGCGCCAACGTGGGTGACCCGGCGGTGTAGGTGACGTCGCGCCCGCCGAGGTTGCGATAGTGGAAACTGACCCCGGAGTTGCCGGGCAGCAACGTTTCCGTGGCGGCCGGCGCCAGCGCCGTGCCCGCGCAAGACGTCCCGGTGAGCGTCGGGTAGACCGTGGTGGCAACTCGGAGCCCGGAGGCCCTGTCGAACGTCCAGCTGTCGGTCCGGCACCCGGTCGCTGCCGGCACGGTCATCGTGACGGTGTGGTCGTCGGCGGGGGTGATCTGGACGGCCTGCCGGACGCTCTCGCGCCAGCGCATGTCTGTCGTCGTGACGTCGCGGATGGACGCGGCCGTGGCGGCGACGCTGTGATTCAGCGTCGTCAGCGCGATCACGCCCGTGCTGATCGCGCCCATCATCGTGGCGGAAACGACGACGGCGATAATCGTCTCCGGCAAGGTGGCTCCGTCGTCGCGGACAAGACACTCCCGGATCCGCTTTGCCACTGTGGAGACGCGGGCGCGGCGCCCTGCGGTGGTTGCTGATGTCTGCATCGACCCTCCTCAAGTCGCGACGGCCGAACGACCCTCACCGTGTACAGATGCGCCGGAGTGGAAACCGTCCGTCCCTCTGGCCGAAGCGCGGGAGGGTGAGCCGCTTGCCGACCACATCCCCCACGAGAGGGGAGCTGTGAAGGAAGCTCCCCGCCGTAGGGAGAAACCACCACCATGCACACCATCATCAGCAGCCGTGTCCGCAGCGCTATCGCCCGGTTACGCAGCGAACGCTCCACCTTGTTCACCGCCGAGAGCGGTGTCGTCGACCTCGCCTCGATCATGGTCGGCATCCTGGTCATCGGAATCATCGCCGGCGTCATCGCAGCCACCATCGTCGGGGTCGTCCCCTGGGCACAGCAGCAGGCCGCCCAGTCGTCGTTGCGCGGCGTCGTCGACGCGCAGGCGATCGCCCGGATCAACAGCGGCGGCACGTACACGGACTCCGCCGGGTTGCAAGCGGCCAAGCTCCTCCCGGCCTCCGACCTCCATGTTGCGACAGACGCCAGCGGGCGATGCTGGGTTGCCACCGCCACGGCCGCCGGCAAAACCTACATGGCCTGGTCCGGCGACACTAACCCAACGATCCTCACTGACGGACAGAACACCCCCTGCGCGCCGATCACCGCCGCCGAGGAGACCTCTGACCCAGCGCCGACGTGGGCGGTCCCGGACGCTGTCGTCGCCGCCGGGGTCCGCGCCAGCCTCGGCCTCGACGCCTCCCAGCCGCTCCTGCTCAGCCACGCGGCCACGCTGGCCGACTCGAACGACGGGCCGCTGCTCACCGCCATCAAGGGAGCCACCTCAGGCGTCGACCTCTCCGGTCTCGAGCTCGCGAAGGGCGTCACAAAGCTGGGCGTCGGGGCGGTGACGCTCAAGTCCGAGAATGGACTGGGCAACATCACGTCGGCCGGTACGGTCTACTTCAACAGCGTCAAGGGCGCGATCTCTCTCCCTTTCACCTCCGTGACGTCGATCCAGGTCCGCGACGGTGACGGTGTCACAGAGCTCTCGGCGCCGGCTCTCAAATCGGTCACGAACGTGATCAACGTGACCTCCTCCGCCATCACGGCGATCAAGGCACCATCCCTCAGCACCGTCGGCTCGATCAGCGCCCTCTCCGCGGCCACGCCCGCCACCGCTCTCAAGACGCTCGACCTAAGCGCGCTCAGCACCGCCACCGTGGGGATCTTCCTGCAAGGCACAGGGGTGACCGACTTGTCGCTCCCGTCTCTGACCCAGGCGGGCAGCATGTCCCTCGGTGGTGCGTCGCTGGCGTCACTCGAGGTGCCGAAGCTCACCGCGTTCGACGGCGGCCCGGGCAGCGCGGTAACGATTAAGGGAACTGGGCTCGCCTCCGTCGACTTCAGCGCGCTGACCAGCGCAGAAGACCTCTACGTGCAGCAGAACAAGTCCCTTATGAGCGCGCGCTTCCCCGCTTTGAAATCCGCCGGGTACCTGAACTTCAGCAACAATCCGGTCCTGGACCTCGGCACCAGCGGTTTCCCAGCACTGAAGACCTTGAGCAAGGCCGGGTCGATGGGCGTCACCTGGATCGCGAGCTCGCCCACCGCCCTTCCCATCACGGTCCACGACCTCATCAAAGCGACGGGCATCTGGGGTTACAACTAATCCACGCGCAGTCGAGTCCGCCGAGCAGAAGATGAAGCAGCTGATCGGCGCGCTCAGCGAACGAGCCGTCGACGTCACTGAGAGTTCCTGGGAGCGCCAGCGGGGTCGTAGCCCTCCTTCGATGTCGGGCACGCGTCGCAACATCAGCCCCATGAGCACACGCCCCGACTTCATCGCAGACGGAATCCAGAAGCAGCCGTCAGCTGACCGCCTCGCCATGGTCAACGTCCTCACGATCCTCGATGTCGATGGTGTCGTGCTGCGTCAGCCGCCGCGTCCCCATGTGAAGCACCCGCAGTACGAGGACGCCGAAGGCCGCGTGTACGACCTGGACGGTTCGATCGCTTGGAGGAGCTGGACGTCGCGATCGAAGATGGCTCTGAGGCCGGGGTGGAGCTCGCATGGCTGACCTCCTGGGCGGCCATCCCTTACGACCTTGCCGGTGTTCTACAGCGACTGCCTCGCCGGCCGTTCGCCGGAGGGTGGATCCTGCCCGGACAAGCGGTGCGTGCCACGCCCGACCTGACGTGGAAGTTGAACGCGGTGAAGCGGCTCGAGCGGGAGCTCCCTTCGAGCGTCGCCCTCCTCTGGATTGACGACAACCTCCGGGCGATGCGGGCTCTCGACCCGAGCTGGGCGGCCGACCGCAGCCGCGATCGCCTGTTGCTCGCCCCGCCCCCGACCACGGGGCTGCTCCCAGGTCATCTTCGCCAGATCCGTGAGTTCAAGCGGCGCACCAGAACTAGGCCGGATTCGGTGTGAAGTAGCGCCCCACTAGTGCTTAGGCCGCTTATCGCTAGTGAAGGGACCATCCCGCGCATAGGTGGAAGGTGGACCCCGAGATGACCGTTCCCGTCGAGCTGTCGGACTCCGCCGAGCTCGCAACACCGACCGACCCGGCCGCCTACCTTCCCGGCATCGCCCAGAGGGTCGAGTCGGCCCTCAGCCCGAACACCCGCCGCGCATACGCGAGTTCGCTGCGCCAGTTGGACCGGTTCGCGGACGAGCATGGCTGGGACCCCAACTTCCCGGCGACGATCGCGTCGTTCCTGACCTGGGCCCTGGACGAGCGCACCGACGCGTCAGGGAAGAAGACCGGCATCTCCAGTTCTGCCATCGACATCCTGCTCGCGGCCGTCCGGCGCCGCGCTCGAGAGCTCGGCCTCCCCAATCCCACCGAGACCCGGGTGCTGCAAGACTTCATCGCCGGCGCCCGCCGCGAACTCGCCGGCCACCGTGTGCGGAAGGCGAGCGTGTTCACCACCGACCAGTTGCGGCAGGTGGTCGCCGCCATCGACCTCACCAACCCGGTCGGGCGTCGGGATGCGGCGTTGATCCTCACCGCGTACGCGGCCGCCCTCCGTCGAAGTGAGCTCGTCGCCCTCACCGTCGGTGACCTCACCTTCACCCGTGACGGGGTCTTGGTCTACATCAGCCGGTCAAAGACCGACCAGCAGGGGAGGGGCGAGGAGCTGGCGATCGCGCGCGGCACGGGCATCACCGACCCGGTCGCCCACCTTGAGGCGCTCGTCGAGCAGCGCCGTCGCGAGGTGGGGCGCCTCACCGACGACACGCCCCTGTTCGTCCGGGTCTGGTCCAACGGCCGCGCGTTGCACCAGGCACTCACTGGTCAGTCCGTTCCGCTGATCCTCCGCGCCCGGGCGGAGGCTGCCGGGGTCGACCTTCCTGCACTGACCGGCCACTCACCGCGGCGCAGCCACATCACGACCGCGGCCGGTGCAGGCGTGTCGCTGGAGCGGATCGCCAAGACGAGCCGCCACAAGAACCTCTCGGTGCTCGCCGGCTACGTCGACCGGGGGCGCATTTTCGAAGCGACCACGTCCCGCGAGCTCGGGCTCTGACTCCTGTCAGTCCGAGAAGCGGGCCCGGATGACGGTCGCCTGGTCGTCATCGAGCTCCCACCGGGTTCCGTGGACGTGGTCAGCGAACTCCTCTCGGAGGAAGCGTCGGATGGTCTTCGCGCTGACGTCGAGTTCTTCGGCGAGCTCGTTCGGGGTTGTCGTCATGGCACTGACTCTATGTGCGGGCCAGCGCTCGTCGCTGTCGCTTCTCGCGCGCGTCACTGCGGCGCCGACGACCCGTTTGGCGTCTCGACGCCCGCAGCCGGCGAGGACGGTCTTCGGCTCCTCCTGCCTTGCGGCTGGCCGGATCGAAGTGCGAGTCGGCGACTGGGGCGCTCCACTACAAGAAGATGCCTGATTGCTTGTGAGCCTGTGCATAGCGCGAACCGAGTTGCCGACCTGTGAGGGAAAGCGCAGCCGCCGGAACTCCAGCGGCCTTACACACGCTCAGTGTGAGGAGAAGACGCGTTGCATCTCGTACTGCGCGAAGCTCAGCATCCGTCATCGCATCCTTCGCGCCTTGCCCGCGTGGTGCTCCCTCGTGCGCGATCTGATTGCGCGCTCGGAGCGCTAGTGTCACCAATACATCGCGGGCGATCCGTGCCTCGGAGACATGGTCGCCAAGGTCATCGAGCATGGCGCGCAGATGATCACCGAGCGTGGTGTCGGCGGGCTTGTTCCGGCGAACGCGGCGGACGAAGGACTTCTGAGCCTTGTCCATGTCCGGGATGGCCTGCAGTGCCTTCACGATCGGCGCGAGCTGCCTATCGGTGAAGGGAGCTGCACCCTGGATCTCGAAGGCATTGCGTGACCAGACCTCTGCGGCGGCGAGCAGAGCTATCGCCCCGCTCTCGACAAAACCACCCTGATATAGCGTCCCCGCCAATATCTGCGTGACTGGGCGGGCTTCCGTCCGAGCCTCCCACCACCACGCAAAGAGCTGTGGAGCGCGGGCATTTCCTAGGCGCATTGCAAGGTCGTACACCTTCGGTGCCGGTTTCCTGAACGGAAGGTAGCGGGTCTGCCCCAGGATCGCGATCTCGCGTCCAGTGGTTGTCATCCCGGTGACTGCTTGGACCGCGCTGGGCTTGTTGCAGCAGAACGTGATGAGGTCCTCAAGCGCGGCAACGTGGGGAAGGAGTGCGGCCAGCAGAGCGCCGTCCGCTGGCGTGATAACCAGGTCTCCGTTCTCGAGCGTCAGTTTCGCGGGTGGTGCTTCGTCGATGGCTGGCAGCGGAATCTCGATCTGGCCTACCGCGGCACCGTCGTCGAAGCGGTAAGAGAACGCCAGGGAGGCATTCTCGATTGCAAGACGCAGCGATTGCAACTCTTCTTGAAGGCTGTCCGTCCCGACGCGCAACTCGTGGAGGGCAAGGAAGTGCACGCCGTGTCGGATGGCCACGTAGCCGCGAGCGGCTGCTCGCGTGCCACGCACCTTGAAGGTGAAGTCGCCCGCACGCCTTAAGTCGTAGAGGTCGCCCTGGGCGCAATCGACACGGAAGCGCTCCTCGACGGAGTCGTAGCTGAGGACCCCAGGGACGTCACCTTGGCGTGTGGAGAGCCTCACTGGCGCTGGAAGTCTGATGCGCTTCCCAGAAGCTGTAGCGAGCTCTTTCGGCTCGCGACTGTCTCGCTGGAGTCGCGCCACGACGCGACCTGCTCCAATAATGCGAGTGTGAAGCAGTCTTTCACTGCCCGCTTCTCGGCTGCGACGCACTTGCCGGCGAAGCGCGGAGAATGCGGCGGCTCCGATTCGTCTCACGTGTCCGTCCTCGGTCGACAGGCTCCGGCGGAGATCCGGGTCCCCCGCTTCGCGATCTTCCACCCAGCATTATTGGCGACGGCCAGAGTCCGACGCTTCATGAATCCCCCATTCCAACAGCGCAGATGTGGCCGGTCAACCCTGATGCGGCGACGAGGATGTCCCAGTCGCCGGCGTCCGAGGCAAGCCGCAGCAGCCGTATCAATCAGTTTCGGTTCATCCCGTGCGCGCGGGTATCCAGCGCCTGCTTCCAGAACGACTCCCGCAGCAGAATCACCTCCGGCCGGGTCTTCGGGTCGAAGATCTCGAGGATCGTGTACTGGAAGTTCTCGACCAGGAACGAGTCGCCCCGCTCCGCGCGGAGGTGTTCGAGCTCGCGGTTCCCGCCGGTGAGGTTGCTGAGGTTCGCGTACGCGGACCACCGCTGCCAGAGCCCGTTCGCCTCACCCGACGCCGAACCCACGTAGAGCCGGCCGCTGGTGAGGTCGGTGATCACGTAGACGCCCTTCACGGAGGAGAGTGCATCCTTCCAGCTGGGCTCGTCGTTCGCGATGATCCGCTGTAGCTCATGATGGCGGAGCTTCACGTTCTGGTACCCGGGGAACGTCCCGAGCTTGGTGTCACGCGCGAGCTCGTACACCTCCGGCCGAAGCTGCTCCTGCACGCTCTCGTACCGTCGGAGGTATACGTTCCGGCCGATCGGCTCGTTGAGCTTGATGATGAGCCGCTTGACGTACTCGGAATGCTGGGGAAGGGGTGTCACCTCGTACCCGTAGGCGTTGAGCATCTCCGGGACCTTCGGCTGAACGTCGTAGAACCCGCCGAAGATGAAGTACTGCGGCCCGTACGGGTAGTACTGGGCGAACGCGAGCAGATAACGCGCGTCAGCCATGTTGTTGTTCGTCTGCCGGGTCCGCCACCGGCTCATATTGAGCCACTCCTCGTGGTCGTCGAGGAGCAGATCCCACGCCTCACCGCCGCCACCGCCGGCCCGCATGTTGAACTTCACCTTCGTCAGCCCAGGCTCCGGAACAGGCAGTAGGTCGGTGAGCTTAATCATGTTTCCTCCTGTCTATGTGGCGGTCGGTCAACCCTGTTGAGCGACGACGATGTCCCAGTCTCCGGCGTCCGGCTGCGCGGCGATGAGCTCCTGCGCCTTCGCGACAGCGGTAGCCTCGTCGTCCCAGCCGTTACCACCGACGCCGGCCGGGAGGCTCTTCTCGAGGCCTCCCATGATCACCCACTTCAGCCCGTTCGTGCTGTAACTGGTTGCCACCGGGATCTTGCTGATCAGAAGGACGTGACGGCCGGTGCGGTAGCTCGACGCGCCGGCCGCCGCTGTTGCTGCTTTCGCTCCCGCCAGCCCGTCGGCGGCCGCGGTACCCGCCGGGACCGCGAGCTGGTCGAGCTGCGCCTGCTCGGCCGCCATCACCTCGGCCGGCATCGGCTGGTGCCGGTTCGTCTTGATCCATCGCCCGTCGGGCGTCTTGTACGCGAAGTCGCCGTTGTCCGGCATCTCGCGTCGCAGCTCGAGCGCGGTCTCCTCGTCGAGGACCCCGCCGACCGGGACGACCGTCGGCGTCGACGTCGCAGTGTGCGTCTCGACCGCGGCGGCCGCGGGCTTCCCGGCACCGATGCGGAACGAACCGTTCATCGAGTCGAGCAACGCCCACCCGCCGACGCCTACGGCGGCGAGGACGACGACCGCGATCGAGGTGGCGATGATAGCGGTGCGGGTTCGGCGGGGCACGGGGGTCTCCTGGGTCATTGGCTGACGATGATCTCGACGCCGGGCTTTGCGGCCTGGGTCGCAGCGATAGCGGATGCGGCGTCTGCGAAAGGGTGCTGGCCACCGAGGGCGAGCGACAGCCACGTCCACTCGTACGCGTCGCCAGCTGCGTTCGCGGTGTAGACGTGGGCGACGACTACGACGGGCCGCCCTGTCTCGTACGCGATGGTCTGCTGTGCTTTCTCGACCGCCAAGTTCGACGGGTCGTTCGCGGCGGCGGACGCCTGCGCGGCCGCGGCTACCTTCTTGCCAGCGTCCACTTTCACGTTCTCCGGCAGCGGCTGCGACCGGGAGACGAGCAGCGACTTGCCGTCGATCGTCGTGTAGTCGACCGAATCGCCGTCGAAGTACGCCTTGACTGCGTCGGCCTGCTCTTTCGTGAGCTCGTCACCGATTCTCTTCCCAGCGACGGCCTTCTCGGCGGCGGTCCTCCGACCGGTGTCCTCGTCGATCGGCGTCGCTACCGGCGTAGCCGTCGGCTCAGAGGCGCCAACTCGGAACGAGTCGTCCATCGAGCCGAGGACAGCCCACGTTCCGAAGGCGAGCGCGGCGACTGTGACGATCGCGGCTGAGGTGATGACGAGAGTGCGGCGGTTCACGGCTGCACCACTAGGAGGTAGTTGTTCGCGTCGGGCTGCGCCGCGATGTCCGCCTGCACGGCGGCGACGGCTTCGTCGACGGTGCCCCATCCGCCAGCTCCGTTCATCGCCACCATGCCGGGGGTGATGGCGCCGTTGACGGCGTAGGTTGGGACGTTGTACGCGTTGCCGATCCCCTCCGCTGCCTTGAGCTGTGTGGAGATGATGACCGTCTTCTTGCCTGTGGCGAACTGGATCCTCCCTGCTGTGTCGTCAGCGTTCTTCGTGCCTGCTGCGCCTTCCTGCCACGTTGAACCGGAGGTGCGGGGCATCGCCACCGCTTGGGCATCCGCGTCGGCCTTGACCGCGTCGGGGAGCGGCTGGAAGCGGTTGGTCTTGACCCAGCGGCCGTCCGGGAGCTTGTAGGCGAAGTCGCCGTTGTCTGACATCTCGCGCCGAAGGTCGAGCGCGGTCTCCTCGTCCAGAACGCCACCGACCGGCACCACCTTCAGCGTCGGGGTGGACGTAGCGGGCGGCGTCTTCTCCGCAGCAGCGGCAGAGCCGCTGCTCAGGCGGAACGAGCCGTTCATCGAGTCGACGAAGACGAATGCGCCGACGCCGAGCGCGGCGACAGCAACGACCCCGATCGAGGTCACGATGATGGTGGTGCGGCGGCGGGGCATGCGGGGTTCCTTCACTGGCTGACGATGATCTCGGCGTCGGGGCCGGCCTTGGCTCGGCTGGCGGCGACCGCGGCCGCTGCGTCAGGGAACTGCTCCTGCCCACCGATCGCTGATGACACCCACGTCCACCCCATCGCTTCGGCATCTGGGAGGAGGTACGTGTACGCGTGCGAGACGATGTAGACGCGGTGGCCGGTGTCGGCCCTCAGGGTTCGCTGAAGGGCTGCGACGCCCATGAGCGTGGAGTCGTTCGCGGCCGCATCCGCCTGGTTGGTGAGCCCGACCCTCTTGCCTGCGTCTTCGCGGACGTTCTCCGGCAGCGGCTGGTCGCGGGCGATGAGCACCTGGGTGCCGTCGGCCATCTTGTAGGGGAGGAGGTTGCCCTGCCAGTAGTGGCTGATGGTCTTCGCCTGCTCCGCGGTGAGAACAGCGCCGACGGTGAGGCCCTTCGCGGCCTTCTCCGCGGCGAGCTTCGCGGCTTCTTCCTCGTCGACCGGAGTGGGTGCGGCGGTCGGAGTCTTCGACGGAGCGGTCGCGGCGAAGGTGAACGAGTGGTCCATCGACGTCATCACCGCCCAGCCGCCGGCACCGAGAGCTGTGACGCTAAGGACGGCGCCGATGGCGATGAACGCGGCGGTGCGGCGGCGGAGCATGCGGGGTTCCTTCATCAGTGGGCCACCAGGACTTCCCAGTCGGCGGCATCCGGCTGAGATGCGACGTACGCCTGCGCGGCGGCGACGCATTCAGCCTCGCTGTGCAGCTGCCCCTGAACGACCGACTGGCGTGACAGCGCGGGCGCCCAGAAGAACCCGGGCTGGTCGGTGCCGTCGACGGTGCCGGACCACAGCTGGACACAGAGGATCCCCCGCCTCCCCGCCTGATAGCTCAGGTCACCGAGGATCTTGCCGGGAACGTCGGCGGTCTTGAAGTCCTGCCCGGCAGCGATGCGTGCAGCTGTGGCCTTTGCTTCGAGGTCGCTCTTCACTGCCGCGGGAAGCGGCTGCGTCCGATCGAGAACGACGAACGTCCCGTCCGGCATCTGGTAGGCGCGGAGGTTTCCGTCGACGTTGCGGCGGATCTCGGACGCGGTCTTCTGGTCGACGGTGTCGCCGGGCTTCGGCGCTGGCTTCTCCGCGGCAGCCGTGACCTGTGTCGCCGCCGGCTTGTCGTCTTCGACACGGAGCGTGCCGTTCATCGAGTTGATGACGGTGAGGGTTCCGACGATCGCGAGGGCGAGGGCGATGACGCCGAGGAGGGTGAAGATGATGGCCCAGTTGCGGCGGCGTGTGGTCAAGCTGAGATCCCCCATGACGTAGAAGTGCCGTTCCACGCTATCCAGCGCTTCCGGGCCGCACAGGCTCCTGCGTACCCCCAAACAAGGTGGGAGCTCCTCGCGCGCAAGCGTCCCGTCCACGCCGCGCGACGTCACGCCGGCGATGCGCCCGTGTCGCTCACGGCCCGAACCCGCGGCGCAAGCGAGGGCCCCTCGTCTTCGGCCACGAGGGGCCCTCAGGAACTTTCAGTTCCCCTCCGAGGAGGGAACCTCCGAAGTGCCGTTTCCCGACGCCGGAACAGCCCGCCAGAGAAGCGCCTGGCGCGGCGGCCGAGACGATTACCCCGGGCCGCGCTCTCCTCCCAGCAGGGAGCCACGGGTGTCAGCGCTGCCGACAAGACCTACACCTAGGGGAAGACCGCCGCCGACGGACGGTGGCACTGAACAAGTAGACCAGGAGGTCTACTCCCGTCTGACTCTGATGTCGATACCGTACTCAGCCAGCGTGGCCAGCGCCGTCAACACCCTTGGGTTCTGCGCTGCTTCGCGGCCGATCACGACCGCGAGTTCGTCCCGCTGCTGTTCTGGCATGATCCTGTCGTACTGCCGCCTGACGGCCGGTGCACCCGTCGGGTCGACCTTCGCGTCACGCGCCTTACGTCTCTCCGCGATGAGTCTAGCCTCAGCGACTTTGATCTCGCGCTTGCGCGCCAATCGTTCCTGTCGTTTGCCGAGGCGTTCCTCGTTCTTCAGCCCCGCCGATGCAAGGAAGTCCAGACCCTTTGAGAAGGTGAGGAAGGGGGCGACTACGGCGGTGACGATCCCGACGATGATCAGAAACTCGCTGCCGTACTGGACACGCTGAACAAAGGTCGGGCTCTCCGACTCGAGCCCCTTGTTGGCGGAGGCCGCCAGCACCTGCACCGACTCAGTGAGGTCGGCGAACTCGGTGAGTAAGAGGTCATCGGGCAGCTTGGCGGAGAAGGTCGCCACCGAGGCTGCCGTCTCAGTCCCGTGAACGCGCACGTCGGTCATTGCTGAATCGTATGGTGTGGCGGAGGCCCACGCTAGCGGACGGACGGTGGCACGTGGAACAAGCAGATCCGTCCGCCGGCGGCCGGGGGACTCGCAGTTCCGAGTGACCGCACAGCACGGTGCGGCTACGCGCCCGCCCCGATGGCGCGCTCGGCCAGTTCGAGGCACCAGTCGTGGACTGCCAGAGTTGGCGTGTCATAGTCCGGATGGATCCGCTGCCTGCAGGCCACATCCCGCTCACCGGGCCCCACGGACCACAGGCTGTACTTGAACAGAGTCGGTGCAGTGGGGTCGTCGGACAGAGCCCAGGCGATATCGACTGGGGTGCTGTCCCAACTCATCACGGACCCGTCACGCAGGAGCACCTGGTCGTAGACAAGGTGCACTCCAGGCGGCGTCCTCTTGGTGAAGATGCCGCTGTTCGCGGGCTTCACTCGCACGACCTCGATCCGCGGCCAGAGGTACTCGGCCAGCTGAGCAAGCTCCGCCTGCACATAGGCGGCCTGGGCGGGGATCCTGAGCTTGAGGGCCCGGTCGTTATCCTGCGCTTGGCGCGCAGCCTCCCCCCGCGCGCGGATGCGCTTGTTCATCTCGTCGTCGAATCCCACGCGCGAAGCATAGCGAGCGCGACAGCGACACCTCCAGGTGCGATCCGCCGCATCCACCCTTCCTGACCAGGAAAGGACCACCCGGATGCCCGATCTCTCCGTCCTCGATCGTGTCGCTGAGGCGCGTATCGACCGCGACCTGCACCGCCTCGCTGAGCTGGCGGCGGACCCGACCTGACGGTGCGCTGGGCGGTGGAAGGCGCACTCTACCTCGTCGGTATCGAGACGCCCGCGGACCGTCGTCGAGGCGTCCACGTCGTGAAGCACCCACGGTTCATTTCCCGAGCCCGCAAGCCCGCGCGGGACTGACCTGGTGCCGGGCCTCAGTGTGGCGAGGTGAGCAGCCCGAGTCCCATGATCCACGCGAACATGTTCACGAGCACGAACCCGATCGACAGGCCAGCGATCCCCGCGACCACGAGCGCAAGCTCGATGATCTGTCGCCACAGCGGACCGGCCGCCTCCGCTAGGCGGAGCGAGAACCGGCGCAGCATCATCCCGGAGCATGCGAACGGCGCCGCCATCGCGAACATCAGCCACCCGACACCGGCGAGCTGACCCACCTGCGGCGCGTTCAACGCGATCGCGAACAGGAGCGGCCCGAGCACCATCCGCCAGTTCGCCGGTGGAAGAGGGACCACCTCGCGGAGCGTCACGGTGCCGGCTGCTAGCGCGGCGCTGCCTATCGCTCGGCCCCATCACCGATCACCCTGGTCTTAGGGCACCGCTCTCCCGGCTGTGCAGCGAGAGGCCGGGCATGGGCCCGCTGCGCCGCCGCTGGCGTTCCCTAGCTCGCCGCGGCGGCGTAGCTCACGTTGGGCAGCGCTAGGGCATGCGTTCGAGGCGCAGTCGAACGGCCGCCCCCTTGTGGGGAAGGCGGAACGCCATTAGTGCCCATAACCTGTGGTGGTGAGACTCCCTCGTCTGGTCGCCACCGCTACGCTTCTGCTCGCCGTCCTGACCGGATGTTCGACCGCCCCGTCTCAAGTCGGACCGTCAGTATCCACCGATGGTGCGACAACAGAGGCGGGTGAATCGGCCAGCCCGGCTAGCGACCCGTCGGTTGTCGTCACGATCAAATATGACGTCACTGGGACGGGAGCGTCGCCAAGCATCACCTACACGACGTACTCGAGCGGTCAGGGCGAGGTACTGAGCGATTTGGCACTCCCGTGGACGAAAACGATTGCCACGCAGCAAGGAGGAGTCGGCGACCCCGGGCTCTTCACGGTCGTTGCCGTCAGTAGTGCAGACAGCCCCAGCATCAGCTGCACTATCACTGTCAACAACGAGGTCAAGGACTCCCGGACAGCCACCGGCGCGGGGGCGTCCGTGACCTGCAAGTGGCAATCCCCGGCTGCGAAGTAGCCGCGCTGAGCGGTGCCTGGTACCCCGGGCGGTCGTGACCTCGTTCGAGACAACAGCCCTGTCCAACGGAACCTTCTCGAACCCGGCCTGCAAGCGGTCCGGTCGCTATCCGTTCATGGAGCGGATGTGCTCCTCGAGCGTCGCCAGGGTCAAGCCCTTCTCCGCGTAGCGAGGAGCTCGTCGCGGCGGCCGGCTAGAAGTGAACAACACTCTGAGTGCCCGTCCATACTCAATGCGCCCGGTACAGCGCCTCGGAATCGCGGAACTGCGGATCCATCTGATGGTTGTAGAGGATCGTTACACGTGGCTGGGACACATCGTGCGACGACGTGAAATCTGGGTCGCACGACGGCCAGCCCTGTCCGATCACCTCAACCTGGACACAGTTCCAGCTGACACCGGGCGGATAGTAGGCGATGAACATGGATGCTGCCATCGAGCATTCGTTCGGACCCATGTCTGCTTCTGCGCAGATCCCGTATTCGGTTGCACCCGGTACCGGGTAGTCCTTTGAAGTGTCGCTCACGAAGGCGTTTGGCCATCTGCTTAGAAGCTCGGCGGAGTCGAAGCACACATCCTGGCCTGAACGCGGACACCACCTTCCACTCAGCTCGGCCGGCAGTCCCGGGAGAGTGGGGGCGGGCGCGCTGAGAGTAATCGTGTACCCGAACGGATTGAGCGCGGAGTCGGCTGCGGCCCCAAAGCCGTTGAGCGCGGTCCGTACCCCTGAGATAAGCCACGACACCCCAGTCGCAATCGCAGCGCCTGCGAGACCCAGACCGGCTCGCTCGATCGCTCCTGACATGCAGCCGAGGATGGTGCCGGTGGCGTCGTTCAGGTAGTTGAACGCCTGGGCGCTCGTCTGGACGTCAGCCGTTGCCATGCTGCTGAACCCGGAGATGCAGGAGCCCCAGTCGAACAGCTTCGCGATCGCCTCTCGTGACATTCCGCCGTGCCCAAACTTGTCGAGGATCATGGCCAGCGTGTCCACCGCGAACTGCCCGGCGGAGACTAGGTATCCCGCCGCCGATGGCTTCACGCCGACGAGCATGGTCCCTGTTCCGGTTACTGAGTAGTCGATGGTGTCGCCGGGGCCGACGAGATTGACGGTGTCGCCGGGCGTGGACACGCGGTCCTTGATGGCGTTTGCGACCATCCCGGCGAGGTCCGTGGGTCCACCAGACGTTGCGCTGAAGCCCGGCATACTCTCGCTGAGGACGGTATATCCACGCCCGTTCGTCACACGGAGTTGCGGGGCGCCGTTGGCGTCCAGCCCGAGACACCAGAAGACGAGGCTGCCGCCGTCTGACTTGATCGCGTAGCCCTGCTTCCGCACGTCGTCCTCGTGCGCGCACGTTGGCTGTTTCCCGGCTCCTTTGTAGAGGGTGTCAAGGAGCCCGCGAGCTCCATTGAGCACGTCGCCCCACCAGGTGGTGAACCAGTTGGAGAAGTGGGTTGTGGTCACCTCTGCGTATCGACCGGACACTCGGACGTCTTCCGCCGGGGTGAACGTGGAGCCATCTTCGGTGGAGACCACGACCGGGGCCGGCTCACCCTTCGCGAAGTCGTGCTTGAACCGCAGCGTCGCGCTGCCGACGAGTTTCGCTCCGCCGGACATGGCTATCCGCCATCCGTTCCCGCGGGCCGGGTCCGACACCGGGCTTACGCTCATCCGCCCGGAGCCTTCGATCGCGCTTCCGGGTACGTTCACAAGGAGGGCGTCGCCGGACGTCGTGAGGTGGGCGTCCTGGCCGGCGTGCACGGACATGCTGTTCTTGGCGGTCGCCGACGCGGGCGTGCAGGCGGTCAGGGCGACGGTGGAAACTGTGAGCGCCACCACCGCAGCGGTCAGGGCGCGGGTCCAACGTCGCATGGAGTCCTCCAGCCGTTCGGTTCGGCGGTGAGGCCCATCTTGGCGGATCGATCGCTCGGAGGCGAGTGTTACTGAGGATCTGTCACCATAACGGGGGTGGCTGAAGGAGCGCTGGGCGGCCTGATCAGCGCCGTCGGCCCGATCCACCTCCGCTGCGGCCGGTGCCGCGCCCGCCGTAGTGCGGCCGGTAGCTCGGCCGGCTCATGCGGTACCGCCATTCGTCGTCGCGGGCGTCGGCCTCCCTCAGATCTTTGAGGTGCCGATCGTATGGGTAGTCGGGATGTGCCGCCTCCCACTCCGCGCGACGGCGCTCGTAATCCGCGGTAGCTGCCCGCCGCTGCACCCTGTCGTCGTAGCGGATCTTGCGCTTGAACTGCCGAACATTCTCGTCCCGCGCCTTCTCCGACTCGCTGCCCCGCTCGAGCGCCCAGGCGAGCATGCGGAAGGCGCAGAGAATGGTTGCGATCCAGGCCGCCGGCGTCACCAGCGAGTCCGCGAACGGGGCGTAGCCGTCATTCCGGAAGTACTCAGCGGCCCCGAAACCAGCGAACCCGGCAGCGATCGTCAGGATCACACCCCAGATGATCGCCCCGGCGAGCTTGCCCGGCGCAACGTACTTCCGCGCTTCGGCGTACGCCTGCCGCTCGTCATCGCTCTCCAAGAGCGTGACGTCGAGCTGCTCCGCCACGGGTCCTCCTACCTTCTGCGGGTTCGTTGCCGCCAGGGTAGCGCTGACCACCGACTCGCCGCGGCCCGCCATCGTGGCGTAGACGACCTTGTCCACCGGGCCGCGGACCGGCTCATTGTTCCTCAGTCGCTCGCCGCCACGCGCACCCGCCCACGTCCTGTTACCCTCTGCGGCCGGCGCTCCGTCACCGTTCCGCCCGTTCCGCTTCCGGACCGTTCTCGCGGCGTCTTTCGCCCTGACCGGTCACCGGGCATTCTGTTCGTCGTGGAACCGGCTCGCAGCGAGGAGTCCGTACCAGGTGCGTCGCAGCGTTCAACCCGGTCCTGCTGCGGCGCACCGCTCGGTCGCTACTTTTCTAACGGCGGCGCTACTATTCTGACGATCCGCCGACGCCCCGCTCCGGACCGTCGCCGGGGTCCATCGCCTGCTCGCGCTCCCGGTCGCGGACCTCGTCCGCCTCGGCTGCGAGCTCGTCGTCCGGGAACGCGGCGGGAGAGGTGAGGTTCGCCGTCGGAAACTCGACCTCGACGTCCTGTTCGGGCTCCGCGTCGCGGAAAACATCAAGCAGAGACGGCTCCTGGTGTCCGTCGTCCCGATCGGTCAGGACCGCCAGGGTACCCGCCGCCGCCGACCACCCGAGAAGACCTCCAGCGCGCCCCGCCTGCGCCTCGCTGGCGCCCCGGGACGCGGTCCGCGGGCGCCGGCATGGTCAGCAGTCCTCGGCCGTCAGATCGGCGTACCGCGAACCCCGGCGTCGGCCGTGGCCGTTACAGTCGCATCTGAGGAGGGCACGATGAACGAGTACAACCCGGCAGCAGACGTTCAAGCTGCTGTCGACGCCCTCACCGCCGGTCAGATCACCGAGGACGCATTCGTCTCCCGCCTGGTCGCGCTCCCCAGAGTGCCGCAGCTGCCTGTCACAATGCCCGACCCGCCGGATATCTCCGACGGCCGGGTCACCGCCGACGGGCCTGTCAGAGCACTCGTCCGTGCCACCCTGAACGAGGCAATCACGGCGGAGTTGTACGCGCGCACGGTCAAAGCCATGTTGGCGGAGGGGCACGAAGCGTAGGGCGACGCCGCGGCGACGGGACGCCAGCGGGGCCGAGCCGGTCACGGAACGGTCGACGCCGCGCGGGCGGGCCGCCGGCGGAACGGCGAGGAGCGCAGCGACGAGCCGGTCGATGACGGCGCCCCACTCCGACCATGAGTGTCGCCCTCACACACGCCATTGGAGAGGAGCATCATTCGCCGGTCTATTCGGCACCTTGCAAGCAGCGGAGCTCGCGCGCGAACCGCTCCCTCGCGAGCAGCACTTCGTCGTCGTCTTCGTGGTCCACGGCCTCCGCCCGCTTCCACGTGGAGCTGACGAGATCTGCGGCTTCGTCGTCATCCGTGCGGCGGGCGTTGTGCCACGCGGCGAGACGATTCGCGGCCTCGCGCATGGTGTCGTACGAGACGACCGCGTCTACAGGAAGGTCCCGCGGGTTGCCGAGCGCCTCGGCCGCGTCCACCGGCTCTCGGCCGCGTAGCCGCCCGGCAAGCCCTGTGATCTGTCGCGTGACCGCCGCAGCACTGCCGTCGACATGCGCTCGCGCTTGAACGGAACGCACCGCGCGGATGCCGGCCACGATCGACGACTTCGGCGCACCCGCTTCCAGCTGAGCGAGGAGCCCGTCGATTGCCCGATTCGATGCGTCACGGAGCGCGGCGTCCTCTGCTCGCCCTGCGTCAGGTGGCCCTGCGGTCATAGTGTGCCTTCCGGTGGGAGTTTCGCCGCGGTGCTGGCGAAAGAACGCGACCAAGGCGGCCGGATCCCCACTCAGCTCGTCGATCTTGCTCATGTCTGCGCGGCGTGCGGCGTAATGGTGGCGGAGGTTACTCAGTGCGCTGT
The DNA here is from genome assembly GCF_030209575.1 of Leifsonia sp. fls2-241-R2A-40a. Lineage (NCBI taxonomy): Bacteria > Bacillati > Actinomycetota > Actinomycetes > Micrococcales > Microbacteriaceae > Leifsonia > Leifsonia sp. fls2-241-R2A-40a. Next base: position 3,654,034 of record NZ_JARVRS010000001.1, on the reverse strand, counting down.
AGTAATCCCAGGCGAGCTGAGCTCCCGCCTCGAGCGTGGGGCAGTAGCCGATCAGCCGGCGCCCCTCGCTGGTCGGCGCCCAGGTCACCACCCGGTAGAACTCGTCGGGGCGGGAGAGGTCGCCCATCTGCAGCAGGCGGATCAGCGCGTACGGTTGCTGGCCCGGTGCCGTCTGCATTACCCACTCGATCGCGTGGGCGTTGCCGACAGGCGACCACTCCACCGACATCGCGCACCTCCTCCTCAACGGTACGGCCGCGAGCCGACACCGCGCAGCACTCAGAGCAGCACGAACTCATCAGGGTCGTCGTCGAGGTGATGGGCGAGCAAGATGGCGGCGACCATGCCGGCAGCTTCCCGTCGAGTGAAGGCCTGGCCCGGGGCAGCCGACTCCCACCCGGCCGCCGCCGACGTGGGGATGAGCCGGCCATGATCGTTGTCGTGGACGGCGCGGCGTTGCACCCGTCGAAGCTGCTCCGCAGGGTCGGTCCCCGCGTCGATGACGAAATGCCGGCCGTCACCTGTGACGGAGACAAGCCTTGGCATTCGGTCGTCAAGCTCGGCCAGGAACGCGACGTAAGGCGCACTCGGTCGGCCGACTGCCGCCAGTAGGGCGGGGATCGTGAAGAACTGCGTCGGCTGCCAGCGACCTGCGCCCAGGCGGACCGTCAGATCGACGCGGAGGTCGGGATCTGGTGCTGCGAGGGTCAGCGCAAGCTGCTCCAACTCGCTGCGACCGTCCATGCGTTCCTCCTCCTCCAGCGGGGAAACCGCCCGCACGGGTTGTGCGGGCGGTTGGGTGGTGCGGGTGGCAGGTCTCGCGGGCGAGCACTCCGTCCCCTGAGTCACTCGCCCCTTCCAGGTCATCTATGCGCGGGGCGCGGCGGTGAGGTGTGACAGAGTCCGGCCCCTGTTTCAGCGAGTGCCGCCAGTAACCTCGATGACAGCGATTCCGTCGCGGGCCTCACGCATCGAGCGTGCGATCTCCTTGACGAGCATCTGGCGCTCCATGTACCGCCGGAAGGCTGGGCCGAGCGTCGGGTGCCCGAGGCAGCGCATGACCTCGTGCTCGTCGAGCTCAGTCTTGAACACCTTGCGCTGGATCAGCCAGCGGAGATCAGCTCGCTCGCCGCGCCGCCACAGGTCACCCTGCTGCTTGATGCGGGCGAGCATGATCTGGTCCTGCCACGCCTCGATGGAGAGCGGGACGGGAGCGGGGACAGCGGCAGCGATCTGCTGGGTGGGGGAGTCGGCAGGCAGTGGGTAGTACATGGTGGTCGGTCCTTTCGGTTGTGGTTCCAGCTATGCCGGAGCTGGTGTGAGTGCGGCATCCCGGGCGCGTCGCGGTCAGGCGGCGTAGCTGAGGTCGGCCAGGTCGAGGCCGCCGAGCGCGGACCGCATCTTGGCGATCAGCGTCTCGATGACGCCGGGCACCTCGCGGGTGGTGTACCCGAACTGGTTGCACACCTTCACGCGGGAGTTGCCTTCGACCAGGACGGAGAGGACCAGGCCGCGCTCGTTGTCGGTGAGCGCGGAGAGGGCCTGGGCGGCGAGCTGGCGGGAGTGCTCCGGGGCGAGGGCTTCGTCCTCGGTGTTGGCGGTGGCAGGCATCCACTCGGCGACAGCGGCGTCCTCGACAGAGGAGACGTGGATACCGCGGACGTCGTCGGCGGTCAGGGTGCGGCGGTGCTGACGCTCCCCGCCCGCGTTGTAGCTGTTAGCGAGGGTCGCGACGGCCGCCGGGGTGGCCTCCTGCCCGGCGGCTTCGAGCTCGCGGCGGGCCTTCTCGATGTAGGTGACGTCACGGCGGTCGACGAAGCCGTTCTCGTTCGACTCGTGCTGGCATTCGCGGAGGGCGATGGTGTGCAGGTGGCCGAGGAGGTCACGGATGCTGTTCAGCTTGGCGGGGTTACCGGCGAGGCTGTTCAGCTCCGAGAAGATGGCTACGTGGGCGGTACCATTCAGGTCGTCGAACTCGACAGTCCCGGCGAAGGAGGCGTGGAACTTTCGTGTCCACACCGCGACGATGTCGATCAGGATCTCGCTGAGCTGGCGGATGATCTCGCGCTGCTCGTTGGCGGTGGTCGCCTGCGCGAGGCGGTCCTTCAGCTCGTTGGCGGTGGCGGTGTTGGCCTGGTCCTTGGTGGTGTCCCTCATGCCCTAGACAGATGCGGCGAAGGAAGGCGTCTGTCCCCCCGACGCGGTCAACTCACGCGGCGGCGGCGAACAGACGTGCCCGGGTCGCCATCCGGCGGCGGACGCGCTTGCGAGCGGTCGGGCCCGCCTGCGCTGCGACTTCCCCGTCTTGGCCGAAGACCTCGAGGACCATTCGCAGCGTTTCCGAGTCCAGGGCCGCGAGGCCGGCACGCGCGGCTTCCCGACGCTCCTCGGCGTCCTCGCGCTCGATCAGCAGGTCCAGCGGGTCCGCGACGCGGTGGTCGGCATCGGTAGCCGCCTGCCGGTAGAGAACGGTCTCGAACAGGTCGGGGGTGCTGCTTCCGTTGCCAACGGTCAAGCTCCCCGTCCGCCGAGGCTGCAGTGGCTGCAGGTCGCGGGCGGTAAGCGCACGACGGCCGCGAGCTTGAGGCTGCGCTGCCCAGGCGGTCTGCGCGGCTGTGAGGAGCTCGTCATCGGTGGGGGTTCGGCCCAGCCGCTGGGTCAGCGCCGGGAGGACACGGACGGCGACGAACGCCTGCATGCGCTGGATTGAGCTGACACCGGACGCGTTGCTCTCTCGGCCTTCGATCGCTCGGGCGACCCGGGAGGCGCCGCGAACGGCTTCATTGCGGAGCACGCCCTGACCAGTGGTCTTCACCCGGCCCTCACGGAGCTTGACGAGGTGGTCGGAGACAGAGGCGGCGGCCTCCGCGATCGCCTCCTCCGAAGTGAGGATGGGCGAGCCGGCGCGGCTGATGAAGTCCCGCCACGGCCCGGTGATGCAGGCCATCACGGCGCGGCCGATCCGGTTCAGGATCTGCTCCCCGGTCAGGATGAGCGTGCGGCCGTCCAGTTCGATGGCGACGGTGCGGTCGCCGAGGCCGGACAGTGCTTCCAACAGCTGGTCGACGTGGGCGTCCTCCATGATGGCGACGGCCCTCTGGTACTTGGCGTTCATCGACGCCTCCTCTCCGGGAAGCCGTCTGTCCCGGCTCCCGGAAAGGGATGTGGTCGGCGTTGCGGTGAACCTCCCGCAGCAGAACGCCCGCCCCGCCATAGCGGCAGGACGGGCGTCGGCAGGCGCGCAGGCGACCGGGTCAGTACTCGGGCACCTCCGGTACTCCATCGGCGTCCAGCGGCGCCGCCGTGGTGGTCCGGGTCGGCTTCACCTGCCCGTCCAATGCGGCCTTCACCTGGGCGGGGGAGGCGCCGGTGCGTCGGGCGATCGCCGCCCGCGACAGCTCCGGCTCCGCGGCCGCCAGGGAGCGGATGACCTCAGCCAGGTCCACCTTCGCCGCCGGCGAGCTCGCGCCCGTGTCCGCGAGGACCCCGCGATCAGCGAGCCGCGCCATCGCCTGCAGCCGGGTAGCGTCACCCTCGGCCGGGCGGACCAGGACCTTCAACGCCGACTCGGTAGCTCCCAGGATGAGGACCGGGATCATGCAGGTGACCGCGATCGTCGCCACCGTCGCCGGCAGCGAATCAGTGTGCAGGCTGAGGCCGCGGGCGACATTGATCAGGGTGGACACACCCAGCGACGCCGCCATCAGCCACTTCGCCAGCCGTCCCGATTCGCCGCGGCCGCGCTGCACCGCGAGGCTCAGAGCGTTGGCGAGCAGGGCACCGTCCAGCCCGACGACGAGTGCCCACCGCAGGGCCGGGGCGAGGTTCAGCCGGCCAGGTTCGGTCACCCAGATCGCCGCCTCCGCAGAGACAGCGAACAGGCCAGTGAAGGTGATGACCAGGACCACCGCGGCGACGATGACGAAGCTGCGCGAGGTGGTGTCCCAGCGGGCGATCGGCCGGGCGGCACGGGCCTGCTCGACAGTCTTGCTCGTGAACGTAGGCATCAGGTGGGTCCCTTCCAGAGACGGCGGGAGCCCAGACCGTCCGGGCTCGCGCGGAGGATGTGGTCGGCCCCGCCGCCTGCCTCCCGCGCCAGCCGCAGATCTCCCGGCCAATCGGCCGGTGCCCGGAGGCGGTCCGTAGGAGACCCAAGAGGTGAGAACCCTCAGTCCCCGAGGTGCTGTGAAAGGGGGTGGGTTCTTAACTGAAGGTGGATCTGTCGGAGTACCCGCTACGAGTACGCGACGCCGCCACCCCGGCCTCGCTCCGCTCGGCCGGCCCGCCCGCGTCCTGTTCCCGGCCCGCTGCCGTCAAGCATCCGTTACGGCGGCCTACGGCCGCGCCCCGCGCGAAGCGCGGCCCGCCACCGGCCCGCACGCGATGCGTGCAGCGCCACGCCGACAACCGGGCTCCGCTTCGCTCCGCCCGGCGCGCAGCGGATCGGAACCGCAACGCCTGCGCCCCGTGACGCCCCGGTAGGGGCTACCCGTTACCGGTACGCCCCCTGCACGCTGACGAACCGCAACCGCGCCATCGGCGCGCCCGTCGAAACGTTCCCTTGACGTGTCCGGGCCGCATGCGCGCGCGAGCGAAGCGAGCGCGGTCTCGTGTCCCCTTGACCCGTGCGCTACGCGCCCGGTTCGTGGTCGCTGTTGTTGCACACGCTCCGGCGTTTCACGTGGCTCGGCTGCCCTTCCCCATCTGTTCGCCGCATTTCAGCTTCTTGCAGCTGCGCTCCGCTTCGCGGTGCTCGCTGCTGAAGCTGAAAGCTCCCTGTCATGAAAGGACTCCCACGCCATGCCCGTCTCGTTCACCACCGCCCTCGATCCTCGCCCGGAACGGGAGGAACCGAAGTCCGCTGTTCGTCGGCTTCTGGCTGCCAACCGTGATCGTTCTCCGGTCACCCAACTGCTTGCTGTTCTGTGCGGCACGCTTCCGACGACGCCTTCGGCGACTGTTCGCCAGCTGCTCCTGTCTGTCACCGAGAAAGACGATCCTGTCCGTCGTATCGCTGAGGACAACCGTCAGTGGGCGTCCACTCTCACGAAGGCGATGAACCACCTGTCGGATACTCCGTCCACGTGCGAGAAGACCGCTGTCGCCAATCGACGTGTCCACCTGGCAACATCGCTTCTCTCTCTCCTCCTCTCCCCGGGGCCGGCGCGGCCGTCGTTCGTGGAAGCGACGGAAGCGGATGTGCGCGCGGGCCGGGCGGCGCAGGTTGGGGATCCGATCGCGCGGAAGCTGGTGCTGTCGCCGCGGGCGGAAGTTCCGACCCGGGTGCTGACGGCGATGATCGGTGTGCAGATCCTGACGCAGCCGCAGACGACGTTCGACACGGCGTTGGCGTCGACGTCGTTCCTGGCGACCCGGATGAACCTGGGGGAGCGGGCGACGTGGCGGCTGGTGAAGCAGGCCGCCGAGTTCGGCTTCCTCCGCCCCGCGGGGAAGTCCATCCACCGGGTGAACCGGTACCGTCTCGGCTCCCGCGGCGACGCCCGCGAGCTCGAGATCGGCGACACCTACGCTGACACCATCACCGCCCTCGCGATCGGGGACACCTCAGACCCGCTGGCCGAGCTCATCCTCTCGGTGACCGACCCGACCTGGGCGTACGCCGCCGGGTGGGATGGAATCCGCGGCTGGTGGGCGTCCGTGCTCGCCCTGGCGGCCGCGCCGGCGGACCCGGCCCTGGGCCTGTCCGCGAAGACCCGCACCCAGCTTCGGAAGAAGGTCGCCGCCGAGTTCACCCGCGCAGGCCAGCCCGGCATCGGCCAGGCGCCGCTGCTGCCGCAGCTGGAAGCGCTCAGCGAAACCACCCTCGCCAAGTACGTTTACGCCGACGCGGTTGAAGCCGCGAACCAGGCCCGCGCGGTCCAGGCGGCGAAGAACGCGGAGTTCGCCAAGAACAACGCCGCCCGCAAGGCGATGGATGAGAAGCTCGACGAGACCTTCTTTACCAGCCTCCGGACCAAGTTCGGTGCGCTCCCCGCCAAGTCCTGGGACAAGGAGCGGACGAACGCCTGGTGGAAGGCGTTCCAACCGTGGTGGCGGGCGGAGGTGCAGCCGCAGCTGACCAACCCGGTCGTCACCGCCCGCATCAAGCACCAGCTGGCCTGGCGGCTCAACAAGCGCGAACACCCTCTCGCCGAGTGGATCATCGACACCCTGCCGTGGGAGACCGTGCCTGCCGCGCCCCTGATCGCGCCGGCTGCCGTCTAGAAGAGTCCTGGCGCGCCGCGCGACACCGAACCGGTATCAGGATTCGCCCGCAGCGACGGCGATCCGACGGTGGGCTTTGCCCGCTCTGACTGCAGGCGCGGGCTACTCGACGATAATCTCGAATGGGGGAAGTGGGGGGTCGCGCCGCACCTGAAAGGCTGCGACGTAATCGTTATCGTTTACTTCCACAAGGAACTGATAGTCCAAGCCGGTTCCAGGATCCCCGCGCCTTTCGAAATATTCCACGGTGTGCGTCCTACTCAGCTCCTCGAGCTCATCGGTCTCGACGATGACGGTGGTAGTGCCGATTTCGTCGTCCCCGGTGCTAAGTAGAGCGTTGATGAAGTCCGAGATCAAGTGCTTCGACTCGATCAAGGCCAGAATGGTACCAACGCCCGGAAAGAAGTGAGCGACGATTGCGATCGCAACGATAACCGCGTCCTCAACCTCCTGCTTGTAGTAGTCGGGGTCACCGAAGTCATGCTCGAAGAAGGTTGTGGTGATTGACGTACCGGCGATGAACTTGTCCTCACGAGCGCTCCACACGGCAGCGCGAGGGCCAACGAACGTCTCATGCGAATCGACGTCCCCATAGATTCCAGACTGGCCGTTGCGGAGAGGGTGCCGTTCGCTGCGGACGACATTGTCACCCTGTTTGGTGATGTGGAGTGCGCTGGTCACCACGTAAGTCTCGTCCGAGCCAGCCCAATCTGCATGAGTCTCGTCGATGCAGTGCATCCCCTCATACGTGATCGTATAGGTGGCAAACTTCGGAGCCCGCTGGCCTCCCTCGCCTGGGTCCGGGTGGGTTTGGTCGGGAGGCCGGGCGAGTCCCGCGGCTGCGGCTGCTGGTTCCGCGGCTTGGTTTGCCGCGGCCCGAATCGGAGATCGCATTAACTGTGTCGACGAACCGGCGAGAACGGGCGGTCGCAGGTTGACTTTGTACCCGACGGGTATGGTTTTCTGAACTGCTAACGGTCCGAACATTCGCTCTCGAACGGATGGCTTCGTGCGGTCAAAGGTGGCTAGCATCCTCGCCGCTGCATCCTTATCAAGCTTGAGTTCGTCGAACTTCTTGTTCATCGCATCTTGGAAGTCAGACTTGGCAATCTGCGGGTCCAAGTATCCACGCAGTGCGATAGCGGCCACTGCGACCGCCTCCGGGTTTCGAACCTTGCGGGTCAGTCTGCGGATTGGCATGGCGGAGCTCCTTTGCGGTCCATACACAAACGGTAGGGCGAATACGGACGGGAGAGAATGCTCAGTCTCCTTGTGCTGACCACTGCGATCGGTCTGCGAAGCGTGACAGCGAGCAGCTAAGACCGCCGCTTCTAAGCGCCCATTCAGCAGCATCGACTGCCGCACGCCAGCCGTGGTACAAGCTGCGGCAGGAGACATCGCAGCCGGGGCGGGCGCCGCGTTGGACCGGTTATCGCATGTTGGTGCGAAGCGTCAATCGTTCGCTCAGCGCGACACAGCCGTCGGTCGAACGTGAGGACGACCGGTTCGCCGCCCGGCTCGCGCCGGTGCCAGCACAGTCGCTAGTCTGAGCGCTCCCGTGGCTTCGCATCCTCTGGATAGCGGGCGGATCTCATCAGTGGGCTCCGCCCGCTTCGTCGTTTCCACCTCCGGGGCGGCGGCCGCTGACGAACAGGTAGACGGTCGCCCCGCTGGCGACTCCGTCCCAGGCAGCCATCTCGACCGGCTGCCCGGTGCCGGCGCCGATCAGGAACCGGGCAACGCTGACGGTGACACCGAAGGCAAGGGCGATCCCGGTGACCATGCCGCGGCGGTGCCGGGCGTCGAACAGCGCACCGAAGTTGAGGACGTCGTAGTCGTCCGTTGCCGAGACCGCTTGCACCTCCGCCAGCGGCAACGCCAGCTCGTGCCGCAGCTCGGGCTCGCTGTCGAGGATGCCTTCGATCCGCTCAGCCCGCTGATGCAGCTCTTTCGCCGGCACCTTCAGCGGTCCCTTCGGTGGCGCGGATGCCGCCCGGGCGAACCCGGTGACTTCGGCGGACAGCAGCGGGTGCGTGTCGAGACGCCCTTGGAGCAGCCCCCACGCCCCGGCGCCCATCCCCTTCTGCACCGTGGTGAACTCCTGCTCGAACACGGCAGCGCGGGCGAGGGCTCCGAGGGAGGTGTCGAGGCTGAACCCGGGCAGTCTCATCTTCATCAGCTCCTGCATGGCGGGGGAGGCCGTCGCTGCGAGAGCTTCAGCGACCACCGACCCGACGCCAGGGTTAGCGAACCCGCGCACCGCGTCGGCCGCGGCCTGCGCGATGGCGCCTTGCGGGATCAGCTGCTGCGCCTGCAGGATGAGCGAGGACACGCCGGGGTGGCTGATGCCGCGCACGGCGTCCACCGCCGCCTTCGCGACCGCGCCTTGCGGTACCGCGAACGCCGCCTGCGCGACCAGTGAGCGGGCCGACTCCGAGGCGATCCCTTTGATCCAGCCCTGGTCGTAGAGCGAGGAGATGTTGGCGGTCGCGTTCATCGCGCTGATCAGGGAGGACTGCGCCTGAGCGACAGCACCCATCTTTCCCAGATCCATACTGTCGGCCAGCTGAGCGTTGAGCCGCCCGACCAAGCTCCCGCCGCCGATTGCCGCCAAGTACGCGCTTCCCAGCGTCGGCCGCCCCGCCGGGTCCGCAGCCTTCTCCGTCTGCGGGCCCTCGTCGGGTTCCGGATTCTCCTCGCTCATGCGCACCTCCACCCACCAGTCTGGAGGCTGCCACCGCCATTTCCGCGTTCCACCGTGGTGCTTGCCCCTGCAACTAGGGCTGAGGTTGACGCTGCCCGGATCGGTAGCGTCGTGGCACACGGAGGAGGGGCATCGGTGACAGCGGAGGCGGAGTCTGCAGCGTCCAAGGTGATGCGGCTGCGTTACGCCGGCCGTTGCGCTAACTGCGGCAAGGACATCTCTGCAGGGACGGTCGCTGTGTACGACCGGTCATCGAAGTCGGTGCGGTGTGTCTCGTGCGACACCCCGCCGCAAGACGAGCAAATCATCCGAGGCCAGGCTGGCGGATCCGCCGCGCGCCAACACCAGAAACTTCATAACGCTCGCGAAGAAAGGATCCGGGCCGCACATCCAAAGCTCGGCGGACTCCTTCTCGCGCTCAGCGACGACCCGCAAAGCACGCGCGCGTGGGCGCGCGGCGGGGACGGCGAGATGAAGCTGGGCGCCTGGCTCGACGCGGCCGCTGCTGACACGGTGCGACCGTTGCATGACCGTCGGATCCCGAGATCCTCCGCGAATATCGACCACCTTGTGGTCACCTCCCAGGGAGTGTTCGTCATAGACGCGAAGCGTTACCAGGGCCAGGTCCAACAGCGGATCGAGGGCGGCCTGTTCACTAAGCGAGTCGAGAAGTTGGTTGTCGCCGGCCGGGACAGGACCAAGCTCGTCCCCGGTGTAGAGAAGCAGGTCGCCCGCGTCCGTTCGGCGCTCGACGCCGCCGGTCTCGAGACCGTCCCTGCATACGGCATGCTCTGCTTTGTCGATGGCACTTGGGGTTTCTTTCAACGCCCGTTCACCGTCGACACGGTGACCGTCCTATGGCCAAAGAAGGTAGCCGAAATCGTCGCCCGGCCGGGCACGATCGACTCGCAGACCGTCAATCGGACCCTCAGGGTCTTGGCCGTCGCGTTCCCTCCCTACAGCTGACGCGCCCATCCAGATGTCGCCTTGGAGCGGCGTCAAATAGGAGCCCCTGAGTTGGGGCCGCCCGACCTCTGGCTTCGCCCCTGACTTCCGGGTTACCGTTTGTCATGAGTAGCGAGAGCCGCAAGGAAGCTGTCTCTCGTGAGTCGGTCTGCCCGGTGTGCGAGCAGACCGTTCGGGTGAGCCGGCGTCAGGGCGTTGTCTACTCGCATATGCTCGCTGACCGGATCACCGTTTGCGGAGGATCAGGACGGTTCGGGGGAGTGCCGGAGGGCGGCGACGTCATCATGCCGTCGCTCAAGCGCATACCCATCAGCGAGCCCGTCCAACCCCTGGACCTTACGCGTGTGGAGTCGTCTAGCGTGAAGGCGTTCAACGCCGGCGCACCGGGCTCTGGCCGGCGGGCCTGACGTTTCGCTGCTGCAGAGCCACCGTCACCGCGGCCCTGCCGGGCTCCGCTCCTTCGTCGCTCCGCCCGGCACGTGACCGTGACGCTCCCGGCCCGAAACCGTTCTGCCGCCGTCTCGAACGTGGCCGGCGCGCCGCCGTGTCGCCGTCGGTGCGCCGACGTTCCGGTCCTATGCACCGTCCCTTCTGCGAGGAGCCGCGTTGTGGCGGCGATCCGGGCGAGATGAAGCTCAGAGTCGTCGCCTCCAAATCTGGGGCCAGAGCCTCACCGATAACAGGCGCTACCGTGGGCTGCGGCACCCGGCTCACGCCGGGTCGCCCACCGAGCTTGGAGGAAGTCTGCATGGACTGGTCCGTGCCCCCAGCACGTGGGCGCTTACGGAACCGACAGGTGCCAACGCCCACCGAGCCGGCTGTCGTCGACCATTTTGGAGAGCGGATCCGTCGCGGAAAATACGGATTCCGCCTCACCCGAGACACGTACGCCATCGTCAACAAGAAGCCCTCCGTCTACTTCTCGCGCGAAGAGATGAGTCCTGCGCAGTGGGAAGCGCTCTCCTCGATCTACGAGCATGAAGACCACCGCATTCTTTCGGATGAGTTCTGCGCCAGGAATCGCGCCCAAGCGCTTGAGAACTTCGACCTCAACATGGCGTCCTTCGCCCAGATAGCTCAAGCAGACTTCGAGGCTGCCCTTTCCACGATGCTTGAGCGCAATCGGAGTCTGAAGCCCGTGAGCGACCTGCGGAAGTGGGACGGCGCGCAGGGCCTCTACGTGATGGTGCTCGACGAGTACCAGCAGTGCTACATCGGACAGTCCACCGACATCCGAAGGCGCCTGAAAGCCCACTGGGCGGGCACCAAGCAGTTTGATCGACTTCTCTGGGGCGGTGTCCACGAATCGGTAATCTCGATCGACGCATTCCGTGCATTAGACACGACACGCATCTTCGCAGCGAGGACCGTCAACGCTGACCAGCTTGAGACACGGATCGTGAGCAAGTACCCGGCCGATCTTCTCCTGAATCGCATCAATGGGGGTCTGATGACCGGGTTCCGCGCGATGTTCATCGCGGGAGAGGTGAAGCGGCGCCAGCTCACGGTCTCCGGGTGACGATCGTTGCCGGCTGATGAAGCCGGCTCCCTCGTTCCTCGGTCGCCGACGGCGGATCGTTCCCGCTGCGTTCTCGAACCGAATAGGTTGCACTACTCCCACACGTGGGTTTCACGGCGCCCCGCACGCGTCCCGTCGACGTGAACCATCAGTGAACGGCCACGGGGCGCGGCTGTCGTTCCTGTCGGAGCGCATAACGGTAGGTTTGGCACGTGGCCAAGTCGCTATCGCTGAATGAGATCCGGTCCCGCGCGGCGAAGCTGAGCCGAGACTGGGCTGATGAGCCGGGTGATGAGAGGCAGCAGGCACAGTCGTTTGTGCGCGATCTGCTCGCCGTTTACGGCATCACGGAAACCCGTGCGGCGTACTACGAGCGGCGGGTGAAGCGGGCTTCAACGGGCTCGCGCGGCTATATCGACGCACTCATCCCAGGCCTCGCTCTGATCGAAATGAAGTCTGCAGGGAAGGACCTGGCCGCCGCCGAGCAGCAGGCGCTGGACTATATCCACGACCTGCCCGATCCTGAGATTCCACGATGGGTGCTGACCAGTGACTTCCGCCGGTTCAGGCTGATTGACCTGCATGACGCCCGTGAGACGGCCGCGGTCGAGTTCTCCTTGGCTGATCTGCGCGATCATGCCGAGAAGCTGGCCTTCTTCGCTGGATATGGGGAGCGCTCGTTCGGCTCGAAGGAGCAAGAGGCCGCGTCCATCAAGGCGGCCAAGCTCATGGCTGGCCTGTATGACGGGCTGGAGGGGTCGGGATACTCGGACCATGAGGCCAGTGTGTTTCTCGTCCGTACGCTGTTCGCGCTTTACGCCGACGACGCCGGTCTCTGGGAGAAGGACCTGTTCCTCGAGTTTCTTGAGACGCGTACAGCCGAAGACGGTTCAGACCTCGGCCCTGAGCTATCGCTGCTCTACCAAGTGCTGGGACGGGAACCCTCCCGACGTCAGTCCAACCTAGATGAGCTCATCGCCCGCTTCCCATACGTGAACGGTGGAGTCTTCGAAGAGCCGCTGTCGATCCCGTCCTTTGACCAGGCCATGCGCACACGCCTCATCGAAGCGGCGCTGTTCAACTGGTCAGCGATCAGCCCAGCGATCTTCGGCAGCCTCTTCCAGGCCGTCAAGGACAAAGTCGCGCGCAGAGAGCTCGGCGAGCACTACACAACCGAGACGAACATCCTCAAAGTCATCGGCCCCATGTTCCTCGACGAACTACGGCAGCGATTCGTGGACGGGTACCACGACGCACGCGCTCTCTCGAAGCTCCGTGCTGACATGGGTTTGATGCGCTTTCTCGATCCCGCATGTGGGTGCGGCAACTTCCTGGTGGTCGCCTATCGGGAGATGCGGGCCCTCGATCTTGAGGTTCTCCTGCGGCTGCAGCAGCTGTCCGGCGAGACCGCACGGACGATGTTCTTTACGGAAGAACACCTGTCGGTGCGGTTGTCGAGCTTCCACGGCATCGAGTTGGAGGAATGGCCGGCACAGATCGCTGCAACCGCTTTGCATCTGGTGGAGCACCAGGCCAATCGGGCGATGGAGTCGGCTCTCGGGGCCGCGCCGGACACTCTTCCGCTGGACAAGATCCAAACGATTCACGTCGGCAACGCACTGCGCATGGACTGGACGACTGTGACGGACATCACGGATCACCTCTACGTCATGGGCAACCCGCCGTTCATCGGGATGAGCAGGATGACCGCCGATCAGCAGGCGGACAACCGTCTAACGTTCGCGGCCGTTGACTCGTCGGGGCTTCGCGCCGGCCGCCTCGACTATGTCGCCTGCTGGTACGCGAAGGCAATGGCGAGCCTCCGCGGTGTCACCGGCGCGAGGGTGGCGTTTGTGTCCACCAACTCGATCACGCAGGGCGAGCAGGCGCGCACAATGGTGCCGCTCCTCGAACGTAACGGCTTCACCGTCGACTTCGGGCACCGGACCTTCCGATGGACGTCGGAAGCTCCCGGCGCGGCCTCGGTCCACTGTGTCGTCGTCGGCTTCTCGGCCAGCGCCCGCCCGGGACGAAAGCCACGCCTCTTCACCTACAACCACATCGGAGGCCAACCGATCGAGCGACCGGTGCAACGACTGAACTTCTATCTCGCAGACGGTGCGAGCATCGTTCCCGCCAAGCTCAACAGGCCTGCCACAATCGGGATGCCGAACGCGCACAAGGGCAGCCAGCCCACCGACGGCGGCCACCTGATCGTCACCGAGGAGCAGCTGCCCCAAGTGCTGGCCGACGAGAAAGCGCGGCGGTACCTGCGACAGTTTGTGCAGGGTCAAGACATGCTGCAGGGGCGCCCTTTACGCTCGTGCTTGTGGATGAAGTACGCCGAGCCCGCTGACATCCGCGCTTCGCCCATCCTGCGGGAACGTCTCGCTGGTGTGCGTTCAGCCCGTGAAGAATCTCCAACCTCCTCCGTGCGTGACTACGCCAACAAGCCAGGACTATTCACGCAGGACCGCCAGCCGGACAAGGCGTACTTCGCACTGCCGGAAGTGTCATCCGAGAACCGCACTTGGATACCGGGACGCTTTTACACGCCCGACGTAATCGCGGGAAACAAGCTCATCATCTTTCCCGGAGCCTTCAAGTGGCAGGCCGGGCTGCTCCAATCGTCCATGTTCATGGCGTGGGTTACAACCTTCGCCGGCCGGCTGAAGTCTGACATCTCGATCTCGCCGGGGCTGGCGTACTTCCCGGTCCCTTGGCCGACCCCTGATGAAGCCACCATGACCAAGCTCTCGCACGCCACAGATGCCGTCTTCGACGCTCGCGCTGTCTACCGAGACGCCAGCCTGGCAGACCTCTACGATCCCAACGCCATGCCGGCGAATCTGCTTGAGGCGCACCAGCACCTTGACGAGGTGGTAGACCGGGCCTTCGGGGCGCGACGACGCTTCACCGATACCGCCGAACGTCTCAGTTTCCTGATAGACGCGTACACGCGGCGCGAAGCCGGCGAGCAGCTGGTCCCGGTGAGTCGACGTCGCGGCTGAGCGGTCGCCCGCTGACGCGCGCGGCACTCATCTCCCGGCGGCCACGCGGGGCCGACGCCGAGGCGGTCATCGGCGCATGAGGGCACGCGAACGGTCGGCTCGACGTGCCTCGGAACGACGCCAGGCGGAAACCGACACGCTGGCTGGCCGTCCGACATCCCCGGCCGAGCGGGGCGCCTAGTAGTCGGCGAGGTCTGGTAGCCGCAACTGTTTGCGGATCTCGCTCGCCAGCTCGTAGATCAGGTCGGCAGCGCCCTCGCGCAGGTGGTCGGGCGGGGTCTGGTTGTGCTGCGCGTATCCGATGGCCTCCCTCAGCTTTTCGCTGAGCTTGAACACGATCGGAACGCACGGCGGCGAGATGATCTCGAAGGCCACCTGAACCCTCTCAAGGTCTTGGACAGACCTGCTCAACACGTCGTTGAGTTGAGCCAGCTTCCGACCGTCGCCGTCAGCGATCCCCTGAGAACGCCACAGAGGGTCAGCGGCGCGCTCAACCGCCGCATATTGGGCATACATTTCGGAGTCCCACTGCCGAAGATCCTCCACCTGCTGACGGCGCCGATCGCTGGCCCTGACCGTGAAGTACGTGATGTAGCCACCAACAACAGCACCGAGGAGAGCCCCGAGGGGAGGCACGATGACGCTCACCCACCAAGGTGTTCCGGAGTTGATCAGCTCGATCGGGATAGGTGACGGCGTGGGCGTCGGCATGACGACACCGTAACCGAATGCGGACGCGTAAGGCCGTCGCACAGGGCCGTCACGGTGACGATTCGGCAGGGCTGCGCTCCGCCGCCACGGCCCGGTGACGGGAGGCCAACGGCGCGAGGCAGGCGCCTCACGCCCGGCAACGAGACGCGGGGCGCGCCGGTGCCGATGCGTCACGGAGCGGGCGCGAGACGTGGCCGGACCGGCGACAGGCCGGGAACGTCACGGTGGTCCGATTCGCCGACGATCCGGGTGCGTGGCGGTGGCGGGCCGCAGGCGAGGGGCGGAGCGAGCGCCAGCGAGTGGAGCCTTATCTGGCCGGGGCACGGGAGCGGCCGAAACGGCGACAGCCGCCGACCGAGGGGAACTTGAAAAAAGGGGGCGTGGGAGGGGTAGCCGTCCGCCGACCACATCGGTGGGGACCGGAGAGACCGGCACACCCACGACTGGAGACCACCGTCATGACCACCAAGGCCACGCTCTACCTAGCCCCGTTCGGGACGCTGGCCGTCCCTGACCCGGACCCGTTCTTCGGGCAGCGCCGGCACCTGCTGGCGACCCTGCCCGCCGCGTTCTCGCCGAGCCTGGTCCGCAGGCTGAACTGGGCCACCGGCCAGCACGAGCAGCTCGAGACCGTTCTCCTGATCGAGACGCTCGAAGCCGGGATCCAGTTCGTCCAGATCACAGGGCTGCAGGTGGACCGGTTCCTCACCCCGTGGGGTCACCGCACCTGGAAGCAGCTGGTCCTCGACGACATCCAAGAGAACCCGGCCGACGTCGTCGTATGGCTGGACAGCGTCCCGGTCGCCGAGCGGGAGAGTCTCCGGGAGCAGGTGCCCGCGGGCGTGCAGATGCACCTGATCGCCACCCACCCGGTGGTCGGTTTCCTCGACGGCACCTACCGAGAGCTGCTTGACGCCATCGGCGACGGCATGCCGGCCGACCTCATGGAGAGCATCGGCCTCCGGCCGTCCCCACAGCCAGCGACCGGGGAGTTCGCATGACCCGAGACATCCGTCCAGCTTCCACCGTGTACGTCAGCTCCGGACTCGACCACCTCGCCCAGGTCGAACCGGTGCATCGCCTGATCTCCGCGTACGGGTCCGAACTGGTCAGCCTCGCAGGCGAGGGCGATGGGTTCGACCGGGTCCTATTCGTGCCCGGCACCGACGCGGCCGCGATCGTCCGCGACCTGGGGCGCGGACCCCGCGAGTTCGCCTGGATCACCACCGGCCTGCCGGAAGACGTTGCCGGGTTCGCCGCCTGGTGCGAACACACGTTCACGCCGATCATCACCGTCTCGGCCGGCGGGCAGCTCGACGCCGTCCAGCTGGACGAGCTCGCCGAGCACCTCTCCGACGCCGCCCGGTCCCACGCCGCGCTCGCCTCCCTCAGCCTCGGCGAACGTCTCCTGCTGAAACTCCGCGGGCACATCGACCGGTGAGGGCGGACGCGGGCGCGCAGAACGTGTACGACTTCGACCCTGTCCTCCTCGGCCGGCTCACTGACCACTTCGACGCCATTGCCGGGAACCGCGGCGTCAGCTGACCGGTTACGTGTCGGTGGCGGGGTCGGGGAGCGGGTCGGGTCGGATTATCGTGACATCGTCTGGATGCGGCGCCGGCTCGCGCACTTCGATCCCGACGCTCCGGCATGCCTCGATGCCCGGTACGGTCGCCGGGTCCTCGCCCTCCGGGTGCTCCCCGTACGGGCCGAACAGCGCCCATGCGTTGGCGGCACCGCCGGCGGAGAACCGGGCGGTGTAGTGGATCCCGTCGAAGCCTTCGCCGTCGAACAGCGCCGCCCACTCCTGGCTGATGTCGTACGGGACCGCATCGGTCAACTCGGAGGTGATTCCGTAGCCGGCCGCCTCCGGGGTGCTCACGTTCCCGGCGGTCCGCTCCCTGCTGACGGTGAGAAGGGACAGCTCCGCACGTGAGGCGGTTTCCGCGTCGATCCAGCGGAGCCGGGCGAGCGTCTTCCCGAACCGCTCCCGCAGCGCAGCCTCCGGGGTGTCCGCGACGTAGCAGGTGCCTTGGTCCGCGTCGGTCAGGTTGAACCGGCCGCCGCTGTCCCCGGGGGTGTTGTCGTACCACCACGGCCCGTACCCGGCGGCGTGCGCCCGGTAGATCACCGCCTCCGGTGTCAGCGCGTCGGTCGGGAACCCCTTCAGATCGAGGTCTGGGTCTGGTGGTCCCTGAACCAGGTCGGACCGTCTCGATGGCGGCCCGCTCACCGTGCAGCGACTCCGGCCGCCTGCTGGGTCGCCTCACGCAGCACCAGGGCCACGTCGTCCTCTGACCCGTATCGGAGGACATCGGCCGCGGTCCGGTCCTGCCAGTCCGGGTCGGGGGTGTTCAGCCACGCTGCCGCCGTCCACTCCGGGTAGCCCGCGGTGAGCACCGGCCAGATTTCCGGCAGGTGCGGCAGGAGACGACCGCGGCCGTCGAACTGGTACCGCGGGTACAGGATCGTTCCGGCGGTGTCCGCCGATCGCAACCCGATCAGCCGGTTCTCTTTCCGGAGAGTGGCCAGCCGTTGCCGGGAGACACCCTTCCATTTCGCCAGCGATGGCGTGTCGAAGAACGGGCCGAGCTCCTTGTCCCACGGGCTCTTACTCGGCAGAGCGGCCAACGCCATCTCCGCCAGCTTCTCCGGATCCGCCGACGGCTCCTCGAACGCTTCCGTCCACCCGCCCTCGATCAGTCGGGAGATGACCGCCTGCACGAACTGGCGCTTCACAGCCGTCATCTCCACATCCAGCGTGATGTCCTTCTCGCCGTACAGGATGCGTAGACCGTTCGGCTCCTTGACGTGCCGCTCCCATCCCTTGGGAGTCACATATTTCAGCGTCGGGAACTCGGCCGGGCTGTTTGCGGGGATGACCTGCTTGAGCATAGCGGCGTGCGCCATCTTCCTCACCCGGTCCAGCGCCGCCTTCTCGGGCTCGTCTTGGCCGGCGTTCTCCGGCAGCGCCGTCAGGTACTTCAGCCCGGCGATCAGCGCGGCCGCCTCCCGGGCCGAGAACCGAGGGGAGTCGTCGATCGCCGCCTGATGCGTGAGAACGATCTGGTCGTTCTCCTCGAAGTCGTCCCACGCGATGTCGAACAGGTCGCCCGGCTGGTACGCGTTGGTCTCGCCCGGGATGCCGGAGACCGCGATCAGCCGCACCGCGTCGCGCAGCTGCTCCTGGTCGACGCCGAAGTGCTCGGCCGCCTCCGCGACGCTCACGCGGTCGCGGTCCATCAGATACGGGACGAGGGCGAGCAGGAAGGCGAGCTTGTCCTGCGCCTGCATGGGCCTCCGGCGCTCAGCCATCGCGGCCCTCGTCATGCTCAGTGGAGCCCGCCCTCCGCGGGCCGAACGATGATGTGCTCGCCACAATCCTCCCGTCAACAGCCGTCAACTCTTCAAGGATACGCCTGACCGCGATTGTGCGTCAATGGACGTCAACCCTGAGGTGGGGGCGCGCGAAACGACCACCTAGCCGAATCCGCCGCCTCTGCGGGAGGTGAGAGCGTGGAGAGTCCGCGCCTCGCACCTTCGGAGGTAGCACCAAACCATGACACAGCCGCACATCGACCGCGAAGACGACGTCACCGCCGTCACCGTCTATTCACCCACCGGTTCCAGCACACCCACCGTGTGGGAGGGAGGCGTCTTCACCGGCCCACTCGCCGCCGACGCGCAGACCATCGCCGACGAACAGCTCCCCGTCGTCCTGCTCACCGGCTTCGAAGTCACCGCCGGTTCGGCGGAACCGCTCAGCGCCCTCGCCGCGATCGTTCTCGCCGCCCGCCACGACTGGGCTCTGCATGACGCCCCGAACCACGTCTGGCGGGCGCTGCTGTCTGCATACGCCGACAACTCCATTCGCACCGCCGCCGACGACTACGTCCGCCAGGGCGGCGCCATCGACGAGGCGGCCGCCGCGTGACCCGGCGCACAGACCCGGACTTCGCCCTCATCGCCTCCAAGGGCGGACGCGGCCCGAAACGGTGGACCCGGATCCGGAACTACTTCGCCGGGGTCAGCGCCGCCGTCTTCCGCGCCGACGCGAACCAGCTCGCCCGCGAGGCGATCACACAGCGCGACGCCGGAGCCGATCAGCGCAAGCAGCAGCAGCGGCAGCGCAGCGAGCAGCTCAAACGCGAACTCGGCGGCGGTACGGCACGCAGCCAGGGGATGCGGAAAGCGATGAAGCCGGCGCCGCTGGTGGGACCAGCGATCGGCGAAGACGGGCGGCTGAAGTACCCGCTCGGGATGACGCCGCAGGACTATTGGGCCGAACGCGCCGAGCTCGCGGCCGCCGACCAGCAGGCGCTCCCGTTCCAGGTGACGAACGCTGACGGCATCCGCCGGGCGATGGCCCGGATGGAAGCACGAGAGACCGTCTACCTGCCCCTCGAGGCCGAGTACGGGAAGGCCAGCGGCGCCGAAGAGGATCTGCTGTCGTCGATCTTCCTCTCCGGCCACGCGCCCGGCGACCCGGAGCTCGACCCGGCCGTGCAAGCCGCGTACGACCAGGCCGTCGACCGTCGGATCGCCGTGGAGCAGAAGCTCGCCTTCGAGGCAATGTCCGACGGGTACAGCGACTGGCGGGCACGGCGCCGCCAGTTCTACGCGAGCCGGGTCATCGCCAACAAGCGGCTCAACGGCATCCGCTGACCCAGCCGGCTCGCGCCAGCGGCAGACACAGCGAAGCGGCCCGGAGGATCCCCATCCCACGGGCCGCTTCACCTTTTCGGGAAGCCTCGTCTCAGAACGTCATCTCCTCGATCTCCGCGCTGGTGAGATCGGAGGAGTTGCGGGGCATCGGCGGGTACCCGCCCGCGGCCACCCGGGCCCGGGCCTGCTCCGCGCGGACCTCGCGGTAGCCGTCCTGGTGCAGCAGTCGAAGCTGTGCGTGCTCGGCATGCCAGACCTGCCAGTCGCGCTCCTGACGGACCGACGCGAGCCGGTACCCGTCGTCGGTCTTCTTCAAGTGCAGCTGATCGATCCCGCCGTAGAGAGTCGCCCACGTCTCCCGCAGAGTGGCCATCTGGACCGGGGAGTGGTCCACGGCCACGTCCTCCCCGTCACGGTGCAGCTTCTTGCCGGACACCGGACACCGGTACCCCTCCGGCATGGCCGCCAGGGCACCCTTACGGAACCGATCGAGCTGCCCCTGCACGGCCCGGCGGAGCACCAGATGCGGGCTCCGGTCGACGAAGAACGGTCGCTTCAGCGTCTTCGCAATCGACAGGCCCCGCTGCGCGCCGGTCGCAGTGATGTACGCAAGCTCGAACGGGAACGGGCCGTTCCCGTGGCGGACGACGAAGAACCGGGTAGGGACCGGATTGTCGGTCGCCGGGTTCGCGACCGCCCAAATCTCCTGGGCGAGAGCGAGGTCCCACCGGTCCAGCGCGTGACCGTCGCGGAGGCTCGGCCGGAACAGCTCGGACTGCGCGTAGTCGATCGCGCGGTCGTGAGTGGTGAACCCGCGGCCGCCGAGGGTGACCACCGCCTTCTTCTGCATCTCGCTCATACCAACTACAGATGCGGCGGGAAAGCGTCTCGTCCCCACCCGAGACGGGGTTGTCGCGGCATAGCTGAAGCGAACCCGTCCAGGGGTCGGCCGATTGCCGCCTCTGGAGCAGCAAGACAACCGCTCACCCGCTACCGAATGGAGCCACTGTGCCAGCACACGTCAAGGAACCGACCATCTACTCGATCGTGAGGGTCGGCCACACCCGCGAAGAAGACGCCCCCTACGCACACAGCATCGCCGTGCTCGAAGACGGCTGGGTCACCGACAACGGATCGGGCTGGAAGGCCCTCATCGACGCCCGCCTCAAGGACGTCCCCGCCGAAGACCGTACCCGCGCCCTCGTCATCGACACCATCAAGGAGATCGCCGCCCGCCGCCTCGAACTCGTCGAAGTGATCGACATCGACGAGACCGCGAAGGCGGTCCGCTGATGTGCAGGCCGTCCTATCACGGAGGCAGGCGATGCCCGAACTGCGGCAACAAGCCCGCCAACCCGGCCCTCCGCCGTCCACGCGACCGCAGCCGCGACGCCAACAAGGCCGCAGCGCTCGCCCCGCACAACGCCACCCTCAAGGCCGTCGTCGAGGGCGTGCTCTCCGGGGAGACGATCAACCAGACGAAGGGAACGCCCGCGCCCACTCCCGCGAAGGTCGTCGCCGGCCGGGACAAGTTCCTCGACCTCATCACCGACAAGGGCGGCGCCACCCCACGGCTCACCCTCGTCGACGTGACCAATCCCCAGCCCGAGGACGCCCGCTACACAGCCGCGCTCGATCACACCACTGTGATCTCCGACTTCATCCGCAACGACGAAGGAGAGATCACCAAGGCCAAGCTGGGCGACGGCACCATCCTCGACCTCGCCAACGAGGACATCGAGTGTGCAGACGGGCTCGTCACCGTCCCGCTCGACCATGAGAACGGAGTCGCGCTCACCTACAGGCTCGACCCGCCGGTGAGCGCCCCGGTCGATGAGCTCGACGTGACCGGACTGCCCCAGCCCCGGGTGCAGGCGATCCATGACGAACGCGACAGGTTCGCCGCCACCGTCCGATCCAGTATCGACGGCGCCAGCCGGCCCTTCGCCAACACCGACGAGCTCCGCGACACCATCAGCCGGCACACCACCCAGGTCCGCGACGCCGCCAAGAAGCTCGACCAGGTGCAAGCCAAGGAGCGCGGGCTGACCGACCTGGAATGGCTGGACCGCCGTGACACCACCGACAAGGTCGTCCTCCGCCTCCTCGAGCGGCAGCAGAGCACCTGGATCGACCGATGCGACACCGCCATCGCCAAGCTCGAACAGCGCAGCCGCCGCACCGACGCCGGACCCGCCCGGACCCAGATCACCGGACAGCTGCTGGACCTCAAGGAGCTGCGCCGCGGCCTCGTCAGCGACAACAACCTGCTGCAGAAGCGGCGCCGGCAGATGGAGGCCGCGCTTCTGCGCTGACCCATCAGCGGTCACAGACTGGCCCGTCTTCCTGGAGGAGCGACCCCGGGGAGGCGGGCCTTTCCACGAACTTGCCTAGCCCTCGACCGTGTCCAGGTGTCCAGGTGCTGTGTCCATGCTGTCCAGCGCCAGACCCACGCGAGAATAGTTCCCCTGACCAGCGGTTTTCTAGGCGATGACGGCGCCCACGGGGTGCTGTGTCCAGGCTGTCCAGGAAAAATGTAGAGAGGGCACTCTCACAGCACCCAGTAGGGGACAGGAGAGGAACCCCTTCCAAAGAGTGTGTGTGAAGTCTCTCTACATATTTTGCCTGGACACCCTGGACACCCCAGTGTTTTCAAGGGATCCCGGGTGGACACCAACCTGGACACAGGCCGTTTTGAGAGTGGACACCTGGACACATATTTGCTGATTTTTCTCCCGGCCGAGATTTCCGCCGCATCTGTTCCTGCTGAATCGGTGACCGCCGATTCGGGCTACCGGTCCCGGACCGGCGAAGGACAACCGATATGACGCAGACCTCTGTCTCCCCACTCGTTTTCGACCGCAGCGCCTGGGAGGCGCACCACACGGCACTCTGGGGCAACAATGCTCCGTCCGACCTGCTGACCGTGATCTCCTCGACCCGCCCCGGTCCGAATGAGCGCTTCAAGCCGCGTGCGAAGATCCCCGCCAACGACGTCGCGAAGCTCTGGGCCGTGATGGAGCGCGAAGCCTCCCTCGACGCGAACGTCTACTTCTCGGTCCCCGCCTACGACCAGGCTGTCCTCGAGGAGGCCGGCCGTGGCAAGAAGGCCCAGGTGCGCCTGCTCCCCGCCCTCTTCGTCGACCTGGACGTGCGCCAGGGCGAGCACGCCGCCGGTGACGCCAACCCGTCCTGGGATGAGGCGGACGCCTGGCTGGCTGACGCGCCCACTCCGACGATCCTGATCCGCACCGGTGGCGGCTACCACGCCTACTGGGCGTTCAACACGCCGGTCGACCCGCGCGAACCCGAAGTCCTGGACCTGCTCGCCCGCCACAAGGCGTGGTGGACGGCGCGTGCTCAGCAGGACGGGCTGAGCATCGACAAGGGCGTCCTGGCCGACATCGCCCGCGTTCTCCGCCCCGCCGGCACCCTGCGCAAGAAGTCCGACAGCCGAAACATCGTCACGATCGAGCAGAACAGCGGCGTCCGCTACGACATCGAGGATCTCGCCGCCTTTTACCCCGAGGTGGAGCAGTCCGTCCGGCGCGAGAAGGTCGCGAAGCGCGAGCGCACCGCCAACGGCCCGGCCGTCGACCCGGCGGACGACAACCGTCCTGGCACCCGGTTCGCCCTCTGGCACCCGGCCGACCAGTTCCTGGAGGACGTCCTCGAAGCGGAGATCCGCGGCACCGGGTTCGCCCTCCCGACCGCTGACGGCGGTGTCCACGACTCCGAGTCCGGCCGGATCTACGAGGACGCCGACGCGCCGACGAAGGTGACCTTCTTCTCCACCTACATCCAGGAGCTGTTCGGCTTCGAGGACAACGACCACTCGCTGACCAGCTTCGACCTGCTCGCCCTGCTCGTCCGCGGCTACCCGGCAGCGGCCAGGCTCGTCACCCGCTGGGAGTCCAACGGCACCTGGCCGGCGGAGTTCACCGACGTGATCCGCCTGAACATGGACCCGCGGTTCGTGGAGGAGTTCGCTCTCGAGCTCCCCGCACAGGCACCGGAAGCCCCGGAGCGCGCCGTCGTGGTCATCCCACCGATCACCCCGGAGACGTCGGCTGTCACACCCAACGCAGGTGACGACGAGGACGACGATGACGAGGAGGAGGGCGACTACACGAAGCTGATGGGCTTCGCCGAGGAAGCCGTCGCGCTGGCCGCCAACAAGGACGTCACCAGCGTCCGCTACCAGCTCGAGAACCTGGTCAAGGGCAGCATGATCCCGCTGTCCCACGGAGTCGCGGTCCACATCTACACCGGCAAGAACCAGGACCGCTTCGGCCTCTACAAGAGCCGCAAGGACGAGGACGGCAAGTGGACCTACGACCAGATCACCGACTGGATCGCCTGGCGCCCCAGTGTCATCCGCCAGCAGGTGATCGACGCCAGCGGACGCGCGATCGAGATCACGAACGAGCACAGCGTCCAGATCATCCGAAAGGACGGGAGGACCCGTACCGTCGACGGCTTCACCGACGAGAAGAGCATGAGCGCCAAGGCCGTTCATAACAGGCTCGACTTCGGTGTCGCGCTGCCCACCAGCTCCACCGACAAGGACCACGTGTCGAACATGCTGGCCACGCTCTGCTTCGACGAGAAGGACGCCCTGGAGACCTACACCAACCTGGGCTGGTACCACGACACCGACCGCAAGCAGCACGTGTACCTCGCCCCCGCAGGCAGCGTCACCGCCGCCGGTGCGACGCACGACTACGACGTCGCCGCCCCGGCCGGTTCCGACGACGGCGCGCTCAACGACGCGGCCGTGACCATCGGTTACGACTACGTGCCCGACCGGAACGACATCCGTGGAGTCGCCGAGGCGATCCCAGCGTTCACCCGGATCTTCCCGCGCCGCCGGGACGTCTCCACCGCACTGCTGGGGCTCGCATTCATCTCCCCGCTCATGCTGCCTGCGCGCACCTCGTGCTTCCTGGTTGCCCAGCCGGAGATCGGCAAGTCGCAGGCGGCGACGGCAGTCCAGGCGTTCTTCTCGCCAGTTCTCGACGCGAAGAACTTCACGGGCGGAAGCCTCCTCAGCGACACCACAGTGGCCGTCTCCGTGAAGGCGTCGTGGCTGCGCCACTGCCTCGGCATCTGGGACGACTTCAAGGACACCGGAGACGCTCAAGCTAACCAGCGCGTCAGGCAGAACGCGGTGACCGGTATCAATGTGGCGTACGGCCAGTCCGGCGGAGCCGGTGGTACCCGCTCCGGTGGCCTCCGGACCGCGCGCCGAGCAGAGACCACCTCCCTGCTCACCGGTGAGGGCATGCCCAAGGGTCACGGGTTCCTCTCCCGCACCATCCCACTCGAGCTGCAGGCCGGCGACGTGGCGCTCACCCCAGTGGGCACGTCCCCGTTCGACGTCTTCATCCGCGACCACTCCGAGGACGCCCGTGCCCTTTTCGGTGCGTACCTACAGTGGATCGCGGCGAAGCTGGACCAGGACGGTATCACTGCGTTCAAGGCCAACAACGACAAGCTCAAGAAGGACTGGCAGCAGCGCAGCATCGGCCGGGCCACCGAGCTCGGAGCGATTCTCGCCACCGGCTGGGCACGCTTCCGCCAGTTCGCCATCGAGATGGGATTCGAGGACCTCTTGCCCTCCGCGGCAGTCGTGGACGAGCAGCTCCTGGAGCTCGTTCAGGCCAGCGCGAACAACGTCATCAGCGCAACCCCAGCGAAGGAGGTTATCGCCGCGGTCCGCGACGCCCTCCAGTCGGCAGAGGGGTACCTCATCCGCGCCGACGAGGCCGCGCCCACCTTTGCGGAGGCAGCGCAGATGGGGTGGAAGCAGACCATCCGCGACGGTGTCATCCAGTACGTCCCTGGTAACTCTCAGATGGGCGTTCTTTCCGTGGATGGTCAGTGGGTGTGCATCATCAACGACGCCCAGAAGCGCGTCGCGAAGAAGATCGCGCTCGACGGAGTGCCGGCGGACCAGATGACCCGCGATGCTCAGACGGTCGTGAAGGAGGACACCGTGGCCGGTAACCGGTCACCGAAGAACCTCTTCCCCACCCGCCCGCGCGGCTGGGTCATCCCGGCGCACATGCTCGACATCGGCGATGCTCCGGCCGCGGTGAGGGAGGTTCCTCCTGCGATCAGCGACGCTGAACCAGAGCCGATCCACGTGGCCGAGCCGGTGCCCACCAACGCTCACGTCACGGGGGTCCAGACCGACATTTCAGCACTTCTCGGACGCCTCGCAACTGCGAACTAGTCCAGCATGGCGAGAAGTCGCCGCATATAGGAGTTGGTAGCCAGGCAGGAGTCCAATCGGTTGTCCTTCTGCATGGCACCAACCACGAGGTGCGCAGCGGTCACTGCCCCTCTTGAGCAGCCCCCGGGAACCAGCCCGGGGGCTGTTCCATTCCACCCTCTCCGCCGCATATTCACCGTCTACAAGCCGCTGATCGGTTTCGTCAGCCCGATCCGCGTCTCGTATCTCCCTCACCGGCGCCCCCGACGCCACCGAACCGCTGGCCCGCTGATCACTCGGGCCGGCGGTTTCGCGTTCCCGCCTGATCCGGCTCCGCCGCATACATGGACGTTGCGGCGTATTCCGACACTGTCGCACCGCCGGCGGGCGGCACCTTCTGGTCCCTTCCAACCGCCCGCCGGCCTCCCAATGGTCCGCCGCATACATCAGGTGCGACGTCCCGGTCAGCTTGGTGGTTTCCCGTGACGTCGAGCGGTGGTTCGCTCTCCCCTCCAGGCTGGCGGCGCAGGATCGGATGCGCCGCCAGCCACCACCACCCAGATTTGCTGTTCCCGATCGAGCAGCGCGGCCCGGAGACGGGAACACTCCCCGGCCGCTGAAAGCCCCGCCCTGGCTCCCGACAGGGCGGGGCTTTCCCCTTCCCGTGGAGCGCGCGAGACCCACTGCGGGAGCCCAACGAAGGCGCCGACCACATCTTCTTCGTTAGGGGTGCAACACCAAGCCACCCCGGGAGGAGAAACCACCATGATCAACCAGCTCGAGATCACCGCGGAGATGAGCGATCTGCGCGACGACACCGTCCGCCAGGCCGTCCTCGCCATTGAGAAGGGCGAGCGCAGCGCGCACCGCATCCGCATCGACGGCGACCCGTCCGACGCCACGTTCGACGCCTCGATCCTCACCCTGCCGGGTGATCGCGTGGTCGTCCTCGCCACCGTCTTCGACGCGGACAACCGCTTCGTCGGCCTGCGCCATGAGGGCTACGACACCGTCAGCGAGACGGCGACGCTCACCCTCACCGCGTTCACCCAGGCGCTAGAGATCGCGGCACGCCGCGAGCTCGCCGCCCGGGCGACAGCCGGTTACCAGACCACCGCAGCGTGACCCGGGGCAGGAGGAGAACACCATGATCACCGCTTCCACCCTCGCTCCGGCCACGCTGACCGGCGCCTTCCGCCATGTCACCTTCGTCGCGGAGACCATCGACTGGATCTGCCGGACGCGCAGGCTCATCGACCCGGTCACCCGCCAATACGCCGCCCCGCAGGTCGGCATGGTCGACGCGATCCGGCTGCCGGTCATCGTGCCGGCCCGGGACGTCGCATTCGAGGACCTGGTCGTCCTGTTCGGTGACCGCCGGGTCTTCGCCGGCGTCCGGTCCTACCAGTGGGACGGATCGGGACAGTTCGGCCGAAGTGTCCTCACCGAGGCGATCGAAGCGACCGTCCGCGGGCTCCGCAACGCGGCGCAGACCGCCGACCCGAACGCCGTCATCCGCTACCTCGACTACACGCCAACCAAGCACCACTGAGACCAGGAAGGAACCACCCATGACTCGCAAGGCTCATCTCATCGCCACCGGCCCGCACGCGACCTCCACGGTTTGGGCTGTGGCTGTCAGCGCCGCGGTGACCGTAGCATCCATCGCCGCTCTCATCCTGACCGCCGCCCTCCACGTGTGGAACGCGTGGCCAGGCAGCCTCGGAATCGCCGCTCTCGTCTTGTCCGCCTCCGTGCTCGTACTTGCGTTCACCATCGTCGGCGACGAGATCCAGGAGGCCCACCGTCAGGAGGCCGCCCTCCAAACCGCGTTCACCCGCCCGAGCTGGCGCAAGCGCCGGGTCGCCCAATCCGACGTCGACACGCTCCGCCGGCTGCTCGCCGACGCCGAGCGACGAGCCGAGGCGGACCGCACCGCCTCCAAGCGGGCCACGAAGTAGTGACCCGCGGCGGGCTCTCGGACGCCTCGCCCCTCTCCGTCCCGGGAGCCCGCCACCTCAACCACACCAGCCGCCGAGGAGACCTCCTTCTCCCACTCCTCGGCCCCGCGGTCACAGCGTCGTGACCGCGGCGGGAGTCGCCGGTTCTTTTCCTTTCCGCCGGTGAGTCCCGCCCAGATCCGTCCAACCCCTGCCGATCTGCCACCTCTGTAGCGGCAGGAACCACCAACAACCGAGAGGAACTGCCCTATGAAGACCATCGCGATCGCCACACTCGCCTTCGTGGCGACCGTCGCCGTCGGCGTTGGTCTCGCCGCCGTATTCCTCGCCGCCTACCTCGCCCTCGCCGCCATCTTCATCGTCCCGATCGCCGCCGGCGTCGCCGCCGGGGTCGGCATCGCCCGCTACCTGAACAGCCAGTAACCGACCACCAACCGGCACCACCCATCAAAGAGAACCAGGAGAACGAACCCATGACCACCACCACCAACCAGCCGGCTCCGCAGGCCAAGCAGGGCGACTCCATGCTCTGGCTGCTCTTCAAGGGCGTCGGATTCCTCTTCATCTCCCCGATCGTCGCCATCTACTACGGCGGCTTCCGAGGCATTCTCAACGACAACCCTGAGGCCGTCGCGGCCCGCGAGCAGCTCCGCGCGCAGGGCGAGTACGTTCACAAGCAGGTCGCGGCCACCTGGGCGGCGGTCTTCCAGGTCATCGCTCCGGCACTGCTGGTGTGGTTTCTCGCGCCCATCCTCCCGCTGCCGCTGAACCTCTTCCTGGCCGTCCCGGTCGCTCTGATGACCTGGTTCGCGCCGTTCATCATCGTCCGACGCATCGCCGCAGCCAACGGGCTCACGCTTAGCCGTGCCGACTTCGCTGCGATTGACAAGCAGTGGTGGACCACCGGGAACAAGCGGTGGGTGCGCCTGGCCGCGAAGGTCGCCCATTGGGTCACCATCGCCGCCGCCGTCGTCAGCGTCGAGTTCGCCCCGACCATGCTGAGTGTGATCGCGCTCATCCCGTCGCTGTTCCGCGCCGCCGTCTACGTGAAAGTCGGCATCGAAGAACGCGACCGCATGCGCGCCGAGATCGACCAGGCCCGCGCCGACTTCTCCCAGTTCCGCCCGCTCGTCGCCGCGGTGCTGGAGCTGGCTAAGGACCCGTCGCTGTCCGAGCGGAAGCTGCAGGAGTGGGGTGTCCAGGTCGGCTGGGACGTCGAAAATCACGCCCTCGTCGTGCAGAACATCCCGACGGACTTCTATGCTCACGGTCTGATCACCGCTGAGAAGGTCAACACCACGCTGGCGCGCATCGCCGCTGAGGGCTTCCTCGACGTGCCGGAGCTCGAGTTCGTCGCCGCCCAGGGCCAGACGCTCATCCTCGGCCTCGCCACCGACGAGACCAAGCAGCTGCGCCAGCACATGGCGGCCTCCGGCGGTCTGGTCATCGGCCTGGACACCGACGCGCAGAACCCGTGGGCGAACATCGCCCCGGCCGCCGCCCCGGCGTTCAACCCGGCCGGGTACGCCCCTCAGGCGCCGCAGCAGGCTCCGACAGGCCCGACGTTCAACCCGGCGACGTACGTGCCGCAGGCACCGGCTCAGCCGGCCCAGGCGCCGCAGCAGGCGGCTCCGGCGGCTGCTCCGTCGTTCGCGGAGTACGCGGCGCAGGTGCAGGCCCAGCAGGGCCAGCCCCAGCAGCCGGCAGCCGCCCCGTTCCAGCAGTTCCGGGCCTGAGAGGAGAGGAGGTGTTCGAGGTTCCTCTCCCTAACAACGGTGCATCGCAGGCGGCATTCGTGTCGCCTGCGATGCCCCGCAAGGTCACGCTCGACCTGACCGGCGGCAACCCCGCCGCGGAGCCGATCACCGACGAGGCGTGGCCGGTGCTCGTCCGCTACGTGAAGGACCACTGCGGCCCGAACGCTCACATCGAGATGATCTCACCGGACCGTCGGTTCCTCATCGTCGCGATTGACCAGACTCCCGAGGTCCTCCCCGGTGTAACCGCGGTGTTCAGCAAGCCGGGTCTCCGCCCGCAGGAGATCGCGGCTCTCGAGGCGAAAGTCCCTGAGCTGTACGACGGACGCGCGCTGGTCGCGTTCGACCCGCACCGCGGCGGCCTCGCCGCCTGGCTGCTCCCCGTGACGAAGACGATCCGTGACCGCGCCGCAGCGCTCGTCAGTCCGACCTTCGGACCGTGGAACGTCTCCTGCGCCGTCGACTGGGCCGTGGACGAGGAAACCGGCCTCGGCCGCATCGACAGCGTCGTCCTCGGCGGGCTGCCGCCGCTGGGGGAGACCGCGCTCAACAAGCTGCGGGACATCATCCCGTCGTGGGCCAACAACGGAAGCCCGGACACCTCATCCTGGGCGGTCGAGGCGGACACCTACAACAACCGGGTCACCCTGTCATACCGGCGCGCGCGTCAGCTGCCGAAGGTGGTGGACGGAACGACCCTGCTGCCCGCGAAGATCGACCCAACCAAGTGGGAGCGCTGGCAGGTTGGCGTCAAGGCCGACGGCGCCCCCTTCGAGGTGGACCTCACCTCGGGACCGCACAGCATGGCTGTCGGCGGCACGGGCTCCGGTAAGACCGTGTACATCGCGCAGGCCATTCTGAGCGCGATTGCTCGCGGCTTCCGGGTCGTCTTCATCGACGAAGTGAAGAAGGGCAACGGCATCAGGGACATCGAACCGTACTGCGACGCGTTCGCCGTCACCGGCCTCGGACCGAAAGGCCTGGAACAGGCAGCGAGCATCCTCAAGTCGGTCTATGTCGAGGTCGAAGAGCGGGTGAATCTGAACAACGAGCATCACGCCGCTGATTGGAGCAAGCTCCCGCCGCAGCTCGGCGTCCGCCCCATCCTCGTGGTCATCGACGAGTACTCCTCGCTGATCTCGCCCGAGGCGAAGCCAGTGGGCCTCGAGCGTGACGACCCCATCCTGCTGGAATGGCAAGAGGAGGCGAACGCGAAGGCTCAGATCAAGAAGTATGTGGCCAAGATCGCTCGCGAGGCCCGCTCGTCGGGTGTCCACCTCCTGATCGGTTCACAGACCGCCTACGCGCACATGCTCGACGGTGAGACACGCGCCAACCTCGGCACGGCGCTCTATCTCATCCCGCCGAAGAAGGTGCCGCCGAACACACTGCTCGGCATGGTGTTCGATGCGAACAACCTCCCGCTGGCCGTGGATGAGATCTCGGACCTCAATGACGGTGTGAGCCGCGGTCTCGCCGTCGGAGCCACAGAGGGTGGCGAGGTTGCCGGCTTCCGGGTCGGATACATCCCCAACCAGGCGGCGTACCTCGAGTCGATCGGGGCACCGCGTGGTCAGCAGCTCAGGTCGCCCCGGGAGGACTCCGCGGTCACCACGCCTCGCCACCCAGCGCGACGGGACGCCACCGACCCGACCAAGGTGAAGCGCGGCGAGGTCTCGTTCTCGCTGGCCGACCTGGAACCCTTCGCGGATCCCACCCCGCCGGCTGACGACGAGATCCCGGAGCCGCCGGACTACTGAACCAGATCGGGCCGCCTGAACCGTCCAGGGTGGCCCGATCTGCCGCCTCTGTGGAGTTGGGGCACCAACCGGTGTTCTCTCCCTCAGCAGAGAGGCTCAGCAGCCACCATGTCCAATACCCCTTCCGAGGTTCACGTCTCGTTCGCGGCTCGTGCGCAGGCCGCCGCGCAGCAGGCGAAGTCCTTCGCCGCTCCGGTCGCCCAGTCGGTCGCCGCGCGGGCGAAGTCGGCCGTCGCCGCGCAGTCCGTTGCCGGCGTCCGCCACGCCCACGACGCGCATGAGCCAGCCACCCTCACCAAGGCTGATGTCCGTGCTCTCACCGCCACCGCGCGCATCGCGAAGGTGACCGCGGTTCTAGCCGCCGTCACGGTGCTCGGCATGATCGGCCTGGCGATCGCGGTCCTGTCCAGCGTGCAGAACGTCGGCTACTAGGGGAGGGGCGCGTTGAAGAAGAAGCTCATCCCAATCGCCGCCGCCGTTCTCGCGGCCGTCGCGGCGCTGTCCCTGACCAGCTGCTCCACCCAGCAGGCCGACCCCGCGTTCGTGAAGACGCTGACCGCCACCTACGGGAAGAACACCACCGTCGAGGTGGCCAAGCCCGGCCAGAGGCTCACCGGGAACCTCATCCCCGTCTTCTGCTGGGACCTGACCGGTGCGAAGGGCCGCCAGCACTGGGCACACTGCGAACTCGGCGCCGCCGACCAGACCGTCTCGCCGCTCCGCTCGATCAGCGGCTCCGGCTGGGAGAACGTCACCGGCTACCCGGCCGCGGACGGCGACCGCTCGACCGCTCGCTACCTGCCGGCGACGAACGCGAAGGCCCTCCCGGCGTACGCCCCGGGCCCGGAGTTCTGTGCCGCGCACTCGACCGTGTTCTCCGCCCTGGACTTCGGCGACACGGAGGTGCCGCTGACGACCGCGAGCGGCGCGCTGGCGCTGGACGCGGTCGCGTACGGGCCCGGCTTCGCCTGCAACTCCGCCTCGATCGGAACCACCGCCGCGCAGGATGCCGCGTTCCAGCAGCTGTCCACTCGGAAGCTCTCTCTCGCGAAGCTGAACAGCCTCCCCGCCGCGCTGAACGCCCACCCCGGCGCCCCGACCCCCTGGACGAACCCCGTCACCGGAAAGACGGAGAAGATCGGCACCGCCCTCATCAGCGTCACCACCCGCGGCAACGGCAAGACGGTGGTCACCGTCCCGCAGCTGGCCGTCCGCGGTCCGCTGTCGGCCCCGTACGGGAAGTCGGCCATCCTGTCCGCGGACGCGGCCGCAAAGTTCTCCGGCGGCAAGCTGACGTTCAGCGTCAACCTGGTCGGGAACCCGGCAGCCGCGAAGGGCGCCATCGTGCCGATCGTCTGCACGAACCCGGACAGCGCCGGCACCTGGCAGGTGTGCCAGGAGGGCGCCCCGGTTCAGATCGGCCGGTCGCAGTCGTACCAGGACGCGTCCCCGCAGACCCTGTCCGTGACCCGCGAGTGGGCGGCGATGCCCGGCGTGGTCACCCTGCCCGGTGGTCTCACCCGACTCTGCCTCCCGGACCAGGACGGCAACGCGGTCACGTACGGGCTCACCGCGGCGAAGACCGGCGGCATCTCCGTCTGGTCCTGCGGCGACCCGGCGAACAACACCGACCTAACCAAGGCGGTCAGCTCTGGGCTCACCTCCGGCAAGGTCACCGTCGGCCAGCTCCGCACCGCCCTCGCCACCTTCTGCGACGCCACCCCGGATACCACCGCGACCTTCGCGACCGGGTGCGCGTACCGGTCGACGACCGGCAAGACCACGATGCCGGTCGACCTCAAGGTCAACGCGGTCGACCCGTACACCAGCGACACCAGCTGGTAACCAACCCCGCGGCCCGGCGCTTGCTGCTGACGCCGGGCGGCGGACCCTCCCAGCAGCGAAACCACCGCCTCGAGAGGAAACCACCCATGTTCAACGACAACTCGAACATCATCGTCATCCCACCGACCGACCCGAACGCCTTCGTCGTCCCGGACGCCATCCACACCGACGACGCCGACATTGACGCCGCCTACCTGCAGCGCCCGCGGCGGAGCCCACGCAGCCGAGCCATCATCACCGCCGTCTCCGTCTTCGGCGGCCTCGCCGTCGCCGCCGGGCTCGCCTACGGGGCGCTCTGGATGTGGGTCACAGGGCTGCCGCTGCTTGCCGCTGCGTTCGGCCAGTGGGTGACCCACGTCAGCACCTCCCCGTGGGCGTGGCTGGTGCTCTACTGGATCGCCGTGGGCGTCGTCTACGCCATCTGCCGGTTCGGGCGCCGCATGCATAAGGCCCCCGCGCTGCTGATCGCGGTGCTGTTCCCGATCCTGGTCGCCTTCATCGCCGTCGTCGCCATCATCCGCGCGGTCGGGCAGGCGTTTGACCGATGACGATCCGCACGGCCACCCTCCCGGCCGCCGTCACCACGGAGGACCTGCTCCCGGGCGTCTACCCGTACGGCGCCGCCCTGTACAACATCCTCCCGATCGGGGTAGGCCTAGCCGACACCGTGATCGCGGACGCCGACCACACCCTAATCACTGGTCCCGCCGACCGAACCGGGCTCGCAGCCGTGAACCACGCCGCTCAGGCGGTCGCCCGCGGCCACGAGCTCGCCGTCGTCACCCTCGCCAGCCAAGCCTCACTTCTCGATGTCCTGCACCCTTTCGCCGCCGCGCACGCTACGGACCTGGACGCCGCGGTCGCGGTGCTTCGTCACGCCACCGCCGAGCTGACGCGCCGCACCGGCCTGCTGCAGGAGCACGCGGTGTTCTCCTTCGCCGGACTGCCGAACAGCGTGCGCATGAGCTGGGAACCTGTCTCCCCGGTCACGATCGTGATCGAGGACCCCGCCGCGCTGCTGGCCGAGCCGGAACTCGCGGACCTGTTCGACGCGGTCGTCGCCCGCGGCCGCCACCTCGGCATCTACCTGCTGGCCACGGCCACCGCGCCGCGGCCGGCGGTCACCCAGCACCTCGCCCGGTTCACCTCACGGATCACCCTGATGGAAACCGTCGACGAGGGGCTGCTCGAGCTGACCACCCAGTTCGACGGGATCCCGAAGAACGCGGCAGAGCTCGAAGGTCCCGGCCTCGCCATTACCGACATCGACGGAATCCCCACCCTGTATCGGCAGGCGCTCCCGGCCGCCCCAGCCACACTCCCGGAACTGTTGCGGCAGATCGGTGTCCCGGACGCGCGCGGCTGGGTCGGCCGCTAGCAGCTGGACAGACCACTTCAGGCATAGCCGAGGGGACACGCGTTTTCGCCGCATATCCAACGTCGACGCACCACCCCCACCGAGCACCACCCACCGCCTGAGGAGGCACCATGAACACCACCACTCTGTCCGGCATCCCCGACTACGTCCCGGGCACGACTCTTCTCCCTGAGACGTACTCGCCCGAGGACTGGGCGACCATCCCGCTCGGGATCCGCGCCGACGGCACGCCGCTGCTCGCCAACCTCCACGCCTCACCGCACCGGATCTACCTCGGCGGCCCAGACTCGGCAGCCAAGCCCGCCGCCATCTCGGAGATCGTCCACCGTGCGGCCCGCGGACACCAGATCATCCTCGCCGACCCGTTCGACACGCTTCGCCTGTCGGAGTCTGTCACCAGCCGGTTCGCACGCAGCCTCACCCACGCTGACCCAGACGCGATGTACTCGATGGCCGCCGACCTGCGCGAAGAGTTCAGCCGTCGTCTCCGCGTCCTGAGCGACCACAAGACACGCTTCCTGTCTGACCTGCCGGTACACGTGCAGAAGCGTGAGAACGTCTCTCCTCTGACTGTCGTAGTCCCGGAGATCAGCGCGCTCGTCTCGAATGCGAAGCGGGGCACCGAGCAGACCTACTCGGTGCGGGCGCTCGTGGGCGCCGTCGCTGAGCTCGCCTACGACGGCCGCCACCTCGGCATCTACGTCATCGTCACCGGGAAGAGCTACACCAGCTGGGGCATCAGCATGATCGCCCGAGACCGCATGGACGTCACGGTCACCCGGCGCCCCTATGACGCCACCGTCGCAACCGCGGGTCTTCACCGGCCGTTCGGCAAGCAGGTCCACGCGGCTGTAAACCTCCTCAACGCCGCCGACAAGCACCCGGGCCGCGCCATCACGATCACCCCTACCGGCGACGTCGTCCTGTACCGGGTCGACTGGTTCGAGCGGGACGAGATCGACACACACCTCGAGCAGCTCGGCGTGCCGAAGCCGCGGGGCTGACAGTGGCCCGGCGCGTGCGCGTGATCACTACGCAGGGACGGCCGGCTCGGGTGAAGCCGGGCCGGCTGGACCGGCACGCCCGCCGTGCATTCCTGCTCGGCAACTGCCTGTCGCTCGCGTTCGTTCTCTCGGTGGAGACCGGTTGGCCGATCGTGGCTCTGCGCGGTCGAGAGCTCACACCGTCTGGAACGCGGTTCCTTGCGCATGCCTTCGTGCAGCACCCGGACGGATGGCTGGTCGACATCGAAGGCGCCCACCGTCCGAATCTGACGCGGGAGTGGCAGTTCGAGACGGAGCTGGTTGAGATGACCACCCAAGAGGCGCAGGAAGAACTCTGCTCCGGATGGCTCGACTTCCCGCCGCAGCACCACGAGCTGGCGGTCAGTCTCATCGACCCCGTCCTCAGCCTCGCACGCAAGCACCTCGCTGCCGCCTGACTCGGGTGACGCTCCGCGAGCGCCTCGCGCCATCCCTGCCGCTCGCGTACGCGTACGCGTACGCCGGACAGGTCGAATGATCCCTCAGGGGCCGACACTCTCGGAGGTCAGATTCCGACGGTTGATCTCACCCAGGATGAATAGGCCGCGGAGTCCGCTGAGAGTGCCGCCACTGATCCGGTTCAGCCGGTAGTCGGCGGGCACCGCCTCCACCAGCTTCTGCTCGAGCATGTCGGGTCGGCCGGTACGGACAGCGAAGACGCGGGTGGTGTCCAGGGCGCGGAACGAGTCGATCGACATGACCGACTCGTGCTTGTGCGCCCAGAGCAGCCGGTCGAACTGCTTGACCCCGGACCAGTGCCGTTTGATGCGCGCACGGATGTCGGTTGCCTGGCCGATGTACACCTGCCGGTAGCCGTCGAGGACCATCACGTACACGCCGCTGACACCGTCCAACGGGCGCAGATCGGTGACCTCCTGCAGCTTCGGCTCCGCCGCAAGCATCCCCGCGATGACCGCCTCGAAGGCGCTCGGCTCGATGTTCTCGAACCACGCCATGTTCAGGTCGAAGTTCTCCAGTACCGCGTCGTGCCATTCGGCCACCCACGCGTCGGTGTAGATGCGATGGTCGTCGTCTTCGTAGATCTCCGACATCTCCTCCCACATCTCATCAGAGACGAACTCGCGGGGGATCGGCTTCGTGTTCCGCTTCGACGGGACCGCGTACACATCCCTGGTCAGCCGGAACCCGTACTTCCCAGCACGCACCCGCTCCCCGAGGTGTTCGACGGTCGCGCCGATGACGGTTCTCTGGCTTGGGCTCCGAGGTGGCATGAGCGCACCCTACCGGCCCGAAGAGCCGAACAGCCGTCAACTGGTGCGAGAGATCCCACGTGGGATCACATGATCCCTCCGGGGATCAGCCGACCCGCTCGAACACCCAGATGCCCTGCGAGCTCGGGTTGGGGTAGCAGGTCATGATCTCGAGCTGACCGGCCGGCAGCTGCGGCACCGCTTCCGGGCCCTGTGTGTATGCGTTGACTGTGGTGACCAGACCGAGCGACTTCCACTGGCCGGTGTAGAGCCCGGTCAGGGTGATCACAGAGCCGACGTCCTTGGCCAGCGCGGTGCCCCCACAGTATGAATGGAGGGCGAGCAAGGGAGTGGTCAGCCCAGTCCGAGGTGTGATGTCTACCGCGCCGCGGCAGGCGTCGATCTCTGGGGACCAGCCTGTGGTCCATACGTCCAACGTGTGGCTGGCCCGGTACGCCGCCTCAGCTGCCGCCTTAGCCGCAGCGATGCGCTCCTGCTCAGCCTGCCACGCCGCGGTCGCAGCCGTGAGGTCCGCCTCGAGCTTGCTCAGCTGCGCCGGGATCCCGGCCAGGTGTTCCGCGGCCGGGAACGACAGCCGCCCCAGCTCCGCTGTAGCGCCCACGTAGTCGGGTCCCCACTGCCCGGCCTTCGGCTTCGCCTCGGCCTTCCCGCGGACGATCCGCTGCTCCGCGCCGGCGGTCTGCACCAGGAAGGTGTCCTTGCGGATCGCGTCGTCGAGTGCCGTACGGCTGGTGTCCCCGTCGAGGACCTTGCCTTCGGAGGCGTCGAGGGCAGCGCGTGCACCGTCGAGGGCGTCAGACGCGAGCTGCGCCAGGTGCAGCGCACCGCCGGCCCGGGAGATCACCTGGTCGACGGCGAGGTCGTACGCGGGCTTCTGCGCCGACACCACCGCCCGCTCCGCGGCGACATGGGAGGCGGCAGCGGTGCCGACACCGATGACAGTGCAGGCAGCAGCCAAGAGAGCGGTGACACGAAGTGTGATGCCGAGATGCATGAGGGTCCTTTCCACGGGGTCACCTCCCGCAGATGCGGCGGAGCAACCCGTCTCGTCCCCAGCTATGCGCCGACGCCGCGCCTCAGCCGGGCCTCGCTCCGCTCGGCCCGTAACGCTCCGTCCCGCCTGTCGCTTCTTGAGCTAGTTGGGCTTTTCTCCGTCTAGTTGGGCATGGGCGTGCCAGCGATGGCCTGCACGGCCATTCCTCAGACCCGTGGCAGCTCACAGATGACCCCTGGGCGCGCTGGTGTCGACGGCCGGCCGTGATCGTTCAGCGGCGCGCACGCGTAGTGCGCCGAGCACGAAGAGTCCGAAGAAGAGCAGCGCGGTGTCTCCGCCGATCATCAGTCCCCAGCGCCAGCCGGCGGTGACGTTGCCGAGGGCGAGTGCGATGTCGGTGACGGCGTGGATGAGGATGAGGGGCCAGAGGGCGAGCCCGCGCAGTCGGAGCCCGGCGAGTCCCACTCCGTAGCATGCTGCGCCGACGACCTGAGCGGCCGTGACCGCGACGTTCGCTCCGAATGCGATGTTGGACAGATGAGCGAGGCCGAACAGGGCCGAGGAGAGCAGTGCCGCACGGAGTGGGCTCCAGGTGCGGAGGGCGTCGAGGACAAGTCCGCGGAACCACAGCTCCTCGTACACCCCCGTGGCGAGATACCCGATGACCAGGACGACCACGGCCTGAGCACTCTCGTCCTTCAGTCCGCCGGCGAACGGGGCCAGCACGACCAGGAGCGGCAGGACGAGGAGCGCCGGAGGGAAGGACCCGTTACGCAGGAGCCGCGGCTTGCGGACGAGGACGACGACGACAGCGAAGACCGCCAGGAGCAGGACAGCGATGAACCGCTGGGTCATCATGTCGAGCTGTGGCGAGACGAGCGCGAGCAGGCCTGCAGTGGCGATGGTGACGGCGACGGTGAGAATCCAGAGGGAGATCGCGGTGGCCGCGGGTCGGCCGGCGAAGACATCGAAAGGGGTGAGCATGCGCCGACAGTATTCGCGCGGGGAAGCGCGTCGAATCGTGCCGGAGTCGGATTGCCCGCTGATCAAGGTTCCGCCCTCGGTAGGAGACCGAGGGTGAGGCGTCAGACCGCGCCGGTCCGGAAGGCGTAGATCACCAGCTGAGCCCGGTCGCGACTTCCTGTCTTGGAGAGCAGGCTCCCGATGTGCGTCTTCACGGTCGCCATGCTGACGTGGAGCCGCTCGGTGACCTCGTCGTTGGAGAGGCCCTCAGCGATGAGCTGCAGCACCTCCTGTTCCCGCGCGGTGAGCCCCACCGCGGCGGGTGCCGCCGAGGTCGGGGAGGTGGCAGGCTGCTGCGTTGCGAGGGCGTCGAGCAGCCGCCGCTGCACCGAGGGGTCGAGTTGGGCGTCGCCGGCCGCGACGGAGCGGAGTGCGCGTTCGATGTCCTCCGCCGAGGAGTCCTTGGTGAGATAGCCGCGGGCACCCGCCCGGAGTGCCCGGAAGACCCAGGCATCGTCGTCGTAGGTGGTCATCACGACGACGCGGATGTGCGGCAGCTCGGCGAGGATCTGCGCGGTTGCCTCGACGCCGTCGAGGTGGGGCATGTTGAGGTCCATCAGGACCAGATCGGGCTGGGTGCTTCGCGCTTGGCGGACGGCGTCGTTGCCGTCGATGGCGGTGCCGACGACGGTGATGCCCTCGATGAGCCCGAGCAGCAGGGCGACGCCGTCGCGCACGATCTTCTGGTCGTCAGCGACCAGCACGCGGAGCTCATTCATGCGGACACCTCCGGTCGCGACAGGGGCAGGGGCAGGGAGCAGCTGGTCTCGAAGCCGTCCTCGGTGGGACCGCACGTGAACGTGCCTCCCAGGGCCTGAGCGCGCTCAGCCATCCCAGAGAGGCCGAAGCCGGCGCCGAGCACCGCCGACGGGGCGCCCCCGGCGTTTCGAACACGGACGACCATCTCGTCCGGTGACCACCTCAGTTCGACGGCCACGGATCGACTGTCAGGGGCGTGTTTGCGGACATTGCTCAGTGACTCCTGAACGGTGCGGAACACCGCGAGACCGAGGTCGCCGTCCACGGCCACGGGCTCGCCCGCCAGGTCGAACCGAGCGGGGATCCCCGTGTCCCTGGAGAAGGCGGTGACCAGGGTCGGAAGGTCAGCGAGGTTCGCGAGCACCTCGCCGCGCAGCGCCGCGATGGCCCGCTTCCCCTCGGCCACCCCGTCGCGGGCCGACTTCTGCGCCAGCGTGAGCTGCTCCAGGACGCGCGGCTCCGTGTGGGTCCGCTCGGCCAGCAGGCGGGCGGCTTCCAGTTGCAGGCTCAGGCCCGACAGTGTGTGCGCAAGCACGTCGTGCAGTTCTCGCGCGAGCCGCGCTCGCTCACCGAGCGCCGCCGCGTCGTCGCGGGCCTTGCGGGTCTCCGCTTCCTGCCGCAGCAGCTGCTCAGCGCGGACCGTGGCGTCGCGCTTGAGAGCGGCGAATGAGGAGGCCGCGAAGAAGAAGGTAAGGCCAAGCAAGACGTTGAGCAGCGCGTTCCAGGGGTGGTCGCTCGTGACCGCCTCAGCCGCTGCAACAAGGACGAGCACCGGGATCGACGCGAGCAGGGCCGGTCGCGGCGGCATGCTCAGCGCGATGGCTGACACGGCGATGAATCCGGCGACGAATCCAGGGCCCCACGGCTGCCAGAGGTCGAGGACGGCACCGGCCAGGCCGTACAGCGCGAACCCGGCGACCCGCCAGCGCATCAGAGAGGTGGGGACCAGCAGGGCAGCGGTCCAGATCCCTGCGGACAGAAGGACGACGAGCACAAACAGCTCGCGCGGCACGGACTGCGGCGGTTCCGAGAGCAGGCACACGGCGGCGACGACGACGGCCACCACCGCGCTCAGCCGCGTGAAGGAGAAGGTCAGGGCTCGCCTCATGCTCCAACACTAGAAGAGTCGGAAAACGCCGGATCGGCCTGAGGTAGGAGAACGTCGGGACGCGGGATCCAACCCTGGGCCGAGGACCCTCGGGCCCCGCATTGACACCATCGACTCATGACGACCCGCGAACGCTTCGAAGGTGCTCACGCACGCATCATCCACGGTCAGGGAAGGACACTATGACCCTCGACCAGTACCTCCTGAACATCGGGCTTCTCGCCTTCATTTTGATCTCCAACCTCGGCGCGCGAAAAATGTCGTCGCTCCGGCTTCTGCTCCCCGTGTTGATCGCCGCTGTGTGCGGTGGCCTGTTCCTCACCGACGTCCCCACTGCTGGCAACGATGTGCAGCTCGAGGCCATCGGAATCAGTGCGGGGATCGCCTTAGGAGTCGCCGCAGGGTTCTTCATGCGAGTGGAAGTGCGTGACGGCGTGACGATGCTGCGCGCGGGGTGGCCGTATGCGCTGCTGTGGCTGATCGTCATCGGCGGACGAATGCTCTTCGCCTACGGTGCGGACCATTGGTTCCCCGCACAGATCGCCGATTTCTCGATGTCTGCGCGAATCACAGGTGCGCCAGCATGGGCGGCTGCCTTCATTCTGATGGCCTTGGTGATGGTCGTGGCGAGGGTCGCGACCACCGCCCTGCGCGCGTGGCCGCTCAGGCCGTGGCGCGCTGTCTCCCGATGAGCGCTTACCTGCGCCGGGATGCCGCGCGAAGCCCGCAACTGGGGAGGGCCCGGGAACTGTTCACCTCGACGCATCTCGTGCGCGGAGCGACCGCTGGTCAAGACAGCGGGCTGACATGGTTCCGCACGAACGCTCCTCACGAAGAGCTGAATGCGGTGCTCGCGGTGGCCGGCGACCGCATCGACGATGCCGTTCGGGCGATGGGCGATGCTCCGGCGCTGTGGCATTCCTGGCCGGGGGACCCGCGCTTCGATGTGGAACCCGGACTCCGGAAGCGCGGCTTCCGCTTCGTCGAGGAGGAACCCGTGATGGTGCTCTCACTTGACGACGGTCACGCGTCGCCGCCTGTCCGGTCTGTGCCGGGGCTGCAAATCCAGCGGGTCACAGACAGGGAGTCCCTCACGGAGTGGGTTCGCGTCTGGACGGGCCGCACTGACCCCGATCTCGTCGCCCCGCTCGCTGACAAGGGCCTCGGACGCTCCGCCGTCGTCCAACACCTTCTTGCTCGGTTGCACGGGAAACCGGTCGGCTGCGCGGCGGCGGTGCTAGCGGACTCCGTCGTCGGAATCGAGCATGTGATCACCTCAGAGAGACACCGCGGGCACGGTGTCGGAACGGCGCTCACCATCGCCGCCGTTGAGGAAGGACGCACGCGCTGCGCGTCCGCGGCGGTGTTGACCGCGTCCCCGGATGGGCTCGGCATCTATCGGCGACTCGGATTCGAGGAGCATGCGGCTGTGCGCCGATTCGCTCGGTGGCCTGCAGGGTCTGACTGTAACCCTGAGTCAGCGGCCCCGCCCAACTAGCCTGAGACGTGACACCGCCACCGGACCGCCACCGTGGCGCTCCGGCTCGCCCGCATCGGCACCGCGGCGCCGACGGCCCGTCAGCGGTACGCAGCTCCTGCGGCCCGGACCGGAACGCCGCCGGGGCTGTGACGCGCCGATGTGCGGCGCGCGGGAAGGGCGTGGCCGGGACGGACACGAGACGTGCGATCCGGGGACGAGGCGGTGACGCGGCGAAGGCGTGGCGTGCGCGTGCCGGGCGACCGGAGGGAGCCCGGCTGTAGCCTCGATCGCATGACGAACGACGCGCTTGGCAGCCTCGACAGGCTCATCGACGCCGGCATCACCGACACGTTCAATCGCCTCGGCGCCGAGCATGGTCTGCCGCCGCTGGCATGGAGACTGGTCGAGATCGTCGACCCCCTTATCGAGGGCACGCACCCGGAGGGCCGGGCCGCCCTCGGGGCGCCCGAACTGTGTGCGCAGTGGGCCGCATTCCTCAACCTGCGCGAATACGACTCGTCCGGGCAGGCGGAAGGCTACGTCACCTGGTCAGGGACCACCCCGGCCGGGGTGAGCATCGACGTCCATGCGATCACCGACGTCGAACGTTACCGTGCAGCGAACCCCGACGACATCGTCTAGTCAGCGGTAGAGGCTCATCTGGACGAGTAGAGCTTCGCCGCCAGCTCGTTCAGGTTCGTCCGCAGGTCGGCCGCCATCTGGCGGGTGGTGTCGTGCATCTCGACCGTGTCGAGCGCGAGTCTGAGCACCGTAGCTTCGTGGGGCGAGGGAGTGGTCACACCGTCGGCCCACTGCTGAACCAGCTCCGGAGGCAACACACCGACCGACGCCGCGGCCGCGGGCATCCCGACCGCAGCGATCAGACGAGCGGCGACGGCTGTGATTTCGCTATGAGACACACGGCTAGCTTACGTGTGGGGTAGGTCGGTGAGGCCACCAACAGGACAGCTGATCAGCCGAGGGCAGGAACGACGACCCAGCGGCTCGTTATGTTGTCAGCGCGTGGTCAACGGCGAAGGCTACGAGCGCGCGTATCCCGAAGACGGACCAGATGATTCCGATGGTGATGTCGCCGCGCACGGTTCGACCCCTCCGGTCGTAGGCCGCTATTCTCCGGCGGTCTTCCTGGCGACATCGGCAGGGCTCAGCGCTCTGCGTGCTCCCACTCCGCGATCAGCTGTTTGCGCCAACCCTTGGGAGGCGGCCAGGACACGCCCCATCGTTCGAGAGTCGCCTTAGTCCACCGGCCTTTCTCCGTGCGGGCTGCCTCGATCTCTTCTGGGCTCGGTGCCATGCGGAAAGTCTCGCGCGTCGCAGCGTCTACGCGCGCCAACTGGCCGCGGCGTGCCGGGCGCGAAGGAGGACGGCCGCTACGTCACCGGCGTTCAACTGGTCGATCGCTCTTGTTGGAGGATGCCCCACCGAAGCGGTGAGGAAGTTCGCCCAGCTAAGGGGGTCGTTAACACCGTCACGCAACACGAGCAGGACACCTTGCAGCCCGGGGATGGGCTCGTTCTGATCCGTGAGTTGCCAAGCCGGAAATACTGGGGTCTCCGTGGCCTGGACGCGAAGCAGACGCAGGTCGTCCGCCCACAACTCGACGTCCGCCTGCGGAATGCCGAGTCGCTTGGAGATCGTCTCGGTCGTGTAGCACGGGCCGAGCACTGTCTCCCAGTGACTGTCGCTCATGCGGTTCCGCCCTCCGTCCCTGATGTGTCCCGCTTCTCCGACCAAGCGCGGTCAAAGATGCGCTGCCACGGAAACTGGAAAACGGGTTCGAGTGGCGCCCGCTGGGCCCGGGTGAGAAGTAGCTCGTACTTGACGAACAGCTCGTCGATGATGTCGAGAGCGACGTTAAGGTCTCGGAACTTAGGGATTGCGGACTTCGGGACCGCTTGCGCATGAGCGACGTGGTGGTTCACGTAGAGGCGGAAGGGGTCCGCTGCCTCGACAAGGCGCTGCTGGTCAGCGAGCACAACGTCCGGGTCTATGTGATCTAAGCGCTGCGGGTCCGCCCGTTCTGTGAAGGTCTTGTCGAACCTCTCGACCCAGTCCTCGTAGACGTCGCTGACGTACCACTCGCGGGTCAACTGCTCAGGTTCTTCCGCGATTCGACGGAGGAGGTTGAACAGCGACGCGGCATCCGAGGAGCGGTCGGCCATCTTGCGGACGCCGAGGGCCATTGTCATGCCGTAGAGCTCGGAGACCCACTGTACGAAATAGGGCTGATCCTGGATCGCTGCGCTGTCTTCGGCGAGATCGTTGACCGTCCGCCAGGTCACGCGGTAACGGCCGAGGACCATGACTTCGTTGGTGATCCGCTCGAACATCGTCAGCCACTCGGCCGGTGGTCCAGGCCGCCACGGCGTCCGTCGGTCTGGCGA
Source organism: Leifsonia sp. fls2-241-R2A-40a (assembly GCF_030209575.1). NCBI lineage: Bacteria > Bacillati > Actinomycetota > Actinomycetes > Micrococcales > Microbacteriaceae > Leifsonia > Leifsonia sp. fls2-241-R2A-40a. The sequence goes on along the minus strand of NZ_JARVRS010000001.1, from coordinate 3,609,271 downwards.
CCACGGCTGGTCGGGCCCAGAGGCAATATCCGGCACCATCCCGTCCTCCTCGCACGAGGCCTAGTCCTGTGAGAACGGTAGCGCGTGTCGCGGACTCTTGGCGCAACGTCGAATGCTTCCCACCTGCATCGAATCCCGAGCTCTCTTCGCTCGGAGTCTGTGAGCACCTACGGTTTGGCCATCCACTTACGTGGCGGCGGCCGCTCCAGCCATCTCAAGGATGTGATCCGAGAGTGCCTTTCTCGTTGTCGGCGTGTCGTCGTCCCGCACGCGCTGTGCGAGGTCAGCGAACTTCGCCACCAGCTCATCATCCGCAGTCTCGGACCATGCCGCGGCCTCGCGCAGTCCTACCAGTCCCGACGCGGCCAGGGTCCCGGGGAGGGACTCCCGGACGGCCCGCAGCTGAAGTCGTTGGCTGTGCCGTGCCGCTGCCGGCCGCCGCTGTGCGGTTCTCACGGCTTCAGCGAAGTTCGAGTGAGCGATCGTGACGTCGACTCCTGGTGGCAACTCCTCAACATCCGTCTCACCCGTGACGATGATTGGGATGGCGACGGTACGCACCCAATCCTCGATCCTCTGAAGCTCCTGCATTACGACCGCCCAAGTCCCCAACTTCGGCTGCTGAATCGACACCTTTGGCCAGATATCTGCTGGGAGGATCACGCCATTCGGCACCGTCATGAGCGTGTCGCCGCGCCTGAGCGGCCGGTCGGGGCCCGACGCTAACCGAACCGGGCCGGGCACCAACAGCACGACAGCGCCCAAGAGCGTGGCTGCGACGGCAGGCGCTCTGTGCTTCGCGTGGTTGGTGTAGGTGGCAAGAGCTGCGAGAGGGTGACCCTTCGGGTCGGGAGTACCCGCTGGCTGGAGTGCGCGCACGCGCTCGATCACGCTTGAGGTGATGAACTTGCGTCGGTTGTGGCGGCCGTTGTTCAGCCAACCGTCAAACCCCTCACGCGCCGTAGTCGCCGGCATCTCGATCGCGCTCGCCTCCTGCTCGGTCAGGCGGCGCTTCGCCTCATGCTCGACCTGCGCGAAGAGCGTGTGCTCGAGGACGGCACGAAGTTGCGTCAATGCGTCCGCGACTGAACGAGCGACACCCTCCGGAAGTGGCCGTACTGCAACGACCCTCGTCGCGACCGAGTCGCCAACTCGCTCGTTGGTCAACTCCAGCGGGCCGTCCTTCAAATAGGCGAACAGCATGTCGCCGACCTTGTCGATATGGTCGTCGACTTGCCCGAGCGTGAAGACCGCGTGGCGCTGGTGCGGAGGGAGCCACTCGAGAGGGGGTCCGTTGCTGCCATCGTGCTGGGCCATGTACGCAGAGTAACTGGCGCCGCAATCGCTACTCAGACGCCTGCGGCTTGCGCCAGTGTTGAGCGGAGGGCTCAGATGGGCGGCGCGGCGCATGGCCGCTCTCATAGCCAGGCCCCAAGAAGATGCCGGCTGCAGGAGGGTTCGGGGTTCGCGCGCGATAACATCCGCTGAGATAAGGAGAGGCGCGTGGCGGCTAGAGGTAAGCAAAATGCATGGTTCTCGCTTCTGCGCACAGTGCTACCAGCCGAGAATGTTCTCGAAGAAGAGCTGGCGCCGAGCTGGCTCGTCCGCCCCGGGCGCAGCGAGGCCCGCAACGCCTGGCCTCTTCTCACCGAGGCGTACCAACAGCTCACCGGACGTCAGCTGCCGGACACGATGCCACCACGAGAAACCCGTCGGCTCGACGTCCTGATGACTTACCCCGATGGCCGCCAACGCGCCATCGAGTTCGACGAGAGGCAGCACTTCACCGCCGCCCGGCTGATCACCCTCGACCTCAGCCAAACCGTCCGCGTGGGCTTCGATGTCGACGACTGGCGTGCACAGAGCATCGCCCGCATTGGCCGCGAGCCGGGCGGTGGCTTCGCCCGGCCCTGCCCGCCGCTGTTCGATGAACCCGGTGGACGCCACAAGCAGCGGGCGTTCCGAGACTTGATCGCCGACACGCTCCCCGCCCAGTACGGGTGGCTACCAACCGTCCGATTCCACGAGTATGAAACCCGGGAAGTGCGCCACGCATCGGAGCCGGCGGAAGCGATGGCCAAGCTGTGGGCCGACAAAACGCGCTGATCGGTGCACACACGGGACATAGGGCATCGCCGCGGGTGGTTCGGCCTGACAATCGGCAGTTGCCATCATTGCTGGTAACGCCGTCATTGCTGGCAACGCCGTCATTGCTGGCAACGCCGTCATTGCTGGCAACGCCGCCATTGCTGGCAACGCCATCATTGCTGGCAACGCCATCATTGCTGGCAACGCCACCATTGGTGGCATCCGACGATTGTGTCGGTGCCGCCCGATACGCTGCGGCTCATGCCTGTGGTGGCGGTCGTCGGCGGAGAACGCGTGGAAGCGTGGACCTTCGACGCGACCAGCTGGGAGACTCTGAAGCGCGGATACCGCTCTACCGGGCTTGTGATGTCATGCGGTCAACCCGGGATCCCCGTCACCTCACCGCGCGGCCTGCGATTCTTCCGTCACGAAGCCGGAGCCGAATGCCAGCTCCACGACGGTGGGGACGAGACCGCCGAGCATTTCTCCGCGAAGGCGACGGTCGCCGAGACTGCCCGATCGCTTGGATGGGCCGCCACCGTCGAACGGCGAAGCGACGACGGCTCATGGATCGCTGACGTGCTTCTCGAGCACCCCGCGGTTCCGCGCCCGGTCGCCGTCGAGATCCAGTGGTCGCGACAGTCGAACGCAGACTTCCACCGCCGCCAGGACCGGTACACCGCCGCTGGCGTCGACTGCTTCTGGATAGTGGGACCGACGAACAAGCGCAATGTCGTTGGTGTGCCGTCCTACGCGATGGCGGGGGAGCCCGGCGCCCTCACCCTCACGACCACGCAAGACCTCGGCGGGCGGCCGCAGAGTAACCCGCTCGCAGACGCCATTGCCCTGCTACTGCGCAGCAGCGACCATCAACCCGGCGACCGGATTCTCCCGTACGCGGAGCTGACTTCGACGAGCCTCGCGGTAGACGTCATTCGGGTCAACTGCTGGAACGAGAAATGCGGCCGACCGATGTCCCGATGGCGTCTCTCCCACGTCGCCACCGAGTCACGGTGCGGGCAGCACCCGTCCGTCGCCCGCGGACTCAACCTCCCAACACCCGATCCGGCGATCGCAGACGTCGTCACCGCCGCCCTCGCCGCAAGCGATCTCGCCACGCCCGCAGGACACGACCCGGCCCGGCCGGCAATGCAGCTCTGCCCGTACTGCAAGATCGCGCAAGGCAACGGGCTCCTTGGCTACGGAGACTGGCACACCTACACCATCCCCTTCATCGCACGGCCCCGATTCCGCATCGAGCTGCTCACCGCGCAGCATCGATGCACCGACATCGGCCGCGGCTACTGCCGCCCTCCCGAACCCGGCGGATCCTTTCCCGCTTCATCGGACTACGTCCTCGGTCCGGCCAAAGAGCCGGGATCGCCGCTACCTCCGAAGAAGCCGCGCCGCGGCCCGGAACCGCCGTGGAAAACCCCGGCGCAGCGCAAGCGAGAAGCCGCCGCCCAGCAGGCGATTCGCGAGAAGCGAGAGGCGGAGAAACGTGCCGCCCGCGCTTTGAAAGTCCAAGAGGCCGTGGTTGCGCGACTGGCTAGTCTCGAGCGGGCCTGGCCCGACCACCCGCTGCGTGCCTACGCGCTGGAGAAACACGGCGGAACCTGGCCGAGGCACCTTGACTACGAACCGAAGTCAGGCTTCGAGGTACCGCACCAGATGTGGCAGACCGAGCTCTACTACGAGTTCATCCACGACCAGCGGCACGACACAGCGGTCGACCCACGCGAGCTCGGCTACCACCTGCAGCAGATCTTCCCCGACATCAAGGACCCGAACGGAGCCATCGTCGAGTGGCTGTACCGGCTCGCCGAGGCTCGGATTGTTTCAGCCACACCGCGATCGGAGTTCGCCCCACGATTCTTCCACGTGATCAACCTCGAAGAGCTCCGCGCCCAGGCCGAGCGGAACGCAGCCGAGCAGGCCCGACGGAAGGCGGAAGAGGCTGCGCGACCGCCCGCACCGCCACCGCCGGTAAACCTCCGATGCAAGTTCTGCGGGCACAAACTCGACCCGGTGTACGCCGACCAGGGATACCACACCGTCTGCGCACCGGGGTGGCGGTACGGTTCTACCCGCCACTGAAGGCCGGCTTGGAATCGTAGGAACGCTTGGAATCGTAGGAACGCTTGGAATCCTAGGAACGCTTGGAATCCTAGGAACGCAGGGGATCTCAGACGCGCAAGCAAAGGGTCCTAGTTGCCGCGTAGCACGACCTCCTGGGAAGGAGCCCCGACTGTAGGGGGAACGCGGGTCTGACTGGCAGGAGCGGGTGCCGCTGAGGAGGGAGTTGTTCCGTCCCTTTGAGACCTTTGGCCGGGGGCGTTATCTTCCACCGTAAGAAGACCCGCTTCGCGTTCGGCCTGTTCCTCGTCGTCGCCTGGTTGCTGACCGTGGCGCTCAGACCGTGGGTAGCTAGTCAGGGCCGCTGATCGACCCCTTCTGAGCCGTGGCCGGACCGGCTAGTTTTCCACCCACCAGCCGAAGGTCTGCCCGTTGTACTGGACGTCATGGTAAAAGCACCGTGTGGTGGTCGGTTGTCCGTTGGTACCCTTCAACGTGATGTCCCGGTACACCTGCGTCACTCCTGGGAGGGTCGCAGGGTCGGTTGCGCTGATGAGGTCGGCGTTGGTGACGATGCTCTGGTAGGCGACGGATCCACCGGTCATGCCCTCGGGGTCAGCCTTCAGCGCGGCATCGAGGACGTCCCACCTGTTGGATCCGCGGGAATGTTCGAGTATCGCCATCGCGGCCTTCTGCCGGTCCGTGCCGGAGAGTGCGAAGGGGAGCCGCTCACCGACCGCCGTGACGGTGAGGATCTCCTGCGGCGAGCTGTTCACGGTGATCGTCGCGGGTAGCTTGTCGCGCGGGTCTTGGGAGACCCGGTATGCGTCGTCGGCGAAGTCGCGGATGTTGTCCATGCCGCCGAAGAGCGCCGCCCAGTAGGCGAGACGTGTCGGCTCGTCCTCGGAGGCGAAGTCGTCGAGGCTTTCGGCCTGGTATTTCTTCATCGCGTCGGGAAGCACGCCGAGCTTCGGTGTGGTGTCGGCGGCGGTGTCCTCCGTCGACGGCGCGGATGGGGCGGTCGGAGTCGCCGTGGCGGTGTGGTGGGTCGCGAGCGGGGTCGGCTTCGGCTCTGACTGCGATGCGCATCCCGCGACGGTGAGCCCAAGCAGGACCAAAACCATCACTGTCGTGAACCGGCGCATGTGCTCCCCTCCGCGTTTGTCCTTGGCCAGACGCTACCAGACGTGAGATTTCGTCGGCTTCGTCTGCGCGCCCCCACTCCGGGTGAGGAGTGGTCACTATCGCCCTCATCGCACTGCGCTCCCGCCTGGCCGGTCAGTCGGTCGGCGCCTCCGCGTCCGGTGCGGCATCCGCCTGAGGACATTCCGGCGTGCACGCGACGCCGCACTTGTTACTCGTTCAGCGGGTCCAGAAATCTTCGGGTCGTGGGCTTGGACGGAACCCGAAATGCTCGACCATCGCCATCGCCTCGGGAAAGTTGGCAGCAATCGGGTCGGGCCCGTGCGCGTCACTGCCAAACGACACCGCACCTCCACCCTCCTCGGCCCACCACTGCGGGATCCACGGCCACAGGCGCCTGGTGTTCATCTCCAGCACACGACCCGAGGCTGCGATCGCGCGCATTGCCGTCCGGAAACCGTCCTCGAACCGGCGGGGATCAAACGGGCCAACATCTCCTACTGGCCACGAGCGCACGGCGTAGTCGATGTGGGTGAACACCTCGAACGAGTCCGACCCGGCAACCATCCGAGGAATCTCCTCCAGATACGCCCACATGACCTCATCCGCCGCCCTGTGACGGTATAACGTGGTCGGCTCGGAGCGGTCACCGTCGTCGAATGGCAGCATATGCAGCGAGCCGTTGACGCGGTCGATGGCACCGCTCGACAGCAACCCAGCTGCCCGCGCATCCCAGAGGTGCGGTTGCCCGAACTCCACACCGGTGAGGATGCGAAGCTCCGGAAACTCGTGCCGGCGACGATCGATCGCTGCAAGATAGCCGTCGGCGTCAAAGAGCGGAAGCCGCACATGGCCGGTCCCGTCGACGTACTTCTGCGCGTTGTTGCCGATGTCGCCGTCTTCGACACGCCAGGCATCCTCGAAATCGAGGTGCTCGGTGAACACTATGGCCGGTAGCCCGATCTGAACTGCCCGTTCACAGATGCGGACCATCGAGTCCGACGACGCAGGATCCGACCCGCTATCCCACGACCACTCGCTATGCACGTGCGCATCGGCTGGCAAGCTCGTCATCTCGCGAGGATACTCGCAGACCGGTATCCGCGAGCCGATCCCTCTATGAGAACGGGACTACGACGATTTGGACATCGTCCTCGTACAAGATTCGGCCTGGATCGTCTTCCCGACGTTCGATCCATCCGACCCCATAGCGATCGAGTAGATCGAGGTACTCGTGCACTCGCGTCACAAGGTGCTCGGCGATGATCCTGAACCAGCATTCGGTGCGGGGAATGAGCGAGCGATCGAAAAGAGTGTCGTCGATCTGACTGGGATCGGCGTAGGTCGCATTCATCCAGTCGTTGTTCTCGCGCCACAGGGCATAGTCGTCGAGGCTGAGTTTCCCCGAATGAGCAAGACCATTTGCCAGCGCAAATACGCCGGGCCTCGCACCTCGCGAGTTCACGGTCGTTCCCTCGAAGCGCACATACACACCGACAGCATGACAGCGGCGCCGCTCTGCGGGGAAGCTGCACGTCACTCCGCCATCTCGTGGAACCTGCATCAGATGCAGGAAACCAGACGGTCAGCGGCATCTCTGCGTACGAGCCCTAAGGCACTCGAGGGAAGGAGGGTCGCCGGAAGCGTACACGATCAGGGGAAACGCTCTCACGTCCACTGCGCGGGAGTTTCTGCATCTAATGCAGCTCCCGTGAGTTCAACTTTGATAATGGCCTTTGTCACAGGTGGCTCAGCAGCGAGGCGAAGCCAGATGAGGTGAGCCTGGAAGTGGGCACCAAGCCCGATAACCTCGCGACATTGCGGACACGAAAACGACCAAGACGATCGGCGAGGATCACGTCGCTGCCGAACTTGCCCGACGAGGATGGGCGCTGCGCTGACGCGCGATGGGCTTGAGCGGACGGACATTCTTGCGGTGATGGCGCAAGGGGAGGACCGCCGGCTTGTCGAGATCCAAGTCAAAGGTGCCCGCGGACGCAACATGAAGGGAATCAGCTGGCCGCTGGGGGCAAAGTCGCAGCCGAGGTCCATGCACGAACGCGAGTTTTTCGTTATGGTTGCCATCCCCACTGACACCGAACTCCTGCCCCGCAGCTACGTCGTTCCCAGGTCGCACGTAGCAGCCGCAGCCTGGATCGCGCACATGCACTGGCTCACGGAACCAGGGATTCCGCCGGGCCAGCGCAATGCTGCGGTTGACAGGGCTCGCGTCTCACTCGCTGTCTTCGAGCGTTGCGAGAACCGGTGGGACTTTCTCCTGCATGACCAAGGAGACCTGCCCGTTCTCCTGCCGGCCCATTACCGTGAACTCGCCATGTCAGAGCGCGTTGGACTGCCATTGGGGCACGAGTGGGCGGTAGCGATCCCCGACTGGGCATAGGGCATCGTTGCAGCTGCTGTAAGCGTCTTGCATGCGTCTTTCCGTGGCGAAAGGTCCGACGGCCGCTGGGCAGCGAGCGACAGGCGGAGAGATTAATAGCCGTGATGAGCAGTGACGACCGGTGACTAGCGAGTAGTCGTCATGCGTTTTTGACGACTTTTCTCCAACTTACGCGGATCGCCGTGCCTTCATTCGGGCTCGAAGTGCTGATCAAGGATGAAATCGGAGACGGCGAGACCCAGACTCAGTTGTTCTTGGTTCGAGTCCAGGTACCCCAGCGGTAAAATCCACGAAGAACCCCGGTGATCACCGGGGTTTTCTGCGTTTCAGGGTAAACGTCGTTCGGTGGCCCCGAACGGGCCTGCCTCTGCTCCGGGTAGGAGGCGTACCGTCGTGTCTGACGCCTCCGAACCCGGATCACCGGCGTCCACATCCCCGAGGGAGAACCCCATGGAACTGAAGCTCGGCGTACTTGCTCTGCTCGAAGCGAAGCCCGACAAGGCGGGTGACGTGAAAGAGTTCCTGATCGGCGGCAAAGCCGTCGTCGACAGCGAACCGGGCACGCGCACGTGGTACGCGTTCCAGATCGACGACACGCACTTCGGCATCTTCGACACTTTCGCCGATGAGGATGCACGACAGGCACACCTGAACGGCGACATTCCCCGGGCGCTCGGTCAGGTCGGACCGGGCCTGCTGGCAACGGACCCCGACCTGAGGACCGTCGACCTGCTCGCCGTCAAGCACGAGCGAACCGAGGGCTGACCACAGAAGATACTTTTTGGTATTCTGCATCGTGTGAAGCGCCTCCCTGCCGTCGTCGCCATGGCGGCGGTGGTCGTGGGCGTCCTCGCCGGTTGCGCACCGACCGTAACCGCGGCGAAGGGTCACCCGCACACTCCGTCGAGAACGGCCGCCGCGCGCGCAACGCCGACGACGTCGTCAACTGCGCCGTCCAGCGTTCCGAGCCCGTCACCGTCGACGACTCCGGCCGCCCCTCCGCCGCCCGCACCGGTCATCACACCTGTGCCGGCGGGGACCGTCGTCGCGCAGGGGGACGTCGCCTCACCGAAGGGCAGCATCCACTACCACTACCGGGTGGTCTCGAACGGCGACAACACCTACTCGGCGCAGTACTCGGACTTCACGAACACCGCCCCGATCCCCGTCTCGGCCACGCTGATCGACATCCCTCCGCGGGTCGGGGACGGCCTCACGGACCACGGAATGGGCGACCACCTGCTCGGCGGCCCGACGCCCACGCCCGCTCCTCCTTCGTCGGCGAACGTGGGGACCGCCCCTTCCTACCTGGTCGCGCTCGTCACCTACTCGTCCGTCGGCAGTGCGGACGGTGTGCCGGTCGAGCTCGGCCCCGGCAAGGTCCTGGCCGTGGACACCGTCCGATGGTCGGTTCCCGCCCGGCAGACGAACGTCCATCCGGCAGACAGCGGCCCACGGCGCCTCGCCGGCGGCATGGTCACCGCGAACACGCCGTCAGGCGCTCCGGCCAGCTACCGGGTGGGACACGGCGACCTGCCGGAGAACGTCGCCGAGCGATTCGGCATCACCCTGCAGGACCTGAAGTGGTTGAACCCGAGCGGTCGAGCGTTCGGCTCCGACGGATATCTCTACGAGAGCACGATCCTGAACCTGGATCCCGAGGCGCTCCCGTAGGAGGCCGCCTGCGTCACCCGTGGCCCAGGCTCGTGACGAGGTTGATCGCCACGGCGATCAGGACCGTCCCGAAGAAGTACGACAAGAGGGCGTGCAGCAGGGCCTTCCGGCGGGTCCCCGTGGTGTTCGGCTCCACTTCCGAGACGCCGTACGACATCCCGATCGTGAACGCGAGGTAGGCGAAGTCGCTGTAGGTGGGCTCAGTGCCCTGGTTGAAGTCGAAGCCTCCCTCCTGGTGGTCGACGAAGTACATCCGCGCGTACTTGAACGCGTAGACGGTGTTCACCAGCGCCCACGCCACCATGGTCCCCAGTACTCCGAGGATGATCAGCGCGATGGAGATCGCGTCGCCGCTGCGATTGCTGGACTGGACGACGGACACGACGACGGCGGCGATGCTGGCGAGACAGGCGAGGATGATCGCGTCGTCGGTGACGTGGGTGGATGACTCCTCGCGCGCGAGGCGCTCGGTGCCCGCTGAGTCCTTCGGCCAGCAGATGCGCCACACCCACACCAGGGCGACGATCCCGGCCGTGCACCAGCCCACGAGCGGGCCCACTCGGGGTGCGATGAGAAGCGCGGCGGCGGTGCCGGCGACGGCGCCGACCGCGACGCAGACGAGGGCACGGCGGGCTGACAGGATCCGGCTGGACACGGATGCTCCTGGCGGCGACGGCGACGGAGAGTGCGACGGTGCCGGTGACGCCGACCACGAATCGTGGACGCCGTCACCGGCACCGGTCGTCACGCCGACGCGCCCGCCGGGTGCAGCACGACCTTCGTCCAGCCGTCGTCGCGCTTGTCGAAGTGCTCGTACGCGTCCGGCGCCTCATCCAGGGACAGCTCGTGGCTGACGATCCAGGACGGCTTCGCCTTGCCGCCCGCGATGAGGTCGCGCAGCCGCCGGTTGTACTTCTTCACCGGCGCCTGCCCGCTGCCCAGCTTCTGACCGCGGAACCAGAACTCGCCGAAGTCGAACGCGACCTCGCCCTGCTTGGCCAGCTCGTCCGATGCGCCCGGGTCCTGCGGGATGTAGACGCCGACCACTCCGATGTCGCCCGTGAACCGGACCGACTTGACGAGCCGGTTCAGCGTGATGTTGGGATGCTCGTGACCCTCCACGTCGTGCGCCTGGTAGCCGACGCACTCGCAGCCGTTGTCCGCGCCGAGACCCATCGTCATCTCGTTGACCGCCTCGACCGGATCGACCGCGGAGTCGTCGATGGCGATCGCGCCGATCTCCTCGATCAGCCGGAGCCGGTCGGGGTGCCGGTCGACGACCATGACCTTGCTCGCACCCTTGATGATCGCCGAGTAGGCGGCCATGCAGCCGACGGGCCCGGCGCCGTAGATGACCGTCTGATCTCCCGGCTTGACGTTCGCCATCTCCGTGGCGTGATAGCCGGTCGGGAAGATGTCGGCCAGCATCACGTAGTCGGTCTGCCGCTCCTGGGCGTCCTCCCCGAGGCGCAGACAGTTGAAGTCGCCCCACGGCACCCGGAGCAGGTCGGCCTGTCCACCGGCCCACGGCCCCATGTCGGCGAAGCCGTAGGCGGCGCCTGCCCACTCCGGCTGGGGTTGCGCGGTCAGACAGTAGTTGGTGAGCCCGCGCTCGCAGTTCTTGCAGTGCCCGCACGCCACGTTGAAGGGGAGGACGACATAGTCGCCGACCTGGACCTTGTCGACGCCGTCACCGACTTCGACGACCCGGCCCATGTTCTCGTGCCCGAACCACCGCCCGGTCTCGAAGTCGGTTCTGCCCTCGTACATGTGCAGGTCGGACCCGCAGATGTTCGTCGTCGTGATCTGCACCAGGACGTCGGTCGGCCGTTCGATCCGTGCATCGGGGACGTCGTTGACGCTCACACTGCGCGGGCCTTCGTACACTACAGCTTTCATTTCTCTGCCCTCCATCGGTCATTTTCGACAGATGCCGGCGCTCGCTCATCCCTATCCCTCTTCGGGCGTCGCTCTATAACGGCGCACAATACGCGGCTTCGAAATCGGTGCCAGGGGTTCCCAAAGCGAATTCCGGGCCGATTCGGGAACGGCGCGGATCAGGCGGCGACGACCGCGGCCTCCTCGGCGGCGGTCGCGGCGACCGTGTCGTCAGCGGCGCGGCGGCGGCGCACGGTGAGGAGGTGCCCGAGACCGATGAGGCCGAGGCCTGCCGTCGCCCACAGGGCGAGGCGCAACCCGTCGAAGCCGAACTCCTGGCCGGGGAAATAGGTCAGCGCGCGCACCGCGTCCAGCCAGGCTGCGCCGTTCCAGAACGTGTTGAGGCCGGCGAAGAACGCGGGTTGCAGATCCTGTGGGAAGATCCCGCCGCAACTGGTGACGTTGAGCATGACGAACAGGAGAGTGAGCGCCGGGGTGGTCCAGCGTCCGAGGAACGGGTGCAGGCCGACGCCGATGGTGATGATGCCGAAGGTGTAGAGCGAGGCGAGCAGCCAGATGCTCCACTCGTTGCCGTTCAGCACGTGGAAGACCGGTCCGGCCACGACGGAGCCGATGCCGGCGACGACCAGAGCAGTGACCGCGGAGACGGCGATCCGCCATCCGACGGCCAGCCGTGCCGTCACCGCGGCGAGGGCGATCGCGCTGGAGTACCCGCCGACGCTGAGGGCCACCATGAGGAAGAACAGTCCCTGGCCGGTGCCGTCGTCCGCCGGGACGGGCCGGACGTCGTCGATCGTGACGGGGAGGTGCTGCTGGTAGGCGATCGGCAGGAACAGCTTCTCGGCCGCGGAGGACTCCGTCTCCGAGCTCGCGGTGGAGACGTAGATCGTCGCGTGCGTCGGCTGCACCTCGTATGCGGCGGCGAGCTTCTGGTCGGAGAGCAGCTGCTTCGCGGCCGCCGCCGTCTTCACCGTGGTCACGTCGAGCTCGCTCGGAGCCTTGTCGTTGAGCGTCTGCGCGAACACCTGCGCGGCCGGGCCTTCGCCGACGATGGCGACCGGGATGTCGTGCGGCGCCGGGGCATGGAACGCGCCCAGGTAGGCGAGCGCCATCCCTGCGGCCAGGAACAGCGGGATGAGGATGTGCGAGCCGAGGGACTTCCAGAAGCCGAGGGCGGGCCAGAAGCGTGGCCGGTCGAGGGCGGGGGGAACGGGGGCGATGCGGTGCGTCGACATGCGGGGGTGAGGGTCCTCTCTGGAAGTTGCCTTGTGCAACATACGGGACTATGTTGCGTCATGCAACTCCGTGGGCGATAGACTTCGCCGGATGAGCAGGAACAGACGCGATGCCGCCATCGACCGGGTGCAGCGGGAGCTGACCACCGTCGGCCGACGGGGAACCGCGCGGATCCGGCGCGAGAACGAGGCGCTCTCGGCCGTCGACCGTTCGCTCCTCGCCTACATCCAGGCGCACCCCGGCTGCCGGGCCGTGGAGATCGCGGCGCACTTCCAGCTGAACCGCTCCACGGTCTCCCGTCAGCTCGCCGGGCTGCTCGACCACGGGCTCGTGACGGCTGCGGGTCCGGATGCTCCTGCCGGCGGCCGCGGTGTCGCGCTGCAGCTGACACCCCAGGGCGAAGAACTGCTGACGTCGGCGGCAGAGCTGCTCCACCGCGACATGACCTCGCGGCTCGCGGACTGGACGGAAGAGGAGATCGACGTCTTCGCGCGGCTGCTCGAGCGGTACAACGGCGGCGCGGAGGGCTGAGCCGGCCATCCATCCAGCGCATCCCTGGCCGAGGGTCTTCCCGGCGGCCGCGCAGAGCGCAAGGATGCGTGCATGACGGACAACGACGGAGCCGGCATCGTCGGCGTGAACACCATCGGCATCCCGGTCGTGGACCAGGATCGCGCGCTCGCTTTCTACCGCGACATCCTCGGGCTCGAGGTGCGCGTCGATGCGCCCATGCCCCAGGTCGGTGGTCGCTGGATCATGCTCGGCGCGACCGGGTCGCCGGTGACGGTGTCGCTGGTGCCAGCCAAGGACGAGACGCCCGCGGGTGTGGAGACGGGCATCCGATTCGAAGCGTCGGATGCCGACCGGGCGCACGCTGCGCTGGTGCGCGGCGGCGGCGAGGTGGGGGAGGTGCTGCGCTGGCCCGGCGTGCCGGTGATGTTCGCCGCACACGACCCGGACGGCAACCGTTTCGAAGTGGTGCAAACCGGGTGAGACACCGCTGGGCCGCCGGACCAGGGTGGCGCTAAGGTGAGCGCAGGGGGTGCTCGCACGAGTGAACTGATGAAGCAGTACGAGCAGGTCGAGAAGCGTCGGCGGCGGAGGATCCTCTACGTCGTCCTCGCGTGCGTGGCCGGTACCGGGATGTGGCTCACGGGCCCGCTGGGTGTGGTGCTCCTGACGCGGGGGATGCCCGCAGGCTGGGCCCTCGTCGCCGGCGGCGCGATTCTGCTGGCGGCGACCGTGGTCGCCATCATGGCCGCGGTGCGCAGCCGGGTGGTACCCGAGAGCCAGCCAGGACGGGCGAACCCGCACTTCGACGAGCCGCGGCCGTCTCAGAACCCGCGCGGCGGCTACTCCGCGGCGGGCACGCAGCTCGGTTCCCACTAGGCGCGACTGCGCCGGGCTGTCGGCCCGCGGGTCAGCGGCGGGCCGGGTCGAGGTTGACGCCGATGCCGCTCTTCAGTTCGGGCTCGGGGGAGCCGATGAGGAGTTCCGGGTTCAGCCAGACCAGCTGTGCCTCGGTGATGCCGAAGCGGCGGGACACCATGAAGATCGTGTCGAGCGGATTCGGGATGTAGTAGGCGAGCGTCCCGCCGTCCATGATCGCCCGGCCGTTGGCGTACGACACCGTGCCGCTGTCCCTGGGCTTCAGACCGGGGTATGCGGAGGGCAGAGTCCAGTCGATCGTCGCCGCCGCCATCACGCGCGCGTCTCCGGCGGGGGACTCCTCGATCGAATGCAGGAACGTCGGGTCGCCGAAGGAGGGGAGGTCGACGTCGAGCGGGAGCACGAGCTCGCCGTCCGGTTCGACACTGTTCTCGCCTGAGATGAGCGAGAAGTAGGACTGATCTTGGATGTTCTCGGGAAGGCCGTCGTGCCGCTTGCCGGTCATCAACAGGTCGATCCCGGCCAGGCTCCCGCCGGCGGGGTCATCCGGCCGGATGCGCACCACGATGCCGCGGTCCGGCCCCACCGTGATGCGGACGGCCCCGGTCAGCGGGTGATCGGCGACGGGCTTGTCGATCGGCTCGTGGTCGATCACGCGCAGCTGTCCGGTGGCGATCGTCTGGCCGGCGACCAGCAGGTTCGGCAGTTGCTGCGCGATCGGCACGGGGTCCGGAGCGGTCGCCTCCGCCGTCGGGGTGGGATGGACCGGGGGAGCGAGCAGCGCGCATCCCGACACGAGTCCCACGACAACGGCCAGCACCCCGGCCGCGGCGACGCGACCAACCCCCCGACGGATCATGCCTCGACCCTACCAACCAGCGGCCCATCGGCCGCAGGACTTCGGGTCAGACCTGTGCGCCCAGCTTGAAGCCGCGTGGCTCGTCGTCCTTGCGGGTGTAGGAGAAGCCGTCGGCGCCGATCGTGACCTCCATCTCGGAGTCGTCGGTGCGCGAGGTGAGCGGCTGCGGGTTGCCGTCGAGGTCGAGGACGAGCGACGCCTCGGTGTACCAGGACGGCACGACCGGGTTGCCCCACCAGTCGCGGCGCTGATTGTCGTGCACATCCCAGGTGACGACCGGGTTGTCGGGGTCGCCGGTGTAGTAGTCCTGCGTGTAGATCTCGACGCGGTGGCCGTCCGGGTCGCGCAGGTACAGGTAGAACGCGTTCGAGACGCCGTGGCGGCCGGGGCCGCGCTCGATGCAGTCGCTGCGGCGGAGGGCGCCCAGCTTGTCGCAGATGGCGATGATGTTGTGCTTCTCGTGGGTGGCGAAGGCGACGTGGTGCATCCGCGGCCCGTCGCCGCCGGTCATCGCGGTGTCGTGCACGGTCGGCTTGCGGCGCATCCAGGCGGCGTAGGTGGTGCCGGCTTCGTCCTGGATGTCCTCGGTCACACGGAAGCCGAGGTCCTCCATGTAGGCCACCGCGCGCGGGACGTCCGGAGTCACCTGGTTGAAGTGGTCGATGCGCACCAGCGCGCCCGGTGTGTACAGGTCGTAGCGCCAGGCGAGCCGCTCGACGTGCTCGACCTCGTAGAAGAATTCGTAGGGGAAGCCGAGCGGGTCCTCCACCCGGACGGAGTCGCCGACGCCCTGAGTGAATCCCTCGGCGCGACGCTCGACGCGGCAGCCGAGCTCGGTGTAGAACGCGACCGCGCGGTCCAGGTCCTCGGGGGTGCGCACCCGGTAGGCGAAGGCGGCGACCGCGGCCACCGGGCCCTTCCGGAGCACCAGGTTGTGGTGGATGAACTCCTCGAACGACCGCAGGTACACGGTGTTCTCGTCCTCCTCGGTGACGACCAGGTCGAGCACGTCGACGTAGAACTCGCGGCTGGCGGCGAGGTCGGTGACGACGAGCTCCATGTAGGCGCAGCGCACGACATCCGGCGGGGTCGCCGAGGGCGTCGGGATGCGGTCGGTCGGCGCGGGGATGGGGTCGCGGTCGGTGACGACGGGCTCCGGGGCGTCCGGGGTGATGGGTGAGGTCATGTCAGAGCTTCCTTGCTGTGCTGAGCTGGGCTGCGGTGGGGGATCGGGTCAGGCGTCGCCGGCGTCTTCGGCCGCTTCCGCGGCCTCCTCCGGCTGGTGCACCGTGGCGCCGAACCGGGCGGTGTGGACCGGCCCCAGGGTGATGTGGACGGCCTGCTGGTCGGTGTAGAAGTCGATGGAGCGGTAGCCGCCCTCATGGCCGAGTCCCGATGCCTTCACGCCCCCGAACGGCGTGCGCAGGTCGCGGACGTTGTGCGAGTTGAGCCACACCATCCCGGCCTCGACGTTCTGGGCGAAGGTGTGCGCGCGCTCCAGGTCGCTGGTCCAGAGGTACGCGGCGAGGCCGTAGCGGACCCCGTTGGCGAGCTCCAGCGCCTCCTCGTCGGTGTCGAACGGGGTGATGGCGACGACCGGGCCGAAGATCTCCTCCTGGAAGATCCGGGCATCCGGAGCCACATCGGCGAACACGGTCGGGGCGACGTAGTTGCCGTGGTCGAGCCCCTCCGGGCGCCCGCCGCCGGCGAGCAGCCGTCCCTCCTGCTTGCCCAGCTCGACGTAGCTCATCACCTTGTCGAAGTGCTCGGGGTGCACGAGCGCGCCGACCTCGGTCTTGGGGTCGTGCGGGTCGCCGACGACGATGTTCTTCGCCCGCTCGGCGTACCGGGAGAGGAACTCCTCGTAGATCGGACGTTCGACGAGGATGCGCGACCCGGCCGTGCAGCGCTCGCCGTTCAGCGAGAACACGCCGAACAGCGTGGAGTCGATGGCCGCCTCGAGGTCCGCGTCGGCGAACACGACCGCCGGCGACTTGCCGCCGAGCTCCATCGAGAGGCCTTTGAGGAACGGCGCGGCGTTCGCGAAGATGATCTGCCCGGTGCGGCTCTCGCCGGTGAACGAGATCAGCGGCACGTCGGGGTGCTTCACCAGCGCATCTCCGGCCTCCTCGCCCAGGCCGTTGACCAGGTTGAACACGCCGTCGGGCACGCCGGCGTCGCGGAAGATCTCGGCCCACAGACTCGCCGACAGCGGCGTGAACTCGGCGGGCTTCAGGACGACCGTGTTGCCGGTGGCGAGCGCGGGTGCGAGCTTCCAGCTCTCCAGCATGAACGGCGTGTTCCACGGAGTGATGAGGCCGGCCACGCCGATCGGCTTGCGGTTGACGTAGTTGAGCTGGCTGCCCGGCACCTTGTAGGCGTCGTCCGCCTGCGCGACGATCAGGTCGGCGAAGAACCGGAAGTTCTCGGCCGCGCGCTGCGCCTGGCCGAGCGCCTGGGTGATCGGCAGGCCGGTGTCGAACGTCTCCAGCTCGGCGAGCCGTGCATCCTGCGCCTCGACGGCGTCGGCGATGCGGTTCAGCACGCGGGCGCGCTCGCGGGGCTTCATCCGCGGCCACGGGCCGTGCGTGAAGGCGCGCGTGGCGGCGGCGACAGCGAGGTCGATGTCCTCCTTCTGGCCGGCGGCGGCCTGCACGTAGGTCTCGTTCGACACCGGGTCGAGCACGTCGAAGGTTCTGCCCGAGACACTGTCGACGAACGCGCCGTCGATGAAGTGCTGGATCTTCGCCGGGAGGTTCTCCGGGATGTGGTGGGCGGGTGCTGGGTGCTGCGCCATGCGCGGCCTCCTGTCGGTGGGAACGGTCAGTGCTGCTTGTGCTCGTTCTGGTACGCGTGGAGCGAATCCAGAGTGGCCAGTCGGTGCCGGCGAGCGGCGAGTTCGATCTCGAGCGCATCCGCGCCCGACTCGATGAGGCCGAGGATGTGCTCGTGCTCGTCGACGGACTCGCGGGCGCGGCCGGGGACGAAGCTGAACGTCGAGTCGCGCAGCACGGTCAGGCGGTTCCAGCCGCGGTGCACGAGGTCGAGGATGTGCGGGTTCGGGCACTCCTCGAAGAGGACCGCATGGAACTCCTGGTTGAGCTGGGTGAAGCGGTGGGGGATGAAGTCGTCGAGGCACGCGATCATCTCGCGGTTGATCGAGCGCGCGCGCTGGATGTGGTCGGCGGTCAGCAGCGGAGCCGACAGCTGCGTCGCCGCGCCTTCGACCAGCGCCAGCGTCTCCATCGTGTACGTGTACTCGGCCTCCTGCAGCAGGGCCACCTGGGCGCCGACGTTCTTCTCGAACGTCACCAGCCCTTCGGCCTCCAGCCGGCGGATGGCCTCCCGCACGGGGACCACGCTGATGTCGAGCTCCCCGGCGATCTGCCCGAGCACGAGCCGGAAGCCCGAGACATACCGTCCGTCGTCGATGCGGGCCCGGATGAAGTCGTACGCCAGCTGCGACTTGCTCGGAGCGGACTTCAGCGCTGCGTCAGCCATGCGCGGTACCTCTCTTTCCATGCGGTGTTCATCGGGAACAGGCCGTCGACCGGGTTGCCCTGCGACACCTGCTCGGCGATGAACTCCTCTTCGCGCTCCTGCTCGATCGCATCGGTCACGACCTCCTCGACGAGGGCGGGCGGGATGACGAGAAGTCCGTCCGCATCGCCCACGATCACATCGCCGGGCAGAATCGCCGCCCCGCCGCAGGCGATCGCGATGTCGGTGTCCCACGGCACATGCTTGCGGCCGAGCACCGCCGGGTGCGGGCCGTTGTGGTAGGTCGGGATGTCGAGGGCGGCGACCACCGCGAGGTCGCGGACGCCGCCGTCGGTGACGATCCCGGCTGCGCCGTTGACCTGCGCGCGCAGCGCCAGGACGTCGCCGACGGTTCCGCTGCCGCGCTCGCCGCGGGCCTCGATCACGAGCACCTCGCCCGGGCCGACGGCGTCGAACGCGCGCTTCTGCGCGTTGTAGCCGCCGCCGTGCGACGCGAAGAGGTCCTCGCGATTGGGGAGATAGCGGAGCGTCCGTGCGGTACCGATGACCTTCGCGCCGGGGCGCGTGGAGGTCAGTCCGTCGATGGAGACGTTGTCCAGGCCGCGCTTGCGGAGCTGGGAGCTGAGGGTCGCGGTCGAGACGCAGGCGAGCTTCGCGCGCAATTCGTGCGTCAGGACGAAGCCGGGCTCGGGCGGCGTGGCCCACGCTTCGGCTCGCTGCAGGTCGTCGACGCTCGGCTTCGTGCCGAAATCGCCGAACGGGATGTCGCCCTCGGTGATGCGGGTGACCAGGCGGCCGGTGCTCGGCGCGCCCGGCGCGGTCGGCGCATCCACTTCGACCTCGACGGTGTCGCCGGGCTGGGTGACGGACGATCCGGCGGGGGTCCCGGTGAGGATGACGTCGCCGGGTTCCAGGGTCATCAGCTGCGAGAGGTCGGCGATGAGGCGACCGAACGGGAAGAGCAGGTCGTCGGTCGTCCCCTCCTGCACCAGCTCGCCGTTGAGCCAGGTGCGGACGCGGAGGGCGGCCGGGTCGAGACCGTCGGCGGCCAGGACGGCCGGGCCGAGCGGAGTGAAGCCGTCGCCCCCCTTGGAGCGGACGTTCGACCCCTTGTCGGCGGCACGCAGGTCGTACAACCCGAAGTCATTGGCCGCGGTCACGCCGGAGACGGCGGCCCAGCCGTCCTCGGGGGAGACCCGCCGGGTGGGCCGGCCGATGATGAGGGCGATCTCACCTTCGAAAGCGAGGAGCTCGGTGCCGGCCGGCCGCTCCAGTTCGCCACCGCTATCGGCGACCGAGGACGCCGGCTTGAAGAAGTAGGACGGCTGAGCGGGGGTGCGGCCGCGCTGGGCGGCGCGCGAGCGATAGTTCAGGTGCACCGCGATGATCTTGCCGGGAGGGCTGATGGCACTCACGTGTGATGGCTCCTCATCGTCGGGGAAGGGTCCAGTCGGGCCGTATTCGGAATCATATACGATCTACTCCTGTTGCGACAGCGCGTCAGTACGCTGTCGGCTCAACCGTGTCGGAAGAGCCTCCGATGAAGCGTTCCGCCAGGCCTTCGGAGGCGCGCGCGAGCAGGGTCACGTCCGACCCGACCAGCACGTATGCCGCGCCCGCTGCCGCATACCGTTCGGCTGTCGCGGGATCGAAGGCGTTGACGCCGACCGGAGTACCGGAGGCGCGGCCGGCCGCGATCACGCGCTCGACGGCGGAGATCACGTCGGGGTGGTTCTGCTGCCCGAGCAACCCCATCGAGGCGGCGAGGTCCGCGGGTCCGACGAGGAGCGCATCCACGCCGTCCACCGCGGCGATCGCTCCAGCGGCATCGAGCGCGTCGACCGTCTCGATCTGGACCGTCAGCGACACCAGCTCGTTCGCGCGGGCCAGGTAGTCCGGGATGCGGCTCCACCGGGACGAGCGCGCCAGGGCGCTGCCCACTCCGCGGACGCCGTGCGGGGGATACCGGACCGCCCGGACCATCTCCTCGGCGTGAGCGACGCTGTCGACCATCGGAACCAGGACGTTCTGCGCGCCCAGGTCGAGCAGCTGCTTGAGGATCACCGGCTCGCCGATGGGCGCCCGCACGACGGGCACCGCCGGATACGGGGCGATGGCCTGCAGCTGGGCGAGGATCGACTCCAGACCCACGGGCGAGTGCTCGCCGTCGATCAGGACGATGTCGAGCCCGCTTCCTGCGCAGATCTCCGCCACGAGCGGGCTGCCGGCGCACGACCACATCCCGTACAGCGGGCGGTCCGCGGCGCGGAGGCGGTCGGCGAAGGTGGGCGCTGGCTCTAGACGAATCGGCACGTGATGGCTCCCAGGGTTCCGTAGTCGGCGTGGACGGTGTCGCCGCGCTCGACCCACATCGGACGGGTGAACGAGCCGGCGAGAACGATGTCGCCCGCTTCCAGGCGGGAGCCGTGCTGGGCGAGCTTGTTCGCCAGCCAGGCGACGCCGGTGGCGGGATGGTCGAGCACCGCGGCGGCCACTCCCGACTCCTCGATGGTCTCGTTGCGGTAGAGGAGGGCGCTCACCCAGCGCAGGTCGACCGCATCCACTGCGACGGGCCGCCCCCCGAGCACCATGCCGCCCATGGCCGCATTGTCGGAGATCGTGTCGACGATGGTGCGACCCTGCATCTCGATGCGGGAGGAGAGGATCTCGAGCGCGGGGACGACGTAACGGGAGGCGGTGAGCACGTCGAACAGGGTGACGTCCGGGCCCTCCAGCGGCTCCGCGAGCACGAAGGCGAGTTCGACCTCGATGCGTACGTTCGAAAACTGGTCGAACGGGATGACGGAGCCCGTCTCGTAGACCATGTCGTCGAAGATCGCACCGTAATCCGGTTCGGTGATGCCGGTCGCCTGCTGCATCACCTTCGAGGTGAGGCCGATCTTGCGTCCGACCAGCCGGCGACCCGCGGCCAGCCCGCGCTCCACCCACACCTTCTGCACCGCGTACGAGTCCTCGACGGTCATCCCGGGGTGGCGGGCCGTCAGCAGCGGCACCGTGGTGCGCTCGCGCTCGGCTGTCGCGAGTTCGTCGGCGATGGCCTGGATTGTCGGGCTGTCGAGCACCGGTGGGCTCCCTTCGACGTTGGAGGAGGGCACGTCGGCCCCACGTTGGATCGTATATCTTCCGGTACACCTCGGCCACCGTGTCAGACTTCGAGCACTTCGGCGTTCCGCTGTTCAACCCGTGGGCGAGCGGGAACTGAGGCGACGCTCAGCCCAGACGTAGAGGGCGAGGTAGGCGACCAGGGCGACGCCGAGCCCGGCGGTGAACACCCACGCCGACGGGCGGGCCCACAGCAGTTCGCCGGAGCGCAGTGCGATCGCGAGCAGCATCAGCACGAGGCTCAGCAGCTGCGCCTGGAAGATCTGACGGAAGGCGCTCCACCGGGCGTCGCCGAGCATCCACACGTTCACCATGCCGGGGAGCGTCAGGATCGCGCCGCAGACGCGCGCCGTGAGCGGAGTCAGCGGCCACGCCCAGCCCGAGATCGCGAGCTGAGGCGCGGCGAACAGCACCAGCCCGACGACCAGCGAGCACACCCCGATCAGGGCGAGCACGATGCGCACCCAGCCCGGCAGCACCGTATCCCGGTCGGCGGGCCTGCCGGGGTCCTCACCGCGGTTCAGGATCATCGCGACGAGGATGAGGAACGGCGTCGTCACGTAGAGCGTGACCCAGACGTTGAACGACAGGAAGCCGAAATGGAAGCGGTCCCAGTGCAGGAACGTCGCGGCCGCCAAAAGTGTCGCGAAGAGCAGGACCGCGGGGAAGCCGTGACGCACGGCGCTCCAGCGGTTCGGTCGGACAACGTGCACGAAGAACACGATCCCGCCCGCATAGGCGCTGCCCAGCAGCATCGCCGTGAGCGACGGCTTGATGGTCCACGCGAAGAGGCGGTCGGTGGTGTCGGCCAGCGGGTAGAGAAGGATGAACGCCGCCACCAGGAACGGGATGATGATCGCGCCGACGACGCGCGTGTACGGATGCACGCGGTCGGTCATGCGGCCCGCCTTTCGGCGACCTCGACGGCGGCGTCCGCCGAGAGCGCCCGGCCTTCGGCCACTGCGGCGTCGAACGCCCCGCGATCGGCGCCCGCATCGAGCATCCGGTCGACGAACAGCTGGTGGAACGAGAACGCCGGAGCATTGTGCAGCCCGGTGCGCTCGCGCAGCGACCGGGATGCGCCCAGCAGCAGGCCGGACCGGGTGACGTCGCCACCGAGAGCGGCCACGGCGACCATCCCCTCCAATCCGTAGGCGATGCCCTCCACGTGGCCCAGCCGGTGGGAGAGGGAGAGGCAGGCGGCGAAGTCCGCCGCCGCACCGGCCGCGTCCCCCAGCAGCAGGCGCGCCCAGCCGCGGTGGTGCTGGGCGATCGTGACCCCGAGCTCGTCCCCGTTCGCGCGGGCGAGCGTCAGGCTCTCCTCGAAGCGGGCGAGCGCCGCATCCACCTGTTGTCGCAGCAGTGCCACGCGGCCGAGCATCACCAGCGCCATCGCCTCGCCCCAGCGGTCGCCGCGGCTGCGGAACAGGCCGAGGCTCGTGTCCATCGCGCCGTCGGCGGTGCCGGTGTCAGGAGCGGGGGAGGCGAGCACCGCCAGCGCGAACGAGATCAGCGCCAGCGCCTCGCCGTCGGAGTCGCCGGACCGGTGGAACAGGTCGGCGCTCTCGGTCAGGGCCGGCACGACGGTGCCCTCCGGGTCCTGCCAGAAGGCGATCGCCTGCGTGAAATAGAGCGCGATGGCGCGCGTGCGGTCGTCCAGGGGGTCGCCGGATGCCAACGCATCCTCCATCCAGCCGCGGACCTCTCCCAGCAGTCCCGCCACCCACCAGTAGACGTAGAGACTCCAGGCGAGCTGCGCGACGCGCGCCCAGTCGCGCCGGTCGAGCAGGTAGCGCGCGGCTGCACGGAGGTTGCCGCTGTCGGCCCCCAGCCGCATCACCCATTCGTGCTGTCCGCTGCCCTCCAGCGCTGCGTCGGCCCGGTCGCCGAGAGCGAGGAAGTACGCGGCGTGGGCGTCCTGCGCAGGCGGGAGCCCGCCGCTCTTCTCGAGCCGTTCGTTCGCGTACTCACGGACCGTCGCCAGGAGGGAGAACCGGGCCTGATCCGCATCCTCATGCTGCCGCACCAGACTGTTGTCGACGAGGGCGGCGAGCGCCGACAGCACGTCGGGCACCGCGTCGGTGGCCCCTTCCGAGGACATCGACGCCTCCACGGCTTCGGCCGCCTCCAGGGTGAACCCGCCCTCGAAGACACCGAGGAGAGCGA
Organism: Leifsonia sp. fls2-241-R2A-40a; assembly: GCF_030209575.1. Taxonomy (NCBI): domain Bacteria; kingdom Bacillati; phylum Actinomycetota; class Actinomycetes; order Micrococcales; family Microbacteriaceae; genus Leifsonia; species Leifsonia sp. fls2-241-R2A-40a. The sequence continues at coordinate 3,585,716 of NZ_JARVRS010000001.1, read as the reverse complement.
GCAGGGTCCGCTCCGGACCGTCGAGCAGCTGCGCGCTCCACTCGATCGTGGCCCGCAGGGTGCGCTGGCGTTCCGGCAGGTCGCGGGCGCCGCCCACCAGCAGCGGGAGCCGCCGGTCGAGGCGGCGAGCCAGCTCGGCGGGCGGGAGGACGCGGATGCGCGCAGCGGCCAGCTCGATCGCCAGGGGCAGACCGTCGAGCGCGGTGCAGATGCGCCCGACATCGTCCGCGTTCCCCGGCGTGATCTCGAAGTCCGGTCGAACGGCGTGCGCGCGCTCCACGAACAGCGTCAGCGCCTCCGCCGGCGGGAGCGGGTCGAGTTCGTAACGACGCTCACCGCCGACCCTCAGCAGCGAACGGCTGGTGACGACGGCGCTGACCCCGGGCGCTGCGGCGAGCAGTTCCGTCACGAACGGGGCGGCGGCGAGCGCCTGCTCGAAGTTGTCGAGCACGAGCAGGATGCGGCGGTCGCGCAGAGCGGTCGCGACCTTGTCGGGGAGGGGCGCGTCACCCGTGTCGCGCACGCCCAGCGACTGGGCGAGCGCTCCGACGACTCCGGCGCGATCGTGTGCGGCGGCGAGGTCGACGAAGACGGCCCCGTCGGGGAACCGTTCGGCGAGGCCTCCGGCGGCGGCGATCGCCAGCCGGCTCTTCCCGATCCCGCCGGGACCGGTGATGGTGACGAGCCGCACGCCGTCGGCGAGCATCCCGCGCACGGCCGCGATGTCGCCTTCGCGACCGATGAGTCCGGTCAGGGGAGAGGGGAGAGAGGAGTCGGGGGCGGGCGCCGGCTCCTCTGTGATGCGCTCCGCCTCTGAAGGGACACGGCTCAGCTCGAACCGCTCGGCGAGCAGCGTGGCGAGGTCGGCCTCGAGGAGCACCTCGAGCTCCTCCGCCGACTCGAAGTACTTGAACGAGGCGCGGTCGTCGGAGCGGATCCGGTCGAGCAGCTCGGTCAACCGGGGTTCACGGCCGGGTGACGGATCCTTGATATAGATCAGACGGGGAAGTGCGGGCGGGCACAGGTTGTATTCGTCCTCGAGTCCGGACACCTGCTCGTCGGGGGCGACCCAGCCGTACCGCTCCCAGTACAGGCCGACGAAGACGTCGCTCTGGTCGAGGTACGCGCGGTACAGCTCGCGCGGTGGATGCGGCCGGGCGCCGAGCTCGAACATGACCGGTGCGAGATGCAGGCGCTCGATCGCAGCCCGCGCCGCCCGGCGTTCGGGGGCGAGCTCCTTGAGTGTCGAACTGACGAAGATCCGCAGTCGCTGGTCCGGCGTACGGATCACGCGTGACGCCGCCTTCATGCACGCATTCTGTTGCACCGGGGTCACGCTGCACCAGGGGTCGTGCGGCCATCGAGTGGACGCAACACGCCGTCAGAGCGCTGCGCTCAACGGCGTGTTGCGTCGACTCGCTGCGCAGAGGTCGAGGCCGGGAGCGGATCGGCGGGTGCCAGGTCGCGGAGGGCCGCGGCGGAGGCCGAGCCGGGCTCGGCGTGATAGATCACGAGCAACTGTCCCCCCGAATCGCCGATGGGCAGCTTCTCGCGGCTGAGGTGCAGCATCCCGAGCCGAGGGTGGTCGAGGCGGGCGGCGCCTCCACCCAGGCCTCGCACGTCGTGGCGCGCCCACAGCCGCCGGAAATGCTCGCTGCCGAGCGACAGCTCGCCGACCAGCTGGGCGATGCGCGGGTCGTCCACCTCGCTGCCGATGGAGGCCCGGAATGACGCGATCAGTCCGGCGGTGGCCTGCTCCCACTCCGGGTACAGGGCGCGCTCCTCCTCGTCGAGGAAGAGCGAGCGGAGGCGGTTGCGACCGGGACGCAAGGAGGGCGACAGCGCCTCGGCGAGAGCGTTGGCGGCCAGGACGTCGAACATCCTGTCCTCGACGAATGCGGGGAGCTCCAGCACCTCCAGCAGCTGCAGAATGCCCTTCGGAACGGGCCGCCGCGCCGGGCGCCGGGCGGCCGTCGGCCGCGGCTCGGAGAGGCTGAGGAGGTAGTCGGTCGCCGCCGCGTCGAGTCCGAAGACCCGGGCGAGCGCGGCGAGCACCTGTGCGGAGGGGTGGCGGTCGCGGCCCTGCTCGAGCCGCAGGTAGTAGTCGGCGCTGATGCCGGCGAGGGTGGCGACTTCCTCGCGGCGGAGACCGGGAGTGCGCCGGACACCGGTCACACGGAGGCCCACCGACGCCGGGTCGACCTGCTCGCGTCGGGCGCGCAGGTACTCGCCGAGCGCGTTGGGATCGGGGCGGGAAGACACAGCGCGAGTCTAGAAGCGCTCACAACCCGCAGCCAGGTCCTCCCATCCCCAGGATCGCCGCGGCACTGCCTACGCGGTGCGCGACGGCGCAGAGTGGATGTCATGACAGACCGCGAGACCACCACCCGTTCCTCCCTCCCCGGCGGCACCTTCCGCACCGGGGACCTCGAACTCACCCGCGTCGGATACGGCGCCATGCAACTCGCCGGCCCGGGTGTCTTCGGGCCGCCGGCCGATCGCGACGAGGCGCTCGCCGTGCTGCGGGCCGCCGTGGAGGCGGGGATCACGCACATCGACACCGCCGAGTTCTACGGTCCCCACGTCACGAACGAACTGATCCGGGAGGCGCTCGCGCCGTATCCCGACGACCTGCACATCGTCACGAAGGTCGGCGCCGAGCGCGACGCCGACGGAAACTGGCCGCATGCCCGTTCGCCGCAGCAGCTGCGCGACCAGGTGCACCAGAACCTCCGTTCTCTCGGTGTCGAGGTGCTCGACATCGTCAACCTGCGGGTGGGCGGGTTCGACCGCCCGGAGCCGGGTTCGCTCGCCGAGCAGTTCGGCACGCTCGCCGACCTGCAGTGCGAAGGACTCATCCGTCACCTGGGCGTGAGCACCGTGGACGCAGAGCAGCTGGCCGAGGCCCAGACGATCGCTCCCGTCGTCACCGTGCAGAACTTCTACAACATCGCCAACCGTCACGACGACGCGCTCATCGAGCAGACCGCGCGCGACGGGATCGCCTACGTGCCGTACTTCCCGCTCGGCGGCTTCACGCCGCTGCAGTCCGGTGTCCTCGCGTCGGTCGCCGCCCGGCTGGAGGCGACACCCCTGGCCGTGGCACTCGCGTGGCTGTTGCAGCGCTCGCCGAACATCCTGCTGATCCCGGGTACCTCCTCGGTGGCACACCTGCGCGCGAACATCGCAGGAGCGGCCCTCGTCCTGCCCGCCGACGCGGTGCGCGAACTCGACGCGGTGGGATAGCGAAGGTGTTGCGGTCATCGCCCGTTGCGTCGGATGCGAAATCGTATATCATTGCCGGATCGGAGCGCCGCTCCGTGACAATGATGTCGCAGCACTGGGAGAACACAACGATGAGCGCATCCCCCTTCACCCCTACCGGCAGCATCCGATCGCAGGGCGATCGCCGGCGGGTCGTCTTCGCAACCGTGATCGGCACCACCGTGGAGTGGTACGACTTCTTCATCTACGCCTCGGCCGCTGGACTCGTCTTCGGCGAGTTGTTCTTCGCGCCCGCCGGCCCGCAGTTCGCGACCGTCCTGTCGTTTCTGACGGTGGGCGTGAGCTTCCTGTTCCGTCCGCTCGGCGCCTTCCTGGCCGGGCACATCGGCGACCGCTACGGCCGCCGGGTCGTCCTCGTATCGACGCTGATCCTGATGGGGGTCTCCACCGCCCTCGTCGGGCTGCTGCCCACCTACCAGGCGATCGGGATCGCCGCGCCGATCCTGCTCGTGCTGTTGCGGGTGCTGCAGGGCATCTCGGCCGGCGGCGAGTGGGGCGGCGCGGTGCTGATGGCGGTCGAGCACGCGCCGACGGCCAAGCGCGGCCTCTTCGGCGCCTCTCCGCAGATCGGCGTGCCGCTCGGTCTGCTGCTGGCGTCGGGGACCATGGCCGTCATGACCGTGATCGCCCCCGGGGATGCCTTCCTCGCGTGGGGATGGCGCGTGCCGTTCCTGCTGTCCGTCGTGCTCATCGTCATCGGCTACTGGGTGCGGCGCAGCGTCGAGGAGAGCCCGGTCTTCACCGAGATCGCCGAGCGACGTGAGCGCACCCGGATGCCGATCGTTCAGGTGTTCCGCAAGCACGCCCTGCTGGTGATCGTGGCGGCCTTCGTCTTCGCGGGAAACAACGCCGTCGGCTACATGACCACCGGCGGTTACATCCAGAACTACGCGACGAACCCCGAAGGGCCGCTGAAGCTCGATCGCGGACCGGTGCTCTGGGCGGTCGCCGCCTCGGCGGTCACCTGGCTGCTCGCGACCTGGTTCGCCGGATGGCTGAGCGACCGCATCGGTCGCCGGACCACCTACATCGTGGGATGGATCCTGCAGCTCGTGGGCGTGTTCGCTCTGTTCCCGCTCGTCAACTCGGGGAGCGCAGGGATGCTGTTCCTCGGTCTGGCGATCCTCACGATCGGGCTGGGCTTCACGTACGGCCCGCAGGCGGCGCTGTATTCGGAGCTGTTCCCGGCATCCATCCGCTTCTCCGGGGTGTCGATCTCGTACGCGATCGGCGCGATCCTCGGCGGCGCCTTCGCACCGACGATCGCGACGGCGCTGGTGCAGGCCACCGGAACCACGCTGTCCGTGACGTGGTACCTCGCCGGCATGACCGTGCTCGGGCTCCTCGCGACGCTCGTGCTGCGCGACCGGACCGGCATCCCGCTCGGCCCCGATCACGAGGCGGAGCAGGCGGAGAGCCCGATCCGTGGAATCTCCGGGCGGCCGCGGGAGGCGGAGGCCGTCCGCGGCTGACCGCGCGACGCTGAGTCGGCCCGCGCTTCGTGCGGGTCGACTCAGCGCGGGCCGCTCAGAGCGGTCGGCCAAGCGCGGGTCGGCTCGGCGAGTCGGCTCAGCCGGTGACGAAGCGGATGAGGTGGGGCGCCACCGCTTCGCCCGAGACGTCGTGCGTCTGACCGGCGACCACCTCGAAGTCGCCGTCCTGCGCCCCGGAAGCGACGCCCTCGGCGCCGACCCGCAGGAACCCCGGGGTCTGCTCGCCCGCGAGCGCCAACACGGGGACAGAGACCGCCTGCAGCAGGTCGTCCGGCACGCGGCTGTCGCCCATCGCGGCGTCGTCGTACGCGAGGGTCGGCGCCAGCGCGAGGGTCGACTCCCACCCGGGCGAGTTGCGCATCCCTTCGATGCCCGCCTCGGGGACGCCCACCCGCCGCAGGAACAATTCGACCGCGGCCGCCCGGTCATCGGCGGCCAACGCCCCCGCGAGCTCTCGCGTGTAGGCCTCGGCGGAGGGCAGCATCGAGTCCGGCAGGTACGGCGGCTCGTACACCGCGACGCGCGGCACGCGCTCGGCCCCCAGCGCTGCGGTCGCGGCCAGCGCCAGAGCGCCGCCCGACGACATTCCGAAGAGCGTCGCGGAGCCGCCGACGGCATCCACCAGGGCCGCAAGGTCTTCGATCTCGCGCGCGACGGCATCCGCCCGCGCGGACGGGTCCGCCAGCCGATCGCTGCTCTCGCCGCGCCCGCGCCGGTCGTACAGGACCACCGTGAGGCGCTCCCGCAGCGCCGCCGCGATCGGGCGCATCGGTCCGGCGTCGCGGAAACAGGTGGCTCCGTCGACCAGCACGATGGCCGGCCCTGAGCCGTCGATCTCGTACGCGATCGTGCTGCCGTCGGAAGAGGTGAGGGTGCTCATGGGATGCAGCGTAGTCGCCGCCACCGTCAGCGCCCCTGGCGCCGACGCACCCCGAAGCCGATGAGCACGCCGCCGCCGACGGCGACCAGCACTCCGAGACCGCGGACGAGCCAGTTCACGTCGCTGGTCACGGCGTCGAACAGCAGCGGGCCGGCCAGACCCACCACGACCAGCGCGACGCCGAGAATGAAGAACCAGGGGGAACCGTTCGTCCGCTCGACCATGCCCCGAGCCTACCGGCGGCACAGCCGAGCGGACGGGCCGCTACGGAAGGTAGTAGGTCGGGTTCGGCAGCTTCACGGTCCGGTCGGCGTGCCCGCCGATCAGGTCGCTGTACTGGTCGCCGAAGTTGGCGACGATGTCGTACTTCCCGCCGGCCGCCGACTCGATGTGCGCGCGCGTCTGCGACTTGTACTCGATGGTCGTGCACTTGGCCGTGGCGCAGCTGATGTACGCCGGTTGCTGGGAGGCGCCGACACCCGTCCACTTCGTGTAGAAGTTCTGCGGAGTGAACCCGGTGTAGCCGACCTTCGCCAGGTTGCCGAGGGTCGCCGCCTTCTGGTCGTCGTTCCGGCCCGTGAGGCCCACCAGCGTGCAGCCCGCCTTCTGGGCGACCGCGGCGAGCGTCGTCATGTGCGGCGTCGCCGGGAAGCGCTCGTCCTGCACCCAGACGTCCTGCTCGGCCGGGTTGAAGGTGAAGTGCATGTCCGCCACCTCCATGTCGTACGTCCAGAGGGTCGTGTCGTCCGTGTCGAGCACGATCGCCGGGTTCTTGTGCAGCTTCTTCTCTACGAAGCACTGAGCTGCGACCACCGGCGCCTGCCGCTGCACGATCGAGTGCAGTTCACGGATGTACGGCGAATCGGTCTTGTTCGCGATGCCGGTCCCCGGGTCGCCGTAGTACGTCGCGATCGTCTTCTTGACCGAGTCGATGTTCGGGATGCCTTCGCCGCCCTGCGTGGCGCCGCTCGAACCGTCGGGCGCCATCCGGAAGTGCGTGCGCGGAGCGAGACGCGGCTCGCTGACGCCGGGCAGGTCGGCCGAGGGCAGGTAGTAGGTGGGGTTGGGGAGCTTCAGCGCCTGCTCGGCGTAGCCGCCCTGCAGGTCGGACCACTGGTCGCCCACGTTGAGCGTGATGGTGTAGCCGAGGTCCTGGATGTGCTTGCGGGTCAGCGCCTTGTACTCGACGGTGGTGCAGCTGGCTGCGGCGCAGGTGACGTACGGCGGCTGCTGGGATGCGCCCGTTCCCGTCCACTTCGTGTAGAAGCGGTCGGCGGAGAAAGCGGTGAAACCGACCTTCGACAGGTTGCCCAGCGTGGCGGCCTTCTGGTTGTCGTTGCGGCCGGTCAGGCCGAAGACGGTGTAGCCCATGGCCGCCGCCTGGTTGACGAAGTCGACCATGCCGGGCGTCGCCGGGAAGCGCTGTCCCTGCACCCACACATCCTGTTCGGCGGGGTTGAAGGTGAAGTGCATGTCCGCGACTTCCATGTCGTACGTCCACAGCGTGGTGTCGTCGGTGTCGAAGACGATCGCGGGCTTCTGGCCGTGGCGCACAGCGCGGTCGTAGCCCGCCTTCAACTCCGCCTTCTCCCGGCCCAGGATGCCGCCGAGTTCGCTGATGTAGGGGGAGCTCGTCTTGTTCGCGATCCCGGTGCCGGGGTCGCCGTAGTAGGTCGCGATCGTCTTCTTCACGGAGTCGATGTTCGGGATGCCCTCGCCGCCCTGCGTGGCGCCGCTGGAGCCGTCGGGCGCCATCGTGAAGGCGGTGCGGGGCGCGAGCGCCGCGTCGCCGTGACCGGGGTCCCAGGCGGTCGCGGCCGGTGCATCGGCCAGGCCGACGCCGAGGGCGAGGGCGAGGACTCCGGCTGCGCTGACGAGCGTTCGACGGAGGCGGGAAGAGGTCGGGAGAGTGTCGGACATGACGCACCTTTGCGATCAGAGCGTGGGAGTCTGCCCCCATCCGGGGGCCGGGAGCAGCCTAGCGAACCGGCCGTCCGGAGGGGAAGCGCCACGGCGCCGACATACTCAGCGGGATTGAAGTGGGGCCCGGTAACGTTGTGGCCGGTATGCGCACCACAACCCTCGACCCGACCGCCCTGCGTGCGGACTTCCCGATCCTCTCCCGAGAGGTGAACGGCCACCCCTTCGTCTATCTCGACTCGGGGGCCACGTCGCAGAAGCCGCGACAGGTGCTCGACGCCGAACGCGCCTTCGCCGAGCGGTACACCTCGGCCGTGCATCGCGGTGCCCACACCGTCGCGGGCGAGGCGACCGAGCTGTTCGAGGATGCGCGCGCACGTGTCGCGGCCTTCGTCGGCGCCCAGCCGGACGAACTGGTGTGGACCTCGAACGCCACCGAGGGCATCAACCTCCTCGCGTACGGGATGTCGAACGCGTCGCTGGGTCGCGGCGGCTCGGCCGCCGAGCGCTTCCGTCTCGGCCCGGGCGACGAGCTCGTCGTCACGGAGGCCGAGCACCATGCAAATCTCATCCCGTGGCAGGAGCTCGCGGCCCGCACGGGCGCGACGCTGCGCGTGATCGGCCTCACCGACGACGGGATGCTGCGCCTCGACCAGGCGGCGGAGCTGATCGGTCCGCGCACCAAGGTCGTCGCGTTCGCCCACGTCTCCAACGTGCTCGGCGGCATCAATCCTGTGGCCGAGCTGGTCGCGCTGGCCCATGAGCACGGCGCCCTCGTCGTGCTCGACGCCTGCCAGTCCGTCCCGCACCTCGGGGTCGACTTCCCGGCGCTCGACGTCGACTTCGCAGTGTTCTCGGGTCACAAGATGCTCGGCCCGACCGGGGTCGGAGCGCTGTACGGCCGCAGCGAGTTGCTGAACGCGCTGCCTCCCTTCCTCACCGGCGGCTCGATGATCACGCAGGTGACCCTAGAGGGCGCCGAGTACCTGCCGGCGCCGCAGCGATTCGAGGCCGGCACGCAGCGCGTGTCGCAGGCGGTCGCGTTGGCGGCGGCGGTCGACTACCTGGAGGCGGTCGGCATGCCGGAGATCGAGGCCCACGAGGAGGCGCTCGGGGAGCGTCTGCTCGCCGGGCTCGGCGAGCTCGAGGTTGTCCGCATTCTGGGCCCTGGACCGGGCGTGCCGCGCGTCGGCCTGGCGAGCGTCGTGGTGGAGGGGATCCACGCGCACGATGTCGGCCAGTTCCTCGACGACAGGGGCATCGCCGTCCGGGTCGGCCACCACTGCGCCCAGCCGGTGCACCGCCGCTTCGGTGCGACGGCGAGCACGCGCATCAGCACGTACCTCTACAACACAGCGGACGAGGTGGATGCGGCGATCGAGGCGATCGCGGACTCCCGAGCCTTCTTCGGCGTCACGGGCGGGGGTGCGCGATGAGCGACCTGCAGAACCTGTACCAGCAGGTCATCCTCGACCACGCCCGCGAGAAGCACGGTTACGGCATCGCGGGGGACGAAGCGGCCAGCTCCCACCAGTTCAATCCAACCTGCGGCGACGAGGTGACGGTCGGCGTGCGCACGGCGGCCGACGGGCGCGTCGTCTCCATCGGCTGGGAGGGGCACGGCTGCTCCATCTCGACCGCGTCCGCGTCGCTGCTCAGCGACCTGGTGGAGGATGTGGACCGCGAGCGGCTGGCCGCATCCATCGCCGCCTTCCGTGAGCTGATGCAGTCGAAGGGCACGCTCGACGGCGACGAGGAGCTGCTCGGCGACGCGGTCGCCCTCGCCGGCGTCTCGAAGTACGTCACCCGCGTCAAGTGCGCGATGCTGCCCTGGGTCGCCCTCGAGGACGCGCTGCTCAAGTCCTCCTGACGCCCCGCGCTAGCTGCCACCGGAGGAGATTCGGCCGAAATCGCGCCGATTCTCCTGCCGCACCGCGGTCCGAAGGAGATTTCGCGCCCGTTCTCCTCCGATAGCCGCCGGATCTCCGTCGCTCGACCCCTGCCGACCCGCGCCACCGCTCCCGCTAGCGGAGGAGATTCGGCCGAAATCGCGCCGATTCTCCTGTCGCACCGCGGTCCGGAGGAGATTTCGCGCCCTTTCTCCTCCGATAGCCGCCGGATCTCCGTCGCTGGGCCCCTGCCGACCCGCGCCGCCGCTCCCGCCAGCGGAGGAGAATCGGCCGAAATCGCGCCGATTCTCCTGCTGCACCGCGGTCCGGAGGAGGTTGGGCGCCCTTTCTCCTCCGATAGCCGCCGGATCTCCGTCGCTGCGCCCACGGGATCTCCTCCCATTGACGTAAGAGCCCCCACTCCGGCCCGCACCCGTCACGGCACCGGCGCGAGGTCGACCTCGTCCGCGATCGCCTCCAGCGCGGAGGGGAGCGTGGGGAACGTCGTCCCGTAGACGAGCCCGGACGGGCCTGCCGCCGTCCAGGCCGCCGAGCCCTTGGTGACGCGTCCCACGAGGTAGCGCCGGTGACCGCCGAGCACCTGACGCTGCGCGATCGGCAGCGTGAGCGGGAACGCGTAGACGTCGCCCTGCGGGGTGACGACCAGCTCCCAGCGGGCCCGCCCCGGGTTGAACTTGCTCGTGAAGATGCGCGACATGATCGACCGTTTGTACCGCGCGGCCGCACCCGCTCGCCACGAAGATGACGACCTGTTGCGAAAGCCTTCGCCGCGTTACGTCGTCCACTCCGAGAACCGGGCGAGGAACTCCCGGGTGCGGTCCTCCGTCGGCGCACCGAAGAGCTGCGCGGGCGGCCCCTGCTCCGCGATCACCCCACGGTCGAGGAACACCACACGGTCCGCGACATCGCGTGCGAACGCCATCTCGTGGGTCGCCATCACGATCGTCGTCCCCGACGCCTTGAGCGTGCGGACCAGTTCCAGCACCTCGCCCACGAGCTCCGGGTCCAGCGCGCTGGTCACCTCGTCGAGAAGCAGCAGCTCCGGATCCGTGGCGATGGCGCGCACAATGGCCGCCCGCTGCTGCTGGCCGCCCGAGAGGCGATCCGGGAACTCTTTGGCCTTGTCGCCCAGCCCGATGCCGTCCAGCAGTGCGAGCGCCTTCTCTTCGGCCGCAGCACGGGGGATGCGGTGCACACGACGGGAGGCGAGGGTCACGTTGTCGAGCACGCTGAGGTGCGGGAAGAGGTTGTAGTGCTGGAAGACGACCCCGATGCGTCCGCGCACGGCGTCGGCCGCGATCCGCGGGTCGCTGATGTCCGTCCCGCGCAGGAGGATCTGGCCGTCGTCCAGCTGCTCCAGGAGGTTGATCGTGCGCAACAGTGTCGACTTGCCCGAGCCGCTGGCGCCGATCAGCGCGACGACCTCGTGCTCCTGGACGTCGAGGTCGATGCCGCGCAGCACCTCGGTCTCACCGAACCGTTTCCGGATCCCGGTCAGCCGCAGGACCGGCTCGCTCATACGATGCTCCCGACCTGCTCGCGGCTGCGGACGCGCGCCGCGTACCAATCGGTGAGCCGGATGGTCGGCCACGCCAAGAGCACGAACAGCAGCCCGGCCAGCACGTAGGGCGTGAAGTTGTAGGTGGCCGCCGTCTCGATCTGGGCCGCGCGCACCGCATCCACCGCGCCGAGCACCGAGATCAGCCCGACGTCCTTCTGCATCGCGACGAAGTCGTTCATCAGTGCCGGTGTCACCTTGCGTACCGCTTGCGGCAGGATCACGAGCCGCAGCGTCTGGTAGTGCGACAGCCCGAGGCCGCGCGCCGCCAGCCGCTGGGACGGGTGCACCGCTTCGATGCCGGCGCGGAACACCTCCGAGACGTAGGCGGAGTACACGAGGATGAGCGCGAGCGTGCCCCAGAACTCCGGTGGCATGCGCGGGAACACCCCGAGGCCGGGCAGCCCGAAGCCGACGAGGTACAGGACGATGATCAGCGGCATGCCGCGGAACAGATCGGTGTAGCCCGCCGCCAGCGCGCGCAACGGGAAGAAGATCGGTCCGCGGAGCGTGCGCACGGTGGCGAGCAGGATGCTCACCACGAGCACGCCGAGAGCCGCGACGATGAGCACGCGGATGTTCAGCAGCAGCCCGTCGAACACCCGCGGCCAAGCCTGCACCGCGACGGCCGGGTCGAAGAAGGTCTGCTGGACGCGCGCCCATCCCGGCGTGTTGATCACGAACACCCAGGCGAGAACGGCCACGACCAGCGTGCTGCCCAGGCTGATCAGCACCGAGCGCGTGGTCTGCCGTTTGCGGTACAGCCGCCGGTCCCGTTCGACGGCGCTCGGCTGTGGAGCGTCGACGGTCGGCGGCGTCGAGGTGTCGGTCACCGTCGAAGGCTACTTGAGCACGGGCGCGTCACCGTCCGCGGCGAGCCACTGCTCGGCCAGTTTGTCGAGCGTGCCGTCCTTCCGCAGCGCATCCACCGCGGCCGTCACCTTCGTGGTGAGGGGGCTGTCCTTGGCGAGGACCAGTCCGAACCGGTCGCCCTCCTGGCCGGAGACCTTGGGGAGCTGACCTACGATGCTGCCGTCCTTCAGCTCGGCGTCGCGGAGGTAGAAGGCGGTCGGCAGGTCGACGACGATCGCGTCGACCTGCTTGTTCTCGAGTGCCAGCTTGGCGTCGTCGTTGGAGTTGAACGCCTGCACGCCGCCCTGCGGTGCGATCTGCTTCTCCGCGGCGTTGAAGCTGGTCGTCGCGGACTGCGCGCCGATGGACAGCTTCTTCAGGTCGGTCAGGGATTTCGCTTTCGCGGCGGGGGAGGATGCGACCGTCACCACCGCCTGTGTCGTCTCGTAGTACGGCGACGAGAAGTCGACCGCCTTCTTGCGCTCGTCGGTGATGGAGAACTGCTGCAGGTTGAAGTCGAAGGTCTTCGGGCCCGGAGCGATGGCCTGGTCGAAGGTCGTGCGCACCCAGGTGACGTCGCCCTTGGCGAACCCGAGCTGCTTGGCCACGGCGTACGCGACGGCGGCTTCGAAGCCCTTCCCGGACTGCGGCTTGTCGTCCTGGACCCACGGCGAGTACGCCGGCTCGGCGGTGCCGATGGTCAGCTTGCCGGGGGTGGTGTAGTCGTCGCCCGCGGACGACCCTCCGCTCGAACCCGCGGCGCACCCGGCGAGGGTGAGCGCTGCGGCGGTGAATGCTGCTGCGGCGGCGAGGATGCGGCGCGAACGGGACATGGATCCTCCGGGTGGATTCACGGTGCTGTGGGGTCTTTCAGACTCCCGCACGTCGGCGCGGGCCCGCAACTTCCTTGCGCCGTGTTACGACCAACGCCTCACGATTCCAGGCGGGCCAGCCACTCGGTGAGGATGCGCTCGAGCTCGGCCGCATCCCTGCTGTTCAGCCGGTCGACGAGCCGGCGCTCGTTGGCCATGTGGTCGGTGAACGCCGCGTCGATGGTCTCCCGTCCGCGACGGGTGAGAGCGACGACGCGTCCGCGGCCATCGGTCTCGGATGCGCGCCGCGCCACCATTCCCGCGCGTTCGAGGCGGTCGATGCGCTTCGACATCCCGCCCGTGGTGATCATGGTGTGCTCGGCGAGCTCGCCGGGCGTGCGCTCGTACGGGGAGCCGGCGCGACGGAGCGTCGCGAGCACGTCGAAGTCGCCCTCGGCGAGTCCGTGCGCGTCGTAGACGGTGTCGAGCTCGTCGGTGAGGCGCGCGGCCACCCGGTGCAGTCGCCCGATGACGCCCTGCGGGGCGACGTCCACGTCGGGCCGCTCGCGCCTCCACTCGGCCTGGATGCGGTCGACGGCGTCGGTCGGTTCGTCCATGCCTTCACAATACCTTCCACGGAAGCTAAAGTAGCTTCCATGGAAGCTACCACGAGAACCAACGCCTGGCGCTGGATGCTGCTCACCGCCATCGCACCCGTCGCGTGGGGCTCGACGTACGTCGTCACGCGCGCCGTGCTGCCGGCCGAGCCGCTGTGGGGCGCGGTCATCCGCGCGCTGCCCGCGGGCGTCATCCTGCTTCTGCTGAGCAGGCAGCGACCGCACGGCGCCTGGTGGTGGCGCTCCGCGCTGCTCGGGATGCTCAACACCGGAGGCTTCTTCGCGCTCGTGTACGCGGTGGCCCAGCGGCTTCCCTCGGGAGTGGCGGCGACCGTGATGGCCGCCTCGCCGCTGGTCATGATGGCGGCCGCGCGGGTCCTTCTCGGGCAGCGCCCGCGCATCCTGGCTCTCGCCGGGGGAGTGGCCGGGATCGCGGGGGTCGCCCTGATGCTGTTCGGCGGCGACCGTCCCGTGGACCCCATCGGGATCGCGCTGGCGGTGCTGGCGCTCGCCTCCTCCGCCGTCGGCTACGCACTGGCGACGCGCTGGGGAACCGTGGACCTGGTCGCGTCGACGGCATGGCAGCTGCTCGCGGGCGGGCTCCTCGTGCTTCCCGTCGCGCTGGTGGTCGAAGGTGCGCCGCCCGCTCTCGACGGACCGGCCATCGCCGGCTTCGCCTACGTGACCATCGTCGCGACCGCGGTGGCGTTCGTCGCCTGGTTCGCGGGCCTGCGGCACTTGCCCGCCGGGACCGTCGGCCTCATCGGCCTGCTCAATCCCGTCACCGGTGTCGTCATCGGCGCGCTGGTCGCCGGCGAGGCGCTGTCCGGACGACAGCTGGCCGGCCTCGTGATCGTGCTCGCGGGCATCGCGCTCGGCCAGGTCCGGAGGCGGCGGAAGGATCAGCTCTCCAGCGACTCCAGGAAGCTGCGGGTCGGCGCGAAGAAGGTCGAGCCGGTCGCAGCCGTCGAGAAGTCGAGGATGCGGTCGTAGCTGCCCTCCGGATCGCCGACGAACATCCGCTCCAGCATCCGCTCGATGACCCAGAGCGCACGGGAGTAGCCGATGAAGTACGTGCCGTATTCACCGTGACCGGGGCGCCCGAAGGGCATGTTGTCACGCAGAATGTCGTGCTCCACGCCTGCCTCGTCGACGATCGTCGCCAGCGTCTTGTGCGACTTCTGGCCGTGCTCCGCGTCGTCCAGCTCGATGTTCTCCACCTTGGTCCGGCCGATCACACCCTCCTGCGACGGCACCGGGAGCCGGTTCCACGAGAAGAGGTCGTGCAGGTACTTCTGCACGACCACGTAGCTCCCGCCGGCGTGATCGGGATCCTCGTCCCCGACGGTGGTGGCGTCCGCCATGTCGCCGCCCGCCGGGTTGGCGGTCCCGTCGACGAAGCCGAGCAGATCGCGGGCGTCGAAGTACCGGAAGCCGGTGACCTCATCCACCACCTGGACCGCGTCGCCCAGCGCGTCGAGCAGCTGACGCTCCAGCTCGAACGTGAAGTCGCCGCGCTCCGCCCGAATGTGGAAGAGCAGGTCGCCGGGCGTGGACACGGCCGTGTGCACGGGCCCCGCGATCTCGCGGAACGGATGCAGCTCGCGCGGCGGAGGCGCATCGGTGATGCGGCGCCACAGGTCCGCACCGATCCCCACATTGCAGGAAAGGCGGGCGCCGAGGTCGCGGAAGCCGACCGTCTTGACGTGGTCGGTGATCCCGCCGAGCACGTCCTTGACGGTGGCGAGCGCCTCCGGTGTGTCGGCGACGGTGACGACCAGGAAGACCGCGGCGCGCGACAGGGGTGCGTCGACGCTCTGCGGATCGATGGGGACGCGCTGCCAGTTCTGGTCGCCGGGATTCGCCATGCCGCCATGCTGCCGTACCGCGGGTCCCTTCCGCCAGCGCGGGCTGCAGACCTGCGCTCTGCGTCCCGAGGCACGGCCCGCGAATAGTCTGGAGGCATGAGCCTCCCCAGCATCGACACAGCCGTCACGTATCCCGACGGCGACCTCACCTCGACCGGTGCCGTCCTTCACGTCGAGCCGCTCGCCGACGGTCGAGCCGCGGTCATCCTCGACCGCACGGCCTTCCACCCGGTGGACCCGGTGTGGCCGGATCAGCCGGCCGACGCCGGCGTCCTGTCCGCAGGTGGTCGCACGTACGACATCGTGGATGCGGTCGTCGGCGCCACGGACGGGACCGTGCTGCACGTCGGGGATGCGCCCGTGCGGACCGGAACAGAGGGGTGGGCGTTCGTCGTCTGCCATCTCGTCGACGACCCGGCCGGACTCGCGGAGGGCGACGCCGTGACGATCAGCGTGGATGCCGCCCGACGCCACGCGCTGTCCGCCGGTCATACCGCCTGTCACCTGGCGTCGCTCGCACTCAACGAGGCGCTGTCAGGACTGTGGACGAAAGAGGTCACGGTCGATGGGCGCGGTCGCCCCAACTTCGACCAGCTCGCGATCAGCAGCTCGCGCATCCTGGAGGGCGGTTCGATCGACGAGTACCGGATCGGCAAGAGCCTGCGCAAGAAGGGCTTTGCCGCTGCCGATCTCGCCGCACAGCTCGACGAGGTCGAGGCGGCCGCGAACCGGGCGCTCGCCGGCTGGCTCGCGACCGGCGCTCCGGTGTCGATAGCGCGCGAGGGCGGACGGCTCGGTCTGGGCGACCGTCGGTACTGGCGCGCCGAACTGCCGGAGGGCGTGGTGGAGATCCCGTGCGGCGGCACGCACCTGCGGTCACTGGGGGAGCTGACCGAGGCCCGGGTGCAGCTGGAGCTGTCGGAGGCGGAGGGTGCGCTCGCGCTCACGATGCGGACCACGGCCCGCATCGCCTGAGACCGCCAGGTCTCGCCTGAGACCGCTGGACTAGTGCGGGAGGAACGGCAGCGCGACGGCGAACAGCCCGAGCCCGAACGCCACGCCCCAGCCGGCGCGTACGAGCTGCGCGCAGCGGACCTGCCGCGCGATGGCATCGAACCGTTCCGTCGTGTCGGCCGAGGACGCCACCGGTCGCCAGGTCGCCGGGTCGTCGAAGAGGTGCGCAGCGCGCGCGACCGTCGCCGCATCCAGCACCGCAGGGCGACGGCTCAGCCAGCGCACCAGAGACTCGGCCCGCAGCAGCGTCGCCCGCGACGGCTGCTGGCGGAAACGCACCTCCTTCGCGCCCACCACGGCGATCACCGGCTGCACCCGCGCCTCGATGCCGGCGCGCAGCAGCAGGCCGCGCACCCGGGAGGCCTCGAAGTCGGAGTTGCGGAGGTACGGCTGCTTTGCGCCGTTCACGAGCACGGCCCGCTGATATACGGTCACGCTCCCGCCGCGGTGGTGCTTGGTGTTGATCACGAAGACCCCGCCGGGGCCCACGACCAGATGGTCGACGTCCGCCTCGCCGGACCCGACGGGGACCGCATGGAAGGCGCTCCATCCGGCCGGAAGACGGTCGAGCGCTGCTCCGACCTCGCGTTCGCCGAGCGCGCCGGAGAACCAGGGATGCGCGTCCTCCGGCAGCGGGTGCACGCCGAACGCGCGGGCCAGCGGTGAGCGCGGAGGCGACGCCTGCTGGAGGCGCACCACCTGCTCCATCACCGCCGCACCGGGGGCTCGGTCACGCATCCGTTGTCCGCTCACCTGACGAACGTACAGAGCCGGCTCAGCCCATCCCAGTCCCCACCCGGGGACAGATCGTGGCGGCTACCCCTGACCGGGGGAACCGTGCGTGCGGGGCAGCTCGTCAGGGGACGGAAGGCGCTCCTCGAGCGATTCGTTGCGCTCCTGCACGGTCTCGAGACGGTCGGTGTCGCTCTCGCCGAGCTCGCTGACGGCGTCGTTCAACTCGTCGGCGTCACGGGGCACGGCGGTGTCATCCGGTCGATCGGTCATGCGGCGCACTGTACGCGCGTCCGTGGAGGTTGACGGCCGTTACCCGGGACGGGCTACGATTCGGCACATGAGCCGCATCGAAACCGGGATCGTGTCGTACACCGTGTCCGGCGACTACTTCGCGCAGGTCGGGGCCGACTTCGACACGGAAGCCGTCGACGACGCGATCCTTGCCGAACTCAACCGGATGCTGCCCCCGGGCATCGTGGTCGAGCGCAGCGGCAAGGTGTTCGCCGAGGAAGAGGTCGCGGATCAGGCGCGATCGATCGACTGGGAGGAGTTGCTCCGGCGGATCGACGTCGACCAGATCCTCGCCGAGCACGGTCGCTGAGCAGGGTCGCTGAGCCGGTTCCCGCGCCCGCTCAGCGGGAGCGCTTGACCGCGTCGTAGGCGGCCAGGGCGGCGCGGCGGGTCTCCTTGAGGTCGACGATCGGCTCGGGGTACTCCTCGGTGTCCCATTCGGGCACCCAGCGCCGCACGTAGTCGCCGTGCGCGTCGAACTTCTCGCGCTGCAGCTCGGGGTTGAACACGCGGAAGTAGGGCGCCGCGTCGGCGCCGCTGCCGGCGATCCACTGCCAGTTGAAGGCGTTGTTCGCCGGGTCGGCGTCCACCAGGGTGTCCCAGAACCACTGCTCGCCGAGACGCCAGTCGATCAGCAGGTTCTTGATCAGGAAGGACGCCGTGACCATGCGCACACGGTTGTGCATGACACCGGTTGTCCACAGTTCCCGCATCCCGGCGTCCACCAGCGGGATGCCGGTGCGACCCTGATGCCAGGCCCGGAGCGCTGAATCGTCCAGCGGGGGCCACGGGAAGGAGTCGTACTCGCGATGGATGTTCACGGTCGCAAGGTCCGGGTGCTCGAAGAGCGTGTGGTAGGCGAACTCGCGCCAGCCCACCTCGGAGAGGAAGGTCGAGGCGCCCTGCGCGGTCGAGCGGTCGCGCCGCTCCGCCGTGGCGTGCCACACCTGGTGCGGGCTCAACTCTCCCCAGCGGAGGCGCGGGGAAAGCCGCGACGTCGCATCCACGCCGGGCACGTCGCGCTGCTCGCGGTAGTCGCCCACATCCTCCGCGAGGAAGCGCTCCAGCTGCTCGTGCGCCGCCTCCTCGCCGGGCACCCACGCCTCCCGGAGTCCGGCCGCCCAGTCGGGATGGGTCGGCAGGAGACCGAGATCGTCGAGAGTCACCGTCTGCAACGTCGACGGCGCCTGCGCCCCGCGGAGCGAGTCGGGTGCGGGCCCGGGCTTGCGCGGCTCAGGAGCCGACAAGCATGCCCGCCAGAACGGCGTGTAGACCGAGAAGGCGGTGCCCTGTCCCGTGCGGATCGTCCACGGCTCGAACAGCAGGTTCGCCGCGAAGCTCGTCGCCTCACGGCCGGCATCGCGGGCAGCCGACTTGATCGCCTCGTCGATGTGTCGCTCGACGCCTCCGTAGCGGCGATTCCAGAAGACCGCGGCCGCGCCCGCGGTCTCCAGGAGGTCGGTCATGACCCGTTCGCTCGGCCCGCGGAGGATCGTCAGGCCAGCGCCGAGGCGTTCGAGCGATTCGGTGAGCGCGGCGAGGCTGTGGTGCAGCCACCAGCGGCTCGCGGCGCCCGGAACGCGGAGGTCGGGCGTCTCGTCGTCCCAGACGAAGACGCACAGCACCGGGCGACCCGATCGGGCGGCGGCGGAGAGCGCCGGGTTGTCGGCAACCCGGAGATCGTCGCGGAACCAGACGACGGCCGGGCCGTCGTCGCGGGAGTCGGTGCTCGCCGTGGTGCTGCTCGTCGTCGTGCTGCGCTCGCCGCTCACGGGTCGGCGCTCAGAGGTCGAGCGAGTCGCCGGGCTCCAGCGGCGAGAAGGTGCCGCCGTTCTGCTCGGTGGCCCAGCTCAGGCGAGCGTTCGACATGTCCTTGCCGGCGCGCGAGAGCACCATCTCATGGATGGGGAAGCTCCGCTTGGGCTTGACGGCGAGGACGTACTCCATGCTCTCCGCGATCTTCATCCAGGGCGCGCCCGCCGGGGCCGCCAGCACATCCACCTCGACGCCCTCGGGGATCGAGAAGGAGTCGCCGGCGTAGTAGAGGGTGTCGTTCACCAGCACCCCGACGTTGTCGACGACCGGGATGCTCTCGTGGATGACGGCGTGCCTGCCCCCGAAGAAGCGGAGCGTGAAGGCACCGACCTCGACAGTATCGCCCGGGTTCACCACCGTGACGTCGAAGTCCGTCGCCGCTGCGGCGACGCCGGCCGGCCCGTAGATCGTCGCGTCGGGGGAGAGGTCGAGCACGCGCTTCAGCTGCTCCGGCGTCCAGTGGTCGGGGTGCTCGTGGGTGATGACCACCGCGACGGCGTTCGCAGTGTCGGTCAGGGGGGAGGTGAAGCTTCCGGGGTCGACGAACAGCTTCTGCCCGTCCTGCTCGAGCAGGAGTCCGGAGTGTTCGAACTTGGTGAGTCTCATGCTTCCCAGGAAATACCGGATGGGATGCCCACGCAAGCAGAGGGCCATTGAGGAATATACCCCTAGGGGGTACTGTTTGGAGGGATATGGACGAGAACCAGGAGCAGCTGGCCGCCGCGCACGAGGCGGATCACGCGCATGAGCACGAGCATCCCCACGCCCAGGAGCACCCCGGTCACGGGGGAGTGGGTCACGCAGGGCATGACCATTCCGGTCACGCGGGGCACGACCATTCCGGTCATGCCGGTCACGGCCACCCTGGTCACGCCGGGCACGACCATTCCGGTCACGCCGGCCACGACCCGGCGATCTTCCGGCGCAAGTTCTGGCTGACGCTCCTCTTCACCATCCCGACGCTCGTCTTCTCGCCCGGGTTGCAGGAGATCCTCGGGCTGGGCGGACCGCGCTTCCCGGGCAGTCAGTACATCCCGGCCGTCTTCGGTGTCGTCATCTTCTTCTACGGCGGTCTCGTCTTCCTCCGGGGTGCCGTCGACGAGCTGAGGGCCAAGCAGCCCGGCATGATGACGCTGATCTCGCTCGCGATCGTGGTCGCCTTCGGCTACAGCGTCGCCGTCACGCTGGGCCTTCCCGGGATGGACTTCTGGTGGGAGCTCGCGACCCTCATCCTGATCATGCTGCTCGGGCACTGGATCGAGATGTCCGCCGTGATGGGGGCGCAGGATGCCCTGGGCGAGCTGGCGAAGCTGCTGCCCGACACCGCCGAGCGTCTGGCCGACGTGCACGCCGAGCCGGAGAGCGTCCCTGTGGCCGATCTGCGCGTGGGCGACCTCGTGCGGGTGCGGCCCGGCTCCGCGGTCCCGGCCGACGGCGAGATCGTCGACGGCAGAAGCGACCTCGACGAGTCGCTGCTCACCGGCGAATCCAAGCCGGTGACACGCGCAGCGGGGCAGCAGGTCGTCGCGGGGAGCATCTCCGGCAGCGGCTCCCTGGTCGTGCGCGTCACCAAGACCGGCGGCGACACCGCGCTCGCCGGGATCATGAAGCTGGTCTCCGACGCGCAGGCCAGCAAGTCGGGAACCCAGATCCTGGCGGACCGTGCCGCCGCCTGGCTGTTCTACGTCGCGCTCGCCGTCGCGACCGTCACCCTGATCGTCTGGACGCTCCTGCGCCCGGGCGACCCGGCGTTCGTCCTTGAGCGCGTGGTCACGGTGCTGATCATCGCCTGCCCGCACGCGCTGGGGCTGGCCATCCCGCTCGTCGCACAGATCTCCACCGCGCTCGGTGCCCGCAACGGTCTGCTGATCCGTGACCGTCACGCTATGGAGGACGCCCGCCGCATCGACGTCGTCCTGTTCGACAAGACGGGCACCCTCACGGAGGGCCGCCAGGGAGTCGCCGCCATTGCGGCCGACAACGCCGACGACGACGCCGTGCTGGCGCTCGCCGCGGCGGTGGAAGCCCCTGCCGAGCACCCGATCGGGGCCGCGATCGTCCGCGAAGCGCGTCGCCGCGGTCTCCCGGTCGTGCCCGTCACAGGTTTCGAGGCACTGGGTGGTCGAGGCGCCTCGGCCGTCGTGGACGGCGAGACGGTCGTGGTCGGCGCACCGCGCCTGCTGACGGAGCGCGGCGTCCAGGTCGGACCGGCCGTTCAGCTGGCCGCCGAGCGGGCGGCCGCCGAGGGGCAGACGGTCGTCTACGTCCTCCGAGGCGACCGCGTGGCGGGCATGATCGCGCTGGCCGACGTCGTTCGTCCTGAGTCCCGCGAAGCCGTCCGCGCGCTCCGCGACCGCGGCATCCGCGTCGCAATTCTCACCGGCGACTCGCGCGCCGTGGCCGACGCCGTCGCCGCGGAGCTCGGCATCGACGAGGTCTTCGCCGAGGTGCTGCCGGGCGACAAGTCCGGAACGGTGGCGAAGCTGCAGTCCGACGGCTCCCGGGTCGCGATGGTCGGCGACGGCGTCAACGACGCACCGGCCCTGGCGCAGGCCGACGTCGGTATCGCGATCGGCGCGGGAACCGACGTCGCCATCGAGTCGGCGGGGGTCGTCCTCGCCTCCAGCGACCCGCGCGGCGTCGCGAAGGTGATCACCCTCTCCCGGGCCACCTACCGCAAGATGCTGCAGAACCTCGCCTGGGCGACCGGGTACAACGTGATCGCCCTGCCGCTGGCGGCTGGTGTCGCGATCGGGCTGGGTGTCGTCGTGTCGCCTGCCTTCGGTGCTGTGCTGATGTCGCTGTCGACGATCGTCGTCGCGATCAACGCCCAACTGCTGCGACGCGTCCGCCTGTGAGGGGGTAGACGGCTGCCGGTGTGTCATCATCGTGCACTGTGACTGCAACTTCGCGGGCCGTCGTCGTCGCGGTCAACCCCATGGCGTCCTTCGGGCACCGCCGTGACGTCGGGCCCCGTGTGGTCGACCGCCTCCGGGAGGCCGGCCATCGGGTCGTGGCGATGGACGAGGCCAACATCGAGCTGCTGCGCCGAGAGACCGCGCGGGCCCTGGAGGGGCCGGCCGATGCGCTCGTCGTGGTCGGTGGGGACGGGATGGCGAACCTCGGCATCGACCTCGTCGCCGAGAGCGGCATCCCGCTCGGCATCGTCCCGAGCGGGACCGGAAACGACCTCGCCGACGGCCTCGGCATCCCGGTGAACGACACCGAGGCGGCGATCGACCGTCTGCTCGAGGCCCTGCAGCGCGAACCGCGGACGATCGACGCGGGCACCATCCGCCACGGCGAGCTCACGACGTGGTTTGGCTGCGTCGTCTCCGCCGGGTTCGACGCCACCGTCAACGAGCGCGCCAACCTCATGACCCGTCCCCGCGGCCGGAGCCGCTACATCTTCGCGCTGCTGCGCGAGTTGGCCACGCTCCATCCGCGCCCGTACCGCATCCACGCCGACGGCCGCCTCCTCGAGGTGGATGCGATGCTCGTCTCCATCGCCAACAACCGTTCCCTGGGTGGCGGGATGCGGATCGTCCCGGACGCCGACCTCGCCGACGGCCGGCTCGAGCTCTTCATCGTCGCGCGCATGTCCCGGATCCGCTTCCTCCGCATGTTCCCGAAGGTGTTCCGCGGCGAGCACACGGGCCTGCCCGAGGTGACGATCCTGCCGGTGACCAGCGTGCGTGTCGAGGCCGACGACATCGTCGCCTATGCCGACGGCGAGCGCATCGGCCCCCTCCCGATCGAGGTCACCGTCGCGCCCGGCGCACTCCGTGTCCTCGCCTGAGGCGACGCGCCCGGGACGCCCGTCCCGTTTTGGCACCCGAACCCCATCTGTGGCATGATTTTCTAGTTGCCAGACGGCCCCATCGTCTAGCGGCCTAGGACGTCGCCCTCTCACGGCGGTAACGCGGGTTCAAATCCCGCTGGGGTCACCAACAGCCCGCTTCCCTTTATTTGCAAGGGAAGCGGGCTTTTTTCTTGCTCGGCTGGTGACGCCGATCGGGTTCGCGACGAGTCCGGTCTAGGCGCCGGGAGGCTGCGGCGCGTCGAGCGGGGCGGTTCCCGTCGATCCGAGACTCTGGGCACGACGCTGCGCTTCCGCGAGACGGATCGCCCGGGCGGCGCGGAACCACCTATTGGTGGGTGCCGACCAGAGGAGGACGGTGCCCGCGGCTCCTGCTGCCGCGAGGGCGAGAGCGAGGGGGCTGCGCCATCCGAAGGCGGCGATGACAAACGAGACGGCGCCCAGGACGGTCAGCACGACCCGCGCCCATCCCGCGCCGCGCCGGATGCGGAACGCTGCCAGCAGGCAGAGGCCGAACAGGGCGACGACGATGAGGTCGCCGAAGATGGTGATGGCATGCAGCGTCCCCGCTGCAGCGTCGCTCACGCGCGCACCGTCTTTCGCGCTGGTATGCGCGATGACGCGATCGGTGACAGACCATTGCTGGATGGCGGTGGCTGGAAGCAGGACGAGCCTGATCGCGACAAGCCCGAGGAACACCCAGAAGGCGACGGTGACCTGCATCGGTCGGGGACCCAGCGTCGCGGAGCCCTCGGTGACTGCCGTGGTGCCCATCATGTCCGTCATCGCATGTCCTCCCGGTCGGTCGAGGGTGAGCCTATCCGGATTCGCCCGCGGCTCCGCGACGCCGCAGGACCCGGCTTTCCACGTCTCCGCGCCGGTCGTTCCGCGCGCATATGGTGTTGCCGCAAGGGACGCCGGATGCCGGATGCCGGATGCCGGTGTTGCGACCGCATAGCGGATTCGCGATGGCTACAGCGCGATGACGCTGACCTGGTCCTTGCCCTGGGCCTTCGAGCGGTACATCGCCCGGTCGGCCACCCGGAAGAGGTCGCTCCCGACGAGGGGCCGGGCGGACCCCGCGGGACGGACCGTCACGCCGACGCTGGCGGTGATGGTGCGCTGCCAGCCGTCCGCGGCGAGCGGCTGGCGGATGGCGAGTCGCACGCGTTCGGCCACCACTGAGGCCCGTTCGAAGTCGGTGTTCCGGCAGACGATGATGAACTCGTCGCCACCGAAGCGACCGACCAGGTCGTCGCCCCTGACCGCTCCCGCGAGGCGCGCGGCGATCAGCTTCAGCACGGTGTCGCCCGCCGTGTGGTCGAGGTCGTCGTTGATCGACTTGAAGTCGTCGAGGTCGACGAAGATCAACGATAGCGGTTCGTTGCGCTCGAGCGCCGCCTCGATGCTTTTGGCGAGGTGCTCGCGCAGGAGATTCCGGTTGGCGAGTCCGGTCAGCGGGTCGTACAGCGCCAGCACCGCCAGCTGCGCCTGCAACTGGAGGCGCGCGAACGTCTGCACAGCCTGTCGGCTGAGCGAGCGCACCAGGTCCGTGGTGCTCTCGTCGAGGTCCGGTCGCCGGGCGAAGTAGCAGGCGAGGGTCCCGACGGTGGTGCCGCCGCTGACGAGCGGCGCGAGCAGGACGGTGTCGAGGCGTGCCGCGCGCAGTGCGGCGGGCGTTCCCGCCGTGTCAGCGGCGTCGCGTGCCGAGACCAGCAGAACGGTCTCGTCGTCCGGGGACCGATCCCGCATCCTGTCCGCGAGGACCTCCGGGAGCAGCGCGTCGTCCAGCGACGCACCGACGACCTGCGCAGCATGCCCGCCGAGCTCGACGGCCGCCGCCGTGGCTCCGAGCCCTGTGTGCACGCTGGTGGCCAGCGCCTGCGCCAGCCCATCGATCGTCTCGCTGGCGCCGAACGCTGTAGTGGCGTTCTGCAGTACCCGGGTGCGCGCCTCCGAGCTCTCCGCTATCCGGCGGGCGGCGAGCAGTTGCCGTTCGTAGTCCTGGCGCAGGCTGGCGTCGAACACCGCGATGTGCGTGAGCGGCTCGTCGCCGGCCGCATCCACGACCGCGTTGACCAGCACGGGGAGGCCCGCATCCTGCGACGTCCGGATGGACAGCGCGACCTCGCGCACCTCGCCTTTCAGCTGCAGGATCGGCAGGAACCGGGTCTCGTGGAAGATGCGTGCACCGGGCTCGAGCAGGTCGGTCAGCGGCATCCCGAGCAGGCGATCCCCACCGAGACCGGTCCAGGCTCGGAACGTCTCGTTCGCGCGGATGATCCGCCCGTTCGCGGTGACGGTGACGAGCCCGCAGGGCACGCGGTCGTACAGGTCGGCCGGCGAGATCGCGTCGGCTCGGGTCACCGCGGCGTCGGTCCCATCAGACGTGCCGTGATGGCGTCCGCGAGTTCGTCAGGACCGGACAGATTCGGGCAGTGCCCGCTCGCGCTCAACTGCACGAAGGCGCTGTCGCGGATGTGCTCGTGCACGAACCAGCCGACCTCGCGGGGCGCGATGCTGTCCTCCGAGCACTGCATCACGACGGTGGGAACCGTCACGTCTTCCAGATCCGCCCGGTTGTCGGAGAGGAAGGTGACGCGGGCGAAGTGTGCGGCGATCGCCGGATCGGTGCGGCAGAAGCTCTCGGTGAGCTCGGCGCCGACCTCGGGATGCGCGGGGTCGCCGGCGATCATCGGCGCGACGGCCTGCGACCACCCCAGGTAGTTCGCGTCGAGCGCGTCCAGGAGGCCGTCGATGTCCGGTCGGGTGAAGCCGCCGACGTATGCGCCGTCGTCGATGTAGCGGGCGGAGGGGCCCACCAGGACGAGCTGGCCGAAACGTCCGGGGGAGCGGTTGGCCGCCAGGACGCCGATCATCGCGCTGACGGAGTGCCCGACGAAGACCACGTCGTCCACATCCAGTGCGTCGAGGATCTCGAGGACGTCGTCCGCGTAGCCGTGGAGGGAGTCGTACTTGCTCCGGTCGTAGGCCGACAGATCCGAGTCGCCCGCCCCGACGTGATCGAACACGATCACGCGGAAGTCGGCCTCGAAGTGCGGGACGACGCGGCGCCACATCTCCTGGCTGCACCCGAAACCGTGCGCGAACACGATCGGGCGTCCGGCGGGATTCCCGTACTCGCGAACGCTGTTGCGCCGAAGCACGCCGACGGCTTCTGCCGACCGAACCATGCGGGATCCCATCTTCTCCGAGGGTTTCCCCTCCCGCCTCATTATGAGGCCTCCCAGCGCATCAGGACGCCGGAGTCGCGCCATGCGGCATCCACTCCTCCGGGTACCGGTCGCGGACGACCGCGTTGAAGTACGCGCCGGCCGAGTCGGCGTCTCGCAGCTCGCGCCAGACGCGGCGAGGGACGAGGCGGTACCGGTAGATCTCGCCCGACGCGAACTCGACTTCCAGCGTCTGGACCGCAGCGTCGTATCCCGCCGATGCGATCACCGAGCTGTCGAAGGCCTCCCGCTCCACGCCAGCACGATACCCCCGTGCTCCACTACGCTGTCCGTAGCGAAGGGGAGTATCCCGGACGGCTCGAGGCGCAGGCGGCACGGCGGCTCGGAGAGCCGGCGCTGTGCACGTCATCACGGTCTGCGACGCAGGGGGCCCGGGCACAGCGGCACCATCAGGTGCGGGAGAGACTTTCGGTCGATGTCCGACGCCTTCGAAAGGTTGCCCCGTGCAAGTCGCCCTGCCCCTCTGGTTCGAAATCACTTCTTTCGTCGTCCTGCTGGCGATCCTCGCGTTCGACCTGATCCTCAGCTACAAGCGGCCGCACATCCCGAGCCCGAAAGAGTCGACGCTGTGGGTGTCGTTCTACATCGCGCTGGCGTTGATCTTCGCGCTGCTCATGCTCCTCATCGGCGACGCCGAGCACGCCGGGCAGTTCCTGGCGGGGTGGCTGACCGAGTACAGCCTGAGCATCGACAACCTCTTCGTCTTCGTGATCATCATGGGCCGCTTCGCCGTGCCCAGGAAGTATCAGCAGGAGGTGCTGATGGTCGGCGTCATCCTGGCGCTGGTCTTCCGCGGTATCTTCATCCTGCTCGGCGCAAGCCTCATCGCGAGCTTCAGCTGGATCTTCTACCTCTTCGGCGCCTTCCTGCTCTGGACGGCGTTCAACCAGGCGTTCGGCAGCCACGACGACGAGGGCGAGAACGACACCTGGTTCATCCGCTTCGCGCGCCGCCACCTTAAGGTCTCGACCCAGTACGAGGGCAACAAGCTGCGCACGACCGTCTCCGGCCGGCGCATGTTCACTCCGCTGATCCTGGTGTTCCTGGCCCTCGGAACCACCGATCTGCTGTTCGCGCTCGACTCCATCCCGGCGATCTTCGGCATCACCCAGAGCCCGTTCATCGTGTTCACCGCGAACGTGTTCGCGCTGATGGGGCTGCGGCAGCTCTACTTCCTGCTCGGGCACCTGCTCGACAAGCTCGTCTACCTCAAGTACGGGATCGCGTTCATCCTCGCGTTCATCGGCGTGAAACTGGTCTTCCACGCGATGCACGAGAACGAGCTGCCGTTCATCAACGGCGGCGAGCACATCGAATGGGCGCCCGACATCAGCACCTGGACCTCCCTCATCGTGATCGTCGGCTCGATGGTTGTCGCTACGATTGCAAGTCTGGTGAAGCTGAGGATGAGCGGCACCAGCGTCGCCGCGGCCATCCACGGCGACGATTCGGAGGACGACGGAGCCCAGAACCAGGCCGTCGACGGCACGCAGGAGGACCCCCGCACATGAGCTCTCTCGTCGGCGTGACCCTCCGCAGCGACACCGGTGCGGTCCGGCACGTCAACGAGGACAGCGCTCTCGCGGAGGACCCGGTCTTCGTCGTCGCGGACGGCATGGGCGGGCACGCGCGCGGCGACCTGGCGAGCCGGACGGCCGTCGAGAGCCTCGCGCGGACGCTGCAGCCGGGGACGCGGCCGACGCCGGACGAGGTCATGATCGCGATCGACGAGGCCAACGCCGCCGTCCGCTCCCTGTCCGGTGCCGACGAGTCCGGTGCCGCCGTCGCCGGGACGACGCTGACGGGGATCGTCCGCGTCCGCGTGCCCGAGCTCGCGGCCGAGCAGTGGATGGTCGTCAACGTCGGCGACTCGCGGGTGTACCTCTGGAACGGCCACGACCTCCGCCAGCTCACCGTCGACCATTCCGCGGTGCAGGAGCTGGTGGATGCGGGGCTCATCACCGACGAGCAGGCTGCCGTGCATCCCGAGCGCAACGTGATCACGCGGGCCCTCGGCGCGGAGGACTTCGTCGAGACCGACAGCGAGCTCATCCCGGAGGAGGGCCGTCAGGTCTTCCTGATCTGCTCCGACGGACTCACCCGTGAGCTGAGCGACCGGCGTATCGCGGAGATCCTCGCCCAGGGGCACCCGGATCCGGCCGCAGCGCTGGTGGATGCCGCCAACCAGGCGGGCGGGCACGACAACATCACGGTCATCGTCGTCGAGACGGTGACGGGGGATGACGCTGCGTCGACCGCCTGAGGCGGCAGGTCCAGCGGTCCTGACCGGGGTCGCGCGCGGCCGGTGATACCCTGTGTCTCGTGTACGCGGGTCTTCTCCTTCTTAGCTGCCGCGGCGAGTCCTAGCATCAGGCCACCCTCGCCGCGGAGTCCGTCGACGGCTGATCCGTTCACACGCTAAGGAGTTCGTAAGAGACATGAGCACCCCCATCGGGCCACTGACATTGGCCGAGAAGGTCTGGAACGACCATCTGGTCGCCAAGGGCGAGGAGGGTTCGCCCGACCTCATCTACATCGACCTGCACCTGGTGCACGAGGTGACCAGCCCGCAGGCCTTCGACGGCCTCCGGATGGCCGGCCGGCCGGTTCGCCGCCCCGACCTCACCATCGCCACCGAGGACCACAACACGCCGACGATCGGCATCGACAAGCCGATCGCCGACCTCACCAGCCGCACGCAGATCGAGACCCTGCGCCGCAATGCCGAGGAGTTCGGCATCCGCCTGCATTCGCTCGGGGACGTCGAGCAGGGCATCGTCCACGTCGTCGGTCCCCAGCTGGGACTGACCATGCCCGGCATCACGGTCGTCTGCGGCGACTCGCACACCTCGACGCACGGCGCGTTCGGCGCCATGGCCTTCGGGATCGGCACCAGCGAGGTGGAGCACGTGCTCGCCACGCAGACCCTCCCGCTGAAGCAGTTCAAGACCATGGCGATCACCGTCGAGGGCGAACTGCGTCCGGGCGTCACGGCGAAGGACATCATCCTCGCCGTCATCGCCAAGATCGGCACAGGCGGCGGCCAGGGCTATGTGCTCGAGTACCGCGGCAGCGCCATTCGCTCGCTCTCCATGGAGGGCCGGATGACGATCTGCAACATGTCGATCGAGGCCGGCGCCCGCGCCGGAATGGTCGCGCCCGACGAGACCACCTTCGCCTACCTGAAGGGGCGCCCGCACGCGCCCGAAGGAGCCGACTGGGATGAGGCCGTCGCGTACTGGAAGACCCTCCAGACCGACGACGACGCCGTGTTCGACGCCGAGGTCTACCTCGACGCGAACGAGATCGAGCCGTTCGTCACCTGGGGCACCAACCCGGGCCAGGGCGTCTCGCTGAGTCAGTCGATCCCGGACCCCGCGGCGATCGCCGACCCCAACGCCCGCGCCGCCGCCGAGCGCGCGCTCGAGTACATGGACCTGCAGCCCGGAACGCCGATGAAGAGTATCCCCGTGGATGCGGTGTTCATGGGGTCGTGCACCAACAGCCGGATCGAGGACCTGCGGGCGTTCGCCTCCATCATCAAGGGGCACAAGAAGGCCGATGGCGTGCGCGTCATGGTGGTCCCCGGCTCGGCGCGCGTGCGCATCGAGGCCGAGGCCGAAGGCATCGACAAGATCGTCGAGGAGTTCGGCGCCGAGTGGCGTTTCGCGGGCTGTTCGATGTGCCTCGGCATGAACCCCGACCAGCTCGCACCGGGGGAGCGCTGCGCCTCCACGTCGAACCGCAACTTCGAGGGTCGGCAGGGCAAGGGCGGCCGCACGCACCTGGTCTCGCCGCTGGTGGCGGCCGCGACCGCAATCCGCGGAACGCTGTCGAGCCCCTGGGACCTGGAGGCCGAAGGCGGCGACACGCCGGGCGATGGCGGCTCGGACGCCCGCATCGGAGAGAAGGTGGGCGCCTGATGGACAAGTTCGAGACCGTCACCGGAACGGCCGTCCCCTTCCGTCGTTCCGACGTCGACACCGACCAGATCATCCCGGCGGTGTTCCTCAAGCGCGTCACCAAGACCGGCTTCGAGGACGCCCTCTTCCACGAGTGGAGGAAGGACCCCGAGTTCATCCTCAATCGCCCCGAATACCAGGGTGCGACCGTGCTCGTCGCCGGCCCCGACTTCGGGACGGGTTCGTCACGCGAACATGCCGTCTGGGCGCTCCGCGACTTCGGTTTCCGCGTTGTCCTGAGCCCCCGCTTCGCGGACATCTTCCGCGGGAACGCGGGCAAGCAGGGGCTGCTGACGGGCATCGTGACCGAAGAGGACGCCGAGCGCCTCTGGGCGGCGATCGAAGCCCAGCCGGGAATACCGGCGACGGTCGATCTGGTTGCCAAGACTGCGACCGTCGGTGAGGTCCAGGTGTCTTTCGACATCGACGACTACACTCGCTGGCGTTTGCTCGAAGGGCTGGACGACATCGCCCTGACCCTGCGCGACGAGGCGCGAATCTCCGAATACGAATCGGGCCGCGCCAGTTGGCGGCCCACGACCCTCCCGGTGAAACTTTGACATCACTTCTTCAGGACGCACAGGCAGCAGGAGCGCGCGTGGGCCTCAAGGGCGACCGCATCACGATCAACGGCGGCCGCCCCCTTCAGGGCCGCATCGAGGTCCGCGGCGCCAAGAACTTCGTCACGAAGGCCATGGTCGCGGCCATCCTCGGCGAGAGCCCGAGCGTTCTGCGGAACGTGCCCGACATCTCCGACGTCCGCGTGGTGCGCGGACTGCTCGAGGTGCACGGCGTCAAGGTGACGGACGGTGCCGAGGAGGGCGAGCTGTTGCTCGACCCGAGCGCGGTCGAGTCGGCGCACATGGCCGACATCGACGCGCACGCGGGCTCCAGCCGCATCCCGATCCTGTTCTGCGGCCCGCTGCTGCACCGTCTCGGCGAAGCGTTCATCCCCGACCTCGGCGGCTGCCGCATCGGCGACCGCCCGATCGACTACCACCTCGAGGTCCTGCGGAAGTTCGGCGCGGTCGTTGACAAGCTCCCCAGCGGCATCCGGATGACGGCCCCGAACGGCCTGCACGGCGCGAAGCTCGAGCTTCCGTACCCGAGCGTCGGCGCCACCGAGCAGGTGCTGCTGACCGCGGTCCGTGCCGACGGCATCACCGAGCTCAAGGGCGCGGCGATCGAGCCCGAGATCATGGACCTCATCAACGTCCTGCAGAAGATGGGCGCGATCATCTCGGTCGACACCGACCGCGTGATCCGCATCGAGGGCGTCGACAAGCTGACCGGTTACACGCACACCGCGCTGTTCGACCGCAACGAGGCCGCCAGCTGGGCGGCCGCAGCGCTCGCGACCGGCGGCGACATCTACGTCGGCGGTGCGCGACAGCCCGAGATGCTCACGTTCCTCAACGTCTTCCGCAAGGTCGGCGGCGCGTTCGAGATCCACGACGACGGCATCCGCTTCTTCCACCCCGGTGGCCCGCTGAAGCCGGTCGTGATCGAGACCGACGTCCACCCCGGCTTCATGACCGACTGGCAGCAGCCGCTGGTGGTCGCGCTCGCGAAGGCGGAGGGCGTGTCGATCGTGCACGAGACCGTCTACGAGCAGCGCTTCGGCTTCGTGGATGCCCTCAACGACATGGGCGCGAAGATCCAGGTGCACAAGGAGTGCCTCGGTGGGCACCCGTGCCGCTTCGGTCAGCGCAACTTCAACCACTCCGCGGTCATCATGGGCCCGGTCCAGCTGACCGGCGCCGACATCGAGGTCCCGGACCTCCGCGGCGGTTTCAGCCACCTGATCGCCGCTCTGACGGCCGAGGGCCGCTCGACCGTCAGCAACGTGGGCATCATCAGCCGCGGCTACGAGAACTTCATCACCAAGCTGCAGCTGCTCGGTGCCGACTTCGTCCTCGAGGGCTGAACAGCCCCACCGCTCTGAACCGCCACCGCTCTGAACCGCTCGACGGCCCGCACCTGACGGTGCGGGCCGTCTCGGTTGTCGCCGGAACTCCGCCGACCCGCGGCACATGCGCCCAGCGCCATGCGGGTCGCGGATAATGGGACGGTGCCAGAAACCGATTCGCCCGTGAAGAAGCAGCGTTCCGAGAAGAGCCGCCCCTCCGTGTTCTGGGTGCTCGCCGGAATCATCGTGCCCATCGGCAGCCTGCTCGCGCGGTTCCGGATCGTGGATGGGGACAAGCTCCCGCGTACGGGCGCGTACATCCTCACGCCCAACCACTACAGCGAGATCGACCCCGTGATGGTGGGCATGGTCGCCTGGAAGCTGGGCCGGCTGCCGCGGTTCCTCGCCAAGGAGAGCCTGTTCAAGATCCCCGTGTTCGGGTGGTTCCTGCGGCGATCGGGGCAGGTGCCGGTGTCGCGCGGCGGAAGCGCACGCGGTGCGGCCCCGCTGGAGGCGGCCCGCGAGATCGTCGAGCAGGACCGCATCGTGGTCATCTACCCGGAGGGATCGCTCACGCGCGACCCGGAGATGTGGCCGATGCGCGGCAAGACGGGCGCCGCTCGCATGGCGCTCGAGCTCGGCATCCCCGTCATCCCGCTCGCGCACTGGGGCACCCAGCAGGTGATGGCGCGCTACGCGAAGAAGATCAGCTGGTTCCCGCGCAAGACCATCGACGTGAAGATCGGCGATCCCGTCGACCTCTCCGCCTTCGCGGGTCGTCCGCTCGACAACGCGACGCTGACCGAGGCGACGGCGGTCATCATGGATGCGATCACCGACCTCCTCGAAGACCTCCGCGGCGAGAAGGCCCCGGCCGTCCGTTGGGATCCGTCGCAGCACAACCAGAAGGAGACCGGCCGCTT
Organism: Leifsonia sp. fls2-241-R2A-40a; assembly: GCF_030209575.1. Lineage (NCBI taxonomy): Bacteria > Bacillati > Actinomycetota > Actinomycetes > Micrococcales > Microbacteriaceae > Leifsonia > Leifsonia sp. fls2-241-R2A-40a. The sequence continues at coordinate 3,552,798 of NZ_JARVRS010000001.1, read as the reverse complement.
CGATGGCTAAAGCAGTGAAGGCTCCCGTCGCCCGCCCCCGCCGGATCGCCGTCCTCGGCGCCGGCAGCTGGGGGACCACATTCGCGAAGATCCTCGCCGACGGCGGCTCCGATGTCGTGCTGTGGGCGCGGCGCCCGGAACTCGCGCGCGAGATCAACGAGGTGAAGCGCAACAGCGACTATCTCGAGGGCATCAACCTTCCGCGGAACCTCCGCGCGACCTCCCGGCTCGGCGACGCGATGCGCGACGCCGAGCAGGTGTTCGTGTCGATCCCGAGCCAGACCCTCCGCTCCAATCTCGAGGCGATGATCCCGTTCCTCGGGCCGGAGACGATCGTCGTCAGCCTGATGAAGGGCGTCGAGAAGGGGACCGGTCTGCGGATGAGCGAGGTGATCGCACAGGGCCTGCCCGTCGAGCCGGAGCGCATCGCCGTCGCGTCCGGACCGAACCTCGCGCTGGAGATCGCGCGCGAGCAGCCCACCGCCGCGGTCGTCTCGTCCGAGAGCCTGGAGACGGCGCAGGCGGTCGCTATCTCGGCGACGAACCGCTACTTCCGCAGCTTCGTGAACACCGACGTGATCGGCACCGAGTTCGGCGGCGTGCTCAAGAACCTCATCGCGGTGGCGATCGGCATCGTCGACGGTGTCGGCTATGGCGAGAACACGAAGGCCTCGATCATCACGCGCGGCCTGGTCGAGATGACCGACTTCGCTGTGGCCTACGGCGCCAAGCCGGAGACGCTGTCCGGGCTCGCCGGCCTCGGCGACCTCATCGCGACGTGCGAGTCGTCGCTGAGCCGCAATAACACCGCCGGCCGTCTCCTCGGCCAGGGCTACGGCTTCCACGACGTCGTGAAGCAGATGAACCAGACCGCGGAGGGCCTCGCGTCCGTCGCGCCCATCCTGAGCCTCGCGGAGGCGCGCGGGGTCGAGATGCCGATCGTCCGTCAGGTGAGCCAAGTGCTCGCCGGTACGCTCGATCCGAAGGACATCGCACCGCATCTCACGACGGATTCGGGCGAGCCGCAAGGCGAAAGGACACTAGATGACGGACAAGGTCGCGGTCGCGCTTCTCTTTGGGGGTCGTTCAAGCGAGCATTCGATCAGCTGCGCGACGGCGGCGGGCGTTCTTGAGGCCATCGACCGCGGCCGTTACGACGTCATCCCGATCGGGATCACGCACGACGGCGCCTTCACCCTGCAGCCGGACGACGCGTCCCGCTTCGCGCTGAACGCCGAGCATCTTCCGGAGGTCGAGGACAACGGCACGCGCATCCTGTGGCCGGACAGCGTCGCCACTCGCGAGCTGACCGTCGTCGGTGAGGACGGCACCCGTTCGTCACTGGGTGAGGTCGACATCGTCTTCCCGATCCTGCACGGCCCGTGGGGAGAGGACGGCACCCTGCAGGGGATGCTGGAGCTCGTCGGACTGCCGTACGTCGGTAGCGGTGTGCTCGCGAGCGCGCTCGGGATGGACAAGCACTTCACCAAGACCGTGCTGCAGCAGGCGGGCATCCCGGTCGCACCGTGGCGGACGGTCACGGCCTACGAGTGGGCCACCGATTCCGACGCCGTCCGCGAGGCGGTGCGCGGCCTCGGGCTGCCCGCGTTCGTGAAGCCGGCCCGTGCTGGATCCAGCGTCGGCGTGACCAAGGTGAAGGACTGGTCGGAGCTCGATGGCGCGATGGAGACGGCGCTGGCCGAGGACGACCGCGTGCTGATCGAGTCGATGGTCACCGGCCGCGAGGTCGAGATCGCCGTCCTCGGCGGCCGTCCGGGGAAGCCGGCGCGTGCGTCGGTCGCGGGCGAGATCGTCATCAGCGGGCGCGACTTCTACGATTTCGCGGCGAAGTACCTCGACGCGCCGGGCATCGACCTGGTCTGCCCGGCCGCCCTGACGGATGCGCAGCTCGCCGAGATGCGAGACCTGGCCGTGCGCGGTTTCGACGCGATCGGCGGCGAGGGCCTGGCCCGCGTCGACTTCTTCCTGACGGCGGACGGTTTCGTGATCAACGAGATCAACACGATGCCGGGCTTCACGCCGATCTCGATGTTCCCGCGCTGCTGGCAGGAGTCCGGGCTGAGCTATCCGGCGCTGATCGACGAGCTCATCCAGGTCGCGCTGGCCCGCGCCGCCGCCTGACGTCGACCCACCCCTCCTGCCCCGCGTCACGTCCCGAACGGAGGACTCTGCGCATCCCATACGTCGTCCCGTCCTCCCTTCCGCGTCTGACCCCGGCGTGTCGAACGCAACCTCCTCCCTTCTGAACGCCGTCGAGGAGGGAGGAATGCGCGGGCGACACGCCGGGCGGAGGCCCGGAACGGAGGAGGTAAGCGGAGGCGCGACCGCCGGGTTCCTCCGCTCATGACGGCCGGAGTACCGCAACGGGGGAGCGCAGCCGGGAGAGGCGTCAGGGCGCCGGCGTCGACGTCGGGTCGGTGTCGAGGGTGGAGAGACACTTCTGCGTCTGCTTGACGGTCGAGATCGCGCTCGCGAACTCCGGCAGCACCGACGAGTCGGACACGCCCGAGACGTGGTCGATGATGACTTCGGTCGCGGGCGTGCGGCCGAACGTCTGGTAGACGATCGTCTTGGCGGCCGGGTCCGTCATGAGCACCCAGTCGACGCCGTTGACGGCGATGCACGGCTTCGTCGTCGCGCCGATCGGCGGGACGCCGCAGCGCAGGATGACCGCTGCCGGGTCGCCCCAGGCGCCCGTTGCCTGCGCATCCGTCTCCCGCTTCGGCTTGTCCGCCACGCTGTCGGGTAGCCGGACGCTGATCTCGGCGCAGCCGGGGGCGTTGCTGTTCGCCGCGGGGTCGAGCGAGACGGTGGGCGCGCATCCTGCAAGGAGCAGGGCGGCGCCGGCGAGGAGGACGGCCGGGAGGGCACGGCGACGGGACTTCATCGGTTTCAGGCTACCGTTTCAGATCATGGGAATCTCTGGGAGCGACGCAGCCGGCATCACGATCGGGGAGGCGTCCGAGCGGGAGGCGCTGCGGCGGATCTTCCCGCGGCTCCCGGAGTCCCGGGCGACCGTGGTCGGTCCGGGGGACGACGCCGCCGTGCTCGCTGCGCCCGACGGGCGTTTCGTCGTGACCACCGACATGATGATCCACGGCCCGGACTTCCGGCTGGCGTGGTCGGGCCCGGAGGACCTGGGCTGGAAGGCCGCGGCGACCAACCTGTCCGACGTCGCAGCGATGGGTGCCGTTGCTACCGCCCTCGTGGTCGCGATCGCGGCTCCGCCGGAGACACCGGTCGCCTGGCTGGAAGGCGTCGCGGACGGCTTCCGGCTGGCGTGCGATGAGCTTCAGCCGGGGTGCGGCGTCGTCGGGGGAGACCTGTCGGTTTCGGCGACCCTGACCATCGCGGTCACCGCGTTCGGGGACCTGCAGGGTCGCGCCCCGGTGCTCCGCAGCGGTGCCCGGCCGGGGGATGTCGTGGCCGTGTCCGGCGCGCTGGGCGAGGCCGCGACGGGCCTGCGCCTGCTCTTCGCCGAGGCGGTGGATGCCACAGGAGAGCCGGATCCGGAACGCTTCGCGGCCGTCGCCGCTGCGCATCCCGACGCCGTCCGGGCGCAGCTGCGGCCCCATCCGCCGCTCTCGGACGGCCCTCTCGCCGCGGACGCCGGCGCCACCGCCATGCTGGACCTCAGCGACGGCCTCGCCCTCGACGCGCGGCGCGTGGCCGAGGCCAGCGGCGTCGCCATCGACCTCGACTCCTCCGCACTCGGTACGGATGTGCGGACCGCTCTCACCGGGGGAGAGGACCACGGCCTGCTCGCGGCGTTCCCTGCGGGGACACCGCTGCCCGGCGGCTTCCGCCCGGTCGGCGTCGTCCGCGCGGGCGCCGGGCTCCTGGTCGACGGCCGTCCGTTCGACGAACGCGGCGGCTGGGACCCGTATCTCGAGTGGGACGGCGGGCGCGGCTAGCGCGGCCTACCCGATCGAGCGGCCTACGCCCGGTCCGGAGCGAGCCAGTAGATAGCCGTCTCTCCGTAGTCCTTCCGTCGCTCCACGGCGAGTCCGTCCGGGATCGTCGGCTCGGGATCGCGTGCGCTGCGTTCGACGCAGACCACGGCGTCGTCGGCGAGCAGCGGCACCAGAGAAGCGAGCACGCCCGACAACTCCTCGTCCCCCGTCAGATACGGCGGGTCGATGAACACGACGTCGAACGGTCCGGCCGCTCCGGCGAGGTAGCTCTGCACCGACGCGGCCCGCACGTCGATCGTCGGCTGCGTCCCGCCGGCGGCCCGCGCGGCGGACGTCACCGCGGCGGCGTTCCGCTGGCACACCTGCGCGGCGGCGGGGGAGCGCTCGACGAGCACCACGGAGACCGCACCGCGGCTGGCCGCCTCGAGTCCCAGGGCTCCCGACCCCGCATAGAGGTCGAGCACCCGCGCCCCGCGGACGGCATCCCGCGCATCCAGCGCTGAGAAGAGCGCCTCGCGCACCCGGTCGCTGGTGGGGCGGGTCCCGCTCTTGGGCACCTGGAGGGCGAGCGAGCCGGCGAAGCCGGAGACGATTCGGGTCATGGCCCCCCGAGCCTAGCGTCGGCACCGCGGGTGCCGCCAAAATAAGAGGATGGAGGAACGCCTGGAGCAGGCAGAGCTCGACGCGCTGTGGCTCCCCGGTGACCCGATCGCCTCCGAAGAACGGCTGGCTGCCGCCGCCGCGCAACCGGACCGGTCGGAGGTCGTCCGGGCGGAGCTGGAGACGCAGCGCGCGCGTGCGCTGGGGCTGCAGGGTCGCTTCGAGGAGGGCGAGGCGCTGCTCGAGTCGCTGGAGCCCGCCGCTTCCGTGCTCGAGGTGCGAGTGCTGCTGGAGCGCGGCCGCCTGCGCATCGCGACCGGCCGCGCCGGGGAGGCCGTCCCCATCCTGGAGGCCGCTCTGAACGCGGCGCGCCGCGAGAGCGACGTCTCGCTCGCCGCCGAGTCCGCGCTGGTCCTCGCCGACGCCGACCGGCCGCATGCCCAGCAGTGGATCGACGAGGGCCTCGCCGAGCTCGACGGCACGGAGGATCCGCGCATCCTGCGGTGGGGCGCCGTGCTGCACGGCCTCCGCGGCTGGGTGCTCCTCGGAGACGGGGACCCCCGAGCCGCGCTGGACTCGTTCGAGGATGCGCTCGAGTACGCCGACGATTACGGCACGGCCGATCAGCGGTTCGCAGCCCGCTGGGCGCTCGGCCGGGTCCTGCGCGAACTGGGCCGCACCTCCGAGGCGCTGGTGATCCAGCGCGGACTCGCCGCCCAGCGCCCGGAGGAGCCGGCGGTGGCCGCCGAACTGGCAGCCCTCACGCGGGTGCCGGAGGAGAGTCATACGATCGACTCATGACCTCCGCTTCCGCTCCGGCCGGCCCGGGCACCGCCGACGGCGGGACCGTGGGCCTCGACTCGCGGCTGAGCGGCGTGCTCGGCGGTCGCACGGCGTCCGCGTTCGAGAAGGCGTTCGGGATGCGCACGGTCGCTGACCTGCTGCACCACTACCCGCGCCGTTACGCCAAGCGCGGCGAGCTGACGGCGCTGGCGAACCTCCCACTCGACGAGAACGTCACCATCATCGCCGAGGTGCTGCGCGTGCAGGACCGCCCGATGCGCGCGCGCCGGGGCAGCATCCTCGAGGTGAAGATCTCGGACGGCGAGGGCATCCTCACCCTCACCTTCTTCAACCAGGCGTGGCGCTCGCGCGAGCTGGTCCCCGGCGTCCGCGGGATCTTCGCCGGGAAGGTGTCGGCGTACCGCGGAGCGCTGCAGCTGGCGCACCCCGACTACGAACTGTTCGAGCCGGACGCCGAGAACGCCGTCACCCCGGGCAGCGCGGCCGCGAAGGACTGGGCGCAGACGCCGATCCCCATCTACCCGGCGACCGGCACGGTGGCCAGCTGGCAGGTGCAGAAGGCGGTGGAGCTGGCGCTCGACGCGCTCGGCCCGGTGGCCGACCCGGTTCCGGACACGGTCGTGCAGGAGCGCGGACTGCTGTCGTACCGCGACGCGCTGGAGGGCATCCACCGTCCGCAGAAGGACTCCCAGTGGCAGCGGGCGCGGGATGCGCTGCGGTTCCAGGAGGCGTTCGTGCTGCAGGCGGCCCTGCTGCAGCAGCGCGCGGCAACGCGGGAGGTCGCCGCCACACCGCGCGAAGCGATTCCCGGGGGCTTGCTGGAGCGGTTCGACGCGGCCCTGCCGTTCGAGCTGACCGGCGATCAGGATGTCGTGGGCCGCGAGATCGCGCAGGACCTCGGCGGGACCGCCGCCATGCATCGTCTGGTGCAGGGCGAGGTCGGCTCCGGCAAGACGCTCGTGGCCCTCCGTGCGATGCTCGCGGTCGCCGACTCCGGCGGTCAATCGGCGCTGCTGGCGCCGACGGAGGTGCTCGCCGCGCAGCACCTGCGGTCGATCGCGGCGATGCTCGGGCCCGACATGTCCGCCCAGCTCATGCCCACCCTCCTGACGGGCCAGCTCTCGACGGCCGAGCGCAAGCGGGCGCTGCTGCGGACCGTGTCGGGCCAGGCGCGCATCGTGGTGGGGACGCACGCCCTGCTGGGCGACGCGGTGACCTTCTTCGATCTCGGTCTCGTCGTCGTCGACGAGCAGCACCGGTTCGGCGTCGAGCAGCGGGAGGCGCTGCGCGCGAAGGGGGGAACGCCCCCGCATGTGCTGGTGCTCACCGCGACGCCGATCCCGCGCACCGTGGCGATGACCGTCTTCGGCGACCTGGATGTGTCGACCATCGCGCAGCTCCCGGCAGGACGGCAGGGCATCGAGAGCTTCGTCGTCCCGCTGGCCGACCGTCCCGGCTGGGAGCGCCGGATCTGGGAGCGTGCGTCGGAGGAGATCGCGAAGGGCCGGCAGGTGTTCGTCGTCTGCCCGGCGATCTCCGGCAAGGACCTCGAGGACGACGGCGAGGAGCCGGAGCCGGAGGAGACCGGCCCGGACGGCGCGCCCCCGCGTCCGATCGCGAACGTGGAGGCGGTCGCCGCGCAAGTGCGCGCCGACCCGCTGTTCGCCGACGCGCGCATCGGCGTGCTGCACGGCCGCCTGGGGTCGGACGCGAAGGACGAGGTCATGCGCTCCTTCGCCGCCGGCGACATCGATCTGCTGATCGCCACGACCGTGATCGAGGTCGGCGTCAACGTGCCGAACGCATCCGCCATGGTGGTGCTGGATGCCGACCGCTTCGGCGTCTCTCAGCTGCACCAGCTGCGCGGCCGCGTCGGCCGTGGCGGCATCCCCGGGCTGTGCCTGCTGGTCACCGCCGCGGAGCAGGGGAGTCTCGCGCGGGAGCGTGTGGAGGCTGTGGCCGCGACCCTGGACGGCTTCGAGCTGGCGAACATCGACCTGGAACTGCGTCGCGAGGGGGATGTGCTCGGAAGCCGTCAGTCGGGCGGGCGCTCGTCGCTGCGGCTGCTCCGCGTCGTCAGCGACGGCGAACTGATCGCGGAAGCGCGGGTCGCCGCCGAGGAGACCCTGCAGAGCGATCCGGAACTCGCTCAGCATCCGGCGCTGCTGGCGGCCCTGACCCGTCGGCTGGACGAGAGCGAGCGCGCCTTCCTGGGCAAGTCGTAGAGAACAGGCTCAGCGTCCGGACAGCTAGTAGCTTCGACCGACGATCGCCACGAGGTCATCGCTCGCCGTCGACGCGGTCGGAACTGAACCATCGGCTGTCTGCAGGCACCGGACACTCACGGCTCTGCGGTTGAGCTCGGTCTCGCCCTCCTCGCGCAGCACCTTCCACGGGATCCGCGCGAATCCGCTCTGCGCCGCTTCCAGTGCTTCCGCGAGGGAAGTGGCGTCCGTTGTCCGGGCGGCGAGGCGTCGCCGGCCGGCCTCGATCATCTCCGTGTGCATCGTCTCGAGGAGGAGCGGGACACGGTCCGGGATCGCGTTGAGCGCTACTGCCGACTTGTCGCCGCTGTCGCGGCGGACGATCGTCGCCTGCTCGGCTTCGAGGTCGCGCGGGCCTATCTCGATGCGGAGAGGAACGCCCTTCAGCTCCCACTCCGTGGCGCGTCGGCCGAAGCCCTGTGTGGTCCGAGCATCGAGCCGCGTGCGGACCCCGGCCGTGGTGAGGGCTTGGACGATCTGCGCGGCTGCCGCGGTCGTCGCGTCGTCATCCTTCACAGCGATGACCACGGCCTGCACGGGCGCGACCCGCGGGGGGACCCGGATGCCCCGGTCGTCACCATGCGCCATGATCAAGCCGCCCACCATCCGCGTGCTCGATCCCCACGACGTCGTCCAGCACGTCTCGACCTGTCCGCTCGGCCCGGTGAAGGTGATGTCGAAGGCGGTGGCGAAGTTCTGGCCCAGCTCGTGGCTGGTCGCCATCTGCAGGGCCTTCCCGTCACCCATCATCGCTTCGCAGGTCATCGTGTTGATCGCGCCCGCGAAACGCTCGCGCCGCGACTTCACTCCGACCAGGACGGGGATCGCGAGCACGTTCTGCAAGAAGTCCCGGTAGACGTCGAGGTGGACGCGCAGAGCGTAGGCGGCTGCATCCTCGCGACTCGCGTGCGCGGTATGCCCTTCCTGCCACAGGAACTCCGACGTGCGCAAGAAAAGCCGGGGACGCATCTCCCAACGCACCACGTTCGCCCACTGGTTGAGCAGCATCGGCAGATCGCGGTGCGACTGTATCCACTTCGACATCAGCTCACCGAACATCGTCTCGCTCGTCGGACGGACCACGACGGGCTCCGTCAGCTCCTTGCCGCCGGCATGAGTGACGACCGCGAGCTCCGGGCTGAAGCCCTCGACATGTTCTGCTTCCCGCTCCAGATACGACTGAGGGATGAACAAGGGCAGGTACACATTCTCGGCCCCGGTCGCCTTGATGCGACCGTCGACCTCGGCCTGCATCCGCTCCCACAGGCTGTACGCATACGGTCGGATCACCATCGTGCCGCGGACCGGGCCGTTGTCGGCCAGCTCCGCCTTCTCCAGGACGTCCTGGTACCACCGCGGGAAATCGTCCTGCTGAGACGCGAGCACACTCGACCGGTTCGCCATTCGGCTACGCTACCGGCCGCCTCGCCTGGTGAGAGCAGGCAATTTCGACCCCCGCGGAGCGCTGGCCCTGCGCCGCGCCGACGAAACGCGATGGTAACGGATTCACAACGAAATGCCGGGAATCGCGGGATAGTCTGGGGGTCTATGAACAGGATCGCCGTTGTCCCTGGATCGTTCGACCCGGTTACCCTCGGGCACCTCGACGTCATCGAGCGTGCCGCCGGTCTCTGGGACGAGGTCCACGTCGTGGTGGTCCACAACCCCGACAAGTCGGCGCTCCTGCCGATCGCGCAGCGGGTCGCCCTGCTGGAGCGGTCGATCGAGGATGCGGGCATCGTCGGCAACATCGTCATCGCCTCGTGGTCGGTCGGGCTGCTCGTCGACTACTGCACCGACGTCGGCGCCCACGTGCTCGTGAAGGGCATCCGCTCGTCCGTCGACGTCACCTACGAGACGCCCATGGCGATCGTCAACCGGCACCTCGCCGACGTCGAGACCGTCTTCCTGCTGCCCAACCCGGCCAATGCGCACGTGTCCAGCTCCCTGGTCCGCCAGGTGTCCGCCCTCGGCGGCGACGTGAGTCCGTACGTCCCGGCGGCCGTTCACGAGTACCTCCAAGACACCTAGCCGGGGAGCCATGAACAGTTACGCGACGCGCCAGCCCACCGAGTCCTCCGTCGCGCCCGAAGAGCAGACGACGGCGGCCGTTCCCCGCATGGACCTGAGCGAACTGCGGCGCGCTGCGGAGCAGATCACCGACAACGTCGAGTCCGTCATCGACGGCAAGCACGAGGCGGTGCAGACCGCGCTCGTGGTCCTGCTCGCCGAGGGGCACCTGCTGATCGAGGATGTTCCGGGCGTCGGCAAGACGATGCTCGCCAAGTCGCTGGCGAAGTCGGTCGACTGCACCGTCAGCCGCATCCAGTTCACCCCCGACCTGCTGCCCAGCGACGTGACCGGTGTCTCCGTCTACAACCAGGCGGAGCGGCGCTTCGAGTTCAAGCCCGGCGCGATCTTCGCGAACATCGTGATCGGAGACGAGATCAACCGCGCCAGCCCGAAGACGCAGTCCGCGCTGCTGGAGTGCATGGAGGAGCGCCAGGTCACCGTCGACGGCTCGACCTATCCGCTTGCCGCTCCGTTCATCGTGGTCGCGACGCAGAACCCGGTCGAGATGGAGGGGACCTACGCGCTGCCCGAGGCGCAGCGCGACCGCTTCATGGCACGGATCGCGATGGGCTACCCGGACGAGGGCTCCGAGTTGGCCATGCTGACCACGCGCGACACCTCGAGCCCGCTCTCGCGCATCCGTCCGGTGGTCTCCTCCGACGACCTGCGGGCGATGATGGTGACCGCGCGGAACGTGTTCGCCTCCACCCCGGTGAAGCAGTACGCCGTCGATCTCGTCCGCGCGACGCGGGAGGACCGCGACCTGCGGCTCGGCGCCAGCCCGCGCGCGACTCTCCAGCTGATCCGCGCGGCGAAGGCCATGGCCGCCCTCGCCGGACGCGACTTCGTGCTCCCGGACGACGTGGATGCGCTCGCGGTCCCGGTGCTCGGCCACCGCCTCCTCCCGACCAGCCGCGCCCTCGGCCACCACCATGAGAGCGCCCCGGTGATCGCCGACATCGTGCGACGGATCGTCGCCTCGACGCCCGTCCCGGTCGGATCCGGAGCCGCGCCGGCCGGAGCTCCCGCGTCCGGCCTGTCGGCCGCAACAGGTCGCTAGCGTGCCCGCCCGCGGCCGCGCCTCGTCCCCGCTGAAGCGGCCGCGCCCGACCGCGCGCGGCTGGACTCTCGGCGGGATCGGCGTGGTCGCCCTGGTCGCATCGGCTCTGCTCGGGCGCACCGACGTGCTGTTCGTCGGCGTCTTCCTGACCGTGCTCCCGCTCGCGGCGATGATCTCGGTGACCGTGGACCGCCCGCGGCTGACGGTGACCCGCAGCTTCCACCCGGACGTGGTGGCGGCACGAGAGCAGGCCACCATCGTTACCACCGTGCGGAACGAGTCGTCGCGTCCCAGCCCGGCGGCCCGCTGGCGCGAGTCGGCCCCGGCCTCCGTGGGCGTGCAGGGCTCCGCTCCGTTCCCGCGGCTGGGCGCGCACCAGGGGGATGGCGCGTTCGGGCGCGACACGGTCGTCCTGCGGCAGGATGTCGTCCCCGAGCGGCGCGGCGCGCATCCGGTCGGCCCGCTGATCGTGAGCCGCGCCGATCCCTTCGGCATCGCGTACGCCGAGTACGCCGTCGGCCAGCCGCGCCAGCTCCTGGTGACCCCGCGCGTCGTGACCCTGTCGCGCGGCGAGTTGGATGTGGCGCACAGCGAGGGCACGGAGCACGAGCTGCTGCGGCACAGCATCCCGAGCGCGGACGAGCTGATCGCGCGCGAGTACCGGCCCGGCGATCCGCTGCGGCGGGTGCACTGGCGCGCGACCGCCCGTCACGACCAGCTCATGGTGCGGCAGGAGGAGCAGCGCAGCAACCCCGAGGCGTGGATGCTGATGGACACGCGCCCGCTCCCGGCGCACACCGAGGAGGCGGACGACGAGTTCGAGACGCTCATCGACCTGGTCGCCTCCATCGGCGTCCACCTGCTCGACGAGGGCTTCGCTGTGAGCGTCGTGGAGACCGGCGACCGCCAGCTGTCGGGCCGGAGCGGCGCCGGACGCACCGGGACCATGGGCGCGACGACGGCGACGTACGACGTGGGCAGCGCCGATCGGATGCTGCTCGCCGACCTCGCAGCGGTGGAGACATCCGCCACCGTCCGCGACGACGCCGTGGCGGAACTCGGAGCGGGGCTCCGCCGGGCCGGCCGCGCCGTACCGGTGTTCGCCGTGCTGACGGGTGCGCCTCCCGCCGAGCTCGGCGCCCTGGCCGCCCTGCGGTCGATGGGCGATCCCGCCGTCGCGTTCGTCGGCGCCTCCCTCCCGGCCGACACGGTCGAGGTGCTGGCCGATGCGGGCTGGCTATGCGTGTCCTTCGCCGCAGGGGACGACCCGGCGGAGTGCTGGCAGCGTGCGCTGCGCCGCCAGCGGGCGGGGGTGGTCTCCCGTGGCGACTGAGTCCCTCGCCTTCGCGCTGCCGCGCGTCGCCTCCCGTCGCCGGACCGGCTACTGGCGGCTGACCGGCGCGATGCTGCTGCAGGTGCTCGCGGTGAGCTACGCGCTGTCCGGTCTCATCCAGGGCTTCGGGTGGTGGTTCGCCCTGGTGGCCACGTCGGCCGCCGTGCTGGTGACCGGCGCAGGGCTGCGCAGCCTCGGCATCCCGCGCGGCGTGGTCTCGCTCCTCCTGCTGCTGGAGTCGGTCGCGATCATGACCGCCGGCTACGGCCGCGGGAGCGGACTGCTCGGGATCATCCCGACGCCCGCCACCATCGCCAGCTGGAGCCAGTACCTCCAGCAGGCCATGCTGTCGATCTACCAGCAGGGCACGCCGGCCGATCCGCTGCCCGAGTTCCTGTTCCTGGTCGTCGGCGGAGGGTGTCTCCTCGCGCTGATCCTCGACACGCTCGCCGTTGCCATCCGTTTGCCCGCCTTCACGGCCATCGGCGTCGCGGCCGTGCTCGTCGTCCCCGCCGCCCTGCTCGGCGACGGACTCGACCCGATCGCCCTGGCCGCGTCCGCTGCCGCCTACCTGTGGCTGCTGCGGAGCGACGTCCGCACCCGGCGCCCGGGAACGCCGCGTCCCGGCGCCGCACTGTCGGTCGGCGCCTCGGCCATCACGATCGCGGTCGTCCTGGCGGGCACGGCCCCCGGCTTCGACCATGGCGGTGCGACCTCCTTCACGGCCGGCGGCATCTCCATCGGCGGCACCGTCACGCCGCTGGTCGACCTCGGCAAGGACCTGCGCCGCCCCGCTGCCGTGCGCGCGCTCACGTACACGACGTCGGCGGCCAGCGGGCAGTATCTCAAGCTGGCCTCGCTCGACCAGTTCACCGGCTCGGTGTGGAAGCACCGGGAGCGGGACACCAAGCGACTCGGCGACGGCACCAAGATCGGGCCGGTCGCGGGCCTCTCGACCGGTGTCAAGACGACGAAGATCACGACGTCCGTCTCGATCGACAACATGACCAGCCGCTGGCTGCCCGCACCGGCCCCGGTCCAGTCGGTCTCGGGGTTGAACGGCACCTGGTCGTGGGATCCGGACGATCTCACCATCGGCGGGATCAACTCCACGACGCAGGGCCAGAAGTACACCGCGACGAGCCTGATGCTGCAGCCGACGGCCGACCAGCTGAAGGCCGCGGGCGGCTTCGTGCCGGTGGATGTGCAGCGCGACCTGTTCCTGCCGCCCAACATGCCGACCATCATCGAGGACACCGCGCTGACGGCCACGAAGGATGCGCTGACCGAGTACGACAAGGCCGTCGCGCTGCAGGATTACTTCCGCGACAACAGCTTCGTGTACTCGACGCAGACCCCGCTGAAGCAAGGCTTCGATGGCGACGGCACCCGCGTGATCGCCCGGTTCCTGGAGGTCAAGAGCGGGTACTGCGTGCACTTCGCCTCGGCGATGGCCCTCATGGCCCGGACGCTCGGCATCCCGTCCCGCGTGGCGGAGGGCTACCTGCCCGGCGCGACCAGCGGCGGCACGGCGAGCAACCCGGGGGAGTACACGGTCACCAGCGACGACTTGCACGCGTGGCCCGAGCTGTACTTCGCGGGCGTCGGCTGGGTGTCGTTCGAGCCGACGGTCGGCCGCGGTACGGTGCCGGACTACACGCGCCCGCAGACCGACGCGGCGGCCCCTCCGCCCACCTCCGCCTCCACCTCGGGTGCCGCGCCGCGCGCTCTCGTCCCGACCGATCCGGCCAACCCGGCCGGCTCCGCGACTCCGACCTCCGGGTCGAGCGCGCAGCCGCTCGCGACCGGCATCGGTGTGGGGCTCCTGGTGGTGGCGGTGCTGCTGCTCCCGGCGGTCTGGCGCAGGATGCGGCGCCGACGACGGCTCCGAGAGCTGAGCGACGAATGGGGCGGCGCGACCCTCGTCTGGGACGAGTTGCGCGACACAGTGCGGGACCTCGGATGGACGGCACCGACCACGGAGACCCCGCGCGTCTTCGCCGGCAGGATCGCCGCCGCCGTTGCCGGCACCCCGGCGGAGCAGTCCGTGATGCGCCTGCTCGGCGAGCTGGAACGCGACGCGTACGGGCCGCCGACACGAAGATGGGCGGGCGGTCTCGCGGACGATCTCGAGGCCGTCGTCTCCGCGCTCGAAGCCCAGGCCGGGCCGGTCCTGCGCGTCAAGGCGTGGCTCATTCCTGTGTCCTTGCTGCCAGCGGGCTGGCCCTCCGCCGCACGACCCCGGACAGCCGCGTAAAATAGTCGCTCGTGACCACCAAGAACTCCCCGTACGCCGTGAACGTGTACGACCTCATCCGCCATCCCGGCGCCATGCGCGAGCAGCGCATCAGCCTGCCCGTGACGGAGAAGCTGGGCGAAGGTCTGATCAGCGTCCCCGAGGGCGAGACCATCGATCTCGACCTCCGGCTCGAGTCGATGCACGAGGGAATCCTCGTCACCGCCGAGGCCGACACGAGCGCCGTCGGCGTCTGCGGACGCTGCCTGATCGACATCGAGCAGCCTGTCCAAGTCGATTTCCAAGAACTTTTCGCGTATCCTTCTGAGGAAGCTTTCGATCATGAGGTTCACGACGACCACGTGGATCTTGAACCTCTGATCAGGGATGCGGTGGTGCTGTCACTGCCGTTCCAGCCGGTGTGCCGGCCGGACTGCCCGGGTCTCGACACCGAGACCGGGGAGAGGCTGGCGGATGTACCGGACCGTGAGCCTGCGCAGATCGTCGATCCGCGCTGGTCTGCGCTCGCGGCTTTCCAGGCTTCCGACACCACCGAATCCGAGAACACTTCGACCGAGGCCGAGCCCACCGGCTCAGCAGCGCCCCGACCGAGCAGAGAAGAGAGATAGTCATGGCCGTTCCGAAGCGGAAGCAGTCGCGAGCCAACACCCACGCACGTCGTTCGCAGTGGAAGGCCGAGGTCCCCACGCTCGTCAAGACCATCGAGAACGGCAAGGTCACCTACAGCCTGCCGCACCGTGCGAAGGTCGTCGAAGACAGCGCGGGCACCGCCCTCTTCCTCGAGTACAAGGGCCGCAAGGTCGCCGACGTCTGATCACCACACGGTGAAGACAGTGGTCGGAGAGAATCCTGACCGCACTGCACTTCTCGAGAAGCTCGGGGTCGTCATCGACCCCGAGCTTCTCGAGCTTGCGCTGACGCATCGCTCGTACGCGTACGAACACGGCGGCATCCCCAACAACGAGCGCCTCGAGTTCCTCGGCGACTCCATCCTGGGGCAGGCGGTGACGGTCAAACTGTTCCGCGAGAATCCGAACCTCGACGAGGGCGAGCTCGCCAAGCGACGCGCCAGCCTGGTCAGTTCGGTCGCGCTTGCCGAGGTCGCGCGCGGCATCGGCCTGGGGGAGTACCTCCTGCTGGGCCGCGGCGAGAACCAGAGCGGCGGGCGCGAGAAGGCGTCCATCCTGGCCGACACGGTCGAAGCGCTGATCGGCGCCACCTATCTCGATCAGGGCGGCGACGCCGCGACCGCGCTCGTCCTGCGGCTGATCGATCCGCTGCTCGACGACCCGGAGCGCTTCGGGGCCGCGATGGATCCGAAGACGAGCCTGCAGGAGGCCGCCGCGCACCGCGGCGCCGGTCTGCCGGTCTACACGGTGACCAACACGGGCCCGGACCACTCCAAGACCTTCCACGCCACCGTCGAGGTCGGCGGCCTCGTCACCGCCTCCGGCGAAGGGACGAGCAAGAAGCAGGCCGAGATGGCCGCGGCGCTCAGCGCCTGGACGGAACTGACGAGACGACGTGCCCGAGCTTCCCGAGGTTGAGGTCGTCCGCGCCGGTCTCGCCCCCGCGGTGACCGGAGCGACCATCCTCGGCGTCGAAGTCTTCGAGCCGCGCTCGCTCAAACGGCACGACCCGCTCGCCGGCGCCTTCGAGACGCTGCTGACCGGCCGGGTCATGGAGGGGCCGGTCCGGCGCGGCAAGTTCCTGTGGATCCCGCTCGCGGGCTCGCCCCGGCGGGCGATCGTCGCGCACCTCGGGATGAGCGGCCAGATCCTGCTGCGCGAGCCGGGGACGGTGGAGGCGGGGCTGCTCCGTATCCGGCTGCACATCGAGCATCCCGAACACGGCGAGCTGTGGGTCCACTTCGTCGATCAGCGCATCTTCGGCTCGATGGCGGTGGATGCGCTGGTGCCGACGGCCGACGGCGCGCACGGCGGACTCGGAACCGACGAGCCGCTCATCCCGACCCAGGTCGGTCATATCGCACGCGACCCGCTCGACCCGGCGTTCGACGACGCCGGCTTCGCCGCGGCTCTCGCCCGCAAGAACACCGGCATCAAGCGCGCTCTGCTCGACCAGACGCTGATCAGCGGGATCGGCAACATCTACGCCGACGAGGCGCTGTGGGCTGCGCGCATCCACTACGCCCAGCCGGCGAACTCGCTCAGCCGAGCGAAGGTCCGCACGCTGCTGTCGGAGGTGCGCCACGTGCTGGAGAAGGCACTGGCCGAGGGCGGCACGAGCTTCGACGCGCAGTACGTCAACGTGAACGGCGCCTCCGGCTACTTCTCGCACAGCCTCAACGCCTACGGCCGCCAGGGCGAACCGTGCCCGCGCTGCGGCACCCCGATCGTGCGCGAGCAGTTCATGAACCGCGGCTCCCACCTCTGCCCGCACTGCCAGCGCCTTCGCGCGCCTGCCGCCAGGCCGCTTCCTCCCCAGGCGTAGCGAAACGGAGGACATTCCTCTCAGATCCGGGGCCGTCTCCTCCGTTTCCCCTCGCCACGCCGTGCTGGGCGCGTCGATTCCTCCGTTTCCGCCGCGTGTCAGGGCCGGGGTGCCGGGGGAGGGCGTCGGACTCAGTCCAGCGTCTTCTGCCAGTGCCCGGTCAGCGCGTGCGGACGGAAGCCGAATGCGCGGTTGATCGCCAGCATCGGGTCGTTCTCGTCCGCGTTCCAGGTCAGGATGCGGCGGATGTGCGGCGCGCGCCGCCCCAGCTCCTGGATGTTGCGCAGCTTGACCGCCGTACCGAGCCGGTGCCCGCGATGGGCGCGCGCCACCAGCGTGTCGTACTGCTCCGCCTTGGTGCCGTCCGCGGGAACGGCGAGCTCCGTGTACGCCGCGATCTCGCCGGTCTGTTCGTGCACCGCCGCCGTCACCAGCAGCGGCTCGCCGCGTGCGACGAGCGTGCGCTCCTGCGAGCGGACCCGCTCGCCGTCCCAGTCCTCGGGGTCGACCGCGATGCCGCTCTGCGGGATGTCGGTCGCCATCCGCGCTTTCATCGACGCGAACTTCTCGAGCAGGTCGTCCGGGGCGGCGCCCCACCACGACACCAGGCGGAAGTGGCTGAGCGGCATCGTCAGGCCCGCTTCGCGCTCCGGCGGGAGCGGGAGGTGCAGCTCGCTCGACCGCTCGATCTGCCCGAGCGTGTAGTCGTGGCGCAGCGCGAACCGGACCTCGCGAGCGTCCGCCGGCAGCCCCGCCGAGCCGGCCGACGCGCGCACCAGCCGGTCGGCGCCCTCCAGCGTCCGTACCGGATGCTCGGTGTACGTCGAGATCACCCGGCGCCCGCCCTCCGCCGCGAGCTCCTCGCCCTTCTGCAGCAGCGCGGAGCCGATGCCGCGACCGCGCAGCGCGGGCACGACATCCACCAGCAGGGACACGGTCTCGGAGTCCTCCTCGAGCGGGAAGATCGCCTCGACACGCCCGACGATCGCGCCCTCCTCGACGGCGACGAACACCACCCGCTCCGTGTACTCCTGATCACGGTAGGAGGCGAGCGCCTGCTCTGCCGTTTCGACGAAGTCGTCGTCGCCCCAGAGGTCGACCACGATGCCGTTCAGCACCCCGACGAGCTCCTCGAAGGCAGCTGACTCGCGGGTGCCGAGCGCATCCGGGACGGGCAGTCGCATCACATGCATCCCAGCACCTCCTCGAGCCGGTCGGGCGGAGGTTCAGCCTATCCAGCGGCGCGCAGCGGTGTGAAGCCGCCGACACGGTTTCGTTTCAATCGTGTAAATCTGCGTTTGGATCGTGGTTGCAAAACGTTGCGAGCCCTGTATTCTCAGCACACATATTCGTGGCACGAACCGGCGAAAATGGCGAGTTCGTGACGGATTAACGTCGAGAGGCAGAAGATGCTACGAAAGAAAGTCACTATCGGTGCGGCTGTTGCAGCGTCAGTCGCACTGCTCCTGGCTGGATGTGCTAACCAGCCGTCCACAGGAGGTTCCACCAACGGGAACTCGTCCAAGGTGGACATCCCGGCGATCACGTCGGTCGATGTCCCCAAGAGCGCGGTGCTCCCCGCAGGCGATGGGAAGGCGACCTGTCCTGCAGGCCTGACCATCGGCTACGTCGGCGCGGAGACCGGCCCGAACGCACAGCTCGGTATCAACATCTACAACGGCATCCAGCTGGCCATCGACCAGCACAACCAGTCCAACAAGGGCTGCCAGGTCGCCTTCAAGAAGTTCGACACCGAGGGTGACCCGAACAAGGCCACCGGCCCGGTCACGCAGGCCGTCAACGAGACCGACATCGTCGGCGTCGTCGGCCTCCCGTTCTCGGGTGAGTCGAAGGCCACCGGCAACATCTTCGAGCAGCAGGGCCTCGTGCACATCACCCCGTCGGCCACCAACCCGGGCCTGACGCAGAACGGCTGGAAGACCTTCTTCCGCGGTCTCGGCAACGACGCCGTGCAGGGTCCGGCCGCTGCCAAGTTCCTCACGGGCAAGCTGGAGGCCAAGAAGGTCTACCTGGTCCAGGACGACTCCGACTACGGCATCGGCCTCGGCACCCAGACCTCGAAGGCGCTCGGCGACGCGCTCGTCGGCACCGACAAGGTGACCACCGGCCAGAAGGACTTCTCCGCGGTGATCTCCAAGATCATCAACAAGAAGCCGGACGCGGTCTACTACGCGGGCTACTACGCCGAGGGCGCTCCGTTCGACCAGCAGCTGGTCAACAAGGGCTACAAGGGCACGTTCGTCGCTCCTGACGGCGTGAAGGACGACCAGTTCATCAAGCTGGCCGGCGACGCGTCCAGCAACGCGTACTTCACCTGCCCCTGCATCCCGGGTGAGCTCATCCCCGACTTCGAGTCGGCCTACAAGAAGCTCGCAAGCGCCGAGCCGGGCACGTACTCGATCGAGGGCTACGACGCCGCCACGGTCCTCCTCGCCGGAATCGACAAGGGCAAGACGTCCCGCGCCGACCTCCTCGCCTGGGTCAAGGACTACGACGCGGACGGCCTGA
This sequence comes from Leifsonia sp. fls2-241-R2A-40a, assembly GCF_030209575.1. NCBI lineage: Bacteria > Bacillati > Actinomycetota > Actinomycetes > Micrococcales > Microbacteriaceae > Leifsonia > Leifsonia sp. fls2-241-R2A-40a. The sequence continues at coordinate 3,533,489 of NZ_JARVRS010000001.1, read as the reverse complement.
GCAAGCACTACAAGTGGGACTCCACGGGTGAGCTCCAGGCCCCCGCCGTCTACGGCTACAAGGTCGACAACGGCAAGATCGTGCCGATCGGCACCATCGGCTGAGGCGACACCTGAAGGGTGCCGCGGGCCCCGTCGGCCCGCGGCACCCTCTCATTTCGGCTACGCTCGCTTTGCCTGCCGGATCGACGGTGATCCGGCACTGAACCCTGGATGCTCGAATGCTCGAAACCCTCGTCCTCCATCCCGCCCTCGACAGTTCCTGGATCAACTTCGACGTCAACTCGCTGGTCCAGAACTTCTGGAGCGCCACCTTTGACGGACTCACCTTCGGCGCCGTCTACGGTCTGATCGCCGTCGGTTACACGCTCGTCTACGGCGTTCTGAACCTGATCAACTTCGCCCACTCCGAGGTCTTCATCGTCGGCGCCTATGGCGTCGTCGTCACCCTCACCACACTCGGCTTCGGACCGAGCGCCCCCAACCTCAGCCCCGCCGCGATCATCGGCGACCTCTTATTGGCGCTCATCGTCGGCATGCTGGCCTCGGCCGTCACCGCGTGGATCCTGGAGCGCGTCGCGTACCGCCCGCTGCGGAAACGCAACGCACCACGCCTCGTGTTCCTCATCACGGCGATCGGTGCCTCGTTCACCATCCAGTACCTGATCTTCCTGATCCGGGGCGCGAACGCGGAGCCGGCGGTGACCATGTTCATCCCGCAGCCGATCTTCGACGTCTTCGGGACGATCGTGAACAGCCAGCAGCTGATCATCGTGATCGCCTCCGTCCTTCTCATGGTCGGAACCGACTGGTTCATCCGCCGCACGCGCACCGGCCGCGGGATCCGCGCGGTCGCGCAGGACCCGGACACCGCGACCCTCATGGGTGTGAACAAGGAGCGGATCATCCAGATCACGTTCATCACCGGCGGTATCCTCGCCGGCGCCGCCGCCCTCTTCTACGTGATGCTCGTCCCCTCGGGCGTCATCTACAACGGCGGCTTCATCCTCGGCGTCAAGGCGTTCGCCGCGGCGGTCCTCGGCGGCATCGGCAACGTGCGCGGCGCCCTCCTCGGAGGTCTGCTGCTCGGCGTGATCGGCAACTACGGCCAGATCCTGCTCGGTGACTCGCAGTGGACCGACGTCGTCGCCTTCGTCGTCCTCGTCCTGGTGCTGCTCATCAAGCCGAGCGGCATTCTCGGCACCTCGCTCGGAAGGAGCCGCGCATGAGCATGACCGAAGGTCCCCGGGTCCTCCCCGACGGCCGCGAGGAGCAGGCGGTCGACGCCCTGGAGGCGTCGCGCGGCAAGCGCTCCAACGGCCCGTTCCAGCAGCTTCGCGACCGCTGGAACAACCTGCCCCGCCAGGTGCAGTGGGCGTGGCTGCTCATCGTGGTAGTCATCGCGTACGCCCTGCCGTACCTGAACTTCTTCCCGCTCAGCACCGCGCCGGGCAACGACTGGGCGCTGGCCTGCTTCTCGATGGCGGTCTACGCGCTCATCGCGGTCGGCCTGAACGTCGTGGTCGGCTACGCCGGCCTCCTCGACCTCGGCTACGTCGCGTTCTTCGCGGTCGGGTCGTACACCGCGGCCATGCTCACGAGCCCCGACTCGCCGTTCGTCAAGATCCCGTACCTGTGGACGATCCCGGTCGCCATCGCGGTGACCATGACGTTCGGCATCATCCTGGGCGTGCCGACGCTCCGCCTCCGCGGCGACTACCTGGCGATCGTGACCCTCGGCTTCGGAGAGATCGTGCGCATCCTCGCCACGATCATCCCCGCGATGAAGGGTCAGGTCGGCTTCCAGAACGTCGGCCACCCGCCGGGCACGAACGCCGACGGCATCCCGATCTTCTCCAATTCCAACGGTGTGCCCTGGTACTGGCTGACCGTGACGGTGATCATCGTCATCCTGCTGCTCGTCGGCAACCTGGAGCGCAGCCGCGTGGGCCGCGCCTGGGTCGCGATCCGCGAGGACGAGGACGCCGCCGAGATCATGGGCGTTCCCACCTTCAAGTACAAGGTGTGGGCGTTCGCGATCGGCGCCGGCGTCGGCGGCCTCTCCGGGGCGCTGTTCGCCGGCCAGGTGGGCTTCGTCAACAACCAGAAGTTCGACGTGCAGACCTCGATCCTGTTCCTCGCCGCCGTCGTGCTCGGCGGCGCGGGCAACAAGGTCGGTGCGATGCTCGGCGGTGCGATCGTGGCGTACATCCCGCTGCGCTTCACCGTGATCGCCGACTACAAGTACCTGATCTTCGGCATCGCCCTCGTGCTCATCATGATCTTCCGCTCGCAGGGCCTGTTCCCGGCGCGGCAGAAGCTGCTCGCGTACGGCAGGCACGCCTACCGGATGGTCGCCGATGCGGCCAAGGGACGGCCCAGGACACAGACCGGAGCGACGCCCGTCGTCGACTCCGGATCGCTCGACGGAGACGGCTCGAAGGGAGGCGCACGATGACGGATTCACGATTCACGGTTCCTGAGGAGGAGCCGGTCCTCGGCGCGAACGAGGACGAGCTGGAGGCCGCGGGCGTCGACCTGACGGTCGCCGAGGCGGCAGCGCCCGACCGCGAGATCGCGGTCGAGGTCGGCCAGAACATCGTCGAGGTGCGCAACCTGACGGTGAAGTTCGGCGGCCTCACGGCCCTCGACGACGTCACCTTCGACATCAAGCGGGGAGAGATCCTCGGCCTGATCGGTCCGAACGGCGCAGGTAAGACCACCTGCTTCAACGCCATGACCGGCGTCTACAAGCCGACCAGCGGCGATGTCCAGCTGGAGGGCCAGACGATCAAGGGCCGCAAGCAGCACCAGATCACGCGGATGGGCCTGTCGCGCACGTTCCAGAACATCCGCCTGTTCGGCGAGATGACCGCCCTGGAGAACGTGGTGGTCGGCCTGGATGCACGGCACCGAACCTCCGTGCCCGGAGCGCTGCTGCGCCTCCCGCGGCACACGCGTGAGGAGAAGTCGTCGATCGAGCGCGGCATGGCCCTGCTCGAGTTCGTCGGCATCGCCGATCACGCGGGATCGCTGTCGCGGTCGCTGCCGTACGGTTACCAGCGCCGCCTGGAGATCGCGCGCGCACTGGCGACCGACCCGAAGGTGCTCTGCCTGGATGAGCCGGCCGCCGGCTTCAACCCGGCGGAGAAGGAGGAGCTCATGGAGCTCATCCGCACCATCCGGGCCGACGGGTACACCGTGCTGCTGATCGAACACGACATGAAGCTGGTCATGGGTGTGACCGACCGGATCGTCGTGCTGGAATTCGGGCGCAAGATCGCCGACGCCACCCCGGAAGAGATCCGGAACGACCCGCGCGTGATCGCCGCCTACCTCGGGGAGCCCGAAGATGACGTTGCTTGAGCTCAAGAACATCAGTGTGTCCTACGGCCGCATCGAGGCCATCCACGACATGTCGTTCTCCGTGGAGGAGGGCGAGATCGTCAGCCTCATCGGGGCGAACGGCGCCGGCAAGTCCACGACCATGAAGACGATCTCGGGCATCCTCAACCCGTCGAAGGGGTCCATCCTCTTCGACGGCGAGGACATCACCAAGATGAAGGCGCACATCCGTGTCATCCGAGGCATCTCGCAGGCGCCGGAAGGCCGGGGGATCTTCCCCGGGATGACGGTGCTGGAGAACCTCGACATGGGGGCGTTCGGCCGCAAGGACCGCTCGAAGATGGGCGAGGACTTCGAGCGCGTGTTCGCGCTGTTCCCGCGTCTCGCCGAGCGCAAGACGCAGGTCGGCGGCACGATGTCCGGCGGCGAGCAGCAGATGCTCGCCATCGGCCGCGCGCTCATGTCGAGCCCGCGACTGCTGCTGCTGGACGAGCCGTCGATGGGTCTCGCGCCCCAGTTCATCCGCCAGATCTTCAGCATCGTCACGGAGATCAACAAGCAGGGCACCACCGTCCTGCTGGTGGAGCAGAACGCCAACCAGGCGCTGGCCCGCGCACATCGGGCCTTCGTGTTGGAGACCGGGAGCATCACACACGCCGGCACCGGCCGTGAACTGCTGGCCGACCCCGCCATCAAGGAGGCGTACCTCGGCGTCGCCTGACGCCTCCTCCACCACCACCTCCGGAAGGGAGGGGTCTCGGGGCATTCCAGCCCCAGACTCCTCCCTTTCCTGCGTCCCGGCGGAGTGTCGTCACGACACTCCTCCCGTTCCGACAACCAGGCGAGTGCGGCGCTCCGGCGCGGCCACGGCCTGATCGTCGGGTAAATTCGCCTGCGTGTACTTGAAGAGTCTGACGCTGAAGGGCTTCAAGTCGTTCGCTCAGCCGACGACTTTCGCCTTCGAGCCGGGCGTCACCTGCGTCGTCGGGCCCAACGGGTCCGGCAAGTCGAACGTGGTCGACGCGCTCGCGTGGGTGATGGGCGAGCAGGGCGCCAAGACGCTCCGCGGCGGCAAGATGGAGGACGTCATCTTCGCCGGCACCGCGACCCGGGGTCCTCTGGGGCGCGCCGAGGTGCTGCTGACCATCGACAACTCCGACGGCGCGCTGCCGATCGAGTACTCCGAGGTGACCATCTCGCGCACGCTGTTCCGCAACGGCGGAAGCGAGTACGCGATCAACGGCCAGTCCTGCCGGCTGCTGGATGTGCAGGAGCTGCTGAGCGACTCCGGCCTCGGCCGCGAGATGCACGTCATCGTCGGTCAGGGCCAGCTCGACGCGGTGCTCCATGCCAGTCCGGAGGATCGCCGCGGCTTCATCGAGGAGGCCGCGGGCATCCTGAAGCATCGCCGCCGCAAGGAGAAGACCCTCCGCAAGCTGGAGGCGATGCAGACCAACCTGACCCGGCTCAGCGACCTGGCAGGCGAGGTACGGCGCCAGCTGAAGCCGCTCGGCCACCAGGCCGAGATCGCCCGCGAAGCGCAGACGATCGCGGCTGTCGTGCGGGATGCGCGGGCGCGCCTGCTCGCCGGCGAGGTCGTTACCCTGCGCCGGACTCTCGACCACCATGGGCGAACGGAGTCGGAGCGCCATAGCGAGCAGATCGTGCTGCAGGAGCAGCTCGAGCAGAAGCAGCTGCGCCGCACCCGCCTGGAGCAGGCGCAGAGCGGCGACGCCGTGGACTCCGCCCGCAGCACCGCCTTCGCGCTCGAGTCGGTGCAGGAGCGGCTCCGCAGCCTCTACACGCTGGCGAACCAGCGTGTCGCCCTGCTCGGCGCCCAAGGCGACGCGCCCGACACGGGCCCCAGCGTGACCCCGCAGAACGTGCGGGACGCTCACGACGAGGTCGAGCGGCTTCGCGCTGTGGTCTCCGAGGCGGAGGCCACATGGATGGCGGCGCAGGCAGCCACCCGCAGCGCGCGCGGCCGGCTGGATGCGGTGGACGAGGAGATCGCGGCGCAGAGCGCGCTCGTCTCGCGCCACGACCTCGAGATCTCCAAGCTCAACGGCCAGGCGGAGGCGGCGGCGCAGCGGCTGGCCGCGGTCCGCGGAGAAGTCCTGCGCCAGCAGAACGCGCTCGACGCCGCGACGGAACGCCGCGAACGTGCGCGCGCCGACTTCGCAGCGCGAGAGGCCGAGGCAGCCACGGCAGACGTCGGCGAAGGCGACCTCGACGAGGCGTACGAGGTCGCACAGGCGACCGTGTTCGAGGCGGAGGGCGAGATCGAGCGGCTCCGAGAGGAGTTGCACACGCTCGAGCGGGAGCGGGACGCCCTCGCAGCGCGCACCAGCGCCCTCTCGCGCGCGCTCGACCAGAAGGACGGCTCCGCCGCGCTCGTGGCCGCACGCCTCGACGGCGTCCGCGGCCTGGTCGCCGAGCACATCCGCGTGCATCCCGGCTTCGAGGCGGCGATCGCCGCCGCTCTCGGTACGCTCGCCGACGCCGTGCTCGCCGACGACCGCGACTCGGCCGTCGCCGCCGTGACGCACGCCGCCGCCGACGACCTGGGTCGTGTCGAGGTCGTGATCGGAGACGCGCCCGCCGCATCCGTCGACCTCACCGGTGTCGCGGGCGTCGTGCCCGCCGACACGGTCGTGGAGGCGCCGGACGGTGTGCGCGGAATCCTCGCCTTCACCGCGGTCGCGGACGACCTGGAGGCCGCCCAGCGCGCCTTCGACGCCTTCGCCGCTCGTCGGCTCGGCGCCCCGGTGACCATCATCACGCGCGGGGGAGACGTGCTCAGCGAGCACGTCCTCCGGGGCGGATCGGGAGCCAAGCAGAGCCGGATCGAACTGATCGCCGACCGGGACGCCGCGCAGGAGCGGCTCACCGAGGTCACGTCTCTGATCGACCGCGCGAAGTTCGCCCTCGCGGAGCAGCGCGGCGTGCTGCAGGTCGCCAAGGAGCAGTCGCAGGCCGCACTGGCCACGCTGCGCGAATTCGACGCCAAACTCGCCGCCCAGACCGAGCAGGTCAATCGTCTGAAGGTGCAGCTTGAGGCCTCGCAGGCGGAGTTCGACCGCCTCAGCCGATCCCTCGAGCAGGCCGCCGAACGCGTCGCAGAGGCGGAGCAGGCGGCGGATCGGGCGAAGGCGGAGCTGGAGGCGGCGCGCTCGCGTCCCCGTCCCATCCTGGATGTCAGCGCCCGCGACACCCTGTCGGCGGAGCTGGATGCGGCGCGTGAGGCAGAGGTCGAGGCCCGGCTGGCCGTGGAGACCGCCAAGGAGCGGGTGCGTGCCGAGCAGGCGCGCGGCGAGGCGCTCGCGCGGCGGCTGGAGGCGGAACGAGCCGCCGCCGAGGAGGCCGCCCGGCGCGCGGTGATCCGGCGCCGTCAGCTCGACTCCGCCGAGAGCGTCATCAGCGCCCTGCCCGCCGTGCTCGATTCCGTGGACCGCTCCGTCGCGCAGGCGCGGCTGGAGCTGGCGACCGCCGAAGCCCAGCGCGCCAGCCAGAACGAAGAGCTCGCCACGCTGCGCCGCGACGAGAACGCTGTGCGCGAGCGGCTCCAGGCGATCACCGAATCGGTGCACGGCCTCGAGCTGCAGATCTACGAGAAGAAGCTGCACCTCTCCAGCCTGCTGGAGCGGGCGGGCAGCGAGCTGGGTCTGGTCGAGGACGTCCTGGTCGCCGAGTACGGGCCGGAGGTGCCGGTGCCGGTGGATATGGCGCGCGGCGACACCTCAGAGGAGGCGACGGCAGACGACGAAACCACCGAACCCGAGACCGTCCCGTTCTCCCGTGAGCAGCAGCAGAAGCGGCTCGCGTCAGCCGAACGCAAGCTCGCGCAGCTCGGCCGGGTGAACCCGCTGGCGCTTGAGGAGTTCGCCGCGCTGGAGCAGCGGCACAAGTTCCTCACCGAGCAGCTGACGGACCTGACCAACACGCGCAAAGACCTGCTCACCATCATCGAGGACATCGACGAGCGGATGCAGACCATCTTCGAGTCGGCGTTCGCCGACACCGAGGCGGCTTTCACGCGCGTGTTCCCGATCCTCTTCCCCGGCGGCCAGGGGAGCATCAGCCTGACGAATCCGGACGACCTGCTGACCACGGGGATCGAGGTGTCCGTCAAGCCGGCCGGCAAGAAGATCGAGCGCCTGTCGCTGCTCTCCGGCGGGGAGCGGTCGCTCGCTGCGGTCGCGCTGCTGATCGCGATCTTCAAGGCGCGCCCCAGCCCGTTCTACATCATGGACGAGGTGGAGGCGGCCCTGGACGACGCCAACCTCGGACGGCTCCTGACGATCTTCGAGGACCTCCGCGAGAGCAGCCAGCTCATCGTCATCACGCACCAGAAGCGCACCATGGAGATCGCGGACGCGCTCTACGGTGTCTCGATGCGCCAGGACGGCGTGTCCGCGGTCGTCGGCCAGCGCGTCGCGCAGGAGCGCGAGCGGGAGCCCGAGCCGGTGCACGAGCAGGAGCGGGCGAGCTGATCCGCCGAGTGGTGACATCCTGTCGCCACTCGATCCGGATACGAGCATCGGCTCACGGCTCGATGGCGGCGATCTTGTCCTCGAGACCGGCGAGCCGCTCCTGCGCGCGGGATTCGCACTCGGTGGCGAGCAGCGCGATCCCGGTCACGGCAGCCGGGCTGAGGTCCCGTCCGGCCGTCCTCTCGCGCAGGTAGCGCGCCAGCAGGACGAGGTCGCGGTGATCGCCGAGCGCATCCTGGATCGCTTCCGCCGCCGCGGCGCTCCGTACTGCGTCGCGCCCGAGGTCGTCCACCACCGCCTCGGCCGCGTAGCGCAGCCGTCGTGCGGCTTTGCGGGCCTCGTGCCGTTCCTCCAGGCTGTACCCCGCCGCGCCGCGCACCCGGTCCGCCGCCTTCGCGAGTCCCTTCCGTGCGACGCGCCGCGGATGGGTTCGCCCGGCCTTCGCCAGCGGCGGGTCGGCCGCGAAGCGCTGCAGGTCGGCCATCAGCTCCCTGTGGGCCCGTCCGCTCAGGTGCCGCAGCAGAGCGGCGTGCGCCTTCTCGTAGTCCTGTCGCGCCTCCGCCACGAGCGCCTCGACCGCATCGATCACGTCGGGCGGGGAGTCCGCTTCCAGCAGGTCGTCCAGATCCCGCGCGCGCACCTCCAGGTCGCGCACGGCTCCGAGCCGGCCGCCGAGGCGCTTCAGCCGGTCCCGCATGCTGCGCCGCGCATCCCGCTCGAACGCCGTGCGGTACACGCTCAGGATGCTGCGCAGCCGCCGCACCCGCGTCCGTGCCTGGTGCACCGCGTCGTCCCCGCCCATCTCGATCGCGACGAGCTGTTCGGCGAGCTCCGCCGAGACGCCCACGAGTGCGTACATGAGCACACCGTACAACCGCCACTAGTCTGAATGTCATGGCTGACCGCACCCCCTGGTCTCTGTCGGGCGCCCTCCGCGGGCTGTTCGCGAAGAAGACCATCGACGACGACACCTGGGACGACCTCGAGACGGCGCTCATCACGGCCGACTTCGGCCCGGACGTCACCGAGGCGGTGATCGACGACCTCCGCGCGAAGGTCGAGCGCTACCACACCACCGACCCGGCCGACCTGCAGCGGATGCTGCGCGAGACGATGGAGGAGCGGCTCTCCAAGCTCGACACCACGCTCAAGCTGAGCGACCGTCCGGCGATCGTGCTGGTCGTCGGAGTGAACGGCGTCGGAAAGACGACCACGATCGGCAAGTTCGCGAAGTTCCTGCGCACCTACGACCGCTCCGTCGTCGTCGGTGCTGCGGACACCTTCCGCGCCGCGGCCGTCGAGCAGCTGGCCACCTGGGCGGAGCGCGCGGGAGCCGAGATCGTGCGTCCGCAGCAGCAGGGCCAGGACCCGGCCTCCGTCGCGTTCCAGACCGTCGAGAAGGCCAAGCGCGACGGCACCGAGATCGTCATCATCGACACCGCCGGCCGCCTGCAGACCAAGGGTGGCTTGATGGACGAGCTGTCGAAGATCAAGCGCGTGGTCGAGAAGCAGGCGCCGATCGCGGAGGTCCTGCTCGTGCTCGACGCCACGACGGGGCAGAACGGGCTGGCGCAGGCCGAGGCGTTCCTGGAGCACGCCGGGGTCACGGGTCTCGTGCTGACCAAGCTCGACGGCTCGGCCAAGGGCGGTTTCGTGCTGGCGGTGCAGGAGCGGACGGGCATCCCGATCAAGCTCGTCGGCCAGGGCGAGGGGATCAACGACCTCACCGGTTTCACTCCGCACGTCTTCGCGCAGCAGCTGGTGGGATAAGGTCACGCCATGGCGATCGAGCACGACTTCTTCGGCCTCGTCGACGAGACGGCGAGCGGCGGACTGGCCTGGGACGACACGGTCGAGCTGGGGGAGCAGACCGTGGACGTCGAACTGCTGGCGGACGACGAGAGCCGGGTTCCGGAGTTCGCTCTGGATTCCGCCGCGGCGCTCATCCAGGCGCTCGAGGGTTTCGACGCCCGCGCCCGTGACGCTCTGATCGCCGAGCTGAGTTCCCGCCAGTCGGCGACCACCAGCTACATCGACGAGCACGTCGAGAAGCTCGGCGACAGCCTGGTCGATCTGCTCGTCTACAACTCGGGCGATATCGCGATCGACGTGCTTCGGTCGCTGCAGCTGCTGAGCGTCGTCATCCAGGCGGACCACTCCGACGAGGACGAGGTCTTCGCGACGTTCGACTACTCGATCGCCCCGGACGAGACGGATGCGCTGCTGACGGTCGCGTTCGATGTGCGCGGCGACGTGGTCTCGGTCGAGACCTCGGCTGACTGATCGACGCTCGCGGCGTTCAGCCAACGTCGCCCGGTAAGATATATAGATCATGGCTACTTTCGGCACCCTGTCCGACCGTCTTGCGGACACCTTCAAGAATCTGCGCACCAAGGGCAAGCTGTCGCCGGCCGACGTCGACGGTACTGTCCGTGAGATCCGCCGCGCGCTGCTCGATGCCGACGTGGCGCTCCCCGTGGTCAAGGACTTCACGGCGAAGGTGCGCGAGCGCGCGCTGAGCGACGAGGTCAACAAGGCCCTCAACCCGGCGCAGCAGGTCGTGCAGATCGTCAACGAGGAGCTCGTGGGCATCCTGGGCGGCCAGCAGCGCCGTCTGCAGTTCGCGAAGCGCCCGCCGACGGTCATCATGCTCGCCGGCCTCCAGGGCGCCGGCAAGACGACCCTCGCGGGCAAGCTCGGCAAGTGGCTGGTGAAGGACGGGCACACTCCGCTCCTCGTCGCCGCCGACCTCCAGCGCCCGAACGCCGTGCAGCAGCTCCAGATCGTCGGCGACCAGGCCGGCGTCCCCGTCTATGCGCCCGAGCCCGGCAACGGCGTCGGCAACCCGGTGCGTGTCGCGAAGGATGCGCTGAAGTTCGCCGAGACCAAGCAGTACGACACCGTGGTCATCGACACCGCGGGCCGTCTCGGTGTCGACGCCGAGCTCATGAAGCAGGCCGCCGACATCCGGAAGGCGACCGATCCCGACGAGGTTCTTTTCGTCATCGACGCGATGATCGGTCAGGACGCTGTGGCGACCGCCAAGGCGTTCCAGGACGGCGTCGACTTCACCGGCGTCGTGCTCTCCAAGCTCGACGGCGACGCCCGCGGTGGCGCAGCGCTCTCGGTGGCCTCGGTCACCGGCCGACCCATCATCTTCGCGTCCACCGGCGAGAACCTGGACGACTTCGAGCCGTTCCACCCCGACCGCATGGCGTCCCGCATCCTCGACCTGGGTGACATCCTCACCCTCATCGAGCAGGCGCAGCAGGCCTTCGACGAGGAGGAGGCGCGTGCGGTCGCCGAGAAGTTCGCGACCGACAGCTTCACGCTCGACGACTTCCTGAAGCAGATGCAGCAGCTGCGCAACATGGGCTCCATCAAGAAGATGATGGGGATGCTGCCCGGCGCCGGGCAGATGAAGCAGCAGCTCGACAACTTCGACGAGCGCGAGATCGTGCGCACCGAAGCCATCATCCAGTCGATGACGAAGGCCGAGCGGACGAATCCCAAGCTCCTCAACGGTTCCCGCCGGCTCCGCATCGCGAAGGGCTCCGGCTCGACCGTGACCGAGGTGAACCAGCTCGTGAATCGCTTCGAGCAGGCCGCCAAGATGATGAAGACCGTCGCGAAGGGCGGAGTGCCGAACGTTCCCGGCATGGGCCCGATCCCCGGCGCTTCGTATGCCGGCCGCGGCAAGCAGCAGAAGAACAAGAAGAAGGGCTCGCGCTCGGGCAACCCGGCGCGTCGTGCAGCGGAGAACGCCGCGCTGGCGGCGGGCGTCACGCCCGGTGGCGGCTCGACGCCGAGCGGCAGCGGCTTCGGCCTCGGCGGCGCAGCCCCGCAGGGCGCACAGGCGGGAGGCCCCTCCGAGGAGGAGCTGGCCTCTCTGCAGAAGTTCCTGGGCCGCTAAGCCTCAAGCGAGAGCTAAAGCGCCAGGTTCAGCGGCCGGAGCTTCGACTCGATCGTCCGCGCCACGAGCCTCTGCCCGGCGGCGTTCGGGTGGATGCCGTCCGGCTGCAGCAGCTCCTGGTGTCCGACGAGCGGGAAGCCGATGTCGAGCCACGTCCCGTCGACGTCGCGCACGGCGTCTCCGACGATCTCGTCCACGTGCGTCATCGTCGCGGGCGGCTGATCGGAGCCCCAGATGCCGGTGACGCCGACGATCGTGGCGTCCGGGAACTTCTCCCGCAGTTCGCGGAGCATCCGGTCGGCGTTGGCGGTGACCGCGGCAGGCTCCTGGTCGCGGTCGTTCCGCGTCGCCGCGAGGAGGATGACCTCGGGGTGGAGGCGGAGTGCCGCATCCACCTGCTGCCGGTAGGTCGAGCCGTTCCAGCCCGGCTTGACGAAGCCGGAGCCGGACACAGCCAGGTCGGTGAGGTGCCAGCCGTGCGCGGCGGAGACGAGGGCGGGCCAAGCCTCTGCCGGCGTCACGCCCTTGCCGAAGGCGATGGAGTCGCCGATCGCGACCGCGTCCAGGGTGCCGGTGCTGCCTTGCCGGATCGCGCCCGCTGCGGGGGCGGCGATGGTCGTCGACTGCGCGGCGACGGGCCGAGCCGTCGGCGTCGCGGAGCAGCCGGCCAGGGCGAGGAGGGCGACCGTCACGGCCGCAGGCGCGAGCAGGGGGAGTCGGGTGCTCAGTGGGCGCGAGCGGCGTCGGGTGAGGGTGCGCACGGGAGTGACGTTAGAGGGTCGAACCTGCGAGAAAGCTGTGTTCGACTCCCGGGCGTGTCGATGGAGTGGTACGCCCCGCCCGTCAGGCCTTGGCGAGGTCCGCGGCGATGACCCGGGAGATCCTGTCCGCCAGGAGCTTCTGCCCCTGCACGGTCGGGTGCACGTGGTCCGCCAGCACGAGTTCCGGGTGGCCCGTGAACGGCTGGCCGAGCTCGACCCACGACCCGCCGACCGAGAGCACGGCGGCCTTCACGGTCTGCGAGATGACGGGGATCTGCGCGGGAGTCGCATCCGACCCCCAGAGGGCGCTGACGCCGATGATCTTCGCTTTCGGGAGCGCCGCACGGAGCCGCTGGAGGGCGGCCGTCGCCGCCTGCTTCAGGGTCGCGGTCGGGGCGAAGACGTCGTTGCGGGTGGCGCCGACGATCACGACGTCCGGATGCACGCGGATGACCGCGCTCACCTGGTCGTCGAAGATGTGGGTGTTGAGTCCCTTCGCCGTGAAGCCGGCGGCGCTCTCGCCGAAGTCGCTCAGCGTCCAGCCGAAGCGCTGGGCCACCAGGAGCGGCCAGGCGTCCTCCGCCGGCACGCCGTTGCCGATGGCGATGGAGTCGCCGATGGCCGCGGCCGTCACGGAATGCTGCGAACTGGTCGGCGTCGGTACCGGGGTCGAGGTCGTCGAGAACGGGTTCCCGGCTGCGGCTGTGCAGCCGACCAGCGATACGGAGACCAGGGCAGCGATCAGAAGGGCAAGGGGCGAGCGTCGGGCCGTCACTGCATCAACTGTAGTCGTCGCTCGGGGATGCCCTGTCACAGGCCGAGCTTCGCCTCGGCGACGGCCGCGATCGCTTGCTGGCCGGGAAGGGTGGGGTGCTCGTCGTCGTCCTGCACCAGTCCGGCGCGACCGCGATACGGCTGCCCCAGGTCGAGCCAGGTCCCGCCGACGTCCAGCACCGCCTGCCGGAGGCTCGCGTCGACCGCGGCCAGATCGTCGTCGCTCGCCTGACCGGAGAGCGCGTTGAACCCGACGATCTGCGCATCCGGGAGTTCGCTGCTCAGCCGGACGATGGACTTCTGCATCGCCGCGGTCACCTCGTCCGCATCGTCTCCCAGGTCGTTGTCGGACGCGCCGATCAGAACCAGCTGAGCCTTGCCGGCGATCGCCGTGTCCACCTGGGCGGAGAAATCGTTCCCGTCGGAGCCCTGGGCGACGAACCCGGCGCCGGGCACGCTGAGGTTGCTCAGGCGCCAGCCCTGCTTCGCCGCGACCAAGGCAGGCCACGCCTCGGACGGCTCGAGCCCGAGACCGGACTCGATCGAGTCACCGATCACGGCCACCCGCTCGCCGGACGCGGACGACGACCCGACGGCAGCGGGACTGCCCGCATCGGATGCGGCGTTCGCAGTCGCGCACCCCGACAGTGCCGCGAGGGCCAGCAGAGCGGCCGTCATCGCGGTCGCCGCAGCGGCGAGGGGGCGTCGTGCGAGCATGCCCACACGGTACGCGCGGTCCCTATGGATCGGCTCAGCGCGTATCCGGTGCGCAGTGGGAGTCAGCGCGCGTCAGCGGGCGAGACCGCTGCGCAGCTCGTGCGTCAGCGAGCTCACGACGGCCTGCAGGCTGCCGCCGTTCGCCTCCGCCACTGCCAGCTGGCGCTGGTAGCTGGCGCCCGTCTCCAGGATGGTCAGGACCGTCGCGAGCTCGTCGACGCATCCCAGCCGCTCCGCCTCGGGCTGCAGGTCGTCCACCAGCTCGCGGAGCGAGTCGGAGACGAGCCGCTCGCTCCCGTCCGGCGCGACGATGATCTCCGCATCCAGGCCATAGCGGGCGGCGCGCCACTTGTTCTCGCGCACGAACCACGGTTGCAGGGTGACGGGCTCGACGCCCTCGTCCAGCCGACCGGACATCCGGTCGGTCAGGCAGTGGATGAGCGCCGCGACCGCGCCGACCTCGTCCGGCGTGGAGAGGCCGTCGCAGGCGCGCATCTCGACCGTGCCCCATTTCGGCGAGGGGCGGATGTCCCAGCGCACCTCGGAGTGGTCCTCGACGACGCCCGTGGTGACGAGATCCTGCACGTACTCCTCGTAGTTCGCCCAGGTGCCGAACTGCCACGGCAGCCCCGCGGTCGGCAGCTGCTGGAACATGAGGGCACGATTCGACGCGTAGCCCGTGCGCGCACCCGCCCAGAACGGGCTGGATGCGCTCAGCGCCTGCAGGTGCGGGTAGTAGGACAGCAGTCCGTTGACGATCGGGAGGGCCTTGTCGACCGAGTCGATCCCCACGTGCACGTGGACGCCCCAGATCATCATCTGCCGGCCCCACCACTGCGTGCGGTCGAGCAGCCGGTCGTAGCGCTCATTCGGCGTGACCTTCTGGTCGAACCACTGGGCGAAGGGATGCGTCCCCGCGCACATGAGCTCGACGCCCAGCGGGTCGGTGACACCGCGGACGAGCCCGATCAGCTCCTGCAGGTCGGTGATGGCGGCAGGGACCGTCTTGTGGACCCGGCTGACCAGCTCCACCGTGTTCAGCAGCAGCTCGTGGGTGATCTGCGGATGCTCTTCGCCGTCGGCCGTGCCGAGCTCGCGGAGCACCTCATCGGCGATCTGCACCAGATCTCCGGTGGAGCCGTCGACCAGGGCGATCTCCCACTCGATGCCGACGGTGGAGCGCTCGGACTCCGAGAATTCGATCTGCATGCGGTCGTCCCGTCCATCCGATTGTTCAAAGCGGCGCAATGTCTGACAGAATAGCTAGTTGAGTTCACCGTGCCCGACCCTCTATCCGGCACGTGGGACGAACATTAGACCTCCTGCCGAGTGTGCCCCCACGCCCACGGCAGTCAGTTCGACACATCTCATCCACTCAAACAGGAGAATCGTGGCTGTCAAAATCCGTCTGAAGCGCCTGGGCAAGATCCGCGCTCCGTACTACCGCATCGTCGTCGCCGACTCGCGCACCAAGCGCGATGGTCGCGTGATCGAGGAGATCGGTCTGTACCACCCGACCGAGGAGCCCTCGCGCATCGAGGTCGACTCCGACCGCGCGCAGTACTGGCTCAGCGTCGGCGCCCAGCCGACCGAGCAGGTCACCGCGCTGCTGAAGCTCACGGGCGACTGGGGCCGCTTCAAAGGCGACAAGAACGCTGTCAGCACCGTCAAGGTCGCCGAGGGCAAGGCGGAGTTCGTCGCCGACGAGAAGAAGAAGCCGGTCCTCAAGCCGAAGGCCGACAAGACTGCTGCCGTCTCCGCTGAGGCGGAGGCCGTCGTCGAGGCCGAGGTCGAGCGCGAGGAGGCCGCCGAGGCCAACGTCGTCGCCGAGGCCGAGGCCATCGCGGATGACGCTTCGGACGAGAAGGCCTGACGTCTTGCTCGCACCCGCGCTCACGCACCTGGTCAAGGGGATCGTCGATCACCCTGACGACGTCCACGTCGTGGCCAAGAGCTCCCCGCGTGGCGAGGTCCTCGAGATTCGCGTGAATCCCGAGGACCTCGGCCGGGTGATCGGCCGTTCCGGCCGCACGGCCAAGGCTCTCCGCACGCTGGTGGCCGCACTGGCCGACGGCCGGCGCGTCCGCGTCGACGTCGTCGACGACTGAGGTGGCCGACCACAAACTGCCTCGCAAGGAGGTCGCCCCCCGGCCCGATCAGACCGAGCTGCGGGTGGGGCGCCTTACGAAGGCGCATGGCCTCAAGGGCGCGCTGAAGATCGAGCTGTACACGGACGAGCCGGAGAAGCGGTTCGTCCCGGGTGCGGTCTTCACCCTTCAGGTGCCGACGTCATCCAAGTGGCACGGCAAGACACTCGAGCTCAACGAGCTGCGCTGGTACAACGGTCACGCCGTCGGCTTCTTCGCCGGCGTCGATGACCGCACCGAGGCCGAGACGCTCGTCAAGGCCATCCTCTGGGTCAGCCAGGACGTCAAAGAGCTGCCCGACGAGGACGACGCCTGGTACGACCACCAGTTGGTGGGTCTGGATGCGCTCCGCGACGGCGTGTCCGTCGGGCGCGTTGCGCGCGTCGATCACCTGCCCGCGCAGGATCTGCTCGCGATCGCGACCCCGGCCGGCGAAGTGCTCGTCCCCTTCGTCAAGGCCATCGTCCCGGAGGTCGACGTGACGGCCGGAACGGTGACGCTGACGCCGCCCGCGGGCCTCTTCGAGGAGCTTCCGGACGACGATCCAGAGTCGGCTGACGACAGCGGCTCCGAAGACGAGACAACCGAATAACTAGAAGAGGGCGACCCACAGGGTCGCCCTCTTCCTTTTCGGTGCCACTGCTTGGTGGCGGGATCCATGGCGCTCAGGAGACGATGGCCAGCCCGCGGCCGCGGAGCATTCGTGCGTCGGCATCCAACGCCGACAGCAGGCGCTCGTGTGTACCCACGATGTGCTCGTGGATGCGCGCAGCGGCCTCGTCCGACTCACGGGCCGCGACCAGCTCGAGGATCTCGCGGTGCTCGTCCCACGCCTCCTCGCTGCGGACGACGAGCCAGCGCGATCGCGCCAGTCGCACCATGGCGGAGTCGACGGCGTCCGCGAGGAAGTGGTTGCCGGAGAGTGCAGCGAGCCGGACGTGGAAATCCGTCCCTGCGCGGACGGCCTCGTCGTTCGTGCGCCGGTCGTCGAAGCCGTGGAGGTGCGTTGCGAGCGCGGCGATGTCGGCGTCCGAGGCGCGGGCGCACGTTAGCCGTGCGGCGGCCGTCTCGACCGCATCCCGCAGCTCGCTGAGCCGCGCGATCTCGCCGAGGTCGATGGGGGAGACCTGCCAGTTGCGGCCGTCCCTCGAGACGAGACCTTCGGATTCGAGCCGCATCAGAGCGGCGCGCAGGGGAGTCCGGGATGCGCCGAGCTCCGTCTCCAGCCCGCGCTCCGTGAGGCGGGCCCCGGGGACCCGGTCGAGGTCGAGGATCTGGGTGCGGAGGCGTTCGTAGGCTCGGGCGGGCTCGGCGACGAGGGCGGGGTCGACCATGATCCTCCTTTGGTATACCGGTTCGGTATACCGCTAGGGTATACCCGTGAGCAGCCGAATCGTGCGACGACCCCGACCGTGGCTGATGCTGGCGTTCGGCGTCCTGGCGCAGTCCAGTTCGACGGTCTTCGTCTCGACGCCCGCCTTCCTCATCCCGCTCCTGCACACCGAACGCGGGCTGAGCCTCGCGCAGGCCGGGCTCCTCGCCTCTGCGCCGACGCTGGGGCTGGTCCTGACGCTGATCGCCTGGGGAGCGCTGAGCGACCGGATCGGCGAGCGCTGGGTGATCGCCTCCGGCCTCGCGGTCACCTCCCTCGCGGCGTTCGCCGCGATGTTCGTCGATTCCTACATCGCCCTGGGGGCGCTGTTCCTGGTGGGCGGGATGGCGTCGGCCAGCCCCAACGCCGCCAGCGGTCGCGTCGTGATCGGCTGGTTCCCGAAGGAGCGCCGGGGTCTCGCGATGGGCATCCGTCAGATGTGCCAGCCGCTCGGCGTCGCGATCGCCGCGGTGACCGTCCCGGTGCTCGCCTCGGCCGGAGGGATCGCCGCCGCTCTGATCGTCCCGGCGGTGCTGTGCGCCGTGTCCGCCGTGCTGTGCGCGATCGGCATCGTCGACCCGCCGCGGCCGGCGCGCCGCACGGAGGACGGGACGGAGGCGCATCCCCAGGCCGTGTGGCGGCCGTACCGGGAGACCTCGCTGCTGTGGCGCATCCACGCGGTGTCCATGCTGCTCGTGGTGCCGCAGTTCACGGTGTCGACCTTCGGACTGGTCTGGCTGGTCTCTCAGCTGCACTTCCCACCGCTTCTGGCGGGCATCGTCATCGGCATCAGCCAGTTCGCCGGAGCGATCGGCCGCATCGGGATCGGCGTGCTGAGCGACCGCGTCGGCAGCCATCTCCGACCGCTGCGCTGGGTGTCGCTGTGCGCCGTCGCCGCGATGCTGCTCCTGGCGGCGGCCTCCGCGCTCGGTTCGGTGGCGGCGGCCGTCATCCTGATCGTCGCCGCCATCGTGACGGTCGCCGACAACGGCCTCGCCTACACCTCGGTCGCCGAGATCGCCGGCCCGTTCTGGTCGGGGCGGGCGCTGGGCGCGCAGAACACGGGCCAGTTCCTGGCCGCCTCCGTGGTCGGACCGCTGGTCGGCGCGCTCATCGGCTGGGTCGGCTATCCGATCGCCTTCGCCCTGGTCGCCGTGTGCCCCGCCGTGGCGACGCCCCTGGTGCCGCGCGACCGGGACCTCGAGGTCGTGCCCGCCTAGCCGCCCCGTAGAATTCAGGGATGCGCATCGACATCGTCACGATCTTCCCGACCTTCTTCGATGTGCTCGACATCTCCCTGCTCGGCAAGGCCCGGCAGTCCGGTCTCATCGAACTCGGCGTGCACGACCTCCGCGACCACGCCCACGACCGCCACCGGACCGTCGACGACACTCCCTACGGCGGGGGAGCCGGGATGGTCATGAAGCCGGAGCCGTGGGGCGAGGCGCTCGACGGCATCCTGGGCGACGACACCGACCCGGTCGTCATCTTCCCGTCGCCGGCCGGCGAGGTGTTCACCCAGGCGACCGCCCGGGAGCTCGCGCAGGAGCGTCACCTGGTGTTCGGGTGCGGTCGGTACGAGGGCATCGACCAGCGCGTCTTCGACGAGACGGCGTCTCGCGCACGCGTGCGTCTGATCAGCATCGGCGACTACGTGCTCAACGGCGGCGAAGTCGCGACCATGGCGATGATCGAGGCCATCGGCCGGCTCATCCCGGGCGTGGTCGGCAATCCGGAGAGCCTGGTGGAGGAGTCGCACGAGGACGGCCTGCTCGAGTACCCCAGCTACACCAAGCCGGCCGTGTGGCGCGGGCGCGAGGTCCCGCCGGTGCTGCTCTCCGGCAACCACGGCGCGGTCGACGCGTGGAGGCGCGAGCAGCAGCTCGAGCGCACTCGCGCGGTGCGTCCCGACCTGCTGGACTGAGCGGGCCGGCTCGGCGCCGCTACGGCGCGGTCAGGACCAGCGGACCGTCATCGGTGATGGCGATGGTGTGCTCCGAGTGCGCTCCGCGGGAGCCGTCGGCGCTGCGCAGGGTCCAGCCGTCGCGGTCGGTGTAGATCTCATCCGTCGACTCCAGGAACCACGGCTCGATCGCGATGACGAGCCCGGGCCGCAGCGGGTATCCGCGCCCGGCCCGGCCGTCGTTGGAGATGTGCGGGTCGCCGTGCATGGTGCGGCCGACACCGTGGCCGCCGAACTGCGTGTTGATCGAGTAGCCCTCGGCGTGCGCGACCGCAGCGATGGCGGCCGAGATGTCGCCGACCCGGCCACCCGGTTGCGCGGCCTGGATGCCGGCCGCGAGCGCGCGCCGCGTCGTGTCGATGAGGCGGAGGTCCTCGTCGCGGGGCGTGCCGACCACGATGCTGACCGCGGAGTCGGCGACCCAGCCGTCCACACTCGCGGCGAAGTCGAGGGTGAGGAGGTCGCCGTCCTGCAGCCGGTAGTCGTGGGGGAGCCCGTGCAGCACGGCGTCGTTCACCGACGTGCAGATCACCTTGCCGAACGGGCTTGCGCCGAACGAGGGGTGGTAGTCGATGTAGCAGGACTCCGCACCGCGTCGCCGGATCAGGTCGTGGGCGAGCGCATCCAGCTCGAGGAGGTTCACGCCGACATGTGCGGCTGCGGCGGTCTGCGCCAGCACGTCCGCCACGAAGCGCCCGGCCGGCCGCATCTGCTCGATCTCGGCGGGCGTCCTCAGCTCGATCACACGTGCTCCTCTCGGTGTCCTACGCCTCCAGTCTCTCAGGTGCGCGTGCGGGAAACCCGCAGCCGCAGCACAGGCATCCGCTACTACGCTGGGGCCGTGATCATCCGCAAGGCGTTCTACTGGTGGCTCTTCCCGTCCGCCATAGTGCTCCCGGCGTGGCTTCTGGTCGGCTGGGCCGCCTTCAATCAGGGAAGTGGATGGTCGTTCCTCGGCCTCCTGCTGCTGTGCCCCATCCTGTTCGTCGCGATGCTCGTGGTCGGCGGCATCGTGATGGCGCGACGGAGCGTCCGCTCGACCCGCGCCGTCTCCTGGTACGACGTCGGTCTCTTCGCCGCCTGGCACCTGTCGATCATCGCGTTCGGCTTCTTCGTGCCCGGACTCACCGGGTGGTTCGCCGTCCTCGGCATCCTGCTCTTCGTCGCGATCTTCTGGGTGGTGGTGTGGGAGCTGCTGAGGGAGACCCGCACGCGCGTCCAGGCGACCTTCGACGCCTACCAGCGCGCCGCCCAGCCGCGGCAGGTGCCCCAGCCGGAGGAGTCCGCGATGGACGCCGGCGAATACATCGTGATCGAGGAGCGCCAGGACCGCCGCTCCTGATCCGCGCAGCGCATCCGGCCCGCTTTGGCAAAGAGGGGCGCGGCATGGCAGAATTGAACCTTGTGCCGCGGCCAGGCTCTGCCACAGGGGAGCCAGCACTCATCGCGGACACCCATAAACCGAACCCAGACGGTCGTCGCTCCTGAACGGAGCCGGCCCCAAGTCCGTTCCCGACCTGCGGCGGGCACAGAGAGCGAACAGCCATGCACATCCTCGACCAGCTTGACTCCGCGTCCCTCAAGCAGGACATCCCGGAGTTCCGCGCCGGCGACACCGTCAAGGTGCACGTGAACATCATCGAGGGCACCCGCTCTCGTGTCCAGGTCTTCCAGGGCGTCGTCATCGGTCGCTCGGGCGAGAGCGTCCGCGAGACCTTCACGGTCCGCAAGATCAGCTTCCAGGTCGGCGTGGAGCGTACCTTCCCGGTTCACTCCCCGGTCATCGACAAGATCGAGGTCGTCACCCGCGGTGACGTGCGTCGCGCGAAGCTGTACTACCTGCGCGAGCTGCGCGGCAAGAAGGCGAAGATCAAGGAGAAGCGCGAGAACTGAGCGTCTCGCCTCCCGAGCATCCCGAGCCCCCGGTCCGAATTCGGACCGGGGGCTCGCTCCATTCGGTGTCGGGATGCGGCCGTGGGAGCGTTTATCCTGAAACGGTCAGCTGGTTCGACGGTGGAGGTGTGACGAGCGGATGATGACCCCGGTGTCGCCGTCGCTGCGGTTCGAGAAGGCCCTCTACCGCGAGGGAGTGACCTCGATCGTGGCCGTGGACGAGGTGGGCCGCGGCGCCCTCGCCGGGCCGGTCGCGGTCGGCATGGTGGTCATCGACACGGCCGTGAAGCGCATCCCGCCGGGACTCCGCGATTCCAAGCTGCTGCCGGAACCGGTACGCGAGACGCTCGACCCGCTGTGCCGCAAGTGGGCCATGCACCACGCTGTGGGCCTCGCGTCCGCAGCGGAGGTCGACTCGCTCGGGATCATGCGCTGCCTGGGACTCGCCGGCGCCCGCGCCCTCGCCCAGCTGGAGGAGCAGGGCGCCCTGGTGCACGAGAGCACGCTCATCCTCGACGGGAACTACGACTACCTCAACCCCGCGCTGATGCGTCCGGCGAAGGTCGTCACGCGCATCAAGGCCGACCGTGATTGCGCGTCGGTCGCAGCGGCCTCGGTCATCGCGAAGGTCCACCGTGACCGCATGATGATCGGTCACGACCGCGACTACCCGGGCTACGGATGGGCGAGCAACAAGGGCTACTCGTCGCCCGAGCACTTCGCCGCGATCTCCGAGCTGGGGCCGAGCGCGCTGCACCGGCTCACCTGGCTGAAGCAGCCCGCGCTGATCGACGTCGTCGACTGACGCCGTCCCGCCCACACCTCGCGGTTGTCCACAGTTCGCCGCTGCCGGAGCGCGGGCGGCACATCCGGCATAGACTTGACGGACGATGGATGAAGACGAGTTCGACGATTACGACCGCGAGGTCGAGTTGGCACTGTATCGCGAGTACCGGGACGTCGTCTCGCAGTTCAAGTATGTGATCGAGACGGAACGTCGTTTCTATCTGGCGAATGAGGTGGAATTCGTGCGCCGCGACACGGAGCACGACTTCTACTTCGAGCTGACGATGAACGACGTGTGGGTGTGGGATGTGTACCGCGCCGACCGGTTCGTGAAGTCGGTGCGGGTGCTGACGTTCAAGGACGTCAACATCGAGGAGCTCTCGTCCAAGGAGTTCGAGCTGCCCAAGGAACTCGCGCTCGACGAGTGAGCGCGTGAGCGCCTCGGTGCGCTTCGCGTTGCGCGCTGGGTCAGCGCTCGTACGTTCCGGTCAGCCGACCGCGTGCGAGGACGTGCCCGGACATCGCCGCCATGATGGTGCGCGGTCGGAGGGTGGAGTCGCCCGGGATGGGTCGGTCCAGCGCGAACAGCTGGAATACATAGTGGTGCGGGCCGTGACCGGGGATGGGCCGCGGCCCGTGATAGCCGGGCCGGTCGAATGAACCGCGCCCTTCGCCGTGCGCACCACCGGCCTCGAGGTCTCCCTCGGCGAGTCCGGTGAGATCCGGAGCGAGTCGCGCGATGGCGTGAACGATCGGCCGGGAGAACGGCACATCGGCGTCCTCGACGATGAGGACGAGTTCCTGAGCGGTCGGCGGGACGCCCGACCACTGCAGGGCGGAGGAGACGTTCTCTCCGATGGGGCGACCGGCGTTGCGCTTCGGGATCGGGGTGTCGTCACGGAAATCCGGGCTCGTCACGCCGATCGCCGGAGCAGCGTCCAGGCCCGATCGGTGCCAGGCGAGCGACTCCTCCCCGGCTCGGCGGCTGCGGAGGAGTCGACCGATCCAGTCCATGAGGTTCCCTTCGTCGTCGGCCTGTCCACGGTAGCCGCCACGGGAGCTTCTCGCTCACACCCGCCGGCTTTTGGCAGCTCTCCACAGATCCGGTGACCGCGCTCCTGCGGGAGCGCCCGGCCGCAAGGCTGGTCGCGGAGGCAAGAACATGGCTGAGAAAGACGAGTTGGGCAGGCGCGGCGAGCAGGTCGCGGCGGAGTGGTTGCAGGAGCAGGGGTACACCCTGGTCGACCGCAATTGGAGGTGTCCTTCGGGGGAGCTCGACCTGATCCTGCGACAGGGCACGACGATGGTGTTCGCGGAGGTGAAGACGCGGTCGTCCTTGACGTTCGGGCATCCGTTCGAGGCGATCACCTCACGAAAGGCCGCGAGGCTCCGTCGCCTGGCCGCGGCGTGGTGCCGGGAGCGGGAACCGGGTGCGGTGTCGGTGCGCATCGACGCGGTCGCGGTGACCAATGCGTGGAGCGAGCGCCCTAACGTCGAGCACCTGGCCGGGATCGTCTGATGTCGCTCTCTCGTACCTTCGCCATCGCTCTCGACGGCGTGCGGGGTCACGTCGTCGAGGTAGAGGCCGACATCTCGGCAGGTTTGCCTGCCTTCGTGCTGATCGGCCTGCCGGACACCGCGCTCGGAGAGTCCCGGAAGCGCGTCGGCGCGGCCGCCGTGAACGCGGGCTGTCCGCTGACGCAGAAGAAGCTGACCATCAACCTCTCGCCGGCGGCCCTGCCCAAGCAGGGCTCCGGCTTCGATCTCGCGATCGCTGTCGCGGCGCTGTCGGCGGCGGGGGCGGTGCCGGCGGAGTCGGCCGCGCGTGCTGTGCACCTGGGCGAACTCGGGCTCGACGGTCGCCTGCGGCCGGTGCCCGGGGTGCTGCCCGCGGTGCTGGCCGCGCGGGAGGCGGGCTTCCCTCGGGTCCTCGTTCCCGCGGGGAACGCCGATGAGGCCCGGCTCGTCGACGGGATCGACGTCGTCGCGGTGACCGGGCTCCGAGCAGCCGCGATCTTCCACGGCGCCGAGCTCGACGCTCCGGAGGGCGACGAGGAGCCGGTGCTGCCTCCTGCCGCGGAGCGCCGCGTCCAGCCCGAGCCGGACATGGCCGAGGTGACGGGCAACGATGAAGCCGTAGAGGCACTGGTCGCGGCGGCGGCGGGCGGTCATCACCTGGCGATGGTCGGACCGCCCGGAGCAGGAAAGACGATGCTCGCGCGTCGGCTCCCGACGCTGCTGCCCGACCTGGCCGGAGGCGACGCGTTGGAGGCGACGTGCATCCGCTCCCTGGTCGGACTGGGGGTCGGCGCCGAGCTGGTTCGACGGCCGCCGTTCGAGGCTCCGCATCACACCGCATCCGCCGTCTCCCTCGTGGGCGGCGGCAGCGGGCGCATCACGCCGGGGGCGATCGTCCGCGCGACCCACGGGGTGCTGTTCCTCGACGAAGCCGCGGAGTTCCCACCGTCGGTTCTCGACGCCCTGAGACAACCGCTGGAGAACGGGAGCATCACCATCCACCGGGCGAGCGGAGCTGCGACGTTCCCCGCACGGTTCCAGCTCGTGCTCGCGTCGAACCCCTGTCCGTGCGGTCACTACGGTTCGGCGGATGCGGAATGCACGTGCTCGCCGATGGCGCGACGGCGTTACCTCACCCGCATGTCCGGGCCGCTGCTCGACCGGGTTGACATCCGGTTGACGGTGCGGAGACTCGGGCTGGCGGCGTTGCGTTCCGCGGCCGAGCCGCGTCCCGTAGGCCGGACCAGTCAGGAGCTCCGCGCTCGGGTGGAAGCCGCACGAGCGCGCGCGGCGGAACGGCTCGCCGGGACGGGCTGGATGCGCAACGCGGACGCGGCGGGCAGCTGGCTGCGTGCGGGGGAGCGGCGGCTCGGGCCGACCGCGATCTCGCCGCTCGACCGTGCCCTCGAGCGCGGCGCCATCACCATGAGGGGCTACGACCGCACGTTGCGGCTGGCTTGGACGCTCGCCGATCTCGACGACGCGTCCTCACCGGATGTCGATCACGTGGGCCGCGCGCTCTTCCTCCGACGGGGGATCGCCGCATGACCGGCCAGGGGAGCGTTCCGGGGATCCCGCAACACGAGATCATGCGCCTGCTGACTCCTGTGACGCCGGGCGAAGGGGCAGTGGATCCGGCGGCAATCGCGGACCGCTTCGCCCGCGCGGCCTTGAGTACGGCGATCGAACCGGGGGACCTGGATGCGGGACGGCTGCTCGACCTCCTGGGCCCGACCTGTCTGCTGGGCGCGATCGTCGACGGATGGGAGGTCCGACGTATCCGGGAGGCGGCCGCCTCGTCCGCCAGCGGGCCTGGCGGATCCGCCGCCGGTGTGTTGGGTGGGCCTGTGACCGATCTGGCTTCCGAGCACCCGCCGTCGGCCGAGGTGCAGGCGGAGGGCGTGCCGTCGGAGCGGCGTCTCACAGAATGCCTGGCTCGGTGGCGGCCTCGGCTGTCGCTCGCCGAGGCGTCCCGGGCGCTGGAGCGGGCCGCAACGCTGGGTGCCCGACTGCTCACCCCGGAGAGCGAGGCATGGCCTGACGGCCTGGCGTCGCTCGAGAACGGGTCGCCGATCGCGTTGTGGGTGCGCGGCGACGCGGATGGGCTGCTGAGGCTCGAACGGTCGATCGCCCTGGTGGGCGCGCGTGCGTCGACGGAGTACGGGGAACATGTCGCGATGGAGAGTGCAGCGGGTCTTGCCGACCGCGGTTTCGCCGTCGTGTCCGGAGGTGCCTACGGGATCGACGCCGCCGCGCACCGGGCTGCGCTCGTGAGCGGCGGTCTCACGGTGGCTTTCCTCGCGGGAGGGGTGGATCGTCTCTACCCAGCGGGAAATAACGAGCTGCTCCGTCGCATCGCGGCCGAAGGCGTGCTGGCCGCGGAACTCCCGCCGGGCAACGCGCCCACGCGCTGGCGGTTCCTGATGCGGAACAGGCTCATCGCCGCAGCCGCGTCCGCCACGGTGGTGGTCGAAGCCGGCCGGCGGTCCGGGTCCCTGAACACCGCCGGTCACGCGTCCCAGCTCGGGCGTCCGCTGGGCGCTGTGCCCGGCAGCGTGCTCTCACCTGCGTCTGCGGGGTGTCACCGTCTGATCCGCGAGTACGACGCCGTCTGCGTGACGACGACGGAGGAGATGGCTGAGCTCGCGGACCCGTACGGGACCGGCCCACGCGTCAGAGGGGCGGACAGTACAGAGCCCGTAACGTCGGCCGTAACCGTCTCGCACGGCGATGAGAAGGCCGCAACGGGCCCGGGCCCGGACGTCGAGCGCAGGATCCTCTCGGCGATGTCCGCCTCCGGTGGCTCGAGCGCCGACGAGATCGCGGTGCGAGCGGCGTTGCCGTTCACCACGGTGGCCGCGATCCTCGGGCGACTCGATCTGGCAGGACGAGCGCGGGAGCGTGCTGGCGGCTGGACGCGCACCGAGAGCACGCGCCGATGATCGGAGGGCGAGCCCGCGGATGAGGTGGGGGCCGCTCATCCCGTGGTCCGTGCATGGCAAGGGTCGCCGCGATCGTGGGCGACCCGGATCGCGCGTCGCTGCCGGGAGCGGCCGGTCTCGGGGGCGAAGCTGAGGGGGTGAACCTTCCAGCGGCCATCGAGCAGTACGCGCTCCACCTGACGGTGGAGCGCGGGTACTCGCCGCAGACGGTGCGCGCGTACCGGGCCGACCTCTCGGCGCTCGCCGCGTTCGCGGGGGAGCGCGGGGTCGGGTCGGCCTCCGAGCTGACGCTGGACCTGTACCGTGACTGGCTGTGGGAGGGGTCCCAGCGAGGACTCGCGAAGTCCACCCTGGCGCGCCGGTCCGCGTCCGCCCGCGGGTTCAGCGCCTGGCTGACACGGACGAGAGACAGCAGCGGCGATACGGGGGCCGCGGATGCCGTCGACGCCGCGGCGCGGTTGCGGGCGCCGAAAGCCGACAAGACGCTGCCGAGGGTGATCACCCGAGAGCAGATCGACGGCATCCTGGCCGGGCTGGCCGCACGCGCTGAGGAGGGCGATCCGGGCGCCGTCCGGGACGTCGCCGTGATCGAGCTGCTGTACGCGGCGGGGATCCGCGTGTCAGAGCTGACCGGGCTCGACGTGGACGATGTGGAGCTCGACCGGCTGACCGTGCGGGTCGTCGGCAAGGGCTCCAAAGAACGCGTGGTCCCCTTCGGCGTGCCGGCTCTGCACGCGCTCCGCGCATGGCTCCGCATGGGGAGGCCGCGATTGGTCGCCGCGGCATCCGGACCTGCGCTGTTCCTCGGGTCGCGTGGCGCACGACTGGGCACCCGTGCGGTCTACGAACTGGTCGCGGGGCTCCTGGCGGACGTCCCGGGCGGCGGTCCGTCGGGCCCGCACGCCCTCCGGCACACGGCAGCGACCCACCTCCTCGACGGGGGTGCGGACCTTCGCGCGGTGCAGGAACTCCTCGGCCACGCGAGCCTCGGCACGACCCAGATCTACACTCACGTCTCCACCGAACGGCTCAAGGAGGCGTACCGGATCGCGCACCCCCGCGCCTGACGGCGTCGCGAGTATGGGGAACCAGCACCCCGGGCGCTCAACTCACCCAGCACCCAACGGCAGCAGCACCGCCGGAGGGACGCGGCCGAAGAACCGCATGGGCGACACGTACTCGCCGTTCACGCGGACTCCGACGTGGATGCACGATCCATCGCAGTGACCACCGGATGCCACCGTGCCCACGACCGCTCCGCGCGCCACCACGGCGCCCACCGGCAGGTCCGACCGCACCGGCTCGTAACTCGACAGCACGCCGTCGCCGTGGTCGAGGGTCAGCACCGGCCGGTCGACCACCACCGCCGAGAACCGCACCACCCCGGCGGCAGGAGCCCCGACCATCGAGCCGGCAACAGCCGCGAGGTCGATCCCCCGGTGTCCGGCGGCGTACCGCGTCGCAGGGGCCGCGTAGGCGGCCGTCAGCCGGTGCTCGGCGAGCGGCCACTCCCACGTCCCTTCGGCCCGCGATGCCGCCGCGTTCGCCGTCGATCCTGGCACCAACCCGACGACTGCGGCTGCTGGCGCGGGGATGGCCTCCGGCACCACGACCCACCCCGCAACGCATGCGACGACCAGCGCCCAAGCGACCACCCGCGATGGTCCCCACGCCAAACACAACATCCCGACCCCTTCCCTCGCCGATCCGTCCACCACTCATCCACTCTGCGTCCGCTCGCCAACCGCACCGCCCCAGCCCGCGAACCGGTGCATAACGCGCACATCCGGCCTCCTGTGAGCAGGACCTATACCGGTGGTTCTCCCCGGCGTGATCCGGGCGTAGCGTGTGGTTCGCCCGCGCGGCACCCTCCCCGGGTACGCGAAAGCGGGGCGCACAACCGAAGAGGGATGACATGTCTGAAGAGAGCAGGACCTCAGCCGCGACGAGCGACGACAACGCACCGCAGCCCACGGCGAAGATGCGTCGAAGGGTCACGGGACTGGCGATCGCCGCGGCCGTCGGCGGCTTCCTGTTCGGTTTCGACTCGTCCGTCATCAACGGCGCCGTCGACTCTATCCAGCACAACTTCGCGCTCAACGCCGTCGTCACCGGGTTCATCGTCGCCGTCGCGCTGCTCGGCTGCGCCGTCGGTGCGTTCGTCGCCGGACGCCTCGCCGACCGCTGGGGGCGCCTGCGGGTCATGCTGATCGGTGCGATCCTGTTCCTCGCCAGCTCCATCGGCGCCGGCCTCGCGTTCTCCGCCTGGGACCTGGGCTTCTGGCGCATCGTCGGCGGCCTCGGCATCGGTATCGCGTCAGTCGTCGCGCCGGCGTACATCGCCGAGATCTCGCCGCGCCAATCCCGCGGCCGCCTGGCCTCGCTGCAGCAGCTCGCCATCACCATCGGTATCTTCGTCGCCCTGCTCTCCGACGCGCTGCTCGCAGGCATCGCCGGGTCCGCCACCCAGCAGCTCTGGTTCGGGCTGGAGGCCTGGCGGTGGATGTTCCTCGTCGGCGTGATCCCGTCCGTCGTCTACGGCATCCTCGCCCTGACCCTGCCGGAGTCGCCGCGGTTCCTCCTGGCGAACGGCCGCCGCGACGAGGCGCGCAGCATCTTCCAGACGCTGGTCCCGGAGCACGACATCGACCGTCAGATCGGCGACATCGAGAACGCCATCAAGGAGGACCAGGAGGGGGCGAAGGCGAAGCTCACCGGCAACCGCCTCGGCCTCAAACCGATCGTCTGGATCGGCATCATCCTGTCCGTGTTCCAGCAGTTCGTCGGCATCAACGTGATCTTCTACTACTCGACGACCCTGTGGAAGGCCGTCGGGTTCACGGAGCAGAACTCCCTCCTCATCACCGTGATCACGTCGGTGACCAACGTCGTCGTGACGATCGTCGCCATCCTGCTCGTGGACCGGGTGGGCCGCCGCCCGATCCTCCTCACCGGCTCGGTGGGGATGGCGCTGTCGCTCGGCGTCATGGCGCTCTCGTTCGCGTTCGCCGTGACGAAGAACGGTGCCGTGAGCCTTCCCGCGCCGTGGGGACCGATCGCCCTGATCGCGGCGAACATCTTCGTCATCTGCTTCGGTGCCTCGTGGGGTCCGCTGGTGTGGGTGCTGCTCGGCGAGATCTTCCCGAGCCGCATCCGCGGCAAGGCGCTCGGTGTGGCGGCTGCGGCTCAGTGGATCGCGAACTTCCTCGTGACCGTCTCGTTCCCGGCTTTGGCGGCATTCTCCCTGCCGTTCACGTACGGTATGTACGCGGTGTTCGCGGCGCTGTCGTTCTTCTTCGTGTACTTCAAGATCCCGGAGACCAACGGCATGGCGCTGGAGCAGGCGGAGACGTTGTTCGCCAACGCGGGAGGGCGCGGACGCGGGCCGCAGGTGCGCTCCAGCGGCGACTCGGCCTGACGCCCTTTCCTGCTAGGATGTCTGAAGCACTCCGCTTGTCGGAGTGACTACGCGTGCCCGAACGTCCTGCGGTGAGATCCGCGGGGTCGGGGCGCACATCCACCGGTCTCCTTCCTCCGAGCGGCTCAGCCGTGCGGGCAGAAGGATGCGGATGCGCGCGGGGCACCAGGAGTGACGGCCGCCGGCCGTCGCAGACAACCGCAACCCAAAGGAGAACGGCAATGGCCGTCGTCACCATGCGCCAGCTGCTCGACAGCGGCGTCCACTTCGGACACCAGACCCGCCGCTGGAACCCGAAGATGAAGCGCTTCATCCTCACCGAGCGCTCGGGCAGCTACATCATCGACCTTCAGCAGTCGCTCGCGTACATCGACAAGACGTACGACTTCGTCCGCGAGACCGTCGCCCACGGCGGCACTATCCTCTTCGTCGGCACCAAGAAGCAGGCCCAGCAGGCGATCGCCGAGCAGGCGACCCGCGTCGGCCAGCCCTACGTCAACCAGCGCTGGCTGGGTGGTCTGCTGACCAACTTCCAGACCGTGTCCAAGCGCCTCGCGCGCATGAAGGAGCTCGAGGAGCTCGACTTCGAGGGCACCACGAGCGGCTTCACCAAGAAGGAGCTGCTCATCAAGAAGCGCGAGCTGGACAAGCTCCACAAGTCGCTGGGCGGCATCCGCAACCTCGGCAAGACCCCGAGCGCGCTCTGGGTGGTCGACACCAAGAAGGAGCACCTCGCGATCGACGAGGCCAAGAAGCTGGGCATCCCGGTCATCGGCATCCTCGACACGAACTGCGACCCGGACGAGGTCCAGTACCCCATCCCGGGTAACGACGACGCGATCCGCTCCGTCACGCTGCTCACGCGCATCGTCGCCGACGCGGCGGCCGAGGGCCTCATCCAGCGTCACCAGAAGCCCGAAGAGGGCGCCGAGCCGGCCGAGCCGCTCGCCGAGTGGGAGCAGGAGCTCCTGCAGCAGTCGACCGAGGAGGTCCAGTCGAGCGCTGAGACCACCAAGGCCGCTGACGCCGACCTGGCCGAGGCCAAGGCCGACTCCGCCGAGGTCATCGCCGAGGGCGAGGCCGACGCTGAGGCTGCGGACGTCGTCGCCGAGGTCGAGGCGGACGCCGCGGCCACCGAGGCGACCACGGACACCGAGTCCAAGTAATCGTCCTTCCAGAAGTCTTCGAGTAAAGAAGGTTCCAGTCAGAACATGACAAACATCAGCATCGCCGACATCAAGGCGCTCCGCGAGCAGCTCGGCACCGGCATGGTCGACACCAAGAAGGCGCTCGAGGAGGCCGGTGGCGACATCGAGAAGGCCACCGAGATCCTGCGCCTGAAGGGTGCGAAGGGCAACGCGAAGCGTGCCGACCGCTCCACCAGCGAGGGCCTCGTCGCCGCCAAGGACAACGACAACGGCACGGCCACCATGATCGAGCTCGCCTGCGAGACCGACTTCGTGGCCAAGGGCGACAAGTTCATCGCCCTCTCCGAGAAGGTGCTCGACGCGGCCGCGGCCGCCGGCGCCACCACCGTCGAGGAGGCCCTCGCGGCCCCCGCCGGCAGCCAGACCGTCGCCGAGCTCATCGGTGACGAGGCCGCCATCCTCGGCGAGAAGGTGGAACTCCGCCGCATCGCAACTGTCGAGGGCGCAAGGTTCGCGATCTACCTGCACAAGACCTCCAAGGACCTGCCCCCGCAGGTCGGTGTCGTCCTCGGCTACGCCGGCGACGACGCGGAGACCGCCCGCAGCATCGCGCAGCACATCTCGTTCGCGAACCCGACCTACCTCACCCGTGAGGACGTCCCGGCCAGCGAGGTCGAGAACGAGCGTCGCATCGTCGAGGAGATCTCGCGCAACGAGGGCAAGCCCGAGGCCGCGCTCCCGAAGATCATCGAGGGCCGCCTCGGCGCCTACTTCAAGCAGGTCGCCCTGCTCGAGCAGGAGTACGCCCGCGACAACAAGCAGACCATCAGCCAGGTTCTGAAGGACGCGGGACTCACCGTCTCCGGCTTCGCCCGGTTCAAGGTCGGCGCGTAACAGTCGATGAAGGAGTCCGGATCGTGAACACGATCCGGACTCCTTTTCTGTGTGCGGGATGCTGTCCCGCGCAGAGAAGCACCCACTAGCTTTAACCAGAACCACGCACGGAAGGACGCTAATAACGCATGTCGGCAGCCAACAAAAGACGCAGGGTTCTTCTGAAACTGAGTGGTGAGGCGTTCGGCGGTGGTCAGCTGGGGGTGAACCCGGACATCGTCAGCAGCATCTCCCGCGAGATCGCGCAGGCGGCCGAGGACGTCGAGATCGCGATCGTGGTCGGCGGAGGCAACTTCTTCCGCGGCGCCGAGCTCTCGCAGCGCGGAATGGATCGCGGACGGGCCGACTACATGGGGATGCTGGGCACCGTGATGAACGCGCTCGCGCTGCAGGACTTCCTCGAGCAGGCGGGCGCGGAGACGCGCGTGCAGTCGGCCATCGCGATGACGCAGGTCGCCGAGCCGTACATCCCGCGCCGGGCCGAGCGGCACCTCGAGAAGGGCCGTGTCGTCATCTTCGGCGCCGGCGCCGGCCTGCCGTACTTCTCCACCGACACGGTCGCCGCCCAGCGCGCGCTGGAGATCAGCGCCGACGTGGTGCTGGTCGCCAAGAACGGCGTCGACGGCATGTACGACGACGACCCGCGCACCAACCCGGATGCGCGCAAGATCGACCAGATCACCCACCAGGAAGCGCTCCAGCAGAACCTGAAGGCGGTCGACTCGACGGCACTCAGCCTGTGCATGGACAACGGCATGCCGATGCGCATCTTCGGCATCGAACCCGCGGGCAACGTCACCGCTGCGCTGCTCGGTGCGGAGATCGGGACGCTGCTCGGCTGAGCCCGGGCACCCCGCGCATAGACTAGACAGCGACCCACCGATCTGAAGGAGAAACCGTGATCGCGGATGTTATTTCCGATGCCCGCCAGCGCATGAGCAAGACCGTGGACGCGGCGAGGGACGACTTCGGCACCGTGAGCGCGGGCCGGGCCAACCCGGCGCTGTTCCAGAAGGTGCTGGTCGACTACTACGGCTCTCCGACTCCGCTCGCCCAGCTCGCCGGTCTCCAGAACCCGGAGGCGCGCGTCCTCATCGTCACGCCGTACGACAAGTCGGCGCTGAAGGACATCGAGCGCGCGATCGTCACGATGCCGAACCTGTCGGCGAACGTGGGCAACGACGGCGAGATCATCCGCGTCACCCTGCCCGAACTGACCGAGGACCGCCGCAAGGAGTTCGTCAAGATCGTGCGTGGCAAGGGCGAGGACGCCAAGGTCGCCCTGCGCAACATCCGCCGCCGCTCGAAGGACGAGCTGGATGCACTCAAGGGCGAAGTCGGCGACGACGAGGTGGCTCGCGCCGAGAAGGAGCTCGAGGCGATCACCCGCACCAACGTCGACGCCGTCGACGAGGCGCTGAAGCGCAAGGAAGCCGAACTCCTCGAGGTCTAGCGCATGAGCGAGGACAGCAGCCCCGGATCACGTCCGCCCGCCGTACGGCGCGGGAAGGGCAAGTCGCGCGACGAGTTCCGCGCGCAGGTGCAGGTCACCCGCGCCGATTTCGAGCGACAGGTCCAGGCGCGCAAGGCGCAGCTGGATGCGACCAACGAGCGCATCGCGGAGCGCACGGGCCGCAACCTGATCCTCGCGATCGTCATCGGGCTCGCCGTCGGCGCCGTGGTGGTGCTCACGCTCATCTTCATCAAGGAGCTGTTCCTGCCGTTCGGAATGGTGATGGCGGGCTTCGCGAGCTTCGAGCTGGCTCAGGCCTTCCGGGTCACCGGGCGACGCGTGCCCCGCGTCCCGACCGTCATCGCCGCGGTGAGCATCGTGCCCGCGACGTTCTTCTTCCACGCGGGCGGCCAGCTGGTGTCGCTCTCGGCGGGCATCCTGCTCGTCATCGTCTGGCGTTTCGTCGACGAGATCGTCTCCCGGTCGCAACGGCGGGGAGCCGGCGCGCTCGGACGTGACCTCTTGTGGGGCGTGTTCGTGCAGCTCTACGTGACGCTGCTGGCGAGCTTCGTGATCCTGCTGCTCGCCGAGCCCGGTGGCGAGTGGTGGGTACTCGCGTTCCTCATCCTGGTGGTCTCCGTCGATACCGGCGCCTACGTCAGCGGGCTGTCGTGGGGCAAGCATCCGATGGCGCCCACCATCAGCCCCAAGAAGACCTGGGAGGGCTTCGCCGGTGCCGCGGCGGCCGCGATCATCGCCGGGATCCTGCTCTCCGTGTTCATGATCGGCGAGCCCTGGTGGTTCGGGGTCGTCTTCGGCGTGGTCGTCCTGCTGACCGCGACGGCCGGCGACCTCGCCGAGTCGCTCGTCAAACGCGACCTCGGCATCAAGGACATGAGCTCGTGGCTGCCCGGTCACGGCGGATTCCTCGACCGGCTCGACTCGATCCTCCCGTCCGCCGCGGCCACCTACGTCCTGTTCCTCATCTTCCGATGACAGAATGGGGGAGTGAGCACGTTCCCCCGCAGCCCCAAGTCGAAGCCGGGCTATGACGCCGAACAGGTGGATGAGTTCCTTCAGACCGCGCGTCGCGCCTACGACGGCGACGAGGACGCGCCGGAGATGACGGCGGCGGACATCCGCCACGTGGCCTTCTCGATGGCGAAGGGCGGCTACTCCACGTCGCATGTGGATGCGGCCCTGGAGCGCCTCGAGGATGCCTTCGCCGCCCGCGAGCGCGAGTCCGTCCGTTCCCGCCGCGGCGACGCCACCTGGTTCGAGGAGGCGCGCACGACCGCGCAGGTCGTCCTGAACCGTCTCGACCGTCCGCTGGGGCAGCGATTCGACCGCGTCAACTTCCTGACGCTCGGCTACAACCGCAACGATGTCGACCGTTTCGCCAACCGTCTGGTGCGGTACTTCCAGGACGGCCGGCCGATGAGTGTCGACGAGGTCCGGACCGTGACGTTCCGCGAGCAGCGCGGCGGTTACCGCGAAGTTCAGGTCGATCTGCTGCTCGACAGCGTGACCGATGTCATGCTGGCGGTTCGCTGAGTGCGGGCGCCGATTCTTGGGTTTCGGGCCGATCTCCGTTATCGTTCTGTGATCGTGGGTAGACGAGCAGCAGACATCGAGCCGCTGACTCCGGCCAACCCGGTCGGCGTCGCATTCAAGCGATCCCGGCGACCGCACATCCGGTCGCGGGCGGCGCTGTTGGGTTTCGCGTTCACCGCGGCCGTGGGCTTCGCCCTGGTCAACGTCGTGGACCCGTTCTCGGGCACGACCACCACACCCGCCTATGCGGAGTCGTTGCAGGAGATCCCGACCACGCAGCGGTACGACGGTGCGCCCGCGCAGCAGTTGACCGCTCCAGACTCCGCAGGCCTGACGATCACGCGCGACGCGGTCACCGTCAAGGAGAAGCCGAAGCCCACGCCGACGCCGACTCCCACCCCGGTCGCCAAGAAGTCGTCGAGCAGCGACAGCGGCAGCAGCTACAGCGCACCGTCCGCTCCGATCCCGAGTCCCGGCACCGCCAAGGACATCGCCTACCAGATGATGCAGCAGCGCGGCTGGGGCGACGACCAGTGGGGCTGCCTCGACCAGCTGTGGAGCCGCGAATCCGGCTGGCGCGTGAACGCGTCCAACCCGAGCGGCGCCTACGGCATCCCGCAGGCTCTTCCCGGCAGCAAGATGGGCCCCGGTTGGCAGACCGATGCGTCCGTGCAGATCAGCTGGGGTCTGGGGTACATCGGCGGCCGCTACGGCAACCCCTGCGGCGCCTGGGCGCATTCGGAGTCCTCCGGCTGGTACTGACCGGGCGTTCCGGAGGCCCGTTTAGACTGGAGCCATGCCGCGCAGCAACCGACCCCGTGGCCGCCAGGGCGGCCGGAGGGATGAGGAGCCGGACGGCCTGGAACGGCTGATGTCCGGCTGGCGGCGCATCGAAGCGCGTCGCGGCGTGGAATGGAACGTACAGCCCGTGTCGGCCGCGCAAGCGCAGAAGACCTACGTCTGCCCGGGCTGCGGACGAGACATCACCCCGGGTGTCGCACACCTGGTGGCGTGGCGCGCCGATGGCGTGCTCGGCGACGCCGCCGACCTGGCCGCCCGCCGACACTGGCACGAGTCCTGCTGGAGGATCGCATGAGCACCGAGGGTACGACCATCGAGATCCGCGGCGGAGTGGAGCTCCCTGCGCAGCGCGAGGACGTCGAGCTGCACACGCGGGACGGACTCACTCTGGTGGGGGAGCTCGCGCGTCCGCTGGACCGGGAGCCTGTTGCCACCCTGGTCACGCTGCACCCGCTTCCCACGCACGGCGGCTTCATGGATTCGCACATCCTCCGGAAGGCGGCCGGCCGCCTTCCCGCTCTGGCCGACATCGCGGTGCTGCGCTTCAACACCCGGGGGACCTCTTCGCCTCGCGGCCGGAGCCAGGGCGCCTTCGACCACGGGATCGCTGAACGGTTCGACGTGGAGGCGGCGATGGCGTTCGTCACCGAACGCGGCCTCCCGCATCCCTGGCTCCTCGGCTGGTCGTTCGGCACGGAGCTCGCGCTGATGTACGGCAGGGAGTTCCCCGTCGACGGCGTCATCTTGCTGTCTCCGCCGCTGCACCGGGCGAAGCCGGAGCACTTGGCCGCATGGGCGGGCGATGAGCGCCCGATCGTCGCGCTCATCCCGGAGCTCGACGACTACCTCCGTCCGGCCGAGGCCGAGCAGCGCTTCGCACCATTGCCGCAGATCGAACTGGTGGACGTCGAGGGCGGCAAGCACCTGTGGGTGGGGGAGAACCAGACCCGTCGCGTCCTGTCGGAGATCGTGGAGCGCCTCAACCCGTCGGCGCTGCCCCTGCCAACGGAGTGGCCGGCGGCCGAATAGCCGCCTGCCGCTGAGGCCGGTCTCGCGTCAGAGCTCGTTCTGCCGCGGGATGACGACCTGCTTGACGATGAGCAGGATGGCCGCGGCGAATGGGATGGCGACCAGCGCACCCAGGATGCCGAGCAGCGTGCCGCCGGCGAGGGCTGCCACGACGACGAGGGCGCCCGGGACGGAGACCGCGCGGTTCATGATGCGCGGGCTCAGCACGTACGCCTCGACCTGCATGTAGATCAGGTAGTAGATCGCGGCGGCGATCGCCGTCGGCGTCCCGGACAGGAAGCACGCCGCCACGATGACGACCGAACCCGTGATGGTTCCCACGAGCGGGATGAGAGAGAAGAAGAACGCGATCGACGCGAGCAGGATGGGGAACTTCGCACCGATCGCGGTCAGGAAGATCGCGCTGAGCACGCCGTTGACGAGTGCCAGCAGCACCTGACCCATGACGTACTTGCCGACCGAGTCGGTGATCTGGTCGCCGAGGTCCGCGAACCGCGCACGCCGCGAGGCCGGGACGAGCTGGTAGGCCGAGCGCTTGATGCTCGGCAGCGAGGCCGTGAAGTAGATGGTCAGGATGACGACGATGATCACGCCGAACACGCCCTGGATGATCCCGACACCGGTCTGCAGCACCTTGGACGTGATGTCCGGCAGGTTCTGCTGCAGCCACTTGGTGACGGCGTCGATGTTCTGCTGGTTGACGACGCCCGGGAACTGATGCTGGAGGCTGAGGAACCACTTCTCAGCGTCCCCGTTGTTGACCCACTCGACGATGTTGTTGACCAACTGCGTCGCCTGGCTGACCGCGACGGGCACGATCGCCCAGATCAGGCCGACGAAGGCGCCGATGATGACGACGAGTGCCACGACGAGCGCCAGCCAGCGCGGGAACTTGCGCCGTTCCAGGAAGGAGATGAGCGGTTCGATGCCGAGGGCCAGGAACAGCGCCGCGCCGATGTAGGTGATGATGGTCGCCAGGCTGGTGACCGCACTGAGGATCAGGATCCCGAGTCCGACGCCGAGCGTCCCGATCAAGCCGACGCGGAACGGGTTCTGGATCTTCACGTGTCCCCCTGGGTTCGGCGCGGGTGCGCTCAGTCGCGGTCGGCGGTCACCTTCTCGGCCTGCCCGAGCATGCCCCGGAGGTTCTCGAAGTAACCCGCCACCGCCTCGCGCTCAATCCTAATCTGGGCGAGGCGCTCTTCCGCGTCGGCCACGAGGCGTTCCGTTCGCTCCTCCGTCTCCGCGAGCAGGGCAGCGGCGCGCTCCTCGGCGTCGCGTACGACCTGGGCGGCTGTCTTCTCGGCCTTCTTGCGGGCCTCCGTGACCGTCCGCCGGGCTTCGCTCTCGAAGGCTTCCGCCTCCGAGCGCGCCTGCGCCGTCCGCTTGACCGCGTCGGCGAGCTGGAGATTGGCCTCGTCGAGGTACTTCTGGGTCTGAGCGACGGCCTCCTGGTGGCGCGCGAGGTACTCCTTCTCGGCCTCGTCGCGGCGCGCGCGGAGTTCGACGTCGAGGTCGATGCGTGCCTGCTCGATCTCGCGGCTGCGCGCATCCACTTCTTCGAGGGTGGTCGTGCGCAGGGTCGCGAGCTCCTTCTCGAGCGCCGCACGCGCGGTGGACTCCTCCTGCTCGAAGGCCGCCTTCCGCTCCGCGAGCTCCGCCTCGAGCGCGGTCCGGGCCTCCGCGAGTTCCCGTGCCGTCGCGGCGCGGCTCTCGGCGGCCTCCTTCTCGAGGGCGACGCGCGTCTGCTGGGCCTCGTCCGCGAGGGTCACCCGCGTGCGCTCGGCGTCGCGGTCGAGTTCGAGCCGCTGCTGCTCGCGCTGGTCGGCCAGCTCGTTGGCGGTGCTCTCCCGGCGGTTGGCGAGCTCCACGGTGGTGCTGCGGACGTCCTCCGCCAGGCGGCTCCGCGTCTGCTCGGACTCGGTGGCGAGGGCCGACTTCGTCTGCTCGACCTCGGCCGCGAGGGCCGTCTTGGTCTGCTCGACCTCGGCCGCGAGAGCGGACTTGGTCGTGGCGACCTCCGTCTCGAGCGCCGACTTCGTCTGCTCGACCTCGGCCGCCAGCTCGCTCGTGGTCTGCTCGACCTCGGCCGCGAGCGCCGCACGCGTACGCTCCACCTCATCGGCGAGGGCTGCCGTCGTCGTGGTCACCTCGGCTTCGAGCGCCGACTTCGTCTGCTCCACCTCGGCGGCGAGAGCCGCCTTGGTCGTGGTCGCCTCGGTCTCTAGAGCGGACTTCGTCTGCTCGACCTCGGCGGCGAGCGCGGAGGTGGTCGACTCGACGTCGGCCGCGAGTCGTGCGCGCTCGGCGGTGATCTCCGCCTGTGCGGCGCTCCGCTCGCGGGCGATCTCGTCGGCGAGTGCCGTGCGGGCGCTGTCGACCTCCGACGCGAGCTCCGCGCGCAGGTCAGCGGCCTCGGCGTCGAGCTCGCGGCGCTGCCGGTCGGCATCGGCCGCGAGCCGGGCCCGGGTCTGCTCGACCTCGGCCGCGAGCTCACTGGAGGTCTGCTCGCGGTCCGCGGCGAGCTGAGCCGCCGTGGATGCGCGATCCGCTTCCAGACGGGCTCGCGTCTCCGTCGACTCCTTCTCCAGGGTCGTCCGGGTCTGCAGCGTCTCGTCGGCGAGGCGCTTGGTGGTCCGCTCGACCTCTTCGGCCAGTGCCGACTTCGTGGTCGTGACCTCGTTCTCGAGCGCGGCCCGGGTGGAGGTCACCTCGTTCTCGAGCGCCGAACGCGTCGTCGTGACCTCGGTCTCGAGCTCCGACTTCGTGCGCGTGACCTCCTCCGTCACGGCGGAGCGCGTGCGCGTCACCTCGTCGGCGAGCTCGGCCTTCGTGCGCTCGACCTCGTCGGCGAGCGCGCTGCGGGTGGCCGTCACGTCGGCATCCAGCGCCGAACGCGTCTTCGCGACCTCCGCCGCAAGGGCGGCCTTCGTCTGCTCCACCTCCGCCGCGAGAGCGCGCTTGGTCTGCTCCACCTCGGTGGCGAGTGCGAGCCGCGTGGTCTTGTCCTCGTTCTGCAGGTCGGCGCGCGTCTGGGCGACCTCGGCGGCCAGCGTGGAGCGCTGCTCCTCCACGTCCGCTGCGAGGTCGGCCCGGGTCTGGGCCGCCTCGGCGGCGAGGGCGTTGCGGGTGTCGGATTCCTCGGCGGCGAGGCGATCGGCGGTCTCGGAGACGCGTCGGTCGAGCTCCAGGCGGGTCTGCGCGACCTCCCGCTCGAAGGCGGCTCGGTCCTCCGCGAGGGCGTTCTCGAGTTCGGCGCGCCGGGAGGCGATCGTGCGGTCGAGTTCCGCAGCCTCGGCGCGTGCGGCCTCGGCCTCGCGGGAGGCGACCGCCTTCAATTCCGCGGCCTCGCGGTCCGCCTCGGCACGCACGGCGGCGGCCTCGCGCTTGCTGGTGGCGCGCAGTTCTGCGGCCTCGGTGGCGACCGCTCCGCGGATGGCGGCTGCCTCGCGCATCGCGTCGTTGAGCAGCGTCTCCTTGTCGGACCGCGTCTTGGCGAGCAGTTCGCCGGATTCGATCTGCGTGTCCTCCAGGAGGGTGGTCGCGCGGGCCTGTGCGTCGGCGAGCACACGCTCGGCCTGAGCGGCGGCGGCCTTCTTGACCTTCTCGATCTCGGCGGCGACGCCGGCGCGCAGCTTCTCGGCGTCGATGTCGGCCTGGGCGATGAGGCGGGTGGACTGCTCCTCGGCGACACGGAGGGTGTTCTCGAGCTTGGTGCCGAGCCCGGAGTACGTGGGGCTGCCGACTTCTTCGATCTCGGCATTGAGGTCGTCGATGCGGGCCTGGAGCCGCTTGAGCTCCTTCGCGGACTCGGCGGCCTGCGTGTTCGACTTGATCAGTTCGCGACGCAGTTCCTGCAGCGCCTTGTCGACCTCGTCCTTGTCGTAACCGCGGAAGACCTGCGTGAAGTTCGATTCGTCGGTGGCCACTGTGTTGCTCCTGGGGGATTTTCGGGTCGACTCGCCGCGCGCGCGCCGGGATGATCCTACAATTTGCTGTCTGCGCCCGCACTGGGGGGCTGTGCTGGCGTCCAGACAAGGGTTAGCTGCCTTTCAGGCACGTCCGGTATCGTCGTGTGACTGTGCCCGCCCCCGAACTTCGGCACACGAGGAGTCCTGTTTGCGTTTCGTACTCGCCATTGTCGCGTTCGTCGTCGCCGCGGTCATGATCGTGGCCGGAATCGCGCAGCGTACCGTCTTCGCTCCACCGACCCGTATCGAAGCCGCGACCTCCGTCTCCGGCGACCCCCGGTACCTCGTGGTCGACGGCTCCGTCCTGAACGCGCATCCCGGCCAGCAGACGCTCACCGTGACGGGTGCTCCCGACAGCGCGAAGCAGGTCGTGGCCTATGGCCGCACTGCGGACGTCAAGGCGTGGCTCGAGGGGCAGAAGTACGTCGCGGTCGGCTTCCAGACGGCGACGGGGAAGCTGACGACGAAGAGCGTGACGGGCAAGCCCGCGGCCGGCCACAGCGAGGGCGACAGCGGTTCGGGCTCCGGCGCGACCGCGACCCCCGCTCCGACCCCGTCGGCGGCGGCCACGACGGATCCGTCGGCCGCGGCGTCGCCCTCGACGACGGCGGACACCGCTCAGGTCAGCGGGCCGAACCCGGCCGGCTCCGACCTCTGGCTGGAGGAGTTCGACGGTCAGGCCGCGCAGGTCACCCGGATGAACATCCCCGACGACGTCAGTGTCATCGTGGCCTCGGACGGCCAGAAGGCCGCCCCCTCGAAGGTCGCCGTGACCTGGCCGGTCGACTCGAGCACGCCGTGGGCGTTCCCGCTGATCATCGGCGGCCTCATCCTGCTCGTCATCGGCATCGCCCTCTACCTGTGGGGTCTGTACACCCACCGCCGCTCGCGCGGCCCGCGCCGCAAGAGCGGCCCGAAGATGCCCAAGCTGCCGAAGGCCCCGAAGTACAAGCCCACCGCCATGATCGAAACCACCCCGAAGGGCCGCCGCTCGACCCGACGTGCCCGCGTGATGCTCCCGGCCGCCCTGGTCGGAGCACTCGCGCTGACCGGCTGCACGGCCGGGACGGATGCGGCGACCACGCCGTCGAAGACCTCCACGCCGCTGACCACGGAGGCTCCGAGCGGGAAGGGCCAGCTGCCCCCGGCGGTCACCGTCCCGCAGCTGGAGCGCATCGTCAAGCGCATCTCGGAGTCCGCCGCTCAGGCCGACGCCCAGGCGAGCGCCGACCTCGCGAAGGTCCGCTTCGTCGGCCCGGCGCTGCAGCTGCGCGAGGCGAACTACGCCATTCGCGCGAAGAAGGCGGACGAGCCGGCGCTGCCGGCCATCCCCGCCAGCCCCATCGTCCTGTCGCTGCCGCAGGCCACCGACGCGTGGCCGCGGACGGTCGCAGCCGTGATCCAGTCGCCGAAGGACGCCAAGGGCACCGCCCAGGCGCCCATCGCGCTGACGCTGGTCCAGGCCACGCCGCGCGACAACTACCAGGTCGAGTACGCGGTCTCGCTCGAGCCCAAGGCCAAGGTGCCGAACCTCGCTCCGGCGAGCATCGGCTCCGCCGTCGTGCCGCCGGACTCGAAGCTCCTCGCTCTTCCCCCGTCGAAGGTCGCCGCGGCCTACGGCGACATCCTGATGAACGGTGACGCCAGCACCTTCGCCAAGCAGTTCAACGCCGAGGGCGACACCCTGCGCACGCAGGTGGGTGCCGAATGGAAGGCCAAGCAGAAGGCGGCGGTGCCGGCCACGGCGTCCCTCGCCTTCGCGACCGCTCCCGGCACCGGGACCGACGTCGCCATGGCGACCAACGACTCCGGCGCGATCGTCTGGACGGACCTGCAGGAGACGCAGACGCTCAAGGTCGTGGAGGCGGGCGCCGAGGTGAGCGCGGGCGTGACGGCCGCAGCCCTGACCGGTGCCGCGTCGTCCAAGACCGGCATCGAGTCCACGTTCGGGTATCAGCTGGCGTTCTATGTGCCACCCGCGGGGTCGGACGCGAAGATCACGCTGCTCGGTTTCGCGCAGGGCATGATCGCCGCCAAGCAGATCCCTTAGCGACCACCCCGGGCCGCACGTGAGGACGGCGACGCGAGTATTCTGTTCTCTCGTGCCGCACCGTCCGAGACGCGCACAGCTGGAGGAACAATGAGCAACGTCCCGCCCCCGCCGACCAACCTGCGCGGAGCCGTCGACCTCAGCTCTCTGGTCAACCGGCCCCCTGCGGCGGCCGGAGGAGAAGCCGGACAGCCCGCGGGCGGCGCGCTGACGCTGCCCAGCCTGTACTTCGAGGGTACGGACGCGAACTTCAACGACTTCATCGACCTGTCCATGCGCGTCCCGGTGGTCGTCGACCTGGGGACCGAGCGGTCCGAGCAGTGGAAGCAGTTCACGCCGGTGCTCGACCGCGTGGTCGGCGGTTTCGGTGGCCGTCTGGTGCTCGTCAATGTCGACGTGGATGCGAACCCCCAGCTCGCCCAGGCGTTCCAGGCGCAGTCGGTGCCCGCGGTCGCAGCGCTGGTGGGCGGTCGGCCCGTCCAGTTGTTCGTCGGCGCCCTGCCGGAGGACCAGATCCAGGATGTCTTCGAGCAGCTCTTGCAGCTGGCCGCGCAGAACGGCGTGACCGACACCGTGACCGTCGAGGGCGGGGACGCTCCGGAGGGCGAGGCGCCCGCTGCCGAGCCCGTCCCCGAGCCGCTGCCGCCCCTGCACGCGGAGGCGTACGAGGCCATCGATCGCGGCGACTACGAGGGCGCGATCCGCGCCTACCGCACCGCCATCGCTCAGGACCCCCGCGACACCATGGCCGTCGCCGGCCTCGCGCAGGTGAGCCTGCTCGCGCGCCTGAGCGGGCACACCGCGGACGAGCTCCGTGCGGCCGCCGCCGAGGCTCCGCAGGACCCCGCAGCCCAGCTGGGCGTCGCCGATCTGGACATCTCGGGCGGACACGTCGAGGACGCGTTCGACCGGCTGCTCACCCT
Organism: Leifsonia sp. fls2-241-R2A-40a; assembly: GCF_030209575.1. Taxonomy (NCBI): domain Bacteria; kingdom Bacillati; phylum Actinomycetota; class Actinomycetes; order Micrococcales; family Microbacteriaceae; genus Leifsonia; species Leifsonia sp. fls2-241-R2A-40a. The sequence goes on along the minus strand of NZ_JARVRS010000001.1, from coordinate 3,489,625 downwards.
CTTCCCGAAGCTCGACGCGAGCGGCAAGGAGGAGGTGCGCTCGCGCATCCTCGAGTATTTCGAGATCGTGGGCGTCGACGACCCCCGGGTGGGCAAGGCGCGGGCTAGGCTGGCCTCGCTGCTGTACTGAGCCCGCTCTCCCGGGCGGCGGCCCACGGCCCAGCGGCCGCCCGCCTCACCATCGCGCAGCCCTCATCCCCAGGGAGTGATCGCGCATGTCCCGTGTGCTCGTCGTCGGAGGCACAGGCCTCGCCGGTCGTGCCGTGGCCGCCGAAGCGATCGAACGAGGCCACGATGTGGTGGTGGCCGCGCGCCGCGTCCCGGACGACGACTCCGCGCAGTATGTGACCGGAGCGACGTACGTGACGGCGGATCTGGTCACAGGTGACGGGCTGGAGGAGGCCGTCGACGGCGCCGAGGTCGTCATCGACACCAGCAACGCCATGGGGAAGCAGGCCTCCCACGTCTTCACGACCGGGGCCCGGAATCTGGTGCACACGGCGGCCCGTTTCGGCGTCAGCCGGGCGGTACTGCTGTCGATCGTCGGGGCCGATCGGTCCGCCTACCCGTACTATCGCGCCAAGGCGGCGCAGGAGCGCGTCTACCTCGACTCCGCGCTGGACACGCGGGTGGTCCGCGCGACGCAGTTCCACGACTTCGTGACCGCCATCTTCGACCGGGGGCGGCCGTTCGGCGCGCTCCTGTCGCCCACCGGGACGCGGTTCCAGCCGATCGCCATCGCCGACGTGGCGGCGGTGCTGATGGATGCGGCCGAGGGAGCGGGGGAGCCGGACGGCATCATCCAGGTCGGGGGACCTCGCGTGGAGTCCGCCCGTGCGCTCGCGGAGCAGCGCAAGAAGGCGACCGGAAGCCGCAGGTACATCCTGCCCATCCGCCTGGGCGGCGCGCTGGGGTCGACGTGGCGCGCAGGCCGCAACCTGGTGCCCGAGCACGCCGTCGACGGAGTCGGCTACGGCGCCTGGCTCGACTCAGGAGCCTGACGCCGCAGCCGGCGGTTCAGCGCATCCGACAGCTCAGCGCAGCCGGCGGTTCAGCGCTTCGGCTTGAGCCACAGCGCGCCGAGCGGCGGCAGGGTCAGCACGGCGGACGCCGGGCGCCCCATCCACGGCTCGTCGACAGCGGTGACCGAACCGAGGTTGCCCACGCCCGAGCCGCCGTACGCCTCGGCGTCGGTGTTGAGGAGTTCCTCCCACTCGCCCGCGAACGGCAGGCCGACGCGGTAGTCGTTGTGGGGCGCCCCGGAGAAGTTGAACACGACGGCGATCGGGTCGCCCTGGCCGTCCTTCCGCAGGAAGGCGAGGACGTTGCCCTGCGCATCCGATCCGTCGATCCACTCGAAGCCGGCCGGGTCGTTGTCGTGGGCCCACAGCTGGGGATGCTCGCGGTAGACCGCGTTCAGCTGCGCCACCAGGTTCCAGAGGCCCTGGTGCGCCGGCTGGTCGAGGATCCACCAGTCGAGGCCGCGCTCCTCGCTCCACTCCGACGGCTGCCCGAACTCCTGGCCCATGAACAGCAGCTGCTTGCCGGGATGCGCCCACATGAATGCCAGGAAGGCGCGCACGTTCGCGAGCTGCTGCCAGTGGTCGCCGGGCATCTTCGTGAGCAGGGAGCCCTTGCCGTGCACGACCTCGTCGTGGCTGATCGGCAGGAGGAAGTTCTCGCTCCACGCATACACGAACGAGAACGTGATCTCGCTGTGGTGGTAGCTGCGGTACATCGGGTCCTCGTGAATGTACTGGAGGGCGTCGTGCATCCACCCCATGTTCCACTTCAGGCCGAAGCCGAGGCCGCCCGAGGAGGTCGGTGCGGTGACGCCGGGGTAGCTGGTCGACTCCTCGGCGATCATCACCGTGCCCGGGTTGCGCTTGTACGCGGTCGCGGTGACCTCCTGCAGGAAGCCCATCGCCTCCAGGTTCTCTCGGCCACCGTGGATGTTGGGCTCCCACTCGCCGTCCTTGCGCGAGTAGTCGAGGTACAGCATCGAGGCGACGGCGTCGACGCGCAGGCCGTCGACGTGGAACTCCTCGAGCCAGTACAGCGCGTTGGCGACCAGGAAGTTCCGGACCTGCGAGTTGCCGTAGTCGAAGATGTACGTTCCCCAGTCCTTGTGCTCGCCGCGGCGCGGGTCCGCGTGCTCGTACAGAGGCTGGCCGTCGAAGCGGGCGAGCGCCCAGTCGTCCTTCGGGAAGTGCCCGGGCACCCAGTCGAGGATGACGCCGATGCCCGCCTGGTGCAGCCGGTCGATCAGGTACTTGAGGTCGTCGGGGTTGCCGAAGCGGCTGGTCGGCGCGTAGTAGCCGGTCACCTGATAGCCCCACGAACCGCCGAAGGGGTGCTCGGCCAGCGGCAGGAACTCGACGTGCGTGTACCCGAGGGCGCCGATGTAGTCGATCAGCTCGTCGGCGGCCTCGCGGTAACCGAGTCCCGGGCGCCAAGAGGCGAAGTGCAGCTCGTAGACGCTCATCGGACCCGCGTGCGGGTCCGTCTCGGCGCGGCCGCGCATCCACTCGTCGTCCGCCCAGTCGTGGCGGCTGACGGTGATGCGGGAGGCGGTCGCCGGCGGCGTCTCGGCCAGCTGCGCGAGCGGGTCGATCTTGCGCACCCACCGGCCGTCCTGCGCCAGCAGGTCGTACTTGTAGATCTCGCCCTCGCCGAGGCCGGGCACGAACAGCTCCCAGACGCCCGACGCACCCATGTTGCGCATGGAGTGGAGGGTGCCGTCCCACCCGTTGAAGTCGCCGACCACGCGCACGGCGCGCGCGTGCGGCGCCCACACGGTGAAGGCGGTGCCGGTGACGCCGCCGAGGTCGCGGACGTGCGCGCCGAGCGCGGTCCAGAGCGTCTCATGGCGGCCCTCCGCGATCAGGTGCAGGTCGAGCTGCCCGATCGTGGGGAGGAAGCGGTACGGGTCGTCGGAGGTCCAGACGCTGCCGTCCTCGTAGCGCGCCTCGATCAGGTAGGCGCCGGGACCGACGATGTCGATGCCCTGCCAGACGCCGTGGCCGGCGTGGGCGAGCTCGACGTGCGCGCCGTTCGACAGGACCGCGAAGACCTGCGTCGCGAGAGGGCGCAGCGCACGGATGACCGTGACGGGGTCTGCGACACCGGGCGCGGACACCTGGTGCTGTCCGAGGATCGCGTGCGGGTCGTGGTAGCTGCCGGTCGCGATGGTCGCGAGCACGGTGTCGTCCAGTGCGGGCAGGTCGACGGCGGCGGCACCTTCGGGGATCGGGGACATGGTTCTACTCCTCGGGTTGTCGGTCGGCGGTCAGAGCGGGCGGACGGACAGGATGTGGACGGGCTCGGTGAACGCATCCAGGCGGACGTAGTCGTCGGCGCCCCAGGTCCAGCGCTGTCCGGTCACGCGGTCCTTCACTTCGAACAGCGCGCCGTACGGGATGCCGAACGCCGCCACATCCAGGTGCACGGTCGTCTCGCGCACGGAGTGCGGGTCGACATTGGCGACCACGATGACGGCGTCGGCCTTGCCGCTGCGGGTGAAGCGCCCGTCCAGGTACTTGGAATAGACGAGCGTGCTGTCGTCGTCGCTGCTGTGGATGTGCAGGTTGCGCAGCTGCCGCAGAGCGGGGTGCTCGCTGCGCGCGCTGTTGAGCATCGTCAGGTAGCCGGCGAGCGAGCGTCCCTGCGACTGCGCGCGGGCGTAGTCGCGGGGGCGGTACTCGAACTTCTCGTTGTCGATGTACTCCTCGGCGCCCGGGCGCGCGACGTTCTCGAACAGCTCGTAGCCCGAGTAGACGCCCCAGGTGGGAGCCGCGGTCGCGGCGATGGCGGCGCGGACCTTGAAGGCCGCGGGGCCCCCGAACTGCAGGTACTCGGTGAGGATGTCCGGCGTGTTCACGAACAGGTTCGGCCGCAGGTAGTCGGCCGTCTCGTGCGAGAGCGAGTACAGGAACTCCTCCAGCTCCTCCTTCGTGTTCCGCCACGTGAAGTACGTGTACGACTGCTGGAAGCCGGCCTTGGCGAGCGTCCGCAGCACGGCCGGGCGGGTGAACGCCTCGGCCAGGAACACCACGTCGGGATCGGTCTGGTTGACCGTGTGGATGAGCCACTCCCAGAAGTGCAGCGGCTTGGTGTGCGGGTTGTCGACGCGGAAGATGCGGACGCCCAGCGACATCCAGTGCCGGACGATGCGCAGCACCTCCTGGCGGAGGCCCTCGTAGTCGTTGTCGAAGTTGATCGGATAGATGTCCTGGTACTTCTTCGGCGGGTTCTCGGCGTACGCGATGGTGCCGTCGGGGAGCGTGGTGAACCATTCCGGGTGCTGCGTCACCCACGGGTGATCGGGGGAGGCCTGCAGCGCGAGGTCGAGAGCGACCTCGAGCCCGGCCTGCTTCGCCTTGCCCAGGAAGAACGTGAAGTCCTTCTCGGTGCCGAGGTCGGGGTGGATGGCGTCGTGACCGCCCTCGGCGCTGCCGATGGCCCACGGCGAGCCGGGGTCGTTCTCGCCGGCCTCGAGGGTGTTGTTCGGTCCCTTGCGGAAGGTGCGGCCGATCGGGTGGATCGGCGGCAGGTACACGACGTCGAAGCCCATCGCCGCGATCTCCGGCAGCCGCTTGGCCGCCGTGCGGAAGGTGCCGGACTGCCACGAACCGTCTGCACGCTTCTTGGCGCCCTCCGATCGCGGGAAGAACTCGTACCAGCTGCCGACACCGGCGCGGGTCCGCTCGACCTGGATGGAGCGCGTGGCGGACAGCGACGGCAGGCTGACGACCGGCCGCTCGGTGAGCACCTGCTGGATGCGGCCGTCGATCGCGGCCTGGAAACGCTCCTCCACCGGCCGCTTCGTGTCCGCGACGACCTTCGCCGCCTCGGAGAGGTGGCGGCGCTCCGCGGTGCTGCGGCGCTTGTCCTTGGATGCGCGCACGAGCAGGTCGTGGCCCATCGTGAGCATGAGCTCGACGTCGATGCCCGCGGGCACCTTCACCTCGGCGTTGTGCAGCCAGGTCGCGTACTCGTCGGCGTACGCCTGGACCCGGTAGCGCCAGAGGCCGGTCTGCTCGAGCTGCACCTCCACCTCCCACCGGTCGGTGCCGGGGGCTCCCGGGTGCATGTGGTGCTCGGTCTGCTGCCCGGCGGGGTCGAGCAGGACGAGGTCGACGCCGATCTTGTCGTGCCCCTCGCGGAACGCGGTCGCCCCGAAGGGGATGACCTCGCCGCTGTACGCGATCGCCGGCCAGAGGCCTTCGTCTACCTGGGGGGAGAGCTGGAGGATCGGGATGCGCGTGAGCAGGGGCTCGTACGCACCCGTCTCGGACGGCGCCGTTTCCAGCGGCATCGTCCCGCTCTTCGTTCCTCCCGCTGTGCCGCTCCTGGCGGGCGGCTTCACCGTGGCCGCCTCTGTCGCGGCGGCTGCTGACCTGGTCGCTGCGTTCTTCACCACGCCCCCGACCGTACACTCATTAACCCGCGCGTCATGAGGCTGCTTTAGTGTTGACCGGGTGAAGGCCATCCGTAGATTCACCGTCCGAGCCGTCCTCCCCGAGAACCTCTCCGCATTGGAGGAGATCGCCGGCAACCTCCGCTGGTCCTGGCATGAGCCCACCAAGGAGTTGTTCGCCCGAATCTCGCCCGAATTGTGGCAGCAGGTCAGACACGACCCCATAGCGCTCCTCGGCGCCGTCGCCCCGTCCCGACTGGCCGAGCTGGCCGCCGACCAGGGGTATGTCGACTGGGCGAACCACATCCGTGACGACCTCCGCTCGTACCTCAGCGAGCCGCGCTGGTACCAGTCCCTCGACGGGGAGGCGCCCAAGACGATCGCGTACTTCTCCCCGGAGTTCGGTATCGCGGCGACGCTCCCGCAGTACTCGGGCGGCCTCGGAATCCTCGCCGGAGACCACCTGAAGGCGGCGAGCGACCTCGGGGTGCCGCTGATCGCCGCCGGGCTGTTCTACCGGTCCGGCTACTTCTCGCAGGCGATCACCCCGGACGGCTGGCAGCTCGAGAGCTACCCGTCCCTCGACCCGGACGGGCTGCCGCTGAGCGTGCTGCGCAATCCGGACGGCACGCCGGTGCAGATCTCGCTGGCCCTGCCGGATGGCGTGCTGCACGCCCGCGTCTGGCAGGCCGCCGTCGGCCGCGTCACGCTCCTGCTGCTCGACACCGACATCCCCGACAACGAGGAGCGCCTGCGCTCGGTCACCGACCGTCTGTACGGCGGCGGGGGAGAGCACCGACTGCTGCAGGAGCTGCTGCTCGGCATCGGCGGCGTCCGCGCGGTCAAGGCGTGGACCGAGCTGACGGGCGCACCCGAGGCGGAGGTGTTCCACACCAACGAGGGCCACGCCGGCTTCCTCGGGCTGGAGCGCATCTCGGACCTGATCGGCGAGGGGCTGACCTTCGACCAGGCACGGCAGGTCGTGCGCGCCGGCACCGTGTTCACGACGCACACCCCTGTGCCCGCGGGCATCGACCGGTTCGACCGACCGCTGGTCCAGCGGTACTTCTCCACCTCGCTGCTCCCAGGCGTCACCGCCGACCAGGTGCTCCCGCTCGGCGCCGAGGACTCGGCCGGGTCGCCCGACGTCTTCAACATGGCCGTGATGGGCCTGCGGCTGGGTCAGCACGCGAACGGCGTGTCCCAGCTGCACGGCGACGTCTCCCGCCACATGTTCAACGGCCTGTTCCCGGGCTTCGACCCGCAGGAGGTGCCGATCGACTCGGTCACCAACGGCGTCCACGCGCCGACCTGGACCGACCCGATGCTGCGCGCGCTCGCGCTGGAGCGACTGGGCACGGAGGACACCACCCACGCCGACTGGGGCAACGCCTCCGCGGTCAGCGACCTCGACCTGTGGGGCGTCCGCAACCGGATGCGCGAGCAACTCGTGCAGGACGCCCGCCGCCGCCTGGAGACCGCGTGGGAGGACCAGAACCCGGGCGGGATCGCCCCCGCGTGGATGGACGGGCTGCTCGACCCGAACGTGCTCACCATCGGCTTCGCCCGCCGCGTGCCGACCTACAAGCGCCTCACGCTGATGCTCCACGACCCGGACCGGCTGCGCCGCATCCTGACCGACCCGAAGCGGCCGGTGCAGTTCGTGATCGCGGGCAAGTCGCACCCGGCCGACGACGAGGGAAAGCGGCTCATCCAGAAGCTGGTGCAGTTCGCATCCGAGGCCGACATCCGGCAGCGGATGGTGTTCCTGCCCGACTACGACATCGGGATGGCGCAGCTGCTCTACCCCGGGACGGACGTCTGGCTGAACAACCCGCTCCGCCCGCTCGAGGCGTGCGGCACCTCGGGCATGAAGGCGGCGCTCAACGGCGCGCTCAACCTGTCCATCCTCGACGGCTGGTGGAACGAGTTCTACGACGGCGAGAACGGCTGGGCGATTCCGTCCGCCGACGCCGCCGGAGACGGCGCCGAGCGCGACGCGCTCGAGGCGGAGGCGATGTACGACCTGATCGAGCACCAGATCGCACCGCGCTTCTACGAGCGCGACGTCGACGACGTGCCGACCGCCTGGGTCTCCCGCATCCGGCACACGCTGGCGACGCTCTCGTCCCCGCTGTCGGCGGAGCGGATGGTGCGCGAGTACGTCGAGCGTCTCTACGTGCCCGCAGCGACCTACGAGAACCGCCTGAGCGCGGACGACTACGCCGCCGCGCGGGCACTGGCCGACTGGAAGGCCCGCGTCGCGGCCGCATGGCCCGGCGTGGCCGTCACGCACGTCGACGCCGGAGGCATCGACGACTCGCCGCAGGTCGGCGACGAGCTGCACGTGCGGGCGCTGGTCCAGCTCAACGGGCTCTCACCTCAGGATGTGGCGGTGCAGGTCGTCTACGGCCGCAGTCAGGAGGGGGACGACCTGACGGACATCCACCGACAGTCGCTCGCCGTCGACTCCGGCATCCCCGGTTCGCACGACGCGTCGGTCGCGCACGAGTTCGTCGGCACGATCCGCCTCGACTGGGCGGGGTCGTTCGGCTACACGGTGCGCGTGGTGCCGGTCAACGACCTGCTGCTCACGCCCGCGGAACTGGGGCTGGTGACCGTCGCGTCCTGACCGGCGTGGGCGGGTCAGGACGTCAGCGCGTCATGCGCACGATCGGGATGAGCGTCGTCCCGATCGTGTGCGCCGACGTCTCCCCGTCGCGGGTGAAGCCGTTGCGGCGGTAGAAGGCCTCGGCGCGCGGGTTGCCGTCCATGACCCAGAGATAGGCGGGGGAGTCGGCGATGGCCGCGTCGAGGAGCCGCTGGCCCGCTCCGGAGCCGTACGCGCTCGCGAGCAGGTAGATGCCCTCGAGCTCACGCGGCCGCGGGGCGTGCTCGTCGCGGCCGGCGCCGGCGGTCGCCCACCCGACGACGTCGCCGTCCGACTCCGCCACGAAGGCGTCGGTCTCTCCGCGTTCGAGGATGGTCGTCCACCCCTGGGCGCGTGTGTCCTCGTCGAGCCCGGCCAGGAACTCGTCGGGCATCCGTCCGGCGTAGGCCTCCCGCCAGGCGGCGACGTGCACACGGGCGATCGCGGCCGCATCCGCCACGGTGGCTCTGCGCACGGTCAGCTCGGCCATCCGCTGCTCACTTCGCGATCGGGGCGAAACTTCCGCCCGTGGTGGTGACGAGGTCGTCGGGCGACAGCTCGATGTCGAAGCCGCGCTTGCCGCCGGAGACGAACACCGTGGCGAACAGTTGCGCCGTCTCGTCGACGACGGTCACGTGCTGCGTCTTCTGGCCGATCGGGCTGATGCCGCCGACGACGTAGCCGGTGCGCCGCTCGGCGACGGCGGGGTCGGCCATCGTGGCGCGCTTCGCACCGACGGCGGCCGCCAGGGCCTTCAGGTCGAGCATCCCGGTGACGGGGACGACGCCGACCACCAGACCGAGGTCGGTGTCGGCGAGCAGGGTCTTGAACACCCGGTCGGGCTCGACGCCGAGGGCTTCCGCCGCCTCCAGCCCGAACGACGGGGCGGCCGGGTCGTGCTCGTACGGGTGCGCCGTGAACGAGATGCCCGCTGCGCTCAGAGCGACCGTCGCCGGAGTCCCTGCCGCGGCCTTCTGGCGCGCCATCAGGCGGTCGCCTCCTCGGGGGCCGCCGCAGCCTCCACCCGTGGTCCGTTCGCGCGGTACAGCTGCATGGACGTGCCGCCGATCAGCCGGGTCGACCCCGGGGCGAACTCCGTCGCATCCTCGGGGATGGGCACCTCGGTCGCCGAGTCCCAGAGCAGCTGGTAGGAAGTGACTCCCGGTGCCGCGGGAAGGGACACCTCCACGTCGTCCTCCACACCGTGCACGATGAGGAGCACACGATTGAACTGCTCCTGCACCGGAGTCGAGGCCGCCAGGTACTGCAGCGTGCGGTTCTCGGGGGAGTTCCAGTCCTCGTCGTCCATCCGCTGGCCGGTCGCGTCGTACCAGTCCATGTGGCTGGCGTTCGGCGTGGTCTGGCCGTCGACGGCGTAGCGGCTCGGCCGCAGGGCGGGATTCTCGCGGCGCAACTGCAGCAGGCGCTTGGTGGTGTCGTACAGCTCCCGCTGCTCACGGGTGCGCAGCCAGCTCAGCCAGGTGAGCTCGCTGTCCTGGCAGTAGGCGTTGTTGTTGCCGCGCTGACTGCGGCCGTACTCGTCGCCCGCCGTGATCATCGGGACGCCTGCCGAGAGCAGCAGCGTGCCCATCAGGTTGCGGAGCGCCTTCGCCCGGGTCAGCAGGATCGCCTCATCCACCGTCGGTCCTTCGACGCCGTGGTTGAACGACCGGTTGTTGTCGGTTCCGTCGTGGTTGTTCTCGCCGTTGCCGAGATTGTGCTTGACGTCGTACGCCGTCAGGTCGGCCATCGTGAAGCCGTCGTGCGCGGTGACGAAGTTGACCGAGGCCAGAGGTCCGCGCTCGGGCGAGAAGGTGTTGGACGAGCCGGCGAGCCGGGTGGCGAAGCCGCCGATCCCGACCGGAGCCTGGCCGTTGCGGCGGGCGTCGGCGATGTCGGCCAACCAGAAGTTGCGCACCCGGTCGCGGTAGCGGTCGTTCCACTCGGACCAGCCGGCCGCATCCGCCGTCGGGCCGGGGAAGTTGCCGGTCTGCCAGCCGCCGAGCCCCACATCCCACGGCTCGGCGATCAGCTTGACCCCCTGCAGCGCAGGGTCGGACTGCGCGGCGATCAGGAGCGGATGGTCGCGATGGAACGAAGCGTCCGTCCCGCGCCCGAGCGTGGCCGCCAGGTCGAAACGGAAACCGTCGATCTGCATCTCGTTCGCCCAGTAGCGGAGCGAGTCGAGCACGAGCCGCTGCGGGACGGGATTGCCGAAGTCAACCGTGTTGCCGCATCCGGTCACGTCGACATAGGCGCCGGTCTCGTCGTGCCGGTAGTAGGTGGCGTTGTCGATCCCGCGGAAGCTCGTGCGCGGGCCGCCGATGCCCTCCTCGGCCGTGTGGTTGTAGACGACGTCGAGGATGACCTCGATGCCGGCCAGGTGCAGCAGCTTCACCATGCCCTTGAACTCGGCGAGGATCGCCTCCGGCCCGGCAGCCTGCGCCGCGCGCGACGCGTACGGACCGTGCGGGGTGAAGAAGTTGAGGGTGTTGTAGCCCCAGTAGTTCGTCAGGCCCTCCTGCAGCAGACGCTGCTCGGAGACGAAGGCATGGACGGGCAGCAGCTCGACGGCGGTCACGCCGAGGTCCTTCAGGTAGCCGATCGTCGACTCGTGCGCGAGTCCCGCATAGCTGCCGCGCAACTCCTCCGGAACGGACGGGTTCTGCCGGCTGATGCCCTTGACGTGCGCTTCGTAGATCACGGTGTGGTCCAGCGGCGTGTTCGGCTTCCGTGCCTCGCCCCAGTCGAAGCCGTCGGCGACCACCACCGAGCGCCAGCCGTCGGTACCGACCCGCGCGAGTCCGCGGGCGTAGGGGTCGAGCAGCAGCGCCTCGGGATCGAACATGTTGCCCGGAGCGGTCGGGCCGGAGGCGCGCACGGCGTAGCTGGTGCCCACGGTGAGCGAGCGCGTGCGGCCCACCCAGACGTTGTTGACGTCCCGTGTCATCGGGACCGTCTTCACGAGCCAGTTCGGGTCGTGCTGGTCGAACAGGCACAGCTCCATGGCGTCGGCGCTCGCCGAGAACACCCTCAGCTCTCCTCCCTGCGGCCCGACGTGAATGCCCAGGTTGCGCAAGGGATCGGTCGAGGTCATGCGATCTAGAGTAGTGACACACGCTGGACACGAGTTGCGGAGGGCACCGTGCCGGTCTACCTGGACCACGCCGCCACCACGCCGATGCGCCCGGAGGCGATCGCCGCCTACACCGAGGCCATGGGCGTCGTCGGCAACCCCTCCAGCATCCACAGCCAGGGCCAGCAGGCGAAACGGATGCTCGAGGAGGCGCGCGAGACCGTCGCCCAGACGCTCGGAGCCGACCCGATCGAGGTCGTGTTCACCTCCGGCGGGACCGAGGCGATCAACCTGGCCATCAAGGGGATGTACTGGGCGCGCAACGCCCGCACCCCGCGGCCGCGCATCCTCGTTCCCGGAGGCGAGCACCATGCGACGGTCGACACGGTCGAGTGGCTGGTGCGCGCAGAAGGGGCGGAGGCGTCCTGGCTCGCGCTCGACCGCGAGGGGCGCATCGTCGTGCCGCCTTCGCTCACCGGAGACGACATCGCGCTGCTCACCTTCCTCGCGGTCAACAACGAGGTCGGGACCATGCAGCCGGTGGGTGCGCTCGCCGCAGCAGCGCGCGATGCCGGGGTGCCGGTCCATGTCGACGCGGTCGCCGCGTACGGGCATCTGCCGCTCGACTTCCGGACCCTCGGCGTGGACGCGCTCAGCGTCTCGGCCCACAAGATCGGTGGCCCGGTCGGCATCGGGGCGCTTGTGCTGAGCCGCGCATCCACCGTCGTGCCGCTGATCCACGGCGGAGGGCAGCAGCGGCAGGTGCGCAGCGGGACGCAGGATGTGGCGGCCGCGGTCTCGTTCGCGGTCGCGGCCCGGCTCGCCGAGGCGGAGCGGGAGGCCGAAGCGGCGCGGCTGTCCGCGCTGCGCGATCGGCTCATCCGCGGGGTGCGGGAGGCCGTTCCGGCCGCCGTCCTGAGCGGGCCGGAGCCATCGCCCGCGTCTCGGCCCGAGGAGAGGGTCGCCTCCAACGCGCACTTCACCTTTCCCGGAGCGCAGGGGGATTCGCTGCTCTTCCTGCTCGACATGGCCGGCGTGTCCGTCTCGACCGGGTCCGCCTGCCAGGCGGGCATCCCGGAGCCGTCGCACGTGCTGCTGGCCATGGGCCGCAGCGAGCAGGACGCGCGCGGGGCGCTCCGGTTCACGCTCGGCCGCACCTCCACCGAGGCCGACGTGGATGCGCTGCTCGCGGCGCTCCCGGCGGCGTACGAGCAGGCGGCTCGCGCGGGCCTCGCGGAGCGGGCGACGCGCCTGGGCTGACGGCGACCCGGCGGAGCCCGTCGCGGTCCCGGGTAGAATCGGCGGGTGAAGGTTCTGGCGGCGATGAGCGGTGGTGTCGACTCCGCAGTGGCGGCGGCGCGTGCCGTCGAGGCGGGGCACGACGTGGTCGGGGTGCACCTGGCGCTCTCGCGCATGCCCGGCACGCTGCGCACCGGCAGCCGCGGCTGCTGCACGATCGAGGACTCGATGGATGCGCAGCGCGCGGCCAACATCATCGGCATCCCCTACTACGTGTGGGACTTCTCCGAGCGCTTCAAGCTGGATGTGGTGGACGACTTCATCGCCGAGTACAGCGCCGGACGCACCCCCAACCCGTGCATGCGCTGCAACGAGCGCATCAAGTTCGCGGCGCTGCTCGAGAAGGCGCTCGACCTGGGCTTCGACGCCGTCTGCACGGGTCACTATGCGGCCATCGTCACGGACGACCAGGGCAACCGCGAGCTGCACCGCGCGAGCGCGTGGGCGAAGGACCAGTCCTACGTGCTGGGCGTGCTCACCGCCGAGCAGCTGGCCCACGCGATGTTCCCGCTCGGTGCGACACCGTCGAAGGCGGAGGTCCGGGCAGAGGCGGCCGCACGCGGGCTGAGCGTCGCGAACAAGCCGGACTCGCACGACATCTGCTTCATCCCGGACGGCGACACCCGCGGCTGGCTGGCCGAGCGCGTCGGGACCGCGACGGGCGACATCGTCGACCGTGAGGGCAACCGTCTCGGCTCGCACGAAGGCGCTCACGCCTACACGGTCGGGCAGCGCAAGGGCCTCAACGTCGGCTATCCGTCGCCGGACGGCCGCCCGCGCTTCGTGCTGGAGGTGCGACCGAAGGAGAACGAGGTCGTCGTGGGACCGCGCGAAGCGCTCGACATCGCCGAGATCGCGGGGTCGCGGTTCACCTGGGCCGGGCTCGCGCCGGTCGACCCGGCGACGCCTTTCGCCTGCGAGGTTCAGATCCGCGCCCACGCCGATCCCGTCCCGGCCATCGCCTCCGTCACCGGCGGCGAGCTCGTGATCCGGCCGGACGTGCCCCTCAACGGAGTCGCCCCGGGGCAGACGGCCGTCGTGTACGTCGGCACGCGCGTGCTCGGCCAGACCACGATCGACCGCACGGTCTCCGCCGTCCCGGTCTGATCGGGGAGTGCCGAGCGGGCCTCCGGAGCTCTAGGCTCCCGACATGACCGCAGAGCGTGCCGTCCGACTCCGGCGTGAGGCCTGGGGTTTCGCCATCGGCTCGCTCTTCTTCGTGGTGGGAGCCGTCCCTGCCTACCAGGTCGCGGTCGGCGACGTCATCACCAACCTCACGTTCTTCGTCGGCGCGATCTTCTTCACGGCGGCGGCGCTCATCCAGCTCCTTCTGAGCGGACGACGGCCGCCCCGCGGCGGGGCCGAGCGGGCGGATCTGTACGACTGGTGGGCGGCCGCCGTGCAGTTCGCGGGCACCCTGTTCTTCAACGTCAGCACGACGGAGGCGCTCATCGTGGCGGCGAACAGCAGCGCGCGGGTGGGGAACGGCTGGCGCCCCGACGCCCTCGGCTCGATCTGCTTCCTCGTGGCGAGCGCCCTCGCCGTGCGCGCGACGGTGGACCGGGAGCGGCTCTGGGATCCGCGTGCGCGGACCTGGCACGGCACATGGCTGAACCTGATCGGCTCGGTCCTGTTCGGCCTGTCCGCGGTGGGCGCGTACACGATCCCCGCGACGGGCGACCTGGTGAACCTGTTCTGGGCGAACGCCGGGACGTTCCTCGGGGCCGCGTGCTTCTTCGTCGCGGCGGTGCTCAGCCGGAGGTCGGTGCCGGTGCGCGTCCGCGGACGGCGACGGTCGGACCCCACGGCGTCAGCCGGGAGCGTCGGAGGTCGCGATTAAGCTGGGGGAGTGGCGATCGAGACGACGACGGACGACCAGCTCGCGGATGAACGAGCCGAGGCGCAGCAGCTGACGACGCGCATCCTCGAGCTGCGCGACGCCTACTACGAGCGCGACACGGTGCTCGTGAGCGACGAGGAGTACGACCGCATGATGCGGCGGCTCGAAGAACTCGAGCGGCTGCATCCCGAACTCCAGTCGCAGGACAGCCCGACGCAGACGGTCGGCGGCCGGGCGCAGACCACGCTGTTCGCGCCGGTGGAGCACGCCGAGCGGATGCTCAGCCTCGACAACGTGTTCTCGATCGAGGAGTTCGAAGCCTGGGCCGCGCGCGTCGAGCGCGATGCCGGGCGTCGCGTCGACTACCTCTGCGAGCTCAAGATCGACGGGCTCGCGATCAATCTCCGTTACGAGAACGGCGTGCTCGCCTCGGCCGCGACCCGCGGCGACGGCGTGGTGGGGGAGGACGTGACGGAGAACATCCGCTCGATCCCCGCCATCCCGGGACGGCTCGCCACCGACCGGCCGCCGGCGCTGGTGGAGGTCCGCGGCGAAGTGTTCTTCCCGGTCGCCGAGTTCGAAGAGCTGAATGCGCACCAGCAGGAAGCGGGCGAGCGCGTGTTCGCCAACGCCCGGAACGCCGCCAGCGGCTCGCTTCGGCAGAAGGCCGAGGGCAAGAACGCGGCGCAGCTCGAACTGATGCGCGACCGGCTGCGACGCCTCCACATGCTGGTTCACGGCATCGGCGCCTGGCACAACCCGCCCGTCGACGCGCAGTCGAAAATGTACGACCTGCTGAAGGAGTGGGGGCTGCCGACCTCCACGCACTACCGCGTCGTCGACGACGTGAAGAAGGTCGACGAGTTCATCGAGTACTACGGCGCGCACCGCGGTGCGGTCGAGCACGAGATCGACGGCATCGTGATCAAGGTGGACGAGCTCGCCCTCCACGACGAACTCGGTGCGACGAGCCGCGCGCCCCGCTGGGCCATCGCGTACAAGTACCCGCCGGAGCAGGTGAACACCAAGCTGCTCGATATCGTCGTGAGCGTCGGCCGCACCGGCCGGGCCACTCCGTTCGCCGTCATGGAGAAGGTCCGCGTCGCCGGCTCGGAGGTGCGCCAGGCCACGCTGCACAACCAGGAGGTGGTGAAGGCGAAGGGCGTTCTCATCGGCGACACCGTGGTGCTGCGCAAGGCGGGGGATGTCATCCCCGAGGTCCTCGGCCCGGTCGTGGAGCTGCGCGACGGCACCGAACGCGAGTTCGTCATGCCGGAGAACTGCCCCGAGTGCGGCACGAAGCTGGCGCCCGCGAAGGAGGGCGACATCGACCTGCGCTGCCCCAACGCCGAGTTCTGCCCGGCGCAGGTGCGCGGCCGCGTCGAGCACATCGGTTCCCGTGGAGCGCTCGACATCGAAGCGCTCGGTGAGGTCGCAGCCGCGGCGCTCACCCAGCCGCGCTTCCCCGAGCGCCCGCCGCTCCCCACGGAGGCGGGCCTCTTCGGGCTGACGCTGCGCGATCTGTTCCCGATCGAGGTCGTGGTCCGCGATTCCGAGACCGGACTGCCGAAATTGACGGATGCCGGGACCGAAAAGGTAGACACCCCGTTCCGCCGCCGGCGCCTGAAGAAGGACGGCCCGCACGACCCGAACGCGGAGCAGTTCGACGGCGACGAACAGTACGTGCCGTCGAAGAACGCGACCGAGCTGCTGAGCAACCTGCTGGCCGCTCGCGACAAGCCGCTGTGGCGCATCCTCGTCGCGTTGAACATCCGGCACGTCGGCCCGGTCGCGGCGCGTGCCCTCGCCAACCACTTCGGCTCGCTCGACGCGATCCGCTCGGCCTCCCGCGACGAGTTGGCGGGGGTGGACGGCGTTGGCGGCATCATCGCGGACGCGGTGCTCGCGTGGTTCGAGGTCGACTGGCACCGCGAGATCATCGAGCGGTGGGCGGCCGACGGCGTCCAGTTCTCCACCCCGGGGCATCAGGGTCCGGGCCAGGCCGACGAAGCCGGGGGAGTCCTCGCCGGACTCACGGTCGTCGCCACGGGGTCGCTCGAGGGATACACGCGCGAGGGGGCGCAGGAGGCGATCATCGCCGCGGGCGGCAAGGCGGCATCCAGCGTCTCGAAGAAGACGGACTTCGTGGCCGCAGGCCCGGGTGCCGGCTCGAAGCTGGCCAAGGCCGAAGAGCTCGGCCTCCGCATCCTCGACGCGGCTCAGTTCAAGATTCTGGTCGAAGAGGGGCCGGCCGCCCTCGAAACGTGATTTTCCGGTCCCCCTTCGCACGGACAGTATGCGAATTCTCCCCCTGAATCGGGGGTAGAACGACTTGCCGTCCACCACCCATTCATGGGTAGAGTCGAGGAGTGCGCTCGCTCGAGCGCACTGCAAGGGCTTAGCTCGCTCGCTCTCGGAGGGACCCGGACGGAGTGCTGGTCGGCTTTGCAGCTGTACTCACTGTTACCTCGGTAGTCTCCGGACTGACCGGGGCTTTTGTGCTGCCTGCCGACGTGCAGCACAACGCGGTCTCGTCGGTCTCCGCGGTCACGTCTGCGGTGTCGGCCTCGCCGGCGTCCGTGTCGGTCGGATCCGTCTCGCCGTCGTCCGTGTCCCCGGCCTCCGTGTCGCTCGCATCCGTCGCCGGTCCGGTGTCGGATCTTCCCGCCGGGCCTGCGGGTCGCTCGACCTCCGCCGCTCTCCTGGGCGCGGTCGCCGGACTCAACTCGGCAGCGCTTCCGTCCTTCCTCGACGCGAACCGGGCCAAGCTCGACGCGCTGCTCGTGAACCCGCCGACGGCCGTCGATGTCAGCCGCCTCTGGAACCTGATCGACCCGGACAAGCAGCAGATGCTCATCCAGGCCGCGCCGCACGTCGTCGGCAACCTGGAGGGTGTGCCCTACGACGTCCGTGGTCGCGCCAACTCCCTCGACCTGAAGCAGACCATCGCGTCCGTCACGAAGACCGTCAAGTCGGCGCACGGACGGGCCCAGCGTGTCGCTCTGCAGCGCCAGCTGCAGACCCTCAACAACGTTGGCAAGGCCCTGTCGAAGCACGACGGGGTCACCCGCACCCTCGTGGCGCTCGACCCGAGCGCGGACGCCAAGGCCTCGATCGTGGTCGGCGACCTCCGCACGGCGTCGTACGTGAGCGTGCTCGTGCCGGGGATGTACATGTCGGTCGGCGAGCAGATCGAGTCGTGGGCGAAGGTGGCGCAGGAACAGTACGACCTGCAGACCGGGACCCTGCGCCGGATCCTCGGACCGCGCGGACACGGCGGCGCCCCCGGCGTGGCCGTGGTGGCGTGGATCGGCTACCAGACGCCCGTCCTGACGAACATCGGCGGCACGACCCTCGCCACGCAGGGCGCGGACGGGCTGGAGCGCACGCTCGAGGGCATCCGCGCCCTCCGCAACGCCGACCAGCCCTACCTGAGCGTCTTCGCCCACTCCTACGGCTCGACGGCGGCGCTGATGGCGCTCGAGCGTCACACGGTGACGGTGGACGCGCTCGCGCTGATGGGGTCGCCGGGAAGCGACGCGCAGTCGGTGGCCGGGCTCGCGGTGACCGGCGGCAACGTCTTCGTTGGGGAGGCGCCGATGGACCCGATCGTGAACAGCGCCTTCTTCGGCAGCGACCCGGGGTCACCCGGCTACGGCGCGAAGCCGATGGGCGTCGGCGGCGCGGTCGACCCGATCACGCATGTGTCCCTGGGCGGCTCCTCCGGGCACAACGAGTACTTCTCGCCCGGCACGGAGTCCATGCGCAACCTGGCTATGATCGGCATCGACCGCGGCGAGCTGGTCATCGGCGACAGCGCGGGCAGCGGCGGCTCGGCAGGGGAGACGACGCAGGCGTCCGCTCGCTGAGCGTCCCGCCGCAGACCACTGGACGGGTTGTCGGTGGCGGCGACCATAATGGGTGGGATGCGACCGGACGACGAGCTTCCCGACCAGCCAGGCGCTGCGCCTGAGCGGGGTTCGGCGGCTGAGCGGGGTTCGGCGCCCGAACCGGGTTCCGCTCCTGCTCCGCGCGGGGCGAGCCGCCGCGCGTTCCTCACCGGCGCGGGCCTCGTTGCTGCCGGTGCGGTGGCCGGCGGCACAGCGGGTGGCGCGGCGGGTGCGGCCCTCGGGGCGGCCGCCGCGCACAGCTCGCCCACCTCGGACGAAGTGGGCGAGGAGTATCCGCCCCTCCCGCCGCGCGGTGGAGGTCCGGGGTTCGACCACCTCGTCGTGCTGATGTACGAGAACCGCTCGTTCGACAACCTGCTGGGCCACCTCTACGACGAGCGGAACCTCCCGAAGGGCAAGCGGTTCGAGGGTCTCGCGTTCGGCGAGTACAGCAACCCGGATCCGGCGGGCGGTCCGGACATCCCGGCGCACGCCTACGAGGGCACCACCGATTTCGTCATGCGGCAGCCGTCGCCCGACCCCGGCGAGGTGTACCCGCACGTCAACACCCAGCTGTACGAGGTCATCGATCCGCCCTCCAACGCCGACGCCCGGCTCCCGGAAATCCTGCCGCCGTACAACGCGCCGCACCCCGGTGCGAAACCAACGATGCGCGGCTTCGTGCGCGACTACATCGGCGTGCTGCGCAAGGACACCGGCCGCGAGCCCGCACTCGACGACTACCGCCGCGTCATGGGCGGCTTCACGCCCGAGATGCTGCCGGTCTTCACCACGCTCGCGCGTCAGTTCGCCGTGTACGACGACTGGCACAGTGCCGTGCCGTCCCAGACGTTCTGCAACCGGTCGTTCTTCAACGCCTCGACGTCGCACGGGTACGTCGACAACGGGGGTGCCGAGGGGCTGCGCAAGTGGTTCGACCCGAAGAACGACTCGCCGACGATCTTCAACCGGCTGGAGGAGGCGGGCCGCAGCTGGCGCGTCTACTTCGACGACCGGCAGCTGATCTCGCTCACCGGCTTCATCCACGCTCCGGTCCTCGAGCAGTTCTGGAAGACGCACTTCCGCACGATGTCTCAGTTCTACGTCGATGTCGCGGAGGGCACTTTGCCCGACTACGCCTTCGTCGAGCCGCGCCTGCTGTACGACCACAACGACATGCATCCGCCGGGCGGTCCGATGACAGAGGAGGAGATCGCGGGCGGGGTCGTCGTCGGCGGTGCGATCTCCGACGTCCGTGCCGGCGACCTGCTGCTGCACCGCATCTACTCCGCCATCCGCTCCTCCCGGAGCGCCCGCGGCTCCAACGCGCTGAACACCATGCTGCTGGTGACCTTCGACGAGCACGGCGGCACCTACGATCACGTCGCACCCGGCCCCGCGACGCCGCCGGACGACAGCGGACCGGGGGAGAACGGCTTCGGGTTCGACCGGCTCGGCGTGCGCGTCCCCGCCATCGCGATCTCGGCCTACACCGAGCGCAACACGATCATCCACGAGGAGATGCACCACGGCGCGGTCATCGCCACCCTCAGCAAGAAGTTCCGGATGAAACATCTGACGGAGCGCGACCGCGGCGCGCGCACGATCGACAACGCGATCAACCGCACCACGCCGCGCCAGCCGGGGACGTGGCCCGACACGCATCCCCAGTACCTCCCCGCGAACCCGGAGGCGGACGCGCCCGCACCCCAGGATGAGGACCGTCCGCTCAGCCCGCCGGGGGTCGGACTGGTCGGCCTTCTCATGGCGCGCTACGGCGCCCCCGGGGCGCAGGTCCCGCGCACCTACAAGGAGGCCTACCAAGCGGTCAACGGGCTGGGGCGCGGGCTGTTCGGCTCGCCCTAGAATCGAAGTGGCGCTGCTCGCCGTTCGAGCGCGGTCCACCCCACCACCGAATCCCACGGAGACGCACCCTTGTCTGAATCAAGCGCAGGCGACATCAGCGCAGAACAGGTCGCGCACCTGGCGAACCTCGCCCGGATCGACCTCAGCCCGGAAGAGCTCGAGAGCCTCACGAAGGAGCTCGGCCAGATCGTCGAGTCCGTCGCGAAGGTCCAGGAGGTCGCCGGACCGGACGTCCCCGCGACGAGCCACCCGCTGCCGCTCACGAACGTGTTCCGCAGTGATGAGGTGCGGCCGTCGCTGACCGTCGAGCAGGCACTGTCCGGTGCTCCGGCGCGCGAGGGCGACCGCTTCAAGGTGGCCACCATCCTGGACGAGGAGTAAGCGCATGACCGACCTGACCAGGCTCTCCGCCTCCGTCCTCGCCGAGAAGCTCGCCGCAGGCGAGGTCTCCTCCGTCGACGCCGTGCGCGCCCACCTCGACCGCATCGAGGCGGTGGATGCGGACGTCCACGCGTTCCTCCACGTCGCCGCCGAGAAGGCCGTGCGCACCGCAGCCGAGATCGACGGCCGCCGAGCCGCCGGCGAGCGGCTCGGCCCGCTCGCGGGCGTCCCGATCGCGATCAAGGACGTGCTGGCGACCGAGGACATGCCCTCGACGTCCGGCTCCAAGATCCTCGAGGGCTGGATTCCGCCGTACGACGCGACGGTCGTCCGCAAGCTGCGCGAGGCAGACCTCGTGCCGCTCGGCAAGACCAACATGGACGAGTTCGCCATGGGCTCCTCCACCGAGCACTCGGCCTACGGTCCGACCCGCAACCCGTGGGACCTCGAGCGCATCCCGGGTGGATCCGGCGGCGGCTCGGCTGCGGCCGTCTCCGCTTTCGAGGCTCCGCTCGCACTCGGCTCCGACACCGGCGGGTCGATCCGCCAGCCGGCCGCGGTGACGGGGTCCGTCGGCGTGAAGCCCACCTACGGCGGCGTCAGCCGGTACGGCGCCATCGCGCTCGCGAGCTCGCTCGACCAGGTGGGGCCGGTGTCCCGCTCCGTCCTCGACGCGGGCCTGCTGCACGACGTGATCGGCGGGCACGACAAATTCGACTCGACGTCGCTGACCGACACGTGGCCGTCGATGGCCGACGCGGCACGCGCCGGGTTCCGTGAGGGCGCGCTGAAGGGCGTGCGCGTCGGCGTCATCCGCGAGATCGCGGGCGACGGCTTCCAGTCGGGTGTCAAGCAGCGATTCGACGAGTCGCTCGCCCTGCTGGAGTCCGCGGGCGCCGAGATCGTCGAGGTCAGCGCGCCCAGCTTCGAGTACGCCGTCTCCGCCTACTACCTGATCCTCCCGGCCGAGGCGTCGAGCAATCTCGCGCGCTTCGACTCGGTGCGCTTCGGCCTGCGGGTCGACCCGTCAGAGGGCCCGGTGACCGTCGAGCGCGTCATGGCCGCCACCCGCGACGCGGGCTTCGGCCCCGAGGTGAAGCGCCGCATCATCCTCGGAACGTACGCACTGAGCGCGGGCTACTACGACGCCTACTACGGCAGCGCGCAGAAGGTCCGCACGCTCATCCAGCGCGACTTTTCCGCCGCCTTCGAGAAGGTGGATGTGCTGGTCAGCCCGAGCGCGCCGACCACCGCCTTCAAGTTGGGCGAGAAGATCGACGACCCGATGGCCATGTACCTGAACGACATCACCACCATCCCGGCGAACCTCGCCGGGGTACCGGGCATGGGACTCCCGATCGGCCTCGCGCCGGAGGACGGTCTGCCCGTCGGGATGCAGTTGATGGCGCCGGCCCGCGCGGACGCCCGTCTGTACACGTACGGAGCGGCGCTCGAGCAGCTGCTCGAGGAGAAGTGGGGCGGCCCGTTGCTCGCCCAGGCGCCGGATCTGAGCGCCACCGAGATGTTCGCGAGCGAAGAGGGAGCCGTCTGATGGCGAACACTGCCCAGAAGGTCCAGCTGATGGACTACGACAAGGCCCTGGAGCTGTTCGAGCCGGTGCTCGGCTTCGAGGTGCACGTCGAGCTCAACACCAAGACCAAGATGTTCTGCGGCTGCGCCAACGAGTTCGGCTCCGGCGCCAACACGAACACCTGCCCGACCTGCCTGGGGCTCCCGGGCGGCATGCCGCAGGTGAACGAGAAGGCCATCGAGTCGAGCATCCGCCTGGGTCTCGCGCTCGGCTGCGAGATCGCGGAGTCGAGCCGTTTCGCCCGGAAGAACTACTTCTACCCGGACCTCGCCAAGGACTTCCAGACGTCCCAGTACGACGAGCCGATCGCGCACGACGGCACGATCACCATCGAGCTCGAGAACGGGCGCGAGCTCACCATCGAGATCGAGCGCGCCCACATGGAGGAGGACGCCGGCAAGCTGACGCACGTCGGCGGCGCGACGGGTCGCATCCAGGGCGCGGACTACTCGCTCGTCGACTTCAACCGCGGCGGTGTGCCGCTGGTCGAGATCGTGACGAAGATCATCGAGGGCGCCGAGGCCGACGCTCCCGAGGTCGGCCGCGTCTACGTCCGGGCCATCCGCGACATCGTCAAGGGTCTCGGCGTGTCCAACGCGCGCATGGAGGAGGGAAACGTCCGCTGCGACGCGAACATCTCCCTCCGCCGCCGCGGCAGCACCGAGCTAGGTACCCGGACCGAGACGAAGAACGTCAACTCGCTGCGGTCGATCGAGCGCGCGGTACGCTACGAGATCCAGCGTCAGGCGGCCATCCTCGACGCCGGCGGCACCATCGTGCAGGAGACGCGCCACTGGCACGAGGACTCGGGCACGACGAGCGCGGGCCGTCCGAAGTCGGACGCCGACGACTACCGCTACTTCCCGGAGCCCGACCTCGTGCCGGTCGCCCCGAGCCGCGAGTGGGTCGAGGAGCTGCGCGGCACTCTGCCGGAGCAGCCCGCCGCGCGCCGCAAGCGTCTCACCGCCGAGTGGGGCTTCACCGCCCTCGAGTTCCAGGACGTCGCCAACGCCGACCTGCTCGACGAGGTCGAGGCCACGATCGCAGCGGGCGCGACCCCCGCGGCCGCCCGCAAGTGGTGGACCGGAGAGATCGCCCGTCTCGCCAACGCGCAGAACGTGCCTGCGGGCACGCTGGTCAGCCCGCAGCACGTCGCGGAGCTCGCCGGTCTGATCGACGCGGGCACCCTGACCGACCGTCTCGCACGTCAGGTGCTCGAAGGCGTCATCGCCGGCGAGGGACGTCCGCAGGAGGTCGTCGACGCCCGCGGGCTCGCGGTCGTCTCGGACGACGGCGCGCTGATCGCCGCGATCGACGAGGCCCTGGCCGCTCAGCCGGACGTGCTGGCGAAGATCCGCGACGGCAAGGTGCAGGCGGCGGGTGCGGTGATCGGTGCCGTGATGAAGGCGATGCGCGGCCAGGCCGATGCCGCCCGCGTGCGCGAGCTGGTGCTCGAGCGCGCGAGCGCCGAGTAGCGTTCCCTGACGATTTGCGCCAAATCGCGGTTCTGCCCTCGTCGGAACCGAGATTTGGCGCAAATCTCGTCGGTGGAGCGCGCTAGCGTGGGGCTATGGGCGTCTTCACTCTCGGCGGGCTCACCACGGCTCCTGCATCAACCCGCACCGATCTCGTCGCCCCGGCGACGCTGACGACGCTGGAGGCGCTCGGCTGGCTCGACCAGGTCGGCGTCGTCGAGATCGACCCGGACATCTCCGACACCGCCGCGACGCGCCACGAGTTCGGGCTGGATGCGTCGAACCTCGCCAACTGCGTGGTCGTCGGAGGCAAGCGGGAGGGCGTCGAACGCATCGCCGCCTGTGTCGTCCTCTCGACCACCCGGGCCGACGTCAACAACACAGTGAAGCGGCTGCTCGACGTTCGCAAGGCCTCCTTCCTGCCGATGGACCGTGCGGTCGAGCTGACCGGCATGGAGTACGGCGGCATCACCCCGATCGGGCTTCCGGACGGCTGGCCCGTGCTGGTCGACTCCGGCGTGCTGGAGGCCGACGTCGTCATCATCGGGTCCGGCGTCCGCCGCTCGAAGATCCTGCTGCCGGGCCGCCTGCTCGGCGAGCTGCCGAACGCCCAGGCGATCGACGGGCTCGGCCTCGAGGTGTCTGCCGGATGAGCCGCCCGTCATGACCGGAACCGCCGTCGACCGCGTTCTCGGACCGGTCCGCTCCCGCCTGATCGAGACCCTCGCCGGGCGGTCCGACGAGGTGCCGGCGTGGATCCTCCGCCTGGAGTCGGGCGAGGACGAGGGCTTCTTCTCGCCGGACAGCGCGGCGTGGGCCGTGCACGGCGGCATGCCGACCCTCGTGGCCGGCGTTCGAGCGCTGCTGCTGCAGGCGCTGCATCCCGGAGCGCTCGCGGGGGTTCGCGACCACTCCCGCTACCGCGAAGACCCGCTGGGCCGCCTCGCGGGGACCATCCAGTGGATCCACACGGTCACCTTCGGCAGCCGCGGCCAGGCGATCGCCGGCTCCGAGATGGTGCAGGCGCTGCACCGGCGCGTGACGGGCACCTACGTGGACGGGCACGGCGTCGAGCGCCCGTACACGGCCAACGATCCGGACCTCGCCCGCTGGGTGCATCTCGCGTTCACGGATGCCTTCCTGACGGCGCATGAGCACTGGGGCGCGCCCATCCCGGGAGGGGCGGACGGCTACGTCGCGGAATGGGCGACCGCGGCCGAGCTCATGGGCGTCCAGGATCCGCCGCGCACCGCCGCCGCCCTGAGGGCCGAGATCGACGCGGTCACCGACGCGGGGGAGTTGCGTGGCGGGGACGACGTCGAGGAGATCGTCCGGTTCATCCGGCGGGCACCGCTGCGCCGGATGCTGCGCCCGTCGTACCGGGTCGTCTTCCGCGCAGCGGTCTCGACGCTCGAGCCGCGCCACCGGGCACTGCTCGGGATGCCGCCCACGCGCACCGAGCGACTGCTGCCGCTGCACACCGCGACGGCGGCCGTGCTCGGCGGAGCCGGCGTGCTGCTGGGGCCGCAGCCGCAGGCGGAACTGGCGGCACGACGACGGCTGGAACGTCTCGCCGCTGCATGATCCCGCCGCGTGCGAGAGGATGACGGAATGGACGACGCCCGCACCGAACAGGCCCCGATCGAACGCACCCGCACCGTCACCTGGGAGGACCCGGCCCCCGGCGTCGCCCAGATGCCGACGATGACCGGCCTCGAATATCTGCGGTCGATGCTGCGCGGGGAACTGCCGCCGCCTCCGATCACGGCGCTGATGCGGATGACGCTGGTCGCCGCCGACCCCGGAACGGCGACGTTCGTCTGCGAGCCCGACGAGTCGCACTACAACCCGATCGGCACGGTGCACGGCGGCTACGTGTGCACCGCGCTGGACTCGGCACTGGGATGCGCGGTGCAGACGACGCTCCCGCAGGGGCAGGGCTACACCTCGATCGAGATCAAGGTGAACTACCTGCGCCCGGTGTTCGCGCACACGGGCGCGCTCACCTGCACGGCGACCGTCACGAAGCCCGGGAACCGGGTGGCGTTCGCCGACGGGGTGATCACCGACTCCACGGGCAAAGCGGTCGCCACGGCCACCGGGTCGCTGCTGGTGTTCCCGATCGCCTGACGAGGGGGCGGCGACTACTTCGACTGGTCGGCGAGGAGCTTGTCCCGCACCTTCCGGCGGATGACCTTGCCGACGATGGAGCGCGGCAGCTCGTCCACGGCGTAGACGTGCTTCGGCACCTTGTACGGCGTCAGGCAGTCGCGGCCGTAGGCGCGGATGGCGTCCTCGTCGAACGACGCACCCGGCTCCATCACGACGGCGGCGACGACGACCTCGCCACCCCGGCGGTCCGGGAGCCCGACGACCGCGACGTCGGTGACGCCCGGGAACGAGCGCAGCGCGTCCTCGACCTCGGTCGGGGAGACGTTGAAGCCGCCGGTGACGATGAGCTCCTTGATGCGGTCGACGATGCGGACGAAGCCGTCCTCATCCATCGTCACGATGTCGCCGGTGCGGAACCAGCCGTCGCCGGTGAAGACCTTCGCCGACTCGTCGGGCTTGCGCCAGTATCCCGAGAACACCTGCGGGCCACGGGCGAGCAGCTCGCCCTCCTCGCCGAACGGCCGGTCGCTGGACGGGTCCTCCGGGTCGGCCACGCGCAGCTCGGTGCTCGGGAGCGCCAGGCCGACCGTCCCCGGCTTGCGGGTCGCGCCGACCGGGTTCGCCATCAGCACCGGCGAGCATTCCGAGAGGCCGTAGCCCTCGACGAGGTAGCCGCCGGTCTTGTCCTCCCACAGGTCGACGATGGCCTGCGGCAGGCTCATGGCTCCCGAGATGGCGATCTCGATGCCCGAGAGCGACACCGTGCGCTTCTCCGCCGCCTGCACCAGCCGCTCGTAGATCGGGGGGACCGCGGGGAGGAACGTCGGGGGATGCTTCTTCACCACATCCAGCACCAGGTCAGGGTCGAACTTGGGGAAGAGCACCAGCCGCGCGCCCATGCTCATCGCGAAGGTCAGGCACAGCGTGAGCCCGTAGGCGTGGAAGAGCGGCAGCACGGCGTAGACGACCGACGAGCCGCGCTCGATCGTCGGCACCCAGGCGCGCGCCTGCGCGGCGTTGACGTTCAGGTTGCCGTGGCTGAGCATGGCGCCTTTGGGCAAGCCGGTCGTGCCGGAGGTGTACTGGATGAGCGCGAGATCGTCGCGCTCCGGTCGCGGGTACGACGTCTTCAGGCGGCGGGAGGCGACGAGCGAGTCCCAGGAGACGGTCCCGGAGGTCTTCGCGGTCAGCTGCTCGCGCGCCGTGCGGGCCGCGCGGACGGGAAGCCGCAGCGCGAAGCGCTTCGAAGCGGGCATGGCGCGGGTCAGGTCCACCGAGATGACGGTGGTGACGCCGAGGTCGGCGGGAAGCGCCTGCACGGTCGCGGCGACCTTGTCCCAGACGATGGCGACGGTGGCGCCGTGGTCCTCGAACTGGTGCCGCAGTTCGCGCGGCGTGTAGAGCGGGTTGTGCTCCACCACGACCGCCCCGAGGCGAAGCACCGCATAGAAGGCGGCGACATGCTGCGGGCAGTTCGGCAGCACGAGAGCGACGCGGTCGCCCTTGGAGACGCCGAGCTTGCGCAGCCCCTCCGCCGCACGCGCGATCTGGTCGCCCAGCTCGGCATAGGTCGTGGTCGCGCCGAAGAACTCGAGCGCGACGTGCCGGCCGTACGTCTCGACGGAGGCGTCGATGAGGTGGGAGAGCGAGCCGTCCGGGACCTCGACCGTTGCGGGAACGCCGTCCGCGTAGCTGGCCACCCAGGGTTTCGCATCGTAGGGGGAGTGCTCGGCGGGGGAGTGGTCGCCGCCGTGGCCGGTCACGCTGTCCGTTGTCACGCGCGCAAGCCTACGCGGAGGCGACCAGCGCCCGCACGGCGTCTTCGATGGGGGTGTCCCCGCCGATGACCTCCCACTGCTTGCCGATGGCTCCCGGCTCGTGCAGCACGACGGCGATGAGCGTGGCGACGTCCTCGCGGGCGATGCTGCCGCGCGGGACGCTGTCGCCGAGCGTCACGCGCCCGGTGCCCTCATCGGTGGTGAGGCCGCCCGGGCGGATGATCGTCCAGTCGAGTGCGGATTCCCGCAGCGCCGCGTCGGCGTCGCGCTTCGCCTCGACGTAGGCTTTCCACACCGGGTCCGAGTCGTCGACCGGGTTGTCGACGCCCCAGGCGGAGACCTGCACGAACCGGCGCACGCCGGCCTGGGCTGCCGCCTCCTGCGACTTCACCGAGCCGCCGTAGTCGACCGTGCGCTTGCGCTCGATGCCGGAGCCAGCGCCGGCGCCTGCGGTGAAGACGACGGCGTCGCAGCCTTCGATGGCCTTCGCGAGCTCGCCGGCTTCCGCCTTCTCGATGTCGACGAGGGCGCCCTCGCCGCCGAGGCGGTAGACGTCGTCGGCGTGCTCCTCGTTGCGGACGACGCCCACGAACTCGTCACCGCGGTCGTAGAGCACCCGCATGAGCTGCTGGGCGACTTTTCCGTGGGCACCGATGATCGCGACTCGAGACATGCTTCCATCCTTCCACCGACCGCCCCGCTGAGGCGACACGCTTCCGCCGGGCGCGAACGCTCTGGGCAGCCGCCGCGCGCTCTGTTACGGTCGTGACCATGACCGCCCTGCTCGAGCTCCTCGGACGCGCACTCGCGTCGGCGCTCGGCATGCCCGGGCTCGGGATGCACGGAGGCAGCCCCGCTGGAGTCGTGGCCCTCGCCGGTGTGGCCGGCGCGCTGGGTCTCGTCGCCGTGGTGGCGGCCGCCGCGCTGCGCTCGGTGGCGGCGCTCGCCGCATCCCTGCGGGTCCGCTCGGCGTGGGCCCGGCCGGTCGAACCGGTCGCCGGGTGGCTCGCCCAGAGCCAGTCCGCCCCGGATGCCGATGGGCGACCGCGCCCCAGGGCGCCGGGCCTCTCCCTGCCGGTCGCGTAGCGTTCGATCCGCTGTCAGGCGGACCCGCTGCCCGCGACCAGACGCGTCCTCACTCGTCCGAATCGCAGGGATCACTCACTCATGGACTTCTTCTCCTGGCCGCCCATCGCGGCCGTCCTCGACGGGGCGTACGGCCTCGTCACCGGCCTGTCCGCCGCCGTCGAACCGTTCGCGGGAACGGCCGCGGGCCTCGTCGCCGTCGTCGCGTTGACGATGCTCGTCCGCATCCTGCTCATCCCTGTCGGCATCAGCCAGGTGCGGGCCGAGTACAGCCGCCGCCGGCTCGCGCCGCACCTCGCCGAGCTGCAACGGCGCCACGCGGGGGACCGCGAGACGCTCGCCCGCAAGACCATGGAGCTGTACCGGGCGGAGCAGGTGTCGCCGTTCGCGGGGATGCTGCCGCTGCTGGCGCAGATCCCGGTCGTCACCCTCCTCTACGCGGTCTTCACCCATGCGACCATCGCCGGGCACGCCAACGGCCTGCTGGGCGAGCACGCCTTCGGCGCGCCGCTCGGAACGAGCTTCGTCGGGCTGACGGGGGCCGGAGCGGGCGTCTGGCCCGCGATGCTCGTGTACCTCGGCGTCCTGGCGCTGATCGCGATCGTGACGACGGTGTCCCGCCGCGTGCTCACGCTGCCGCAGCCGGAAGGTTCGCCGGCGCCGGTCGGGATGCTGCGCGCGCTGTCGTTCCTGCCGTACGTGACCGTGGTCTTCGCGGCGTTCGTCCCGCTGGCGGCTGCGGTGTACATCCTGACCTCGACCGCCTGGACGGTCGCGGAGAGGTGGACGCTCCGGCGGCTGCTCGACCCCGCACGCCGCGCCGGCGGCACTGCCTCACCGACGACCTCGCACTGAGCGGGCCCACATCCCGGGATGGAACGATGAGAGCCATGTGGAGACGCGCCCCGAAGGAACCCGCTGCGACCGACACCGCCGTGAGCGCGCCCGGCTTCGGCGTCGGCGTGCAGGTGTACGTGCGTGAGCACCTCCCGCCGTCGAGCGACGACTGGGTCGGTGAGCCGACGGGCGTGATCATCGCGCCAGGAGACCGCAGCCTGCGCAACGTCTACGGCCCCGCAGACGGCCTCACCACCTGGACGATCGCCTTCTCGGAGCCGCAGTATCGCCGCGACGGCCGGGGCCCGTACGAGACGGCCGTCGTCCCCTCGGCCCTCCTGGTCGCCGAGGAGCCCGTCCCCGACTGAGGCGGCGTGCCACTGAACCGGTTCGCCACCCTCTACCTCCCCGCAGCCCCCGAACCTACAATGACGGCATGTTCGTCGAGGGGACCCTTCGATGGCAGGTCACGGAGGACTGCCCGTGGGACCTGCTGATGGCGCTCGCCGTCCGCGACCTCACCGGGCTCTCCGAGCGCGTCCAACCGACCCTTCCGCCACTCCATCCGGCCGTGTCGCCGGTACTCCAGCCCCACCATCCGGGACCGGTCGGAGGGCGGATGAGGACGCGTCCGCTGCCGCTCGGCGACCCCCGGCGCGGCCGCCCGCCGGGCACGGGCGAGGGGACGGATCCGGCCGCGCCCGATGCGCTGGCGCAGCAGTGGCAGGCCTGGTTCGACCTCGCGGCCGACCGTCACCGCCGGGCGACGGCTCCGCTGTTGCGGCCGCCGCACTTCGAGGCGTTCGACCGCGCGATCGAGCTGCAGGATGCCGTGATCGCGCACTACGAGCTCGCTGACCGCTGGGCGACGGCCCGGCATGCGGAGTACCTCGGCGCCAGCGCCGACTACCATGCGCGCCGCGCGGCGGACATCGTCGACGTGGTGCGCGAGCGGGAGCACGAGCTCCGGCGGCAGGCAGGGTACTTCCGGCTCGACATCGACGTGCTGCCGCTCGCGGAGAAGGGCGCGTGGATCGTCGGCCCGCACACGGTGGCGATCAGCTCCACCCTGCGCGACGACTCCGACGCGTTCCGCGGCTGGCTGCGCCCCCTCGTCGCCGCGCTGGTCTGACCGGGGCACCCCCGCGCGCATCCCCTCCGCCTCCCCGCCGAGTTGCGACCTCATGTCACCACTCGACGGGGATTCGGACATCTGCTCACCACTCGACGCGGCGGGCGCGGCAGTGGGGGAGCAGGCGCCGGTTACGCGGGGCGCTTGGACGGGGAGGTGGTGAGCTCCGGGTCGGTCTGCGCCACGTCGCCGACGGCCTCGTCGATCCGCCCCATGATGTCGCCGGTGAGCCGGATGCCCGCGGCCTCCGCGTTCGAGCGCACCTGCTCGGGGCGCGACGCCCCGACGATCGCTCCGGACACGTTCTGGTTCTGCAGCACCCACGCGACGGCGAGCTGCGCCATCGTGATGCCGAGCTCGTCGGCGATCGGCTGCAGCCCCTGCACCGCGGTCAGCACGTCCTCGCGCATGAAGCTGCGAATAGCGTCGGCTCCGCCCTTGTCGTCGGCGGCGCGGCTGCCCTCCGGCGCCTGCTGGCCCGGCTTGTACTTGCCGGTGAGCACGCCCTGGGCGACCGGCGACCAGACGATCTGCGAGATGCCGAGCTCGCCCGAGGTCGGGATCACCTGCTTCTCGATGACGCGCCACAGCATCGAGTACTGCGGCTGGTTCGAGATGAGCTGGATGCCGAGCTCCTTCGCGAGCGCGTGTCCCGCGCGCAGCTGGTCGGCCGTCCACTCGCTGACACCGATGTAGAGCGCCTTCCCCGAGCGGACGACGTCGGCGAACGCCTGCATCGTCTCTTCGAGCGGCGTCTCGCTGTCGTAGCGGTGCGCCTGGTAGAGGTCGACGTAGTCGGTTCCGAGCCGCTGCAGCGAGCCGTCGATCGACTCGAGGATGTGCTTGCGGGAGAGCCCGACGTCGTTGTGGCCCTTCGGCCCAGTGGGCCAGTAGACCTTGGTGAAGATCTCGAGGGAGGCGCGGCGCTGGTTCTTCAGGGCGTCGCCGAGCACCTGCTCCGCGACCGTGTTCGCATACGCGTCCGCCGTGTCGAAGGTGGTGATGCCCGCGTCGAGGGCGGCGTGCACGCACTGCGTCGCGATGTCGTTCTCGACCTGCGAGCCGTGGGTGAGCCAGTTGCCGTAGATGATCTCGGAGATCTTGAGTCCGCTGTTGCCGAGGTACCTGAATTCCATGGTTCAAACGTATCCCCGTTCGGCGCCGGTGTCGGCGGCAGGTGAGAAGCTGGAGGGGTGGGACGAGCGGATGGAAGCCAGCGGCAGGTCAGCGCGGCCGACGTCGACGACTCCGAGGCCGGCATCCTGCACGTCGACATGGATGCGTTCTTCGCCTCGGTCGAGCTGCTCGAACGCCCGGACGCCCGCGGCAAGCCGGCGATCGTCGGCCATGCGGGCGGCCGCGGGGTCGTCACGAGTGCGACCTACGAGGCCCGGCGCTACGGCGTGCGCAGCGCCATGCCGATGTCGCAGGCG
Source organism: Leifsonia sp. fls2-241-R2A-40a (assembly GCF_030209575.1). Classification (NCBI taxonomy): domain Bacteria; kingdom Bacillati; phylum Actinomycetota; class Actinomycetes; order Micrococcales; family Microbacteriaceae; genus Leifsonia; species Leifsonia sp. fls2-241-R2A-40a. Next base: position 3,457,760 of record NZ_JARVRS010000001.1, on the reverse strand, counting down.
CTCCGGCTCTGCCCGAACGCGATCATCCTGCCGCCGCACTACGAGCGGTACACCGAGTACTCCGCCAAGGTGATGGACATCTTCCGCGACGTGACGCCGCTGGTGGAGCCGCTGAGTATCGACGAGGCGTTCCTGGATGTGACCGGCGCTCGACGGCTGCTGGGCTCGCCGCGGCGGATCGCCGAGCTCATCCGGTCGCGCGTGCAGGCGGAGACCGGCCTGACCTGCTCGGTGGGGGTCGCCGCGACGAAGTTCATGGCCAAGCTGGCGTCCGGCCGGGCCAAGCCCGACGGTCTCCTGGTCGTCCCGCGCTCGGAGACGCTGGCGTTCCTCCGCCCGCTGCCCGTCGGCGCTCTGTGGGGTGTGGGCGCGAGCACGCAGGCCTCCCTCGAGCGGATGGGCCTGGTCACCGTCGCCGACCTCGCGGACGCCCCGCTGCACGTGCTGCAGAAGGCCGTCGGCGACGCGACCGGGCGCAAGCTGCACGAGCTCGCGCACGGGCGCGATGCGCGCAGCATCGTCACCGAGTCGCGTGAGAAGAGCATCGGGCACGAGAACACCTTCGGCACCGACGTGGGAGACCTCGACACCCTGCGCCGCGAGTTCCTCCGGCTCTCCGGGATGGTCGGCGAGCGCCTGCGGAAGCACGCGATGGTCGCCCGCACCGTCTCGATCAAGGTGCGCTTCGCCGATTTCCGGACGATCACGCGCTCCCGCACGCTGGCCGAACCGACCAACGTCGGGCGGCGCCTCTTCGAAGAGGCCTGGGATGTGTTCGGCGCCCTCGACCTCGATGTCCGGCAGACCCCGCTCCGACTGATCGGTGTGCGGGCCGAGCAGCTGCTCGACGCCGGCGGCGACGCCCTCGCGCTGTGGGATCCCGACGAGGAGTGGCGGGAGACGGAGCGGACCCTCGACGCCGTGAGCGCGCGGTTCGGGCGCGGGATGATCGGACCGGCGTCGCTGGTCCGGCGATCCCGCGACGCCGACGAGGAGGAGCGCGACGGGCGCAACCCGAAGTACGTCAGCGACTGAGGGCAGCGGCCGTCAGCGCAGGCCGACCTCGATCGGCCGGTGGTCGCTCCCGTTGGCAGGGAGCACTTCGCTGTGCACGGTGGTCAGCCCGCGGGTGAGCACGTGGTCGAGTCGGGCGACGGGGAACTGCGCCGGCCAGGTGAAGCCGAGCCCGAGCGCGTCATCGGAGCGTTCGGTCAGCGTCGACAGCAGGGGAGCGAACCGTCGGTCGGTGCTCGCGGCGTTGAGGTCGCCGACGACGACGAGTCGCGGCGTCTCGTCGTCGCGGACGGTCGTCGCGAGCTGGTCCAGCATCCGGTCGCGTTGCCGGTACTCGCCGATCCGCACGGAGGCGAGGTGGGCGACGTACACGCGGGTCGGCGTCCCGGGGGTCTGCACGTCGACGCGCAGGGCGCGGTCCCAGCCGAGCCCGAGGTCGAGGCGCTGTTCGGCGCTGAGCTCGTAGCGGCTCCACAGTCCGACCGTCCCAACGATCACGTGGTGCGGGTAGGCCGCGTCGAGCACGGTCTCCACCTCGGGCCGTGTTGAGGCGTCGAGCTCCTGCAGGGCGATGAGTTCCGGTCCGCGTGCGGCGAGCCCCTGAGCGATCGTCGCGGCGGACGCGTTGCCGGCCTCGATGTTCTCGCTGACCACCCGGAACGCGGGAGCGCCGGCCGGCATCGCGGGCAGCAAGGCGGCGCCGAAGAGCGACCACCAGGCGGCGGCGGCCAGCGCGACCGCAACACCGGCGAAGAGCGACAGCCGCAGCAGCGCGACGACCCCGAGCACCAGGAGGGCCGCCCCGGCCCACGGCAGCAGCGTCTCGATCAGCGAAGCGGCCCCGCCCGTGTCCGGCAGCATCCCGTGTCCCGCCAGCAGCGCGCCGACCGCGAGCGCCCCGAACCCGGTCAGGATGCCGCGGGGCCGGCGCGAGGTGAGAAGGGACACCCGAGCGATTATGCGGGCCGGGTCCCTGAGAACCCGCCGAAGGCCCTGTGAGGGCCGTGGATGCGCGCTGCGAAGGAGCCTGGTCAGGTCGCCGGGTGCGCGCTACGGTGGCGGCATGACGAACATCTCGCTCCGACTCGCGGAGACACTCAGCGCATCCGGCATCAAGTCGGTCTACGGCGAACCGGTCGTCGTGGACGGCACCACCATCGTCCCGGTCGCCGCCGTCCAGTTCGGCTTCGGCGCCGGTGTCGTCGGCGAAGGCGGAGAGGACGCACCCGGCGGCGGTGGGGGAGGCGGATGGGCGGTGCCCTTCGGCGCCTACATCTCCGACGAGACCGGGGTGCGGTTCCGGCCGAACCTGATCACGCTGCTCGCCGTGGGCATCCCGTTCGTCTGGGTGGCCGGCCACGCGTGGGCGCGGGTCATCCGCGCGTTGAAGAAGTAGCGCCCGGCCCGCGCCGGTCTACACTGGAGGCGAACACGGGAGTCCGGTGAGCCGGGCTGAGAGGAGACTTCTCCAAGTCTCGACCGTCGAACCTGATCTGGGTAATGCCAGCGCAGGGAGGCCATCTCACATCCCGTGCCCTGTTTCGCAGACTGAAAGGGCACGTCCAGTGCATGCAACCATCACCTCCACGGGCGCGCGTCCGCGCGTCCTCCGCTGGCGGGTCGTCGACATCGTCGTCGCCAGTGTCGTCGCCGTCGCGTCCGGCGTCGTCTTCTGGGTCTGGGGAGTCCTCCAGAACCCGATCTCGGGCCCGGTCGGCGCCGTGCTGCCGGGCTTCCAGGGCATCCTGAACGGTCCCTGGCTGTTCGCAGGGGTGCTCGTCGCCCTCATCGTCCGGAAGCCGGGAGCCGCGCTGTACGGCGAACTGGTCGCCGCGATCGTCTCGGCGCTGATCGGGACGCAGTGGGGCTTCGCCACGCTGCTCTCCGGCGTCGTGCAGGGGCTCGGTGCGGAGATCGTCTTCGCGCTGTTCCTGTACGCGAACTGGCGGCTCGTTCCCGCACTGCTCGCGGGCGCGGGCGCCGGCCTCGCGGAGTCGATCCTCGATCTCCTCTACTGGTACCCGGGGTCGAAGCCGGAGTTCGCGATCACGTACACGATCACCACCACTATCTCGGGACTGGTCGTCGCGGGCCTCGGCTCGTGGCTGCTGGTGCGCGCTCTCGCGCGGACGGGAGCGCTGAGCCGCTTCGCCGCGGGGCGCGAGGTGGGCGGCGAAGCGCAGAGGGTTTCGCGGGCCTGACCGCCGTGCCGACGGGATCATCCACATCCGCCGCCCCGGCCGCCGTCCACGTCGACGGCTGGGGCTGGCGGTACGCCGGGCGCAGCGGATGGGCGGCGCGCGGCGTCGATCTACGCATCCAGCCCGGCGAACGCGTTCTGCTTCTCGGCGCGTCCGGTGCTGGGAAGAGCACGCTGCTGGCCGGCTTGGCCGGCGTGCTCGGCGGGGACGACGACGGCGAGGTGGAGGGAACGCTGACCGTCGCGGGGCGTCCCCCAGCGGAGAGCCGTGGCACCGCCGGGCTGCTCCTGCAGGATCCCGACGCGCAGGTCATCCTGGCGCGCGTCGGCGACGATGTCGCCTTCGGATGCGAGAACCTGGGCGTGCCGCGGGACGAACTGTGGAGCCGCGTGCGAGCGGCGCTCGGCGCGGTGGGGCTCGACGTCCCGCTCGACCGGGCGACCGCGCAGCTCTCCGGCGGGCAGAAGCAGCGGCTCGCCCTCGCCGGGCTGCTCGCGATGCGTCCGGGCGTCCTGCTGCTCGACGAGCCGACCGCGAATCTCGATCCGGACGGCGTCCTGGAGGTGCGGGATGCGGTGCGCGCCGCGCTCGACGCGACCGGTGCCACGCTGGTCGTGGTGGAGCACCGGGTCGCCGTATGGCGCGACCTGGTCACGCGCGTCGTCGTGCTGGGCGCGGACGGCGGCATACTGGCCGACGGCGAGCCGGATGCGGTGCTCGCGGACCGCGCCGGAGAGCTGGCTCGCGCCGGCGTCTGGCTGCCAGGCGCGCCCCTCCCCGACGCGCCGCTGGTTTCCGAGGGCGCGGCCCTGCTGACGACCCGGTCGCTGGTGTTCGGAAGGGGCGCCGCGGTCACGCGCCGCCGCCGACGCGGACGCCCGGTGGTCGGCGAGCCGGTCGGGCATCCCGTCGACCTGGAGGTGCGCGAGGGATCAGCGCTGGCCCTGACCGGGAGGAACGGCGCCGGGAAATCGACGCTGGCGCTGACCCTCGGCGGGCTGCTCCCTCCGCTGGGCGGGATGCTCGTGGCCGAACCGCCGCTGGCCGGCGCCGCATCGCCCGACCCGGCCGGCTGGCGGTCGCGTGAACTGCTCACCCGGATCGGCAGCGTCTTCCAGAATCCCGAGCACCAGTTCATCGCCTCCACCGTCCGGGAGGAGCTCGCCGCGGGACCGCGTGCCCTGCGCCTGGCGGAGACGGAGGTCGCGGAGCGCGTCGATGGCCTGCTCGAACGCCTCGCCCTGACCGGCGTCGCGGACGCCAACCCGTTCACGCTGTCCGGCGGTCAGAAGCGCCGCCTCTCCGTCGGGACCGCGCTCGCGACGCGCCCTCGTCTGCTGGTGCTCGACGAGCCGACGTTCGGGCAGGACGCCCGCACCTGGGATGAACTGGTGCGGATGATCGCCGGGCTCCGCCACGAGGGACACGCCGTCATCGCGGCCACCCACGACGCCGAGTTCGTGCAGGCCGTCGGCGCCGCGCGGCTTCGGCTCGACGCAGCGGAGGTCGTCGCGTGACGCTCATCCAGCCCCTCCGCAGCGGACCGCTGGCGACGCTGAACCCTGTCGCGAAGCTCGGTGCCGCGATGATCGTGACGGTCGCTCTGCTGCTCTCCATCGATCCGGTCTCGGCCGGCGTCGCGCTGGTGCTGGAACTCGTCCTGCTGTCGTTCGCCCGCTTGCCGCTGCGCACCGTCATCGCGCGCACGGCGCCGGTGTGGGTCGCGGCCCCGCTCGCCGGACTCACGACCCTTCTCTACGGGCAGACCTCCGGCACCGTGTATGTGCAGTGGTGGGCGGTCGAGATCAGCGACGGCTCGATCGCGCTCGCGCTGGCGACCGCACTGCGGGTGCTCGCGATCGGCTTGCCTGCGGTGCTCCTGTTCGTGACGATCGACCCGACCGACCTGGCGGACGGCCTGGCGCAGTTGCTCAAGTTGCCCGCGCGCTTCGTGATCGGCGGCCTCGCCGGACTGCGCCTGGTGGGGCTGTTCGCCGAGGACTGGCGCGCCCTCACCCTCGCCCGCCGGGCGCGAGGTGTCGCGGAGGCCGGCGCGCTCCGCCGCTTCCTCGGGCAGTCGTTCGCGCTGTTCGTGCTGTCGCTCCGGCGGGGAACGAAGCTGGCGACGGCGATGGAGGCGCGCGGCTTCGGCGCGCCGGGCGTGCGCACCTGGGCGCGGCCGTCCGTCTTCCGGCCCCGCGACTGGGTCACCCTCGTGGTCGCCCTGCTGGTGGCGGCCGCCGCCGTCGGAGCCGCCGTGGCGGTAGGGAGCTGGAATGCCCCGCTCTCCTGAACTCTCGGCGCTGTCGGCGCTGTCGGCGCTGTCGGGGCTGGAGGCCGCCGTGGTCGCCGCGGTGCGCCGCGCGCAGGCGGCCGGACGCACCCCGGTGGTTCTGATCGACGGCCCGAGCGGTGCGGGCAAGAGCTCGCTCGCCGATCTGCTCGTCGCCGGGTGGCCCGCGGCCGGCCGACCTCGGCTGGTGCGGATGGACGACCTCTATCCGGGATGGGACGGGCTCGACGCCGGGAGCGAAGCGGTCGGCCGCGACCTCCTCGAGCCGCTGCGCGCCTCCGGAGCAGGAACCTGGCAGCGCTGGGACTGGGCGCGCGAGCGACCGGCCGGCCGCGAGACCGTCACCGGCCCGGATCCCGTCGTGGTCGAGGGATGCGGCACCCTCTCGCGGCGCAACGCCGCCCTCGCGGATCTCACGGTCTGGCTCGAGGCGGACGACACCCTGCGCAAGCAGCGCGCCCTCGCCCGCGATGGCGAGACCTTCGCCGTCGAGTGGGATCGCTGGCAGGCGGAGTTCGACGCTTTCGCCGAGCGCGAGCATCCTCGGGAGAACGCGATGCTCACCCTCGACGTCACGGGCGCCGATCTGAGCGGTGGCGCGACCGCCGCGCGATCGGGGACTACGGTGGAGTCATGACCGAAGCACGACAGGACCCCGAGTACATCGTCGAATACGTCGACGGCCCGCTGGTCGGCCAGACCGACCGCCGTTTCCTGGTAGGCGGCGAGGTGGACGAGCGCATCGGCGTGATCGCCGCCGTCGAGGGCCTCGAGTCGACGTTCTGGTACGTCGCCGGTGAGAAGCGCGACGTCGAGGGCCAGCTGCAGGTGTCGTACCACTTCGACGAGCCGGACTCCGACCCGGTCGCGGCCGACAAGGAAGACGAGTCGATCTTCGGCTTCGGCGCCTGACCGACCCCTTTCGCCTGACGGCGTCGCGACGCCGCCCCGCGGCGGCGCCTACGCCCAGCCCAGTTCGTGGAGCCGGTCGTCGTCGATCCCGTAGTAGTGCGCGATCTCGTGCACGAGCGTGATGTGCACTTCGTCGCGTAGTTCGTCCTCGTCCGCACAGAGCGCGAGCAGCGGCTCGCGGTAGAGGATGATGCGGTCCGGCATCTCGCCGAAGCCGTAGCTGTCGCGCTCGGTGAGCGCGACGCCTTCGTACAACCCGAGCAGGTCGAGGGAGCCGTCCTCCGGGCGGTCCTCGACCACGAACACGACGTTGTCGAGCCCGTCGACCATGTCGTCCGGCAGCCGGTCGAGCTCGTCGGTGACGAGCGCCTCGAACGCCTCCAGGCCGAGCTGCACCGTCACGGTCGCGTCACCAGGCTTCGGCGACGGCGGCGTGCAGGTCGAGCAGCCCGGGGGTCCGCTCGCTCGGTCCGCGGCCGAAGCCGCATTCGGTGCCGACGCCGAACCGCTGCAGTGCCGTGGCAGCGGCCTCCGCACGGCGACGCGCCCCCTCCACGCCGTCTTCGTGGTGGATGAGGCCGAGGAAGAGTTCCGTCTCCTCGGGCACGTCCACCGCGGCCAGCGGAGCGAAGTACTCGGCGTCGTCCCGCTCGATCGGCACCGGCAGGTGCACCCAGGTGACGGGCCGGGGAGCGCTCGTCAGGATGCCCTGAAGCACGTCGGCAAGGTGTCCGGCATCGGCGGGCTGCACGAAGTGCTGCTCCTCCACGTCGCCGTAGCAGAGGTGGTAGCCCACCTGAACGTCCGCCGGAACGGCGGCCGCCTGCCGCGTCGCGCGCTCCACCACGCCCGCAAGCACGTCGTCGCCGAACCACGAGGGCATCCGCCCCTCGAGCAGCGCGAACTCCACGGCCGTGTCCCACTGGATCGCGAGGTCTTCGTGCGGGATGCCATCGAGGATGCGCTGCAACTCGCCGAACAGGGCGCGCTCGTAGGCGGGCTCGAACGCGGCCCGGTCCTCCGCCACGATGAACGGTCCGACCACGCCGGCGGGCGTGGGCAGCGACACCTGGAACCGCGTCCCGGGCGCGATCACGCCCTCCTCGCGCAGCTCGCGGAACACGGCGTACGAGTCGAGCGCGGACTCCGCGTAGCCGAGGTCCGGGAACACGAGGTCGTCGGCGGAGACGCCGTCGTCGAGACGGAAGGGCCGTCCGTCGAAGACCTCGCGCAGGAAGAACGGCTCGACCGGGATGCGCGAGATCCCCGCCATCCGGTCCAGCCGATTGGTCTGGAACTGCACCCAGTAAAAGCGTTCGCCCACCTCGCCGTCCGGGATGCGGTGCATCCGGTCGCCGAGGTGGGCGCTCACGGTGCGGAACACGCTCTCGGCGTCCGGCAGGTTGACGCTGCCGACGAGATGGGCTCCACGGATGTCGGGGGAGGGTGCGGCCTTGCCGGTGCTCATGCTCACTCGCGCGAGTCTACCGGCGGGGTGCGACGCTCCCGCGGCCGATCAATACCAGTTGTAGGACTCCGAGTGACCCCAGGCGCCGCACGGCGTGCCGTATCCGCGGGCGATGTAGTCGAGGCCCCACTTGATCTGCGTGGTGGCGTTGGTCGCCCAGTCGGTGCCGAACGACGCCATCTTGCTTCCGGGGAGCGCCTGGGGGATGCCCGTCGCGCCGCTGCCGGAGTTCGACGCCTGGTAGTTCCAGCCGGACTCGCGCTGCCACAGGTTGTCGAGGCACTGGAACTGGTCCGAGCCCCAGCCGTACTGGCTGGCGGCGATGCTCGCGGCGACGCTCTTGGCGCCGCTCGGGGTGTTCGCGGCGGCCAGGGCGGCGGCTGCGTCGGCGGCGGCCTTCGCGGCGGCCTCGGCCGCACGGCGGTCGGCGTCCGCACCCGCCGCGGCGAGAGCATCCGACGCGGCCTTGGTGTTGTCGATGCTGTCCCGCAGCTTGGTGGCGGGCAGCTTCGTGAAGTCGCTGAGACCGGCGATCGCAGTCTTGGCGGCGGAGGCGTCGGCCTTCGCCTGGTTGGCGGCGACGGTGGCCAGCGCGCCGCTCAGCGTGGCCTTCGCCTCGCGCTCGAGGCGGTCGCGCACGATCGAGTCGTAGACCGAGAGCTGGTCGTGCTGCATTCCGGTGGCCTCGGAGAGCTCGCGCGTCTGGCGCTCGCTGTCCTGCTGCTGCGCGATCGCGGGGGCGATCAGGCTCGTGCTCATCAGCACGGTGGCCGCGCCGGCGACGATGCGGCCGAAGGAGATGGGGCTGTTCTTGGCGGTGGATCGGAGGGAGTTACGAAGGGAGCTCAGCATTGCTTTCCTGGATCGGGCTTCCCCGCCTGACGCGTGGCGGCACCGTGGGTGCGAACGCGACCGGGCCCTGTTTCGGGAGGGCCCTGCGGGCTGACAACCGCGCGGAACGCACACAGGCACCTCGTGGACCCGTGGTCCTGAAGAGGCGCGGCGCGAAGCGCGGGTGTGCCGGGCGACGATGGCGGACATCCAGGGGCGAACTCGCGGGGGACGGTTCGGGGGTTGGGGGCTGGATGCGCGCCTGCGCGGCACGGACGGCTGTCGATGCCGTCAGAGAATGACCCTAGGCGCTGTTTCTGGACGGTTCAGGCGTAGACCCTGGCAAAGTCGTGTACGCGTCAACGATCGACGGACGTCGCCTCGACCTCCACGGCCGCCTCGGCTTCGTCCATCCGTCGGTCCGTGATCCACAGCATGGGGATGAGCTGGAGCACCACGAGCGCGCCCATCACGACGAACACCCACTGCACGCCGAAGAGCTGGCCGATGACGCCGCCGGCCGCCGCGCCGAGCGGCATGGTGCCCCAGGCGAGCAGGCGGTAGGCGCTGTTCAGCCGGCCGAGCAGACGGGTAGGCGTGACGCGCTGCCGCAGCGAGACGGTGATGACGTTCCAGATGGAGACGGTGATACCGCCCAGCAGCATCCCGGCGCCGATGATGAACGGATTCGCCGTGAAGGCGGGCGTCGCGACCGTGAACAGCGAACCCACGATCGTCAGCACGAGGGCGCGGGAACGGCCGAGCAGTCGCTCGGCGGGTTCGGCCAGGAAGGTGCCGAGGACGCTTCCGATCGCCGACGCGGTGAGGAGGAGCCCGTACGCCGGGTCCGTGAGCTTCATGGCGGACTGCGGTCCGACGGCATAGAGCACGAAGACGGTGAAGACCGCCGAACTGGCGAAGTTGAAGATCCCGACCATGATCGCGAGGGTGCGGAGCAGCGTGCTGTGCCGGAGGAAGCGCAGTCCCTCGGCGATGTCGGCGCGGATGGTGGTGCCGCCGGTCCGCTCGGCGACGTACCGCCCGCGTACCAGGAGCAGCACGCCGATCGCGGCCACCCAGAGCAGCACGGGAGCACCGAACGCGACTGCGACGCCGCTGGCGACGAGGAAGCCGCCGAGCGGCGGCCCGACGAACTCGTTCGCGGTGATCTCGGCGGCGTAGAGCCGGCCGTTGGCACGCGAGAGCCGCTCCCGCGGGACGAGCTGCGGCAGGATCGACTGCGCCGACGTGTCGTAGACGGTCTCGGCCACGCCGATGCAGACGGCCGCGGCGTACAGCAGCCAGAGCGACCCGGCGCCCGCGATGGAGGCGACCGTCAGACAGGCGAGGAAGAGGGCGCGGGCGCCGTTCGCCACGAGCATCAGCCGTCGGCGGTCGAGGCGGTCGGCCAGAGCGCCGGCGGTGAGGGCGAAGAGCAGCCAGGGGAGGGTGAACGCGAACGCGAGCCCGGCGATGAGGGCGGGCGAGTCGGTGTAGCGGACGGCGACGAGCGGCAGCGCGACCTTCATCACGCCGTCGGCAAGGTTGGAGAGCCCGGCGGAGGTCCAGAGCTTCCAGTAGCGGGCGCCGAGTCCAGTCGCGGTCATCACCCCAGCTTCGCACACTGATTGAGAATCCTCAATCACCTGGAGAAATCCAAATCCGCGCTAGATTGGTCGCATGACCGACGACCGGCGGAGCGATCCCGATGCCAAGCGGCGGCCCGCGACGCCGCAGGAGCTGAAGGCGCTCTCGCATCCGCTGCGGGTGCGGATCCTGCGGCTGTGCGGCGACAGCGAGCTCACCAACAAGCAGCTCGCGGATCGCCTGGGGGTCGACCCCGGAACGGTGTACTACCACGTGCGTCAGCTGGTCGCCGCAGGCTTCCTCGAGCCGGGCGAGGTGCGGACGGGTCAGGCGGGCGCGCTGGAGAAGCCCTACCGCTCGACGGGAATCAGCTGGTGGCTCTCGGCGCCCCTCGAACAGAGCGACCTGAGCCACGGCCTGGCCCCGGTCGACGCCTTCCAGCAGGAACTCGCCGAAGCCGGGCCCGCATCCATCGCCACCTATGCCCGGTTCTCGCTGCACCTCTCACCGGAGGACGTCGCGGAGCTCGATCGTCGCATCGTCGCCGTCATCGACGAGTACGTCGAGACCGATCGCGAGCGGTCGCACCTTCCCGCCCACGGCGGCATGTTCCTGCTGCACCGCGCGCCGAGCGGCGCAGCGAGCGGGCCGGCGGAAGGGCCGGCCGGAGGCGCTGCAGGGGAGAGCGACCGCGACTGACGGTCGAGTCTGGCCCGGTCAGAGCGCCTTGGCGGCCGCTGTCAGCACCTGCGCGAGGGTCGGCACGCCTTCGGCCCGGAACACTTCGCTGCCGTCGGCGCCCGTGACGATGACGGTCGGCGTCACGCGGATGCGGTCCCGCTCCGCGCGCTCGATGTTACGTGCCACATCCAGCTCGGTCACCGCGATCCGCGGAGCGAGACGCGCCGCCTCGCTCAGTACCGCGCGGGTCTGCATGCAGGGCTCGCAGAACGCGGAGGTGTACAGCGTGAGTCGCGCGTCCCCGGTGTCCTCCGGGTCAACGGCTGGTGTCGAATCCACCTCGCCAGTGTACGTCCGGCGAACTCGCGGCGACGATCCTGCGGCGATGGCCGTCGCGAGTGCCGCTGCGCCGCCGGTGCGAACAGAATCGGACCGTGAGCCGATCGACCTTCACGCGCTACGTCGCCCTCGGAGACTCGCTCACCGAGGGGCTGTGCGACCACGCGCCCGGGCAACCGGACGCCTTCCTGGGCTGGGCCGACCGCCTGGCCGGGATCCTCGACGGCGACGCCCGGCTGGCGGGAGTCTCCGTGGAGTTCGCGAACCTGGCCGTCCGCGGCCGCCGCATCGCGGACGTGGTGGATGCGCAGATCCCGCACGCACTCGAACTGAGGCCCGACCTGGTCTCGGTGATGATCGGCGGCAACGACCTCATGAGCCCGGCCGCCGACCCGGATGCGCTCGCCTCGCGCCTGGAGACGGGCATCCGGTCGCTGCGTGCGACCGGCGCCACCGTGCTGCTCGCCAACATCTTCGACCCCCAGTTCGCGTTCTTCCTCAAGCCCTTCCGCGGCCGGGCGGCCGTGTTCAACGCCAACATCTGGAGCATCGCGCGCGACCAGCGCGCCGTCGTGCTCGACGTCTGGGGAGTCCGCGAGTTCCGCGACCCGGCGATGTGGGCGTCCGACCGCGTCCACCTGAGCACGAGGGGGCACCGGCTGCTGGCGTCGCACGCCGCCCATGCCCTCGGCGTTCCCTACGCCGAGATCGGCGGCCCGGAGACCGCCGCACCGCAGGGGCCGACGACCCCACCGGACTCGGTGCCGCTGCGCACCTGGCTGCGCGTCTACGCCATCCCGTGGATCAGCCGGCGGCTCCGCCACGTCTCCGCCGGAGACGGCCTGGGGCCCAAGCTCCCCGTACCGCAGCGTCTGTCCGGAGCAGCGGGCGCGACCGGCCCTGTCGGAGGCCCCTACTAGACTCGCGGTATGGCTACTTCCTCGGATCGACTGGTCTGGATCGACTGCGAGATGACCGGCCTCGACCTCGAGGTCGACGAGCTCGTCGAGATCGCGGTCGTGATCACGGACTTCGAGCTGAACGTCCTCGACCCCGGTCTCAGCATCGTCATCAAGCCCGACGACTCCGCTCTGCAGAACATGGGCGACTTCGTGCGCCAGATGCACACGACGTCCGGTCTCATCGAAGAGATCCCGAACGGCAAGAGCCTCGCCGAGGCCGAGTACGAGGTGCTCGAGTACGTGCTGAAGTTCGCGCCGACCGCGCGCACTGCTCCGCTCGCCGGCAACACCATCGGCACCGACCGCATGTTCCTCGCCAAGTACATGCCGCGCCTCGACACGCACCTGCACTACCGCAACGTCGACGTGTCCTCGATCAAGGAGCTCGCCCGGCGCTGGTTCCCGCGCATCTACTTCAACGCTCCCGAGAAGAACGGCGGGCACCGTGCGCTCGCCGACATCCTCGAGTCCATCCGCGAGCTCGACTACTACCGCGCCGCCGCCTTCGTCACGCCTCCCGGGCCGACGACCGAAGACACGCAGGCTCTGGCCGCGGGCGTGGTGGAAAAATGGGCTCCCCGCATGGGCTAGAATCGATGAGTTGCTTCGCCGCCCCCGGGCCGGATGAAGCGCCGTGGTGGGTATAGCTCAGTTGGTAGAGCGCCTGGTTGTGGTCCAGGAGGTCGCGGGTTCAAGCCCCGTTACTCACCCCAAGCGAAAAGGGCCGGACTCCTCGAGTCCGGCCCTTTGTCTGTCGCTCTGTTCGGACCCTGAATTCGTGCCGAATGTGGGCTATTCGTGACGAATGGCACACATTCGGCACGAATCTGCGAGGGTGAAAAGCGTGGTGCCCCCGGCAGGAATCGAACCTGCGACCAAGAGATTAGAAGGCTCCTGCTCTATCCGCTGAGCTACGGGGGCGACACTTCCACGATACCGGAGGCGCGCCGAGGCCCCTCTCAGAGGCGCGCGCCCGCCTTGCCGGCGCGGTTGACGATCGCGATGACCGGCCGGCGTCCACGGAGGCCGAACCGCAGCCGCAGGCTCGCCTGGCGAGCGATGAGCACGGCGAGCACCGCCGCCGCAGCGGCCGGCACCAGCCCCGAGATCGCCATGGCGATATGCGGACCGACCTGCTCGACGATCCAGCCCATGAGCGGTCCGCCGAGCGCCTGCCCGCCGAGCAGCACGAGGATGTAGAGCGAGATCACGCGTCCGCGGATCTGCACGTTCGACGACAGCTGCACGAGCGAGTTCGCCGCCGTGATGAACAGCAGGTTCCCGATCCCGACGCAGACGAGCAGCAGCCCGAACGCGAGCTCGCCCGGCGCGAATCCGGCCAGCGCCTGCACGACGCCGAGCGCGGCCGCCGTCCCGACCACCATCGAGAGGCGCACGCTGGTGCGCCGGGTGGAGGCGAGGGCACCGGTGAGTGCACCGGCGGCGACGAGCGCGTTGAACATCCCGTAGCCCTGCGCGCCCACGTGGTAGACGTCGTTGGCGTACGCCGCGAGGAAGACCGGCATGTTGAAGGCGAAGACGGCGATGACCGCGACCATGACGACGGTCCAGAAGATCACCGGCTTGCGGCGCACGTAGCGCATCCCCTCCATCAGCTGGCCTTTGCCGCGTGGGGCCGCCGGCGACGCGTGCAGCTCGGAGCGCTTGAGGGTGGCGACGGCGAAGACCACCGCGAGGCAGGCCACCGCGTTGATCGCGAACGACCAGCCGCCGCCGATCGCGGTGATCAGGATGCCGCCGAGCGCCGGACCGATCAGGCCGCCGAGCTGGAAGATCGACGAGTTGAGGCTGATCGCGTTGCGCAGGTAGCGCGGTCCGACGAGCTCGCTGACGAAGACCTGCCGGGCCGGGTTGTCGACCACCGTCACGAGGCCGAGGGCGAAAGAGATCGCGTACACGCCCCACACCTCGATCGCTCCGGTGAGGGTCAGAACGGCGAGGAGCGCAGCGAGCCCCGCCGCGCACGACTGGGTGATCACCAGCAGTCGCTGCTTCGAGTACCGGTCGGCGATGACGCCGCCCCAGAGGCCGAAGAACAGCATCGGGGTGAACTGCATGAATACGGTCACTCCGACGGCGGCGACGCTGCCCGAGAGCTGCAGGACCAGCCAGTCCATCGCGATCCGCTGCATCCACACGGCCGTGTTGGCGACGAGGTTGCTCGCGGCGAAGCGGCGGTAGTTGGCCACCTGGAGGGAGGAGAAGGTCTCGCGCCACGGCGGCCGGGCGGAGAGGACCGGCATGGGTCCGGTGGGCGGGGCCGCTGCGGGGGAGTGCGCCACGTGCGTGTTACCTCGATGTCGTCGCTGGTTACGTATGAAGTGTCACCTTCGACCCTACGCACTCCGCGCTATTCTAGGAGCCGATCGAGACTATAAGTCCCATTGGCTTTTCGAATGGATGCGTGGATGTTCGACCCTGTGCTGCTCCAGACCTTCCTCGCCGTCGCCGACACCCGGAGCTTCACCAAGGCCGCCGTCCGGCTGGGGATCAGCCAGCCGACGGTGAGCCAGCACATCCGCAAGCTCGAGCAGTCGGCCAAACGGCAGCTGATCGCGCGCGACACCCGCGAGGTGCGCCTGACGGACAACGGGGATGCGATGGCCGGCTTCGCGCGCGCGATCCTGGCCGCGCACGCCGAGGCGGACAGCTACTTCAGCGGATCCGCGATGCGCGGCCGGCTGCGGTTCGGCGCCGCCGACGACCTGGCGATCACGACGCTGCCGCGCATCCTTCGTCACTTCCGTCAGCAGAACCCGCAGATCAACCTGGAGCTGACGGTGGACCAGTCGGCCCCGCTGCACCGCAAGCTGAAGGCCGGTCAGCTCGACCTGATCTTCATCAAGCAGACGCCCGGCACGACCGAGGGCACCGTCGTGGCGACCGACGAGCTGGTGTGGATGGGCCAGGAGAAGACCGTTCTCGATGCCGACGGCCCGGTCCCGCTGATCTCGTACCAGGGCCCCAGTCTCAGCCGCCAGGTGGCCATCGACGCCTTGGAGGCATCCGGGCGCACCTGGCGGATCACGTGCAACACCCGCGAGGTGAACGGGGTGCTGGCGGCGGTCCGGGCGGGGATCGGCGTCGCCGTGTTCCCGCGGTCCCTCATCCCCACCGACCTCATCAAGGTCACGAACCGCTTCGGACTGCCGGACCTCGGCCACGTCGACTTCACCCTGCTCTCGAACCCTTCGGCTGCACGGGAGCCGGTGGATGCGCTGACCACGGCGATCCTGGCCCGCGCGGTCAGCCGCGTCGCCTGAGCCGACGTGCGCCGCTCATCCCTCGATGGGCACCGCATCCGGGTCGGCTTGGCGCAGGCCGCCGTCCGACGACTTCCGTCGGAGCGTGAGCGCGATCAGCGGGAACAGCAGCACCGACAGCATCCCGGCGCCGACCAGTGCGGTCGCCGTTCCGGTCGTGAGGTCGTGCTCACGGACGCCGATGGCCGTCACGGCCACGATGATCGGCAGACCGGTGGCGCTGAACAGGGTCACGGCGGCGCGGTCGCGGAAGGTCGACCCCGGCGGTGAGGAGAGGGCCGACGCCGGCACACCGCGGATGATGACGAGCAGCACGAGGAAGATCGGCAGCAGGATGAGGGCGCGGGGGTCGGCCAGCAGAGCCCGCAGGTCGAACCCGATGCCGGTGTTGATGAAGAAGACCGGCACGAGGACGCCGAAGGCGACGGCCTCCAGCTTGCTCTCGATCTGGTGCGCATCCGCCGGCGCAGCGCCGCTGAGAAGGATGCGGCAGAGCACGCCGGCCGCGAACGCTCCGAGCAGCATGTCGAGCCCCAGCGCGATGCTGAGCCCGACGAGCCCGGAGATGACCAGCACGACGAAGCGGACCGCGAACTGACCGCTCGTGTGGAGGGTCGCCCGCACCAGGCTGTGGAAGCGCTCGTGCCCGCCGCGGGAGGCGAACCAGATCCCGGCCCCGGCGATGACCGCGAAACCGATCAGGACGAGGGCGGCGGCGAGGGGCTTCCGCCCGCTGAGGAAGAGCGAGATCGCGAGCAGCGGCCCGAACTCCCCGATGGCGCCTACTGCGGTGACCGCCCTCCCGAACGGCGTGCGCATCTCGCCCGCGTCCCGCAGGACGGGCATGAGCGTTCCCAGGGCGGTGGAGGTGAGCGCGATCCCCACGTAGACGCCGGTGATGACCGAGCCGGCGATGAGGGTCGCGACGGCGACGGCGATCACGAGGGAGAGCAGCCAGCCCAGCGACGCCCGCCGCACCGGGCGTCCGGCGATGGCGGCGAAGTCGATCTCGTTGCCCGCCATGAAGAAGAGGAAGGCGAGTCCGAAGTTGGCGACCGCATCCAGTGCGTCGGTCTTCGGCACCCAGCCGAGCACGCTCGGTCCGACGATGAGGCCCAGGACGATCTCGAAGACCACCAGCGGGATCTTCGCGACGCGGCCGACCGCCGTGGTCAGCAGCGCGGCCACGACCGCGAGCAGCGGAACGAGCACGATGGTCGCGACGTGGGGGTCCATGCGCGGAATGCTAGCGATCGGATGGTGCGAGCGGCAGACCGCGCTCGGAGGAGGTGTTCACACGACCGAAATCCGACGGGGATAATCTGACGTCATGCGTGAACTCCAGGCAAGGATCATCGAAGACCTGAACGTCCGTCCGGAGGTCGATCCGGCGGAGGAAGTCGAGCGGCGCGTCGGCTTCCTGGTCGACTACCTCAAGACCACCGGTGCCGCCGGTTTCGTGCTCGGCATCAGCGGCGGCCAGGACTCGTCGCTCGCCGGGCGTCTCGCCCAGCTGGCCGTCGAACGGCTCGCGGCGGAGGGCACCGACGCCGACTTCGTGGCGGTCCGTCTCCCGTACGCGGTGCAGCGCGACGAGGAGGACGCGCAGCTGGCGCTGTCGTTCATCCAGCCGAAGAGCTCGGTGGTCTTCAACATCCAGCGCGGCACCGACGGCGTCGAGGACGAATACGCGGATGCGCTCGGCGAGCCGATGTCCGACTTCGTCAAGGGCAATGTGAAGGCGCGCATCCGCATGGTCGCCCAGTACGGGATCGCGGGCCAGCGCGGGCTGCTCGTGATCGGGACCGACCACGCGGCAGAGGCGGTGACCGGGTTCTTCACCAAGTACGGCGATGGCGGCACCGACATCCTCCCGCTGAGCGGCCTGACCAAGCGACAGGGGAAGCAGCTGCTGCGTTTCCTCGACGCGCCGGCGCGACTGTACGAGAAGGCCCCGACCGCCGACCTGCTCGACCTCAACCCCGGCCAGACCGACGAGGACAACCTGGGCGTGACGTACGAGGAGATCGACGACTTCCTCGAAGGCAAGGATGTGCCCGCCGATGTGGCCGAGGCGCTGGAGGCGCGCTATCTCGCGACCGAGCACAAGCGTCAGCCTCCGGCGAGCATGTTCGACGCCTGGTGGCGGTCGAGCAGCTACAGCCGCTGAGCATTGCGCGTTTCGCGGCACGGCTCGCCGCGGCTCGCACAGGGAACGACGAAGGGCGCCGGCGAGATGCCGGCGCCCTTCGCTTCGGGTGGAGTGCTGTGCCGCTCGGGCGTCGTGTCAGACGGGCTGGCCGAGGCGCGCGGTCGGCGCGGTGTCGTTCTGCGGGTCGGCCGACCCGGCTGCCGCGGTCGCGACGAAGGGATTGCCCTCGCGCTGCTCCTCGCGCTCGGCGGGTGCTGCGGCTGCGGCCGGCTGAGCGGTCGCCGCGGTCGGCGCCGGGGTCGCGGCGGTCGCCGGGGCGTACTGCTCGTGATGCTGCTGGGCGACCCACGCATCCTGCTGTTCGACCACGGAGCGGTCGGTGTCGGTGCTCTCGAAGCGCCAGCGCTCGAGGTCGCTCTGGAAGATCTTGCGGGCGCGACGCGGGTTGTTCTGCCACTCGAGCAGACGGTCGCGGAACTCCGCGATCGCCGGGTCGAGCTGGTAGCCGAACGTCGCGGAGGCCCGCTTCATCTCGGCCAGCTGGTGTCCGGCCCAGTTCGCGGCGAGACCCGAGCCCTTGATCGGAAGCAGGCGGACCATGATGTCGGCCTGCCCGACGGCACGGTCGGAGAGCACCTGCTCGCCCGGGGTGAGCGAGTTCCAGACGGATGCCTCGGTCGCAGCATCGACGAGCGCGGCGATCGCGGACGCCTTCTGCTGACGGTCGGTACGGGAGAGGAGGCCCTTCAGGGCTCCCCGGGCGA
Organism: Leifsonia sp. fls2-241-R2A-40a; assembly: GCF_030209575.1. NCBI lineage: Bacteria > Bacillati > Actinomycetota > Actinomycetes > Micrococcales > Microbacteriaceae > Leifsonia > Leifsonia sp. fls2-241-R2A-40a. Next base: position 3,439,272 of record NZ_JARVRS010000001.1, on the reverse strand, counting down.
TCCACGCGGCGATGAGGCCGGAGAGGATCACGGCGACCGCGAGGACCACCGCATAGAAGATCGCCGGGCGCGCGGCCGGCGAAGAGAACCAATCGACGAAGTCATTCCACCACTGCATGCCGCGATGGTAACGGCGATCCCGTGGTCGAGCGCGGACCCCGGGCGTCGTGTCGCCAAGCCCGCCCTCGCTGCGGATGCATGCGGGCACGCGGCACAATGGAGAGAACGGACCGAGAGGACGACTCATGCAGACCTTCGTGGTGGCCGGCGGATGCTTCTGGTGCCTGGATGCGGTGTACCGCGTGCTGCGCGGAGTGCAGGACGTGGTGTCCGGCTACACGGGCGGCATCACGGTGGAGCCGAGCTATGAGGACGTCTGCACGGGCCGGACCGGGCACGCGGAGGCCGTCGCCGTTACCTTCGACCCGGAGGTGATCCCGGCGAGCGTCATCCTCGACGTCTTCTTCACGCTGCACGACCCGCGCCAGCTGAACCGGCAGGGCAACGACGTCGGCACCCAGTACCGCTCGGCGATGTTCTACGACGGTGAGCAGCAGCGGGAGCTCTTCGAAGCGGCTCGTGACCGCGCCGCCGAGTACTGGGACGGCGGAATCGTCACGACCATCGAGCCGCTCGGCCCGTTCTACCGCGCCGAGGAGTACCACCAGGACTTCTTCGCGAAGAACCCGGGCCAGGGCTACTGCCTCGCCGTCGCCCTCCCCAAGGTCAACAAGATCCGCGCGTCGTACGCGGACTACGTCGCCGCCTGAGGTCGTCCCCAGTTCTCAGCCGGGAAGGGATTCGCACGCCTTCCCGTCGTGGTCTGCGTCCAGCCGTGCAACGTCGCCGTAGTACGGGAAGTAGTAGTTGAACCATGCCTGGGCCGCCGACTGCGTCGGGAAGTCGGAGCAGTTCTTGGAGTCGCCGGGGTTAGCCGGAGGTCCGGGAGGTGCCGGGGGAACGGGCGGTGCCGGAGGTGCGGGCGGGGGCGGTGGACAGACGGAGAGGCTTCCGACCGCGTTAGCCAGGACGCTCGTTCCGCCGAGCAGCACACGATGGGTCGTCTGCAGAGCCGACAAGTCCGCGGGGACGTAGTCCGGGACGCAACCCGCAGGCACCACGTACAGGGCGGATCCGGTGCGGCCGGCGAGCGCGGCGCCTGAGAGGGCGTCGGGGAAGTTGGTGCCGGTGGCGAAGTAGACGGTCGGCGATGTCGAGAACACTCCGCGGTTGATGGCGTGCGATGTCTCATAGCGGTCGCCGCCGGCCAGCCGCGAGACGGCCATCCCGCTGCGCGCTCGGAGCTGATTCTCGATGGTCGGCGAAACGACGGCGGTGCCGCCGGCGATGATGGCCTGCGTCACCCCGAGGTCGTCGAGGAGCGCGTTAGGGATGGCACCGCCGGCGCCGTTGACGAGAAGGACCATGCTTCCGTCGCTCCCCGCCGCAGCAGAGGCGCTGAGGGCGTCCGGGAAGTTCGCACCGGTCGCGACGAACGCCGTGGTCGCACCGGTCGCGAATGCGAAGCGGTTGACCTTCACCGACGTGTCGTAGCGGTCGTATCCGGAGAGTCGTTGGACATTCCCGACGATGGAGCGCAGTGAGGATTCCACCCCGACGCCGACCGCGCTCGATCCGCCGACGATGACGGCGGTCGTCGGTTGCAGCCGCGCCACCTCGGCTTTGACGACAGCGGGGAGGGTGCCCGGCGCGGTGAGCAGGAGCGGACCTCCGAGATGCACCGCGGCCGGTGCCGCCGAGAGGGCGTCGGGGAAGTTCGTACCCGACGCGACGAACACGATGGGAGCCGTGCCGGGGAAGGCCGCTTGGGACGCCCTGACGCTGGTCTCGTAGCGATCGGAGCCGGCGATCCGATCGACGCCCGCGGCCGGAGTCACCGCGACCCTGGCGGGAACCGTCACCGCAGTCGACCCGCATGCTCCGCCGAGCAGCGAGTTCAGCGCATTGGACTCCATCGGGTCCATGGTCAGGCTCCAGCGGTACTTCACGACGACCCAGTCCACGGCGTAGGTGCAGCGCGCCGATGTCAGCGGGGGCAGCCAGTGCGCGATGTCGGAATCGCTCTTGGACTGATTGACGTTGTCCGTGACCGCAACCAGGGTGAGCGGGTCGCTCAGGTCGTTGGCATAGTCGGTGCGTTGCTGGAGCGACCATCCGCTTGCACCCGATCGCCAGACCTCGGCAAGCGGGACGAAGTGATCGATGTCGACATCGGATGCCGCCGTCCAGGTCGCGCCGTCGTACCAGGAGCTCCACGATCCGGTAGCGACCGTGCATCCTGAGCCGAAGGTCACCGGCACGGCGGATTCCTGCTGGAGGACTTCCGACCGCGTGTTGCACCCGTCATGGTCGGCATCGATCCACGTCGGGAAATCACTGCGGTTGTAGGGCTGCGTGCTGTCGTCTGCGATCGAGAGCTGCGTGGCGAGCTGTGCGACGGGGACGGTGGCGCCCGCAGAGAGGGCACTCTTGGCGACCGGAGAGCTTGCGGCGGCCGGGACGGCGAAGCCGACTCCGCAGAGGGTGAGCGCAGCGGTGATCGCCGCGACGGCGCGGAGCTTCATTGGCGTCCTTCGGGTGAATCGCGTGGTGCTCGGGTGACCGAACGCTAACAGCAGTGCGAGCTCGCCCACTTCCTCCACAAGTGGGGTCTTGCCACGGCTTGTCCACAGATGCTCCGAGGTCCGATCACCTGGGCCCGGGATGCCGCGAGAGTGGTCTCGAGCCCGCCACCGCGGCGGGCCCGAAAGGGGAGATCATGTCCGATATCGTCGCCGTCCGCGGCTTCGTCGCCACCGAGCCGCGCCACCTGGTCACCGAAGGGGGACTGCCGATCACGAGCTTCCGGCTCGTCACGACCCATCGACGCTACAACCGTCATGCGTCCTCCTGGGAGGACGGCGGCAGCAACTGGTACACGGTGAGCGCTTTCCGGCGTCTGGCCGTCAGCGCCGCCGACTGCATCGCGAAGGGCGATCCCGTCCTGGTCGCCGGGCGGCTGTGCCAGCGGGAATGGACGGGGGACAAACCGGGGATGACGGTCGAGATCGAAGCGGAGTCCATCGGCCACGACCTGAGCTGGGGGCGATCGGAGTTCACACGGGCGGCCGCTCCTGCCGATGGCGGTGCCGCCGAGGATGCGGCCACGCCTGCGGAGGGAATCCCAGCGGCCGCCACGTAGGATGCGAGATATGCCGTATTCCGCGCCCCGACGAGCCAGGGTCTTCGCCGCGACGGCCCCGGTGCTCGGGCTCGCGCTCGCCCTGACCCTCGCGCTGAGCGGGTGCACCGCGGGAGCGGCACCGACCGCGTCGCCCGTTCCAACGTCGACGACGGCGGCCCCCTCCGCCACGCCGACCCCCACCGCGCCCGCTGCCATCGCGCTGGTGCCCGGCGGGACGGCCGAGCAGAACCTGCCGTACTTCGACCAGGTCAACCGCGCAACACTGGCGGCGAACCCGAACGCCCAGGGGCGCGACTTCATCGACGCCCTGGTCGCCGCCGGGTTCACGAGGGCCGACATGCAGCTCACGGTCGACACCACGACCATCGGGCTCAAGGCGAACTCCATCCAGTTCTCCGTCCGGATGGGAGACACGTGCCTGATCGGCCAGAGCGGCGCCGACGCGGGCGGCTACAACAGCATCGTCACGCCCGTGCTGTCGACCGGAACGTGCCTCATCGGGCAGACCCGGGCGATCGACTGGTAGCCCGAGCCGCCCTGATGCGCGCGCAGGGCCGGTATCCTCGAATACGGCAGTAAGCCGACGACAGGGAGTTTGAGAAGAAGAGTGGCCGAATACATTTACTCGATGGTGCGCGCCCGCAAGGCGGTCGGCGACAAGGTGATCCTCGACGACGTCACGATGGCGTTCCTGCCCGGAGCGAAGATCGGTGTCGTGGGCCCCAACGGCGCCGGTAAGTCCACCATCCTGAAGATCATGGCCGGTCTGGACACGCCCTCGAACGGCGATGCCAAGCTGAGCCCCGGATACACCGTCGGCATCCTCATGCAGGAGCCGCAGCTGAACGAGGACAAGACGGTCCTGGAGAACGTGCAGGAGGGTGTCGGCGAGATCAAGGAGAAGGTCGACCGCTTCAACGAGATCTCGGGCCTCCTCGCCGACCCGGATGCCGACTTCGACACGCTGCTCGCCGAGATGGGCACCCTGCAGGAGCAGATCGACGCAGCCGACGCCTGGGACCTCGACTCGCAGCTCGAACAGGCGATGGATGCGCTGCGCTGCCCGCCGGGGGACTGGCCGGTCAACACGCTCTCCGGTGGTGAGAAGCGCCGCGTCGCGCTCTGCCGGCTGCTGCTGCAGAAGCCCGACCTGCTGCTCCTCGACGAGCCCACCAACCACCTCGACGCCGAGAGTGTGCTCTGGCTCGAGCAGCACCTGGCCAAGTACCACGGTGCCGTGCTCGCCGTGACGCACGACCGGTACTTCCTCGACCACGTGGCCGAGTGGATCGCCGAGGTCGACCGTGGTCACCTCTACCCGTACGAAGGCAACTACTCGACCTACCTCGAGAAGAAGCGCGAGCGTCTCGAAGTCCAGGGCAAGAAGGACGCGAAGCTCGCCAAGCGCCTCACCGAGGAGCTCGACTGGGTCCGCAGCAACGCCAAGGGCCGGCAGGCCAAGTCGAAGGCGCGTCTGGCGCGATACGAGGAGATGGCGGCGGAGGCGGAGCGCACCAGGAAGCTCGACTTCGAAGAGATCCAGATCCCGCCGGGCCCGCGCCTCGGACAGGTCGTGATCGACGCGAAGCACCTCGAGAAGGGCTTCGGCGACCGCAAGCTCATCGACGGCCTCACCTTCACGCTGCCGCGCAACGGCATCGTCGGCGTCATCGGCCCGAACGGTGTCGGAAAGACGACGCTCTTCAAGACGATCGTCGGACTGGAGCCGCTCGACGGCGGCGACCTGAAGGTCGGCGAGACCGTGAAGATCTCCTACGTCGACCAGACCCGCGGCGGCATCGACCCCAACAAGAACGTGTGGGAGGTCGTGTCCGACGGGCTCGACTACATCCAGGTCGGCAAGACCGAGGTGCCGTCGCGCGCCTACGTCTCCACCTTCGGCTTCAAGGGCCCCGACCAGCAGAAGAAGTCGGGCGTGCTCTCCGGTGGAGAGCGCAACCGCCTCAACCTGGCGCTGACCCTGAAGCAGGGCGGCAACCTGCTGCTCCTCGACGAGCCGACGAACGACCTCGACGTCGAGACGCTCTCCAGCCTGGAGAACGCCCTCCTCGAGTTCCCCGGATGCGCCGTGGTCATCACCCACGACCGGTGGTTCCTCGACCGGATCGCCACGCACATCCTGGCCTACGAGGGCACCGACGAGAACCCGGCCGACTGGTACTGGTTCGAGGGCAACTTCGAGGCGTACGAGGAGAACAAGGTCGCCCGCCTGGGTCCGGACGCCGCCAAGCCCAACCGCTCGGCGTACCGCAAGCTCACCCGCGACTGAGCGCACGCGACATGCGACTCCACGTACCGATCAAGCTCCGCTGGAGCGACCTCGACGCGTACGGTCACGTCAACAACGCCGAGATGCTGCGCCTCCTCGAGGAGGCGCGCATCGAGGCGTTCTGGGCGACCGACGACGCCCCCGAGGGCAGCGGTGAAGCCGTGGGCGGTTCCACCGCGGTCCTCGACGGGCGGCCGGGCGCCGACACGCTGACCCTGATCGCCCGGCAGGAGATCGAGTACCTGGCGCCCATCCCGTACCTGCGCCAGCCGCTCGACGTGCAGCTCTGGCTCGGGCGGCTCGGGGGAGCCAGCCTCGAAGTCTGCTACGAAGTGTGGTCGCCCGAGAGCACCGAACCGAGGACGCTGTACTCGCGCGCCGCGACCACCATCGTGCTCGTCGACGCGGCCAGCCAGCGCCCGCGCCGCATCAACGACCGCGAGCGCGACGCCTGGACGCCCTACCTCGACGAGCCGGTCGCCTTCGCCAAGCGCTCCTGAGCCTCAGGGCGAGGGCGTCGGCGACGGCGTGGTCGGCAACGGCGTCGGGCTGAACGAGTTCTGCCAGATCGCCCGCGAGCCCGCCTCGCCGATCAGGACGACATCCACGATGGTCCCGACGGCGATCACCAGCCCGACCACGGTCAGCACCACGACCACCACACGCCGCACGGTGGCTCCGGGCCGGCGCGGCGAGTCGGGCCGATCGAACAAGAAGAACCACCCCCACTGCAGGACGCTGTACACGAACAGGGCGATGACCCACGGAAGCAGCGTCATCCCGAGGGCCGCATGCGCCAGGATCAGCGGCGTCGACGGGACGCGCGCCTGCAACCACTGGCCCGCCTCCATCACGACGGGCACCAGGATGAGATCGGCCAGCGCGAGCAGCGGCACGACGATGCCCAGACGCCGCCGGGCGGCGGGCCACACAGGCACCAGCACGGCCGCGATCGCGGTCAGCGGTACCAGCACGACCACGAAGTGGACGAGGAGGACGTGAATCGGGAGCCCGTTGACCTCCATGTCGACGGCTACTCCGTGACCGTGACGGAGTCGCCCGAGACCTTCGCCGACAGCTTCGGCAGGGGATCGCGGGCGGGACCATTGAGCACATCGCCGGTCGTCCCGTCGAAGCGCGAACCGTGGCACGGGCAGTCGAACTCCTTGCCCTGCGGTGCCACCGTGCATCCCTGATGGGTGCAGACGGCACTGAACGCCACCACCTGACCCGCCGTCGGCTGCGAGACGACGATCGGCTTCCCTGCCAGGGTGGCCGACACGGCCCCACCGACGGGGATGGACGCCAGCGACACCTCGGCGGAGCCGCCGCCTCCGCCCGAGGACGAACCGCCGTCCGAGCCACCACCGGAACCGTTGGCACTGTCCGCGCCCCCGGGGGTGCAAGCGGCCAGCAGCAGAGCGCCGGCGGACGCACCACCGATCGACATGAGGGTGCGGCGGGTGAGCGGTGCGTGGTCGTTCATACGATTTCCTCCCGTTCGACGGATGCGTCTTCTACGGTATTCACGAGACAGTCCTGCGGTCGGTTCAAACGATGGTGTGTGAACCTTTCCGTCCGCTGCATCGTGTACGAGGTGGAGGTGGACATGCCGGAGGAGGACGCCCGCCTGCTGCGCGAGCTGCACGACCAGCACGCGCAGGCCGTGTGGCGGTACGTCGTGCACCTCACCGGCGACACGGCCATGGCCGACGACGTCGTGCAGGAGACGCTGCTGCGCGCGTGGCGCAAGCCGTCCGTCCTCGACCAGTCTCAGCAGTCGGCGCGCACCTGGCTCTTCACCGTCGCACGCAATCTGGTCATCGACGGCCGGCGCAGCGCCCACTACCGCCATGAGTTCGGCACGGACGACCTCCCGGAGCGGCCGGCACCCGACAGCGAGGCGGACGCCGTCCTCGACTCGTGGCTGGTCTCCGATGCCCTGGCCGAGCTCTCCGTGGAGCACCGGGCGGTCATCGTCCACGCGTACTACGGCGGACGGTCGGTCGCCGAGATCGCCCGCGAGCTCGACATCCCGGAAGGCACCGTCAAGTCGCGGCTGCACTACGGTCTGCGGGCCCTCCGGCTCGCGCTCCAGGAAAGAGGGGTGACGGAACGATGACCACGCACGACGAGTTCGCCACCTGGGATGCCGCCTACGTGCTCGGTGCGCTCTCGCCGGTCGAGAGGCGCGAGTTCGAGGCGCACCTGCGCGAGTGCGAGCGCTGCGCCGAAGCTGTCGGCGAACTGGCCGGGATGCCGGGCATCCTGAGCCGCGTGCCGCGCGAGCAGGCGAACGCGCTCCTGGACGACGAACCGCCCGTGGCCGAGCCGGGAGAGGGCGCGGCGACTCCCGGTCCTGGCCCGGAGCTGCTCCCGTCCCTGCTCCACCAGGTCCGTCGGCGTCGCGTCCGGTCGCGGTGGCTGGTGGCCGGTCTGTCCGCTGCGGCCGCTGCCGTCGTCGTGGGCATCGCGGCATTCCTGCTTCCTGCCGCACTGCAGCCGGGAACGGCCCCCGCAGCGAGCGTCGTCATGCAGCAGGTCGAGCCGAGCGCGCTCACCGCAGACCTGCGCCTGACTTCCGAGCCGTGGGGCACCCGCATCGACTCCCGCTGCCGCTACGCGCACGTCGGCGCTCAGGGCGGCGGTCACGAGTGGACGTACGCGATGGTCATCACCGACCGTGCCGGAGCGCAGCACCAGATCTCGACCTGGACCGCGGACGAAGGAACCGTGGCCGATCCGGTCGCGACCACGAGCATCCCGCTCTCCGACATCGCGACCGTCGACATCCGCTCGGCCGGCGACGGCACGGTGCTGCTCCGGAGCACCTTCGGCTGAGGTCGGCCGCTGCTCAGTCGTCGCCGTGCGGCAGGCGGATGGTCGCCTCCTGCGCCACGCTCGCCACCAGCACGCCGTCACGGGTGAAGATGCGCCCCTGAGAAAGCCCGCGACCGCCGCCCGCGGTGGGCGACTCCTGCACGTACAGCAGCCACTCGTCCACCCGCGCGGGGCGGTGCCACCACATCGCGTGGTCGAGGCTCGCAGCCTTGAGGCCGGGCGTCGCCCAGGCGATGCCGTGGCGGCGCATCACCGACTCCATGATCGTGTAGTCGCTCGCGTAGGCGAGGGCGGCGCGGTGCAGAGCCGGGTCGTCCGGCATCTCGCCGATGGTGCGGAACCACACGGCCTGCTGGGCGACGTGCTCGCCCTCGACGGAGAGGTAGATCGGCGAGGTCACATGCCGCATGTCGAATGGCCGCTGGCTGGCCCAATACTGGGCGACCGGATGCCGCACATCCTCCAGCGAGGTGGCCGTCGACGGCAGGCTCTCCGGCTCCGGAAGTCCCTCGGGCATCGCATCCTGGTGCTCGATGCCCTCGTCCTCCGTCTGGTACGAGGCGATCATCGACAGGATCGGCAGACCGTTCTGGTAGGCCTGTGTGCGCCGGGTGGAGAACGAACGGCCGTCGTGGATGCGGTCCACCGAGAACGTGATGGGGAAGTTCACGTCGCCCGGGCGCAGGAAGTATCCGTGCATCGAGTGGATGCTGCGGTCATCCTCCACGGTCCGCGTCGCGGCCACGATGGACTGGGCGAGCACCTGGCCGCCGAACACCCGGCCCAACGGCATCCACTGCGAAGGGCCGGTGAAGATGTCCTCGCTCGTGCGCGCGCCGGTGTCGGTCAGATCGAGCGCGGTGAGAAGAGAAGCCAGGGGCTCGGTCACGGTGCCTCCAAGTCGGTGGTCTGTTGGTAGTTTAGACACCCGATGGATCAGTCGTTTTCTCTTGTGGATACCCTCGCCGTCGCCGATCTTCAGACCTATCTGTCGAGGGCGGCCCGTGTCGAGGAGGGCTCCGTGCGCCTGATCGCCGGATCGGGCGTTCTCGCCGTGTACACGGCGATCCTGTACCCGCGCGGGTTGCTCGACGAGACGCCGACGGTGCTGGGCCTGCGGACCTTCGCGACCGGCGGCGGCGTCGAGTTCGACGCAGTCGTGCCGATCCGCTCGCTGCTCGACCGCGTGGCGCGTGCCCGCGAGGGCGCCGAGGCCGCTGCCGATGAGGCCGGTCCGGTCGAGATCCGCCTGCCGCTCGAGGTCTCCACGGTCACCTGGGCCGGGATCTCGCCGCCGCGCGGCGGTTGGCAGAAGGTCGGCGAGACCTCTTCGTCCCTGCTGCAGTCGACGGCGAAGTCCGGCGTCGCGGAGGTGGCCGAAGCCGTGCCGACGGGGACGGGCGAGCAGCTGGTCCAGCGGGTCCGCGCCGAGGTCTGGGGTCGCCCGATCGACGGTCTGGAGTACATCCCGGCCGGTGCGGCCTTCGCCGCCGACAGTCTCGGCTTCGCCGGAGACGACGACGTCGTCACCATCCACGAGACGGGCCCGTGGACGCGCCTCACCACCCGCCGCGGCCACACGCTGGTCCGCCGCGTCTCCTGGTCCCTCCGCCGCTGACGCGGCGGGGGGGGAGCGCGCGACGAGGGTAGGCGCCCGCCGGGTTCAGGCGCGGGCGGCGGCGCGCCCCGCCTGGCGGCCCGAGAAGAGGCAGCCGCCGAGGAACGTGCCCTCGAGCGCGCGGTAGCCGTGCATCCCGCCGCCGCCGAAGCCGGCCGCCTCGCCGACGGCGTACAGCCCGGGCACGACCGCGCCATCAGCGCCGAGGACCCTCCCGTCGAGGTCCGTCTCGATCCCGCCGAGGCTCTTGCGCGTCAGGATGTGCAGCTTCACCGCGATCAGCGGCCCGGCCGACGGGTCGAGCAGCTTGTGCGGCGACGCGACCCGGATCAGGCGGTCGCCGCGGTACTTCCGCGCGGAGCGGATCGCGGCGAGCTGCAGGTCCTTGCCGAACTCGTTGTCCAGCTGCCGGTCGTGCTCGTGCACGTGCCGCGCGACCAGCTCGGTGTCGAGCGGTTCGTCGGCGATCCGCTGCATCCCGGCGAGGAGCTCGTCGAGCGTGTCGGCGACCACGAAGTCGGCGCCCTTCTCCTTGAACGCCTCCACCGGGCCGGGCGCGCCGGGCGCGACGCGCTTGGCGAGCAGTCGCACATCCTTGCCGGTCAGGTCGGGATTCTGCTCGCTGCCGGAGAGCGCGAACTCCTTCTCGATGATCTTCTGCGTCAGCACGAACCAGCTGTAGTCCGAGCCGGTCCGGCGCAGGTGCTCGAGCGTCCCGAGCGTGTCGAACCCCGGGAACAGGGGAGACGGGAGTCTGTCGCCCCGCGCATCCAGCCACAGCGATGACGGGCCGGGGAGAATGCGGATGCCATGGCGTTCCCACACCGGATCCCAGTTCTGGATGCCCTCGGTGTAGTGCCACATCCGGTCGCCGTTGATGAGGTGGGCGCCTGCGGACTCGGCGATGCCGAGCATCCGTCCGTCGACGTGCGCAGGAACCCCGGAGAGCATCGAGGCGGGAGGTGTGCCCAGCCGCGACGGCCAGGCCGCGCGAACCAAGTCGTGGTTGCCTCCGATGCCGCCTGAGGCGACGATCACCACGGGCGCGCGCAGTTCGAAGTCGCCGACCGCATCCCGGTTGCTGGGCGCGCCACGACCGGCCGTGTCCGGCGCCAGCACCGCGCCACGCACACCGACGACGCGCCCCTCCTCGACGATCAGCTCGTCGACGCGGTGGCGGTTGCGGATGGCCGCGCGCCCGTTGGCCGCAGCCGACTGGACGCGCCGCGCGAACGGTTCGACGACGCCGGGACCGGTTCCCCAGGTGATGTGGAACCGCGGCACCGAGTTCCCGTGGCCGCCGGCCATCCCGCTTCCGCGCTCCGCCCATCCCACGACGGGGAAGAAGCGGACGCCCTTCTCGTGCAGCCAGGCGCGCTTCTCGCCCGCCGCGAACTGGAGGTACGCCTCGGCCCACTGCCGCGGCCAATGGTCCTCGTCGCGGTCGAATCCCGCCGTGCCGAACCAGTCGTCGCGCGCGAGCGCGAGGGAGTCGTTCACGCCCATCCGCCGCTGCTCGGGCGAGTCGATGAGGAACAGGCCGCCGAACGACCACCAGGCCTGGCCGCCGAACGACGCGGACGGCTCCTGCTCGACGATGGTCACGCGTCGTCCCGCGTCCAGCAGTTCGGAGGCGGCGACGAGGCCTGCGAGGCCCGCGCCGACGACGATCGCGTCGGGTTCGTAGGTCATCCGTGTCTCCTTCGGCACTGGGATGGCGGGAGGGCTACTCCTCGAATGTGTTGACCATAGCGAACGCCGCCCGCTCCAGGTAATTCCAGAGCGTCTCGTCCTGCAGCGGGGGGAGACCGAGCTCATCGACCGCCGAGCGCATGTGCGCGAGCCACCGGTCGCGGGCGTCCGGGTTCACCGTGAACGGGTTGTGCCGCATCCGGAGCCGGGGGTGGCCGCGCTGCTCGCTGTACGTCGTCGGGCCGCCCCAGTACTGCTCCAGGAACAGCGTGAGCCGCTCCTTCGCGGGGCCTAGGTCCTCCTCCGGGTACATCGGCCGCAGCACGGAGTCGTCGGCGACGCCACGGTAGAACGTGTCCACGAGGCGCACGAAGGTCTCGTGACCGCCGATCTGGTCGAAGAAGTTCGGCTGAGGCCCGGTCGGGATGATCGGGATGCTCATTCGGGGCCGCCTTCCGGTCGGGTCGTGGGAGGCTTCGGCGTGCGCGGCTGTGCGGGCGCGCGCGGTGCTTTCGGTTGCGGCGGGTCCACCGGCGTGATTCGCACGGCGCCCGGGTCGGCCGGCTGCCGCTTAGCGGCGGCGCGGGCCTTGCGACCCTTCAGTGGCGTCTCAGGAGCGACGACCGTGCTGGGCCGCGTCTTCGGCGGCTTCGCACCGGACACGCTGCCCGCGCTGTCGAAGCCCGAGAGCACGACCGCCGAGAGCGACGGCAGCTTGACGCCCATCTCGTCCAGCGACTCCTTGAGTCGCCTGCGCAGCTCCCGCGAGACGTCGTCCTTCGCGGTGGTGCGGGTCTTGAGCACCACCCGGAGGATGATGGCATCGGCCGAGATCGACTCGATGCCCCACACTTCGGGCTTCTCGAGGATGCGGGAGCGCCACTTCGTGCTCGTCGCCAGCGCAGTCGCGGTCTCCATCATCTTCTCCTGCACCGCCTGCACGTCGGCGTCGTAGGGGACGGCCAGATCGATGATGACGCGCGCCCAGCCCATCGACATGTTGCCCACGCGCAGGATCTCGCCGTTACGGACGAACCAGAGCGTGCCGTTCACGTCGCGCACCAGCGTGACGCGGATGCCGACCGCTTCCACGACACCGGTCGCAGGGCCGAGGTCGACGACGTCGCCGACGCCCAGCTGGTCCTCCATGACCATGAACAGGCCGTTGAGCACGTCTTTGACGATGTTCTGCGCACCGAAACCGAGACCGGCGCCGAGTGCTGCCGTGAGGAGGGCGAACGAGCCGAGCACGTTCGGGGCGAACGTCTGCACGATGAGGAGGATGGCGATGATGCCGATCGTCACGTGCACGATGTTGGTGAGGACCGAGCCGAGAGTGCGGGTGCGCTGCACCAGGCGGACCGCGGCGAGCGGGGAGTTCACCAGCGCCTGGGTGTCGCTGACGTTCTGCCCCTTCTTCACACCGGAGACGATCCGCGCCACCACCTTGCGGATCACCACCCGCAGGATCCACGCGAGGAGGAAAGCGCCGCCGACGATGCAGGCTGCGGTCACGAGGTTCCAGCCGGCGGCGGCAGCCCACGAACCGAGCTCTTCCCAGAAGGTAGTTTTGAGGATTCCCATACCCGCTCGAGCCTACCGATCTGCGCCTTGGCAGTCGCTGGAATCGCCGCGCAGATCAGCGCTCGAGCAGTCCGTTCTCGTAGGCGAAGATGACGGCGTGCACCCGGTCGCGCAGCTGCAGCTTCGACAGCACCCGGCCGACATGCGTTTTGACCGTGGACTCCGTCAGGTAGTACCGCGCCCCGATCTCGCCGTTGCTGAGGCCTTCGCCCATCGCGACGAGGATCTCCCGTTCCCGCGGCGTCAGCGCGGCGGCGGCATCGTCGTCGGCCGGGCCTATCGCCCTGCCTGCGGGGAGGCGGTCGGCGAAGAGGTCGAGCATCGCCCGCGTCACGCGTGCCGAGACGGCGGCGTCGCCGGCGGCCACTGCCCGGACCGCGCCGATCAGTTCATCGGGACGCGCATCCTTGAGCAGGAATCCGCTGGCCCCCGCACGGAGGCCGCCGAACGCGTACTCGTCGAGGTCGAACGTCGTCAGGATGATGATGCGGGCCTCAGGGTTCGCCTCGACGATGCGCCGAGTCGCCTCGATTCCGTCGAGGGCCGGCATGCGGACATCCATCAGCACCACATCCGGCCGCACCCCGGCGGCGAGCCGCACAGCCTCAGCGCCGTCGGCGGCCTCTCCGACCACGACCAGGTCGGGCTCGGCCTCGAGCACCATGCGGAAGCCGAGACGGACCAGCTGCTGGTCATCGACGAGCAGGATGCGGATGACGGGGTCGGTCACGGGGTCTCCTCGATGGTGTCCGGGATGGTGGGGCTAGGGGATGCGGGCGGTGGCTGCGGGGCCGCCGTTGCCGGCGTGCCCGGACTCCGCACCGCCTCGAACACGGCGCGCACCCGCCACCCCCCACCCGGACGCGGTCCTGCTTCCAGCGCCCCGCCGTACAGCCCCACGCGCTCGCGCAACCCGATCAGCCCGCGCCCGGACCCCGGCGCGGGCGCCGCGTGCAGCGCCGCATCGTCGTCGATGGTGATGATCACCGTGCCCGGCTGGAACACGATGACCACGCGCACAGCGGTCGACGATGCGGCGTACCGCAGCGCGTTGGTCAGTCCCTCCTGCACCACCCGGAACACCGTCAGCTGCTGCCCGACGTCCTCCGGTGGGATGCCCGAGACGGTGATCCGCACCGGCAGGCCCGCGGCGCGAAAGGTCTCGACGAGGTCGGCCAGGTCGCCGACGCCCGGCTGCGGCGCGCGTGCGGCCGTGTCGCCGTCGCCGTCGTGCAGCACGCCCAGCAGGCGCCGCATGTCCGCGAGGGCGCCGCGCCCGGTCTCCGCCACGAGCCGCATCGCCTGAACCGATCGCGCCGGCGCCGGCTCCGGCTCCGCTTCCGCGACGCGCGCCGATCCGTCCGCGAGCGTGATCATCACGGTGAGGCTGTGGGAGACGATGTCGTGCATCTCGCGTGCGATCCGGCTCCGCTCCGCGGCCGCGGCGATCTCCGCCTGCTGGTCCCGCTCGCGCGCCAGCTGGCGGGCGCGGTCGATGAGCGCATCCAGATACCGCCTCCGGTTGCCGGTGTTGCTGCCGATGAGCACCGCGACCACCGAGAACGACAGCACGAGGATGCCCGAGGGCAGCGCCGCGGTCTGCAGCGGCGTGAACACCTTCGCCTGGGCGAGCAGCACCTCCACCGTCAGGGTCACGATTGTGACCGCCGAGGTGACACCGAAGGCGATCCAGGCGGAGCGGATGCTGCGGTAGACCGCGAGCGCGTAGAGCGCGAGGAGAGTAGGGAGCACATCCATGTCGCGCCCGAGGAAGACACTGGCGCCGAGCAGCACCGTGGCGGCGGCGAAGACCAGCGCCGGCCGCTGCCGTCTCGCGAGCAGGGCGACACCGGCGACGACGGAGAGCACCAGGTGGATGGTCTCCTGGATGCTCGGATGCCACGACGCGATCACGAGGCCGCCGATCAGCGTCGGCACCAGGTACACCGCGGCGACGAACACGTCGACGGCGACGGGATGCGCCGTCAGGAAGCGACGGATCGCCCCGGGGGGTCTCGGCAGTTCGAGACCGCCCGGGGCGTCCGCGGGTGTCGCTTCCGGAGTCACGCGCGGGTCAGGCGTCCCGGCGCTGGAGCAGCACGGATCCGATGATGAACGCGACCGCAGCCCAGACGAGGACAGTCACGACGTTCGCCCACGGCTCGACTCCGCCGTTGGCGACGCCGGCCATGCCCTGCCCGGCGTTGCTGAGCAGGTAGCGCTGCGCGTCGGCCAGCCACTCGGTGCGGGTCAGGCTGCTCACCAGGCTCGCGATGATCGGTAGCACCAGGATGACGCCGAGGGCAGCGGCGATTCCACCGGCAGTCGACTTGAGGATGGCGCCGACGCCGAGTGCGAACACAGCGACGAGGCCGAGGTAGGCACCGGCGCCGAGGATGTTCCACAGTGTGTCCGCCGCGAAGAGGTCACCGGTGTAGCCCTTGCCGGTGAGCACCGGAACGGCGACCGCCCACGACAGCGCCGACGAGATCAGGCCGACGACGAACGCTACGACGAACAGCACGAGCGTCTTCGCCGCGAACACGGGGAACCGGCGGGGGACCGCCGTGAACGACGACCGGATCATCCCGGTGCTGAATTCGCCGCTGATCACCAGCACGCCGAGCACGGCGATGACGAGCGACGCGAACGTGAGCCCCGCGGTGGCGGCGGTGGTCGCAAAGCCCGCAGCCTGAGCTTCGATCGCGACCCGTTGGGCCGGAGCGACCCGGTCGACCAGCGTGGTCTTGTCGGGGATAGCGAAAGCGACCAGCGTGGCGATGCCGACGACCAGTACGACAGCGCTGATCAACGTCCAGAACGTCGACCGCAGAGTGCGGAGCTTGATCCACTCCGACCGGATGACCCGCGCGAAGCTGAGCCGCCCGAGGGAGGTGTGCGGGTGGCCAGGGACCTGGGTGGATACGGTTGCGGTGCTCATCGGCTGACCTCCGTGCGGTACTCGACGTCGTCCTGGGTGAGCTCGAGGTAGGCCTCCTCGAGCGAGGCGCTGATCGGCGTCAGTTCGTGCAGCACGATTCCGTCGCGCGCGGCGGTCTCGCCGATCTGCGCGGCCGTCAGGCCGGTGATCTCGAGCAGCTGCGCCTCGACACCGGTGACGGCGACATCCGAGCCGGCGACGGCGCGGGCGAGCTGCTCCGGCTGCGGGGTGCGCACGCGGACAGCGCGGCGGGTCGCACCGGCGAGGATGCGGTCGACCGGCGCATCCGCGAGCACACGGCCGCGGCCCAGCACGACGATGTGGTCGGCGGTCTGCGCCATCTCGCTCATCAGGTGCGACGAGAGGAAGATCGTCCGGCCCTGCCCGGCGAGGTGCCGGGCGAACTGGCGCACCCACAGCACGCCCTCCGGGTCGAGCCCGTTCACCGGCTCGTCGAGGATGAGCGTGGCCGGGTCGCCGAGCATCGCAGCGGCGATGCCGAGGCGCTGACCCATCCCGAGCGAGAACCCGCCGACGCGCTTGCTGGCGACGGACTCGAGACCGGTCATCCCGATCACCTCGTGGACGCGCGACTTCGGGATGCCGTGCGTAGCGGCCAGCGCCAGCAGGTGCGCGTACGCGGTGCGGCCGGTGTGGATGGCCTTCGCGTCGAGCAGGGCGCCGACTTCGGTGAGGGGCGAACGGAACTCGGCGTACCGCTTGCCGTTGATGAGAGCGGTTCCCTTGGTGGGACGGTCGAGGCCCATGATCATGCGCATGGTGGTCGACTTCCCGGCTCCGTTCGGGCCGAGGAAGCCGGTGACTTTGCCGGGCTGGATGGTGACGGTGATGTCGTCGACGGCGGTCTTCGGGCCGAAACGTTTGGTCAGGTGATCGAGCTGGATCATGCTCCGAGACTAGGGGCCACCGGGTGCCGCCGTCATCGTCCTCGGGTACGACGAGCGGGAGCCCGGAATGGGACGAGGGACCCCGCCGTTCGGCGGAGCCCCTCGTGGTGTCACCCGGTGGGTCGATCAGGCGGACGCGTCGCGCTTCTGCGCGGCCAGTGCCCGCTCGACGCCGGCGAGGTTCTCGACCACCATGCGGCGCAGGGCGGCCGGCTCGGAGTTGGCGTCGAGCCAGGCACGCGTGGCGTCGCGCAGCTGCTCGTTCGCCAGCGGAGCCGGGTACATGCCCTCGACCAGGTACTCGGCGATCTTGTAGGTCCGCGACGTCCAGATGTCCTGCAGGGAGGCGAAGTACGGCTCGATGAACGCGGCCAGCACCGTCTTGTGCTTCGCCCGCTGGAACCCGATGCCCGTGTAGCGGACGATCGTGTTCGGCAGCGTGTCCGCGCCGAACACCGAATCCCACGCCGCCTGCTTGCCTTCGAGCGTCGGGATGCTGGCGCGCGCCTGCGCAGCGAACTGGCCGCCGTTCGCGGTGTTGTCCGCAGCCAGGGCCTCGTCGATCTCGGCATTGCCCGCCGCGCCGCCCGCGACGAGCGCGATCAGCAGTTCCCACGCGAGGTCGGTGTCGATCGTCAGCCCGTCGAGCTTCACCGAGCCGTCGCGCAGGGCGGCGACCGTCGCGAGCTGCTCGTCGGTGGAAGCCAGCGCGGCGAAGAACTTCACGAACTGGAACTGTGCGTCGCTTCCCGCCTCCGCGCCCTTCGCGAGCTCCCAGAGCGCCGAAGCGGCGTTCTGCGCGGTCTCGGCCTGCCGCTCGGGAGCGACGTACGCCGTGGCCGCCAGCACCAGCTGGTTGAGCGTCGTGCGGATCGTCGTCGACTCGGTCTCGGACGCGATGTTGCCCAGCACCAGGCGCACGTAGTCGCTCGCACCCGTCTCGGCGTCGCGGGTCGCATCCCAGACCGCACCCCAGACCAGGGATCGGGCGAGCGGGCTCTCGATGGCGGAGAGGTGCTCGATCGCGACCTTCAGCGACTCCTCGTCGAGACGGATCTTGGCGTAGGCCAGGTCGTCGTCGTTGATGAGGACGAGATCCGGGCGGCGGGTGCCGACCAGCTCGGCGACGTCGGTGCGCTCGCCGTCCACATCCAGCTCGATGCGGTTCTCGCGCACCAACTTGCCGTCGCGGAGGTTGTAGAGGCCGATGGCAAGGCGGTGCGGGCGGATGGTCGGGTAGTCGGTGGCCGCCGTCTGAAGCACGGCGAACGAGGTGATCGTGCCGTCCGCATCGACCTCGAGCTCCGGCCGGAGCGTGTTCACGCCGGCGGTCTCCAGCCACTTCTTCGACCAGTCGGTCAGGTCGCGGCCGCTGGTGGCCTCGAGCTCGACCAGCAGGTCCTTCAGCTCGGTGTTGCCGTGCGCGTGCTTCTTGAAGTACTGCGCGACTCCGGCGAGGAAGTCGTCCTGACCGACCCACGCGACGAGCTGCTTGAGCACCGAGGCGCCCTTGGCGTAGGTGATGCCGTCGAAGTTGACCTGGACGTCCTCCAGGTCGTTGATCGTCGCGACGATCGGGTGCGTCGAGGGGAGCTGGTCCTGGCGGTACGCCCAGCTCTTCTCCATCGCGGCGAACGTCGTCCAGGCCTCGGTCCATTCGGTCGCCTCAGCGGTGGCGAGGGTGGAGGCGTACTCGGCGAACGACTCGTTCAGCCAGAGGTCGTTCCACCACTTCATGGTCACGAGGTCGCCGAACCACATGTGGGCGAGCTCGTGCAGGATCGTGACGACCCGGCGCTCCTTGATCGCGTCGGTCACCTTGGAGCGGAACACGTAGGTCTCGGTGAAGGTCACCGCGCCGGCGTTCTCCATCGCGCCCGCGTTGAACTCCGGGACGAACAGCTGGTCGTACTTCTCGAAGGGGTACGCGTAGTCGAAGCGCTCCTCGTAGAAGGTGAAGCCCTCGCGGGTCTTGTCGAAGATGTAGTCGGCGTCGAGGTACTCGGAGAGGCTCTTGCGCGTGTAGACGCCGAGCGGGATGGTGCGGCCGTCGCGGCTGGTCAGCTCGCTGTGCACCGACTCGTACGGACCGGCGATGAGTGCCGTGATGTAGGAGGAGATGACCGGGGTCGGCGGGAACGCCCAGACCTTCTTGTCGTCACCCGCGTCCTGCGGCTCGGGTGTGGGGGAGTTGCTCACGACCGCCCAGTGCGCGGGCGAGGTGACCGTGAAGGTGAACTCGGCCTTGAGGTCGGGCTGCTCGAACACGGCGAACATGCGGCGCGAGTCCGGCACCTCGAACTGGCTGTAGAGGTACACCTCGCCGTCGACCGGGTCGACGAAGCGGTGCAGGCCCTCGCCGGTGTTGGTGTAGATCGCGTCGGAGACGACGGTCAGCTCGTTCTCGTCCTGGAGGTCGTCGAGCTGGATGCGCACGCCGTCGCTCACCGACGCCGGGTCGAGCTCCGCACCGTTCAGCGTGACCGAGTGCACCGTCCGCGTGATGGCGTCGATGAAGGTCGACGCACCCGCCTTCGCCGAGAAGCGCACGGTCGTCGCGCTGAGGAAGGTCTCCGGCCCGGTGGTCAGGTCGAGGCTGACGTCGTAGCTGTGGGTGCGGACGAGCGCGGCGCGCTCCTGTGCTTCGGTGCGGGTGAGGTTTTCTCCGGGCAACGCTGACTCCTTGGACGATGGGATGGCGTGGATCGTGTCCACCGCAACCACCTTAGCCACCGGCGCCGACGCCGTCGGTGGCCATCTCTAGACTGTGGATATGCGCATCCACATCGCCACCGATCACGCCGGTCTCGACTTCAGCAAGCACCTGCAGGAGCACTTGACGGCGGCCGGCCACGAGGTGATCGACCATGGTCCGGTCGAGTACGACCCGATCGACGACTATCCGGCGTTCTGCATCAACGCCGCGGCGGCCGTCGTCCGCGACCAGCAGGCCGGGGTGGATGCACTCGGCATCGTCTTCGGCGGCTCCGGCAACGGCGAGCAGATTGCGGCCAACAAAGTCCGCGGTGCGCGCGCCGCCCTGGTCTGGAGCGAGTCGACCGCGCTGCTCGCGCGTCAGCACAACGACGCCAACGTGATCGCGATCGGTGCCCGCCAGCACACCGTCGAAGAGGCCACGAGCTTCATCGACACCTTCATCGCCGAGCCCTTCTCGTTCGAAGAGCGGCACGTCCGCCGGATCGCTCAGCTGGCCGAGTACGAGGCCACCGGCGACATCGCGGGCAAGCACGTGGACCACTGATGCCCGAGGGTCACTCCGTCCACCGCATCGCGAAGCAGTTCGCGGTCAACTTCGTCGGGCATCGCGTCGCGGTGTCCTCGCCGCAGGGGCGGTTCGCCGCGGACGCGACGCGGATCGACGGCCACGTCATGACCGACGCCAAAGCGGTCGGCAAGCAGATGTTCCTGCAGTTCGACAACGACCTCTGGCTGCGCGTCCACCTGGGGCTCTACGGCGCCTGGGACTTCGCGGGCGACATCAGCATCGACCCGACGATCGCCAGCGCCAACGGCCGGATGGGCCAGACCAACCAGCGGGGAACGGACGTGATCCTCGACAGCGCCGGCGAGAACTCCCTGCACTCGATCGGCGCACCGCGCCGCACCCGGCTGCGCATGGCCGAGTCCGAGAAGGTCGAGGCCGAGATCACGAGCTTCCCGCCCGAGCCGATCGGCCAGGTCCGCGTCCGGCTGCTCACCGACACCGCGGTCGCCGACCTGCGCGGTCCGACGGCGTGCGAGGTGCTCGATCCGGCCCAGGTGGATGCCGTGATCGCAAAGCTCGGACCCGATCCGCAGGTCGACGACGGCCCGGAGGCGGAGGAGCGCTTCGTCTCGATCGTCCGACGCAAGCCGACGTCCATCGCCCTACTGCTCATGGACCAGAGCGTCGTCAGCGGCATCGGGAACGTCTACCGCGCCGAGCTCCTGTTCCGGGCGCGACAGAACCCGCACACGCCGGGCAAGAAGGTGCCGGAGGACACGGTCCGCGCGCTCTGGCGCGACTGGGTGCACCTGCTGCGCATCGGCGTCGAGACCGGTCAGATGATGACGATGGACGACCTGGACGAGGATTCCTACCGGCGCGCGATGGCGAGCCGCGAGGACCGGCACTGGGTCTACAAGCGCGAGGGCCTGCCGTGCCGGGTGTGCGGCACGCACATCGTGATGGAGGAGCTGGCCAGCCGCAAGCTGTACTGGTGCCCGGTGGACCAGGCGTAGGAGGAGCAGTGCGACAGAATCCCAGCTTCACCCTGGGCGACCCGGTCGAGTTGAAGCGGCTCGTCCGCGAGAACCCGTGGGCGACCTTCGTGAGCAGCACATCGAACGGGCTGGTGGCGTCGCACTACCCCGTCATCCTCGACGAGACGCGGGAGGAGCTGACCCTTCTCACCCACGTCGGGCGCCCCGACGAGCAGCTGCACGAACTGGGCGACCATGAGCTTCTCGTGATCGTGCAGGGTCCGCACGGCTACATCTCGTCCGGGTGGTACGACGAGAACCCCGCCGTGCCGACCTGGAACTTCATCTCGGCGCACTTCTCCGGCATTCCCGAGATCCTGAGCCCGGAAGAGAACCTCGACGTCCTGGCCCGGTTGGTCGACCACTTCGAGGACGAGCTGCCGACGCCGCGCCGCATGCGCGGCACGCTGGAGGATGCTGCGTACGCCGAGCGCATCTCCTCCGGCACGGTCGGGCTGCGCCTGACGCCGACACGCGTGGTCGCCAAGCAGAAGATGAGCCAGAACCGTCCGGACCACATCGTCGACGCGATCATGACCGAGCTCGGCGGCGACGGTCCCTACGCGAGCGACGCCCTGCTGCGCGAGATGCAGCTCGTGCACGACCGGAGGCGCGCGGCACGATGACGCTGGTGCTGGCCGGGGCGCGGATCCCCGGGCGGGACGGCGCTGTGGACGTGGTGGTCGGGAATGGGCGGATCACCGAGATCGCGCCTTCGGGCTCGGCGACCGTGTCAGCCGGATCCGTCGAACGGGTCGCCCTCGACGGGCGATGGCTGGAACCGGGACTGTGGGACCAGCACGTCCACTTCACTCAGTGGGCACAGACCGCTCGTCGGCTGGATGTGTCCCGCGCCGACTCCGCCGCGGCGGCCGCGGCGCTGGTGCGGGACCGCGCCACGGCCGACCCTGGGGACGATCCGATCGTGGGTTTCGGCTTCCACGACGCGCTGTGGCCAGACCTTCCGACCCGCGACCTCCTGGATGCGGCCGCCGGCGACCGCGCGGTCGTCCTGATCGCGGGCGATCTGCACTGCTCGTGGCTGAACACGGTCGCCGCGCGGCGCTTCGCTCCCGGCTCGTCCGACGCCGTGCTCCGCGAGGACGCCAGCTTCGCCGTCACGAGCCTGCTGTCGGCAGCGGACGAGTCGACCCTCGACCGATGGGCCGTGGATGCGGCGCGCGCAGCATCCGCCCGGGGTGTGGTCGGCATCGTCGACCTGGAGTACGGCTGGAACCTCGACGTCTGGAGACGCCGCATCGCTGCGGGGGCCGACGGACTGCGGGTCGAGTTCGGGATCTACGGCGAGCACCTCGAGCGTGCAGCCGGAATGCGCCTCCGCACCGGCGAGCCCGTGCCCGAGACCGGGGGACTGCTGTCGGTCGGTCCCTTCAAGGTGATCTCGGACGGCTCCCTCAACACGCGGACGGCCCTCTGCGCTCACGCCTACCCCGACGGCGGCCACGGCGTGGCGAACCTGTCCCCGGCCGAACTGGTCGACCGGATGCGCTTCGCCGTCGGGCACGGCCTGGAGCCCGCTGTCCACGCGATCGGCGACGAGGCCAACCGCCGGGCACTGGATGCGTTCGAGGCCGTCGACGCGGGTGGTCGCATCGAGCACGCGCAGCTGATCGACGCATCCGACATCCCGCGATTCGCCCGGCTCGGCGTGACCGCGAGCGTGCAGCCCGAGCACGCGATGGACGACCGGGACGTGGCCGAGCGGCTGTGGGCAGGACGCACCGACCGCGCCTTCCCGCTCGCCGAACTGCACCGGGTTGGCGCGCGCCTCGCTTTCGGCTCGGACGCGCCGGTCGCGCCGCTCGACCCGTGGGACGCCATCGCGTCGGCGGTTGGCCGCTCGCGGGACGGGCGCCAGCCGTGGCATCCCGAGCAGCGCATCCCCGCGGACGTCGCGCTGCGCGCATCCGTCCGCTCGGCGGTCGCCGTCGGCCAGCCTGCCGACCTCGCTGTGCTCGACCGCGACCCGCGCGCGTCGGAGCCGGACGCGCTGCGCACGATGCCGGTCGCGGCGACCCTGCTCGCCGGCCGCTTCACCCACGACGCGCTGCGCTGACCGCCCGCGCGTCCCTCGACCGTTTCTCCTTCGGTACCCGCTTCCGTCGGAGATCCGGCGGCCAGCGGCGGAGATTCGGTCCGATCCCGCCCGAATCTCCTTCGCCACCGCGGTGCGAAGGAGATGTGACGCCGTTTCTCCTTCGGTACCAGCTTCCCCTTCTCCTTCACTAGCAGCCGACACCAACCCCCACCCCGCGCCCTCAACGCCCCCGCAGCAGCATCCGATCCCGCCCCGGCACCGTCGCGACCGCGGTGTTCCGCAGCGACTCCGTGTACGCATCCAGATACCCGTAATGCGCCAGGTGCTCGGCGAACTTCTTCTCGAACAGCACGGTGTCGGTGATCCCCGACCACGCCGTCGAGAGCGGATCGTCGTTCCAGGCCGAGTGCAGCACCGGTGCGTGGCCGGTCACCGGCAGGAGGTCCGCCGCCGTGTCGCCGTCGACGCTGATGACCGTCGCGCCGAACGACGGCCCGCGCGGATCGCGGCGCGTGAACCGGCCGAACTGCGCCTCCCCGTCGGCGGCCGCCTCCCCGGCGTAGGCGTGCTGCACTCCCAGCGCGCCGACGTTCGGGATGCGGTTCTCGATCCCCGCGGATCCGAGCATGACGAACGCGTAAACGCCGAGGTCGCGCGCCCCGGCGAGCGCGTTCGCCGCCGTCGTGGTCCCGTACGAGTGCGCCACGACGTTGAGGGCGCGCGGGGGCGAGTCCACTCGCGCCGCATTCACCCCGCGCAGGTCCGCGGTGAGCAGGGGAGCGCCACGCGAAGCGTAGTCACCGAGCGCCGCATCGATCCCGGGAGGCGGCGTGGCGTACCCGATCCACGACACGACAGCCCGGCGCGTCGGCGCGCCCACCTCGCCCTGCTCGTCGTAGAGGTTCTGCGCCGATTGCGTCCACAACTGCATGTCGTCGGTGTACGTGCCCATCCCCGGGACCACGAACGTGATGTCGGAGGCGGTGTCCAGGTCGCCGATCGCGATGGCGGCGAGCGGGGGACGGTCGAGGCTCAGCCCGACAAGGTGCCGAGCGGGCGTCCGCTTGCCTTTCAGCGTCTTCTGGATGGCGGTGAGCGACCCGAGCACCCGTTTCGTCAGCTCGTCCTCGGGATGCTTCTGGAGGCGACTCTTGCCGGCCGCGAGCGCCTGCTTCAGAGCGCGGCGATTGGCGACCTCCCGATCGCCGTAGTCGATGCCGTCGAGGTTGCCCACGATCTCGGGCAACGTCTCGATGGCCTCTTTGCGAGTCTCCGGATCGAGCGCCGCCCATTCGTCGTGCACCGCATCCGGGTCGGTGTTGGCCAGCTGGACGTTCAGCTCGGGATGCGCCTCCAGGTAGGCGTTCTGCTGCTCGTCGTTCATCCCCTTCAGGACGTCGAAGGTCGTGATCGGCGCCGCGCCCGCCGCGGGGGCGCTCAGCAGTCCGACGATCGCGACGACGCTCAGAGCGCACACGGCGATCACCCGGCGGGTCATGGCCGAAGCGTAGTGCCGGCCTCGGCGGCGTGTCCACGCTCTGCGCGCTTCCCACACGATGCGTCCGCGCGCCGCGCCCGGCCCCAAACGAATGGGGGCCGCCCGCTTCCGCGGACGGCCCTCCATACTGTCTCGGCCGATGGCCGCCAGCTACTTACGCGCTGATGTGGGCGAACAGGAACCAACGGTCCTTGTCGAGCCCGCGGGCGATCTCGATGGCGACGTCCTGGCTGGTCTGGTCGAGCTCGGCGAGCTCGCGAACCGCCGTGTTGACGCCCGCGAGCGCCGCGTCGAGCTGCGCGATGACTTCGGCGATGGTCTCGGCGGAGGGCCGGAAGCCCGCGGTGAGCTCGGCGGTCGTGGTCTTGGCCGCGACCGTCCCGAGCCGCGCGTCGACCGGCAGGCCGAGGGCGACGATGCGCTCCGCGGCCAGGTCGGCCCACTCCTGCGCGTGGTCGACGATCGTGTCGAGCAGCTCGTGGACGCCGATGAAGTTCGCGCCGCGCACGTGCCAGTGCGCCTGCTTGCCGTTGACCACGATCGCGGTCAGGTCGATCACCACCGGGGTGAGGAACTGGGCGACCCCGGCGGCGACGTCGGGGTTGGAGACACTCTGGGTTGCAGCGATGTCCGTCATGGGTGGGCGTCCTTTCTTCTGCCTGGCTCAACGCTACTCAGACGCCCCAATTCCGCAACGAAGCGAAGGCTGCGCTTAGTCAGGTCGGGTTAACCCCCGAACGGTTCGGGAGGGACGCGGGATGGGCTGGATGCGCGCCGCTCGCGACTCTTGTTGTATGACCTCAGAGCCCGCACTCAGTTCTCCACAGCCCTCCGATCCGCGGCCGTCCACCGGTGCTTCTTCTGGCACGCTGGATGCCGTGCCTCCTCCTGCGACCTCCGCCTCCCGAGCGACCTACGCGTCGCTCTGGCGCGGCGTGCCCCGGGAGCTCGGATTCCTCCTGCTCACCATGCCGATCGCGATCATCGGCCTGTCCGTGCTCATGTCGCTGTTCTGGACGGGCGTGGGCACGATCGTGATCTACGTCGGCGTCTTCATCATCGTCGCCGCCTTCTACACGGCCCGCGGGTTCGGCATCGTCGAGCTCACCCGCCTCGACTGGGCGGGCAGGCCGCCCATCCCGCGTCCGGTCTGGGAGCGCCCGGGGACGCCGCGCACATTCTGGCGGTCGGTCTTCGGTCCGTTCGCCAACGGCCACTACTGGCTGTACCTGCTCCACGGCATCGTGATCAACCCGATCATCAGCGTCGTGTCGTGGACGCTCACGATCGTCTGGGCGTCCGTGGCGGTCGGCGGGCTGACCGGCTGGATCTGGGAGCCGTTCATCCCGCAGGGCGACCGCAGCTTCTTCCTGTCGCAGACCGTCGTCGATGCGGTGTTCCGCACCCAGTCCTCGTTCGACCCGGTGGTCGGCGACCGCATCCTCTACGTGATCGCGGGCGTGCTGTTCGCCGCGACGCTGCCGTTCGTGACCCGAGGG
The DNA here is from genome assembly GCF_030209575.1 of Leifsonia sp. fls2-241-R2A-40a. Classification (NCBI taxonomy): domain Bacteria; kingdom Bacillati; phylum Actinomycetota; class Actinomycetes; order Micrococcales; family Microbacteriaceae; genus Leifsonia; species Leifsonia sp. fls2-241-R2A-40a. The sequence goes on along the minus strand of NZ_JARVRS010000001.1, from coordinate 3,412,874 downwards.
CTGACACTGCTGCACGACGTCGTCGCGCGCGGCGTGCTCGGCGGCTGGCCGTCGGAGGCGCTGCAGCGCGAGGTGGCCGATCTGTCCGCCTCACGCGGCGCGGCGGTCGCCGCGGAGGACCAGGCGCTTCGCCGCCTGGAGCGCGACCTGCACGACGGTCCGCAGCAGCGGCTCATCCGCCTGCAGATGGACATCGCGGCCGCCGAGCGCAAGCTCTCCGACGATCCGGTGGCCGCCGCCGCTCTCCTCGCGGAGGCGCGCCAGCAGGCGGGCGACACCCTGGAGGAGTTGCGGGCCCTGTCGCGCGGCTTCGCCCCGCCCATCCTGCAAGACCGGGGGCTCGTCGCCGCCGCCGAGTCGCTCGCCGCGCGCAGCCCCATCCCGATCACGGTGGAGTCGAGCCTGCAGCCGGGGGAGCGGTTCAGCCCCGAGATCGAACGCAACGCGTACTACGTGCTGGCCGAGCTCGCCGCGAACCTCGCCAAGCACTCCGAGGCGCACGCCGGTCGGCTGTTCCTCGAGCAGGGTGTGGATGCGGTCGGCACGCCGTCCCTGAGCGTGTGGCTGACCGACAACGGCCGCGGTGGCGCGTCCCTGGTCGACGGCCACGGGCTGCGCGGCCTGGACGAGCGCGTGCGGGGCCTCCGCGGCGAACTGATCGTGGAGAGCCCCGTCGGCGGTCCCACCCGCATCGGCGCCCGCATCCCGCTCACGTAGGCGGCCCGCGCACCTGCTTGACACGACACGCCGTCCGGCTCGCCGCCGCGACGGCGTGTCGCGTCAATTGGATGCGGCCCTAGGCTGGGTTCGTGCCGAGCGACCCGAGCCCCGTCCCGTTGCGTGTTGTCGTCGCCGACGACTCCGTCCTCCTGAGGGAGGGCCTCATCCGCCTGTTCGACGAGGCGGGCTTCGACACTGTCGGTGCTTTCGGCGACGCGGACACCCTGCTCGAGTCGGTCCCGGATCTCATGCCCGACGTCGCCGTGCTCGACGTTCGGATGCCGCCGACCTTTCGCGATGAGGGAGTCCGCGCGGCGCTCCGCATCCGGCGCGAGCACCCGTCCATCGCCGTGCTGCTGCTGTCGCAGTACGTCGAGGGCACCTACGCTCAGGAGCTGCTCGCCGGGGGCGAGGGCGGCACCGGCTACCTGCTGAAGGACCGGATAGCCTCCCTGGACGAGCTGCGCGACGCCGTCACCCGCGTCGCGGCGGGCGGCACCGTCCTCGACCCGCAGGTGGTCCGCGAGCTGCTGACCCGGCGCACCGACCCGCTGGCGAGGCTCACGCCGCGCGAGCGCGAGGTGCTCGAGCTGATGGCCGAGGGTCGCACCAATGCGGCCATCGCCTCCCGCATGGTGGTCGGCGTCGGCGCTGTGGAGAAGAACGTGACCTCGATCTTCCAGAAGCTCGGCCTCGAAGACTCGGGCGACGATCACCGCAGGGTGCTCGCGGTACTGGCCTTCCTGCAGCACTGAGAGTTGGATGGCCGCATGGCAGGTTTCGACGACATCACCAAGAAGGCGCAGGAGTTCCTGAACGACCCGAAGGTCAAGGACGCGCTGAGTTCCGAGCAGGCCGAGGACATCAGCGACAAGCTCCTCGACGGCGTCGCCGGCGCGGCGAAGAACGTGACCGGCGGCAAATTCGACGACAAGATCGAGGGCGCGCGCGACGAGGCCGACAAGCACGTCGGCAACGACTAGCGGCTGGGCCGTATCGGCCTGAGCGACGCGATCGCGCGGCGGTAAATCCTCCGGCCCCACAGGATCGCGAGAACCACCACGATGACGGCCACAGCCGCACCCAGGACGATGGCCGCAATAGGGCTCGCCCCGAGTGCCGCGGCGGTCGAGCCTGCGAGAAGGCCGACCACGATCGCCTCCACGACGGTGATGATCATCATGGAGCTGCCGAAGACGGCGCTCGCGCCGCGCTCGTAGAAGAAGTGGTAGGTCGTCCGGACCCCGGTCTCGTCGTCATTGGCGGACGCATAGAGGTATCGCTCCAGCCCGGGGTCGAGGTCGAGATATGCGGCACGTAGGCGATTCATCGCGACCACGTACATGAGGTCTTCGTCGGCCGTGTTGAACGCCCGCACCATCGTGATCAGCCCCAGCAGCGCCAGCGCGAGCAGCACGCCCAGGGCCGCGACCCCGAACCACCCCCGGAACCCGCTCGCCTGCCCGATGAACCCGAGCGTCACCAGCCCCGCCGACACGAGCGTCAGAAAGATCGCGATCCGCGTCAGCACCTCGCTCTGCGTGGTCGACCGCGACGCGAGCAGACTCCAGTGCTCGGTCGCGAGCAACTGGGCCCGCAGGCTGCGCTGCGCGTCCGTGAGCCCGTCCGCCGACGACGATTCCCCCGTCATGCGGGCATTCTGCCGCGCAGGATGCGGTCGGCACCACCCAGATGGATGCGCGACCCGCGCGACATGGAGGGGATGACGGGAATCGAACCCGCGTAATCAGTTTGGGAGACCCTACAGAGGCTTGAACCGGACTCGCCCGAGGTGACCAATCGCAGATGGAACCGGCGCGCCCCGAACCGAGCCGTAATGCCCCGCTCTCACCAGTGTTTTCCTGGGAGAGTGGCCGGTTCAAGCCCCGTTACTCAGCGCACGTAGGCGCGACTCGGTTCGCGTCGGCGGGGCGCAGTGACGGGGTTTTTCGCCTGTCTGACGGGGATCGCCTTATCAGCTTCCAGACGGGGCTTCTGCAACTTCGGGTAGCACGTAGGAGTTGAGTCCGTCAGCCAGATTGTCGTAGCGGTCGCGCATCCACGAGACAGCGATGTGTTGGCGCTTGGGCCTTGGGAGGTAGCCGAGCCCTCCGGCGCGCAGTTCGCCCTGGCTGTTCGGCTTCGCCCAGACCAGCTTCGCCAAGTTAGGGAACATTTCCCGAGCTACTGGCTCGCGCCCCCTACCTGATGCGGTGTTCGCGCAATAGCGAAATGCGCCGAGGCAGATGTCGGCGGCGCTGCTCAGGTGTGAGGCGTTATCGCTGGTCATCCCGAACAGTCGAATCCGATCGTCCACCCGCACATGGTTGCCCGTGAATATCCGGAGACCGTGCTGATGGAGGTACTCAAGATGGTCATAGCGGTCGTTGTCACGGTCCATCAGCATGATGCCTGTTTCGCCTTCGTCAAGCAGCAACTTGCGATATCCGCCAGCCAACGTGTTTAGTGCCCACTCCATGCGCTCGTCGTAGGTCTGGTTTCTGCACAGATCGTGCAGCACGACCGAAACAATCATTCGGACCCCAAGGTCGCTCAGATCACTGATTAGTTCACGCTTCGCTTCACGATGTTGCTCGATCGTCACGTGCGCCGGTCGGGAATTCGTCTCAAACTTGAAGCTCTCGCCGGGTCGATACCCGGCCAGACGACGCTGCCGGGCTACGGCAGCATGAACATCTGAGACTTGGTCTTCGCGAAAGACGAGGCCGCCAACGATGAAGAACTCGCCTTGCCCAGCATCCTTGTTCGTCTCGTCGACCAGGAATGTGTACATACTCCCGCCCTCCCTGGCCTGAAATTACCGGCCTCACCTGTGCCAATCGACTCGCGGCGATGGCGTGTCGCTCGGTTCGGGCGTTGACAAGCAAGGAGGTGCGAGTCCGAGTTAGGGGCGAATCTGAGTACCCGTTGCCACGTCCTGGGGCGGTGCTTCGTCGCGCAGGTGCCAACGTCGTGGGCACCCAGCAAGTGCATGTGGGGTTGGAGGTGTCCGCGTTCGACCGCAACACCGAAGACTTGATCGTCGTCATGGACTACATCAGCGAGAAGGACGATGTGGTCGATGCCGAGGTGGTCGAAGACGAGGTTGACCCGTACGCGATCCAGCTGTCCCTCGTCGCCGAGACAGCAGCGCCGGGGGAGAGGCCTGAGCGGAACGTGAGGCCGCCGCTGCGTCCGCGTCGACCGGTCGTTCGCAGGGCAGCACCAGCAGAGCCGGCCACGGACGACGACTCTTCGCCGCTGGGCCAGCCTTCGGCGTTCGCCAGCGACGCCGAGTGGCGGCGGGCAGGCCGCGAGCGCGCCAAGCGTCCGGCCGCGAAGGGCAAGCTGCAACCCCGGAAGCGCCGAGCATGAGCGCGCGTGGCTGTGCTGGCCATACATGGGCGAAGCCCTCGGAGCCGGTAGCCCGGGTCGGACGCTTTTATGGCCGCAGGCTCGGATTTCGGAGGTCGAGTAGCGGGACTCGGAGTCGCTGGCGTTCGATTCGATCCCAGGCGCAAGTCGCAGACGGACGTTTACGCCTCGGATTAGGAGAGAGGACGACGGCATGCACGTCATCGGATATGTGCGAGTGAGCACCGAGGAACAAGCCAACTCTGGACTCGGCGTCGGGGCGCAGACGGAGGCGATCACGACCGCCTGCGCCAAGCGAGGCTGGACTGTTGAGGTGGTCGCAGACCTCGGGCGGTCTGGCAAGCAAGTGAACCTGGAGCTGCGGCGAGCGCTCGACCTTCTCAGTAGCGGACAGGCGGACGGCTTGGTGGTGGCGAAGCTCGACCGGCTCGCACGCTCGGTACGGCACGCCTCGGCGATCATCGACGATGCGCAGCGGCTGGGCTGGGACCTCGTCGTGCTCGACAACGCGATAGACCTCACTACGCCGGGCGGCAGGGCCATGACGAACATGCTCGCCACGTTCGCTGAGCTGGAACGCGAGCTCATCTCGACCCGGACCAAGGATGCGCTCGCCGCACGGCGCGCACGCGGGGAGGACAACGGCCGCAAGAGCGCGATCCCGGCTGGGCAGCTGCGCCGCATTGTGCTCTCCCGAGACGCAGGCGCCAGCCTCACCCGCATCGCCCGCGAGCTCACGACCGAGAGCTACCTCTCGCCGACTGGGCTGCCGGTCTGGCACGAGTCCACCGTGCGCCGCGCGTACGCCACTGCGAAGCGGAAGGAGCTCGCCGCATGAACGCCGAGGAACGAGAGCGAGCCGCACTATACATTTGGCTGCTCGGGTTCAGCGCGAGCCAGATAGTCCGCGCCTTCTACATCGCCGGGATGCCGTTGCCAGACCCGCGACGCTTCAGCGACACCACAACACAGAGGTAACACCATGTCCAGTCACGTTCCCGTCAGCACCCTCACCGTAGGCGACGTCATCCTCCGCAATGGGGGAGCGCCGCTGACCGTCACCCGCCCTGAGTCGCTGCCACACAGCGGGCGCACCCGCATCTGGGTGAAGGGCAATGGCCAGCGTTGGTCGCAGGTGTCGGAGAGCAACTTCGGCCAGTTCAGGCAGACTGACACCGTCGAGGTGCCAGAGTGAACCTGACCCGCGCGTGCGGCCAACACCTGCCTCCGAGCTGCGAGAGGGGGACGTCGTATTGGAGAGCCCCCGAGCATCCCGCGCGCATCTACCGATTCACCGTCCGTCCACAACGGACGCGTCGCCACCCGGTGCCGGTACATCTGGCAGCCGAAGAGCGATCCCGAGTGGCAGCTCGGAAGCTTTCGCCCGGACACGCGCATGGCGAAGGCGGTGCGATGACATGGCGCACATACGCGAAGTGCCGCGCAAGAGCTCTCCGACCGGTATCGCGTACGAGGTCCGCTGGGTAGACGGCGGGCGAGAGCGACAGAAGACCTTCTCCGTCAAGCGTGAGGCGCAACGGCACGCGGCCTCTGCCAAGAACGCGAAGGACAGTGGCGCTCCTACCGCAGACCTGGCCGGCCGATCCGAGAAGTTCGAGGACACTTCGTCGCACTGAACAAGGTGTTCCGCTACGCCACCAAGCACCGGCTTATCTCGCATAACCCTTGCGAGGCGGTCGAGCTGCCGAAGAACGTCCACACCAAGGACTTCGCTTCGGTATTCCTCTCCAATGGGCAGGTGGACGCGCTCGGCGCAGCGATGGACGCGACGGAGCCGTACGGACTGCTGGTGCGGTTCTGCGCGCTCACCGGTCTGCGCGCAGCCGAGGTGCAAGGCCTACGCATCCGCGACGTCGTTCTGTCAGCGACCGGTGCACACGTTGAGGTGCGGCAGACCGTCCGCCGGATCAACTACAAGTGGACAGTCGGCACGCCGAAGTCAGCGCGGAGTCGGCGCGACGTGCCGCTGCTGGACCGGTCGCTCATCGCGGACCTCAAGCTCTGCGTTCTGCAGCACCCGCACTCTGGCGATCCCGACGCGCTGTTCTGGCCGGCTCGGAGCAACGGCTCCCGTCGACTCGACTTTTCGCGCAACATCGACTGCGGGTCTGTCCTGCAGTACTACATGCGGCCGCTGCTACCGGAACTCGGATTGCCACCTAAGATGCGATGGCACGACCTCCGCCACACCTACGCAAGCCTCGTGCTCGCCGCGGGTATCCCGCCCTACAAGCTCAGCCGGTGGATGGGCCACGTGTCCCTCGTGACGACGGACACCGTCCACTCGCACCTCTACCCGAGCGACTACAGTGCGGAGATTGCCCAATTCGAGGCGTTCACCAGCGGCGCGGTGGCGGTCAGCGACCGGCTTGCAGTCGAGCGTTGACACGGGGGGGCCCCGACGAACATGTCGATTCGGGTGACAGGTTCGCCGGGGCTCTCACCGTTTGTCAGAACGTCGGCAGGGACAGCAAGTTGTTGTTCCACTTGCCGTCGGCGTGGGTGCGGAGGTAGGGGCGACCAGTGTCCGGGTGAACTGTCCCGACGTTCACGCGGCTTGTGCCGCTGCCGACGTAGGCGTCGCCATTCTTGTTGTCGATCCAGTCGACCATCGTCGGCTTGTCGCTGCTCCCCGTCTCGGCGCTGACGGTGTTCTTCCACTTGTAGTTGACGATGGCCTCGTGCGTCTTCGAAAGCCCCTCGTAACGCACGTGCGTGATTTCAACTGCCATTGGCTCTGACTCCTTCGGTAAGCGAGTCGCGGGTTGCGGCTGTCACATACCAGTCTGTCTGTCCCCACCGACACTGGTGAGCGACGCGCCAGCTTCAAGACTCATCTATACCTAAGCGACTACAGCGCCGAGATCGCCCACTGCGAGGCCTTTGCTAGCGGGGAGGGACGAGCCCACTCTGCCAGGATCAGTGTGTGAACTTTCTCGATGGAATCATTGCTGGGGCGACAGACGACTCGGTTTCGACCAGCAACCTCCTACGCAAAGTCCAGGTCGTCGCCCACTACCTGAAGGCAGAGGACGTCACGGCATGGGTTAAGCACGAGTTGAGCGGTTACACGGATGCGGAGTCCCTGCCGAAGTATCGCGCCCACCTCATTACCCCTGTGATGGGGACTTGGGCTGGAATGATGGGCTCTTCCGCCAAACAGCTTCTTAGCTCCTTTGGGATTCCGAAGGAGGCGGAAGAGGTCCTGTTCTATACGAACCTCTTCCAACCGGTCGCGGAGCTTGAGGACCTCGCGCAACTACCGGAAGATCCATCGCATTCGTGGGATCCGTGGCAAGTAAAGCAGTACAGCGAGTGGAATGCCGAGGGCAAAGGCGTCTGGATGGTTGGAATGAACCTCATAAATGCACACCGCGTGGTGACTCGCGCCTCCTTGCGTGGCGTCGTCGATACAGTTCGGACCACAGCGCTGGAGCTGGCCTTGAGCCTTCAAACTACGGACGCAAATGCGGGCACACTCAATGGCCCCACGGTCGCGGACGCGCCCATAGCGAGCACGATCAGCACATTCACGATGCACGTCTGGGGAGATGGCGCGAACGTGGCGATTGGAGACCACGCGCGGCAGACGTCTGAGGTAATGGTGAACGACGTGGAGGCGCTACTTGCCGCTGCTCGCCAGATCGGTCTGGACGATGAGGCGCTTAGCGAACTACGTGCCGCGGCTGAGGCTCCAGAAACAGAGCGGCCGGGAAAGCTGAAGGCGTACTTGAGCCGCGTTGGGTCCGGTGCATTTGCATTAGGGACAGCAATCTCTACGGAAGTCGCTGCTAGTCAGATAGACCAATTGATTCAGCAGTTTCTTGGACAGGCGTGAGACGGGCGTAACGCTGCTTTGCTGCCTCTACGGTTGAGGTGCGCCTTTCAAGATCTTCATGTAAGTCTGAGTGCTTTCGCGGTTGTCCCACGCGGCCTTGATGTGCGCCGCTAGCGTCTCAATGTCCCGGTCTACGGTCGTCTTCCAGAGGTTCGGGTTGTACTCCTCGACACGGAGCATGTGATCGACATCGAAGATAGGACCGGTGCCCTTGGCCCGTACGAGGGCGACGGGGCGGTCTGCATTCATTCTCATACCAAGCTCGAACAGCACGTTCGGATTGTGCTCGGTCAGGTCGGCAAGGACAAGGTCGGCATCCAGAAGGTCGTTGATGATCGTCGATTGGATCACATCCGAACCCTGGCGCTTAGCGGTGCGAACCTCAAATCCCGCGGCGACGATTGCGGGCGTGAACAGCGAAGCGAGTACCTCGTCAAAGAATCCGATCGAGTGCGCTTCATCTCTTTCTGTAAAGGGCATCGCGACGAAGCAGACAGGGGCGTTCGTGCTGCCGCCTCTTGGGGTCTTGGGAGTCGCGATAGTAGTCGTCTCCGCGCCGCTCGACGCTGGAACGATTGGCGCAGGCCCGGCAGTTCCGTAGTCAGTACCTATGCCCAGAAATCGACAGTTCCTCTCGAAGATGTCGACGAACTCCGGGACCAGAGACTCATCGAGATTGAACGTCTTGGTTAGGGCGTTCGTTCGGAATGGTTCTTCAGGTAGTTTGCTGCCGCCATAGTGATTGACGACTTGAGCAAAGATTTCGATGCCGAAGAACGCCTCTCGAAGCGCCCTCTCCTGTTCCCCCGGAGTGCTGGGATATACAGCTGCTCGGCCTCTTGCGGTGAGACTGATGGTTGCGGTGTCGCGTCCGCCCTCCGTGAACCCGTAGGAGCGCGACGATGCGGCGAGATAGAAGAACTTTGTGTTGGTCTTCGCCATACCAAGAGCTGCTGCAGTCTCCTCCGTTTCCCAGGGGTTACCCCCGTTCTTGTCCTTAAGCGCGGTAGGGATTGCAAGTGACTCTTCAATAGTCTTACGCGGGTACGGCCTCGGCGCCGATGCAGCCCGGGAACGGCCGTTTGGCGCGGCAGGGGTTGATGGCGTCACCCCTTTGGTCGGCTCTGAGGGCTGCTCTTCGTTGGTCGACGCGGACACGTTCGCTCCTAAGCTCTAGTCACGCGAGAACGTACCAGGGGTCAAAGCGGAGCTGGGGATCTGATCTGTAACCCATTCGGGGCACGCGGGGTTTTGACGGGGATCGCAATCCGGAGCGTTTGACTCGACGGGCCGCTCACCCAGTGTTTCCAACGGAGGGGATGACGGGAATCGAACCCGCGTAATCAGTTTGGAAGACTGAGGCTCTACCATTGAGCTACATCCCCGTGGCCGCCTCGGCGGCACCGGTGGCCGTCGCTGTGCGGCGGCCGACGACCATCGTAGTACACGCGCGCGTCACCCGCCGTGCAGTAGACTTGCCCACGGTCTTTCGCACCGTTGAAGCCGGGGCGTAGCTCAGCTTGGCTAGAGCGCCCGCTTTGGGAGCGGGAGGTCGCAGGTTCGAATCCTGTCGCCCCGACGAGGACCTCGTTCCTTTTGCGAGAAGACCATCGTTCGAACATTCAGGAGAACCCAGACATCGTGAAGACCACGGTCGAGAAGCTCAGCCCCACCCGCACCAAGCTCACCATCTCGGTGACGCCGGAGGAGCTGGAGCCTTCCATCAAGCACGCGTACGAGCACATCGCCGAGCAGGTGACCATCCCCGGTTTCCGCAAGGGCAAGGTGCCGCCGCCCATCATCGACCAGCGGGTCGGCAAGGCCGCCGTCCTGGAGCACGCGGTCAACGAAGGCCTCGACGGCTTCTACCGCCAGGCGATCGAGGAGAACGACGTCCGTCCCCTCGGCCGTCCGGAGGCCGACATCACCGAGTGGCCGAACGAGAGCGACTTCTCGGGCGACCTGCTCCTCACCATCGAGGTGGATGTGCGCCCCGAGGTGAAGCTGCCGGCGTTCGACGACATCACCGTCACGGTGGATGCGGCCGAGGTCGGCGTCGACGACGTCGAGGAGGAGCTGGACCGGCTCCGCAGCCGTTTCGGCACCCTCGTCACGGTCGACCGTCCCGCCAAGTCCGGTGACTTCGCCCAGATCGACCTGGTCGCCGTCATCGGCGACGAGGAGGTCGACACCGCCGCGAACATCTCGTACGAGATCGGCTCGGGCGAGCTCATCGAGGGCATCGACGAGGCGCTCGACACGCTGACCGCCGGCGAGACCACCACCTTCGAGGCGCCGCTCATGGGTGGCGACCACGAGGGTGAGAACGCCCAGATCACCGTCACGCTGAACGCCGTCAAGGAGCGCGAGCTCCCCGAGGCCGACGACGACTTCGCCCAGATCGCGAGCGAGTTCGACACGATCGGCGAGCTGCGCCAGAGCCTGCGCACGCAGGTCGAGCGCGCCAAGGTCTTCGGCCAGGGCACCGCGGCTCGCGACCAGCTGGTCGACCAGCTGCTCGAGCTCGTCGAGATCCCCGTCCCGGAGCAGCTCGTCGAGGACGAAGTGCACCGTCACCTCGAGCAGGAGAACCGCCTCGAGGACGACGTGCACCGCGCCGAGGTCAAGGAGTCCAGCGAGAAGACCTTCCGCACGCAGATCCTCCTCGACGAGGTCGCGCAGGAGAACGACGTCAAGGTCAGCCAGGACGAGCTCACCCAGTACCTGGTACAGGGTGCGGCGCAGTACGGCATGGACCCGAACGAGTTCGTGAAGATCCTCAGCGAGAACGGCCAGATCCCGTCGATGGTCGGCGAGGTCGCCCGCAACAAGGCGCTCGCGATCGTCCTCGGCAAGGTGAAGGTCGTCGACAGCAACGGCAAGCCGGTCGACCTGGCCGAGTTCACCGCGATCGCCGACGACGCGTCGGACGCCGATGACACCACCGAGGCGGCCGACGGCGCCGAGGCGGCCGAGGCCCCCGCCGAGGAGGCCCCCGCCGCCGAGGAGAAGCCGAAGAAGCGCTCCACCAAGAAGAAGGCCGACGACAAGTAACCGTCGCACCGACCTCACGAAGCCGGGCCCGCGCCAGTCGCGCGGCCCGGCTTCGTGCATCTATGGGACGCGACACGCCGTCTGGCACGATGAGCAGACGGCGTGTTGCGACCGATGGATGAAGGAGCGCGGATGGACGACTGGCGGCAGCGGGTGGATGCGGTGTGGGCGGCCGCCGACGACGCAGGGGAGCAGGCGACCCTCGACGCCATCGACGTGCTCGTCGCTGAGCGTCCGGCGAACGACCCGGAGGCGCTCTTCGAGGCGGCCGGCGCACGCGACTTCGCCGGCCTCGAGGCCGACGCCGAGCCGTTCTACCGGGCGGCCCTCGCGCACGGCCTGGCCGAGCCGTACCGAGGCCAGGCGATCGTCCAGCTCGCGAGCACGCTCCGGAACCTCGACCGCCCCGCAGAGGCTCTGAGCCTGCTCCGCGACTTCCTCGGCGCCGAGCCCGAGCATCCCCTCTCCGACGCGGCGCGCGCCTTCGCCGCCCTGGCCCTGTTCGACGACGGGATGCGCGCCGACGCGCTCCGGGAAGCGCTGTACGCGCTCGCTCCGCACCTGACACGCTACGGCAGAGCCGTCAGCGCCTATGCCGCCGCCCTCGACGACGACTAGGCTGAGCCACGACAGTGCCTAGGGTTCCGTTCCCGCTGTGCGGGAGGTCTGGTCCGAGCGGCACCACGGCAGCGCACCGCGCAGCCGTCATCTGACAGGACAAAAGCCCGGAGGATCCGCCTCGCCATGCCTTGTGGCGGGGGAGAGGATCCCCTGTGTCGCCCGTCGCCCTGCTGCTCGTGATCGCCGCCGCGTTCTGCCACGCCGCCTGGAATCTCGCCTCGAAACGCGCGAGCGCCTCCGGCATCCCGTTCATCTTCCTCGGTGCGGTCGCATCCACCCTGCTGTGGCTCCCCGCGGCCGGGGTCGACATCGCCGTCGGCGGAGCGGCGAGGGATGTGCGTGCGCTGCTCCTCGGAGCGGGCGTCTCAGCGATCATCCACGTCGGCTACATGTGGGTGCTGCAACGCGGCTACCGGCACGGCGACATCTCCGTCGTCTACCCGATGGCGCGTGGAACGGGACCGCTGCTGTCGGTCGTCTTCGCCATCCTGCTGTTCGGCGAGCACCCGACGGCCCTCGCGCTGGCCGGCGCGGCGGTCGTCGTGGCCGGAATCGTCGGCATCGGCCTGTCCACCGGACGCCCGGCGCCCGGCTCACGGCTGATCGGCCCCGGCATCCTGTACGGGCTGCTCACCGGTGTCACGATCGCGACGTACACCCTCTGGGATGCGTTCACGGTCAACGACCTGGGCGTGACCCCGGTGTCGTTCATGGTGGGATGCTCGCTCGGCGAGGTCCTGATGCTCGCGCCCGTCGCGTATGCGCGCCGCGCCGAGGTCGCCGCCGTGTGGAGGGCGCACAGCCGCCAGGTGTGGGTGGTCGGGGTGCTGTCGCCGCTGTCGTACATCCTCGTGCTGACCGCGATCACCATGGCGCCGGTCTCGCTGGTCGCCCCCGCCCGCGAGCTCAGTGTCGTGCTGGTGAGCCTCGCCGGCTGGCTGATCCTGCGCGAGCCGCGACCCGCGCAGCGGCTGGCGGGCGCCGTCGTCGTGCTCGGCGGCGTGGCCATGCTCGCGCTCAGCTGACCAGGCGGACGACACCGCTCTCTGCCGAGGGCGAACAGCACCGAAATGCGCGCGGGGCTCCGATAGATTCAATGCCAAGCGACAAAGGAAACGGAGCGAACATGGCCGACATGGGTATCCAGCCCAATGTTTTCGACAGACTGCTGAAGGACCGAATCATCTGGCTCGGTTCCGAGGTCCGGGACGAGAACGCGAACGAGATCGCCGCGAAGCTCTTGCTCCTGGCCGCGGAGGACCCCAAGCGGGACATCTACCTGTACATCAACTCCCCGGGCGGTTCCATCACCGCCGGCATGGCCATCTACGACACGATGCAGTTCGTCCCGAACGACATCGTCACGGTCGGCATCGGAATGGCCGCCTCGATGGGGCAGCTGCTCCTCACGGCCGGCACCAAGGGGAAGCGCTACATCACCCCCAATGCCCGCGTACTGCTCCACCAGCCCCACGGTGGATTCGGCGGCACGGCGAGCGACATCCAGACGCAGGCGCAGCTCATCATCGACATGAAGAACCGCCTCGCGGAGATCACCGCAGCGGCGACCGGCAAGTCGGTCGAGCAGGTCAACGCCGACGGTGACCGCGACCGCTGGTTCACGGCGCAGCAGGCGCTCGAGTACGGCTTCGTCGACCACATCCGCGAGTCGGCGCTCGACGTCGCCGGCGGCGGCGGCACCGAGCCGGACGCCCAGTAGCCCACCGCCGGAAGGATAAGGACATCACAATGAACACCCCCATGCTCGGCGGTCAGGCCTTCGGAGGCATCCAGGCGCCCGGCTCCCGGTACATCCTGCCCAGCTTCGAGGAGCGCACGGCCTACGGCTACAAGCGCCAGGACCCGTACGCGAAGCTCTTCGAGGACCGCATCATCTTCCTCGGCGTGCAGGTCGACGACGCCTCGGCGGACGACATCATGGCCCAGCTCCTCGTGCTCGAGAGCCAGGACCCGGACCGCGACATCGTCATGTACATCAACTCGCCCGGTGGCTCGTTCACCGCGATGACGGCGATCTACGACACGATGCAGTACATCCGTCCGCAGATCCAGACGGTCGTGCTCGGCCAGGCGGCCTCCGCCGCCGCCGTGCTCACCGCAGCGGGCACCCCCGGCAAGCGCCTGGCGCTGCCGAACGCCCGCATCCTGATCCACCAGCCCGCCGTCGGCGAGGCCGGCCAGGGTCAGGCGTCGGACATCGAGATCCAGGCCAACGAGATCCTGCGCATGCGCGGCTGGCTGGAGGAGACGCTCGCGAAGCACTCCAACCGCTCGATCGAGCAGGTCAACAAGGACATCGACCGCGACAAGATCCTGTCGGCCGAGGACGCCCTCGAGTACGGCCTGATCGACCAGGTGCTCACCAGCCGCAAGACGCTGCCGGCACTGGTCAAGTAGTACCCTTCGCTGCATGGCGGAACGGGGCGGTCTCTTCGATGACCGCCCCGTTCGTCGTATCCGGGCCGATCCGGACGCCGCGGTCGACCCGGCGGTCTGGCCCGCATCCATCCCCGCTGTCGCGCAACTGCTGCGCGACGGGCTGGAGCTGCCGCACGGCGTGACCTTCCTCGTCGGCGAGAACGGCAGCGGCAAGTCGACCATCATCGAGGCCATCGCCACGGCGTACGGGATGCCGCCGGAGGGCGGCAGCACCAACGGACGGCACGTGACCCGGCCCAGCGAGTCGCCGCTCGGCGGCTGGCTGCAGGTGGAGCGGAGCCTCGGGGTTCCGCGCTGGGGCTTCTTCCTCCGCGCCGAGACGATGCACGGCTACTACACCTACCTCGAGTCGCTCGGCGGCCCGGACGGTCACCTGCACTCACTGAGCCACGGGGAGTCGTTCAACGATCTGCTCGAGAACAAGCTGAACCATCCCCTGCACGTCACGGGCTTCGCGTGCCTGGACGAGCCGGAGGCCGCGCTCTCCTTCGGGTCCACCCTGAAGTGGCTGGCCGAGTTGAACGACATGGTGCAGCGCGGCACGCAGGTGCTCTGCGCCACCCACTCGCCCGTCCTCGCCGCGCTGCCCGGGGCGCACATCCTGGAGCTCGGCGACTGGGGGATGCGCGAGACGACGTGGGAGGAGCTCGAGATCGTGACGCAGTGGCGCTCGTTCCTCGACGCTCCCGAGCGCTACTTCCGCCATCTGCTCTGAGCAGAACCGCCGCGCGACGCAAAACGACGTCAGGTGCGCGCCATTGTCGGTCGCACGGGTTAGGCTCGATGGAAGAGACCCGGACAAGGTGGGGAGAGGGCATGGCACGCATCGGGGAAAGCGCCGATCTGCTCAAGTGTTCCTTCTGTGGCAAAAGCCAGAAGCAGGTACAGCAGCTCATCGCCGGTCCTGGCGTGTACATCTGCGACGAGTGCGTCGAGCTCTGCAACGAGATCATCGAGGAGCGGCTCGCCGAGGCAGGCGAAGAGGCGTCGAGCGAGTTCGACCTGCCCAAGCCGAAGGAGATCTTCGGTTTCCTCGAGGAGTACGTCATCGGCCAGGAGCAGGCCAAGCGCGCCCTCGCCGTGGCGGTGTACAACCACTACAAGCGCGTCCGGGCCAAGCAGACCATCACGGCTGCCGACTCGATGGATGACGTCGAGATCGCCAAGTCCAACATCCTGCTCATCGGCCCGACCGGCTGCGGCAAGACGTACCTCGCGCAGACGCTGGCCCGCCGGCTGAACGTGCCGTTCGCCGTGGCCGACGCCACCGCGCTGACGGAGGCCGGCTACGTCGGCGAAGACGTCGAGAACATCCTTCTGAAGCTCATCCAGGCCGCCGACTACGACGTCAAGCGGGCAGAGACGGGCATCATCTACATCGACGAGGTCGACAAGATCGCCCGCAAGGCCGAGAACCCGTCGATCACGCGCGACGTATCGGGTGAGGGCGTGCAGCAGGCGCTGCTCAAGATCCTCGAGGGCACGGTCGCCTCGGTCCCGCCGCAGGGCGGGCGCAAGCACCCGCACCAGGAGTTCATCCAGATCGACACGACGAACGTGCTGTTCATCGTGGCCGGCGCCTTCGCGGGGCTCGAGGAGATCATCTCGTCTCGCGCGGGCAAGAAGGGCATCGGCTTCGGCGCCCCGCTGCACTCCAAGGGCGACGACATCAACCTCTTCAGCGAGGTGCTCCCGGAAGACCTGCACAAGTTCGGCCTCATCCCCGAGTTCATCGGCCGCCTGCCGGTCGTGACCACGGTGACGCCGCTCGACCAGGATGCACTCATGCAGATCCTGACCGAGCCGAAGAACGCGCTGGTCCGCCAGTATCAGCGGATGTTCGAGCTCGACGGCGTGCAACTCGAGTTCGATCCCGCTGCGCTCGAGGCGATCGCCGACCTCGCGGTGCTCCGCAAGACCGGTGCCCGTGGTCTCCGCGCCATCATGGAGGAGGTGCTCGGGCCGATCATGTTCGAGGTGCCGTCGAGCTCCGAGGTGGCACGCGTGGTCGTGACGAAGGAGGCGGTGCTCGAGAACGCAGCGCCGACTATCGTCCCTCACCGTCCGCGACGCGAGGAGAAGTCGGCGTAAGCGCCGGCGCCGGAATCAGGAGTTCCGGGGCCTTCGTCACCATCAGCCACGCCGGCAGGATGGCCAGGGCGAGCAGCGGCAGGATCAGCATGTTCTGCGTCACGGCCACGCCGATGAAGATGGCGATCCAGCCGTCGCGCGCCGCGGCCAGCGTCATGCCCATGACGCCCGCGCCCACGGCGACCTGGAGGGGCACCCCGGGCACCAGCGACGCCGCCAGGGTGCCAATGGCCGCTCCGATGAACACGGCGGGGAACACGCGCCCACCGCGGAACCCCGCGCTGGCAGCCACGAGCAGCGCGGCCAGCTTCACCAGCACGATCAGGGTGAGCTGGCCCGGGCTGTAGTCCGCCCGGTTCTGCACGAGTTCGCCCATCTGGGCGAGACCCTTGAAGAGCGTGATCGGTCCGCCGAGCGCTCCCAGCGCACCGAGCACCACGGCGCCCGCCACGGTCATCAGCACGGGGTGCCGCAGGGCGTGGAAGAACCGGTGGATGACCGGGAACGCAAACGCCCCCACGAGTCCGAGCGCGGTCGCGATCGCACCGATCACCAGAGCTGCGAGCACGTCCCAGCCGGTGATCGTGGTGTACGCGGGCATCGGGATGGCGAAACTGGGATGCGCGAGCAGCGTCATGGTGATCGACCCGGCCGCGGCGGCCACCAGCGGCAGGAAGAGCTTGTCCCACAGAGCGCCGCCGCCCTTGATGGAGGCGACGATGCCGGTGAAAGCCAGCGCTGCGGCGACGGGGGTCCCGAACAGGGCGCCGAGGGTCGCCGACGCCGCCATCATCACGACCAGTTGCGGCGGCACCGCCTTCCACAACCGTCCGACCAGCGCCACGAGAAGGCTGATGTTGATGGCGATGATCGGGTTCTCCGGGCCGAGACTGACGCCGCCGCCGAGCCCGAGGATCGCGGCCAGCGCCAAGGACGGCACGACGAGCGGCCGGAGCGGGGGAGAGATCAGCTCGGTGGTGGCGGAGTCGGGACCGGCGTGGCCCGGGATCAGCCACACCGTGAGCCCGACGAGAAGACCGGTGAACGTCAGGACGGCGAAGATCCACCATCCCGACGACGGGTCGATCCCCAGAGCGTTCGGCAGTAAGGTCCAGTAACCCTTCGCGAGCAGGTCGCCCAGCTCATCCACGACCCACAGTGCGAGCCCGCTGAGCACGCCCACCACGACGGCCGGGATGCTGAGCAGCAGCAACTGCCGCACGCTCGGCGCCGCGAGCTCCGGCTGGCTGACCGTCATACCCCACTCCCTCCGCGTTTGCGCTCAGAGTAGGGGGGTGCCCGTCCCCTCGGCTAGCGAGCGGGCGTGCCCGGCCGGATTCGGCGGGCCCGGGACGCCCGACGGGTCAGCTGTCGAGGCCGCGGCGCTTCAGCAGCGGCTCGATGCGCGCATCCCGGCCACGGAAGTCGCGGTAGGCCTCCAGCGGATCCTTCGATCCGCCGACCCCGAGCAGCCGGGAGCGGAACCGGTCGCCGTTGGCGCGGGTGAGCCCGCCGTTCTCGCGGAACCATTCCACGGTGTCCGCGTCGAGCACCTCGCTCCAGATGTAGGAGTAGTACCCGGCGTCGTAGCCGCCCGAGAAGGTGTGCGCGAAGTAGGTGCTCGCGTAGCGCGGAGGAACGGCGGGGTTGTCCAGCCCGACCTCCCGGAGCGCGTCCGCCTCGAAGGCGGCGACGTCGGCGACGGCGTCGTCCGCGGTGATGCGGTGCCACGCCTGGTCGAGCAGGGCCGCGGCCAGGTACTCGCTGGTCGCGAAGCCTTCGTTGAACGACTCGGCGGCGTGCAGCTTGTCGACCAGCTCCTGCGGCATCCGCTCGCCCGTCGTGTGGTGGACGGCGTAGTTCTCCAGCACCTCCGGCCACAGCATCCACATTTCGTTGACCTGGCTGGGGAACTCGACGAAGTCACGGAAGACGTTCGTGCCGGCGAAGCGGGGGTAGGTGACGCGCGCGAACAGGCCGTGCAGAGCATGGCCGAATTCGTGGAACAGCGTGTTCGTCTCGTCGTAGGTGAGCAGGGTCGGCTCACCGGCCGCCGGCTTGGGCACGTTCAGGTTGTTCACGACGACCGTCGGTGTTCCCAGCAGAGCGGACTGCGAGACGAGGGGATTCATCCACGCGCCGCCGCGCTTGGAGTCGCGGGTGTAGAGGTCGAGGATGTACAGCCCGAGCTCGGAGCCGTCCTCGTTGTGCGCCTCGAAGACGCGCGCCTCCGGGTGGTAGGCGACGAGATCCGGACGCTCGGTGAAGGAGATGCCGTAGAGCTGCTCCGCCGCGAAGAACACGCCGTCGTGCAGAACGCGCTCCGCCTCGAAGTACGGGCGCATTGCAGCGAAGTCGACGTCGAACTTCTCGGCACGCACCTTGCCGGTGAGGTGCGCCCAATCCCAGGCCTCCACCGTCGCGCCGTCGCCGAGGAGGCGCTGCAGGTCCGCCTGCTCGGCACGGGCGTTGCGGGCGGCTGCCGGGGCCAGGCGGTCGAGCATGTCCGCGACCGCTTCGGGGGTGCGCGCCGTCTCATCGGCGGTGACGTACGCGGCGTGCGTGTCGAAGCCCAGCAGGCGCGCCCGCTCGGCGCGCAGGCGCGTGATCTCGAGCACGAGGTCGCGGTTGTCGTTCTCGCCCCCGTGGATGCCGCGGGAGCGGGAGGCGCTCATGATGCGTTCGCGCGACTCGCGCCGCGTCAGGTCGGCCAGCCACGGGTGCCCGGTGGGGAGCACGAGGGTCACGACGTACTTGCCGTCGAGGCCCCGCTCGCCGGCCGCCTGGGCGGCGGCGGACAGCTCGCCCTCGCCCAGTCCCTCCAGCTCGTCGGCGCTGTCGAAGACGACGGCCAGTTCGTTGGTGTCGGCGAGCAGGTTCTTCTCGAACCGGGTCGTCAGGGTGGAGAGACGCTGGTTGTAATCGCGCAGGAGCTCCTTGTCTGCGTCGTCCAGCCCGGCCCCCGCGAGGGTGAACTCGGTGTAGTAGCGCTCGACGAGGTAGCGCGATTCGGCATCCAGCCCCAGCTCGTCGAGACGGTCGTGCACGGCGGCGATGCGCGCGTACAGGGCCGGATTCAGCCGGATGGCGTCCTGATGCGCGGCGAGCCGGGGGGCAATCTCCTCTTCCAGCGCGTTCGTGAAGTCGGTGCTGTCGGAGGAGCTCTTGTTGAAGAACACCTCGGCCACGCGGAGGAGCGTCTGGCCTGAGCGCTCCAGGGGGATCATCGTGTTCTCGAAGTCCGCCGGTTCGTCACTCGCCAGGATCGCTTCCACCTCGCGGAGCTGCTCCTCGAAGCCCAGCTCGAACGCCGGACGGTAGTGCTCGTCGCGGATCTCCGCGAACGGGGGGAGCTGGTACGGGAGCGTGCTCGGGGAGAGGAAGGGATTCGCGGTATCGGACATTGCCCCAGCCTAGACAACATGGGGCGGTAGGCAAAGGATCCGTTGCAAAAGACAGATTGCAAAGAAACTGTTGCAAAGAACCGTTTGCATTGCTACTCTCGCAGTCATGTCGAACGAAGATCAGCCCGTCAAGCCCGGTGGAGTCGTCGGTGGGGCGCGCTCGCCTCACGAGGAGGCGCTCGGCATGGCGGCACTGCGGGCGCTCGCGCACCCGCTGCGGGTCGAGATCATGAACGAGCTGTCCGACTTCGGTCCTGCGACCGCCAGCATGCTGGCCGAGCGACTGGGGGAGTCGAGCGGGTCCACCAGCTACCACCTCCGCCAACTCGCCAAGCACGACATCATCGTCGAGGACGCGGAGCGCGGCTCCGGGCGGGAGCGCTGGTGGCGGATGGCCCCCGGCGGCGTGACCATCGGTGGCGAGGAGACGTTGCGTACTCCCGCCGGCCGCGAGGCGAGCGAGCTGATCTCCCTCGGCTGGCAGCAGAACAACGAGCGGCGTCTCGCCAGCTTCCTGCGGCGCGGCCTCGACACCTTCGGCTTCGACTGGATGGAGGCGAGCACGCTCTCCACGTCGCACCAGGAGCTCACCCTCGAACAGCTCGCCGAGTTCGGCCGCGAGTACTACGCGCTGCAGGAACGGCTCAAGGAGAAGTGGAAGAGCGCGGAGGGCGACGGCGACGTTGAGCTGCCCGCCACCCGCAAGCGTGTCCAGATCCAGTTCAACGCGTTCCCGCTCGTGGAGCAGGAGGACCGCTGATGTCGACCGTGGTGCGTGCGCCGCTCGGAGCGGGCTTCGGCCGGCTCTGGACGTCGGCGATCGCCAGCAACCTGGCCGACGGCCTCGGCCGCACGGCGGTCCCGCTCATCGCGACGACCCTCACCCGCGACCCGGCGCTGATCGCCGGGCTCACGGCGGTGACGTTCCTGCCCTGGTTGCTGTTCGGCATCCCGGCGGGGATGCTTCTCGATCGCGTCGACCGCCGCGTCGCCATGGCTGTGGCGAACTCGCTGCGCTTCGCCGTCGCCGCCGTGCTCGCCGTGCTTGTCAGCACCGACTCGCTGACCATCTGGCTGCTCTACGTATGCGTGCTCGCGTTCGGGCTGGGGGAGACCGTCTTCGATAACGCGACCACCACGGTCGTGCCGAGCCTGGTCACCCGCGACCAGCTCGACCGCGCGAACGGGCGGATGCAGTCGGCCGAGATCACCATCCAGAACTTCATCGCGACCCCGATCGCGGGCTTCCTGTTCGCCGTCGCCATCGCGTTGCCGATCTGGCTGACCGGTGCCGGATTCCTCGTCGCCGGACTGCTGGCCCTCAGCATCCCGGCGGCCGCCGCCCACGCGCACCGGTCCGCCGAACCCGGTGCCGCAGCGGCGGTGCTTCCGCCCCTGTCGGCGGTCGTGCGGTTCCTCTGGGAGCACCGCTTCCTGCGCTGGATGATCCTGCTCACCTCGACCACGGCGTCCGCTCTCGCGTTCGCGCAGGGGAGCGTCGTGCTGCTCCTGCTGCAGACCTTCGGCGTCCCCGCGGCGCTGATCGGGGTCGCGGAAGCCGGAGTCGGGATCGGCGCGCTGGCCGGGGCTCTCATCTCCAGCCGGTTCGTCGAGCGCTGGGGCCGCGGCCGGGTCATGTTCTGGGCGATCCTGCTCAGCGGCTTCGGTCTCGCCGGAGTCGGCCTGACCAGCAACGTCGTCATCGGGGTCGTCGCGTACGCGATCGGTGCCTTCGGGGTGGCCGTCTGGAACGTGCCGTGGGGTGCGATCCGTCAGGCCATCATCCCGAACGCGATGCTGGGCCGCGCCCTCGGCATCGTCCGCACCATCGGCTGGGGTCTCACCCCCATCGCCACCGTCCTGGGCGGCTTCGTCGCCCGCATCGACCTCCGGCTGCCGTTCGTCATCGGCGGCGGCGTGGTGGTCGTCGTGACGCTCATCGCGTCCCGTCTGATTCTGTCGGCCTCCGTGCAGGAGCCGGCCGCCGAACCCATCCCGGAAGGACAACCGTCATGACTGCCGTCCTCATCTCCGTCTACCGCCCGCTCACCCACCGCGTCGCGCTCCGGCTCGGCCACGCCCTCACCGCGTGGGGCGCCCGCCCGCTCGCGCGCGAGCCGTACGACCACGATCGGGTCGCGCGCATCGAGCGCACCCGCGACGCCGCTGCCCGCACGCTCCCGCAGCTGCCCCGCTGACGCACAACCGCGCCCGCGCGGCCTGTGGCCCGCCCAGCGTCGGAGATCCGCCGCCTACTGTCGGAGGGACGCGCGATCCGGCGTCGAAGCTCCATCCGCACCGCGGTGCGTCGGAGATTCGGGGCCGATCCTCCGACGCAGGCAACCCGCCCTACGGGCGCCTACGCCTCGTCCTCGTCGTAGTCCGACGCATCCACCTCGACCGGCTGCGTGATCGTGGCCGAGTCCTCGCCGGGGTTGTAGCGGATCTCGGTGCCGTCGTCGAGCGTGACGACCGGCTTGGATTCGAGCCAGGTGAGCGTCCAGTTCCAGCCCGTGGTCTCGACGTCGGTGGCGACCAGTTCTTCCTCGACCGTCTGCACGGCGTACGCGACGACCTCCGGCAGGGATGCGGGCGGCTGCTCGCCGACGGCCCAGCGGGTCCCGAGCTGCATCAGGCGTTCCCGGCGTCGACGCGGGCGCCGGCGAGGGCGATCTCGTATGTGACCCACGCGGTGCGCTCGGCGACCTGGTCGTAGAGCTGCTGCGCCGACGTGTTGTCCTGCGCCGTGATCCACTGCACGACTCCGAGCCCGCGCTCCTCGGCGAGGGAGCGGACGTGCTGGATGAGCGCAGCGCCGACACCCTTGCTCCGCTCCTCCTCGACCACGAACAGGTCGTCCAGGAATAGTCCGCGGTCGCCTTCGAGCGGGCGGGCGAACTCGCGCACATTCGCGAGACCGACGATACGGTCGCCGTCGACGGCGACCAAGCCGTTCTCCTCGTGCTCAGGATCGGTGAGCCACGACCATAGGACGAGCGCCTTCTGGTCGGTCAGCTCGGTGTCGTAGAACTCCGCGTACTTCGCGTACACGTCGAGCCAGGCGAAGAAATCGCCGTCCTTGACCGGTCGAACCTCGATCGACATGGATTCCTCCGTTCGCGTTTCGCGCCCGGTTGCGACACCGGTGCGTGCTCCGACCATATCGCGGTCGGGTTCAGGGGACGAGGTCGTACGTGACCCACTTGGTCTTCTCAGCGAACCTGTCGTAGAGGCGACGGGCGGTCTCGTTGTCCTTCGCGGTGATCCAGCGCACGACCGAGAGCCCGCGCTCCTTGGCGCTCTCGCGCAGCGAATCCAGCAGCGCCGAGCCCGCTCCGGCACCCCGCGCATCGGGGGAGACGAACAGGTCGTCGAGGTAGAGGCCCTTGCTGCCGTCGAGGGGGCGGACGAACTCGCGCACGTGCGCCAGCCCGATCGGGGTGCCCTCCTCGTCGACGGCGAAGTACGCCTCCAGCTCGTTGTCCGGGTCGGAGATCCAGCTCCACACCAGCAGTGCCTTCTCGTCGGTCACGGGACTCTCGTAGAAGTCGCCGTAGCCGGCGTACAGGTCGAGCCAGGTGAAGAACTCGTTGTCCTGGACCGGTCTCACGGTCGCGGTCATCGTGCCTCCTCGTTCGGGTTCGGGGCGAGCAGGATATCGCTGACCGTCAGCTCATCGGCGGAGGCGAACCGCAGGTCGGCGATCTTGCCCACCGAGCGCAGGTCGCCCGCCGCGGACTCCACGGCGGCGATCTCGGCCGCGGGCCCGGCGATGACGGCCGAGTCGACCGCCGTGCGCTGGGACGCCTTCGCGGCGGTCTTGGCGCCGCGGATGCCCGTAAGCGCCCGTCCGACGATCGCGAGGACTTCGCGGTCCGCGCTCCAGTCGAGGGCCACCTCGGTGGCCTCCGGCCACGCGGCGACGTGCACCGACCCGTCCTGGAACCAGCTCCACGCCTCCTCCGCCGCGAACGGCAGCACCGGGGCGAGGAGCCGGAGGAACGTGGACAGCGCGACCTGCAGCGCGACGATGGCCGAGGTCTTCTCCGGGCTGTCCTCGCCGTATGCGCGCTCCTTGACGAGCTCCAGGTAGTCGTCGCAGAACGTCCAGAAGAACGACTCCGTGATCTCCAGCGCGCGTGCGTGCTCGTAGTTCTCGAGGGCAGCCGTCGCATCCGCCACGACACCCGCCAGGGCGAAGAGCATGCTGCGGTCGAGCGGGCTGGTCACCTGGTCGAGGTCGAGGTCGAGCGAGGCCGGGGCGTCGAAGCCCAGGATGAACTTGGCTGCGTTGAGCAGCTTGATCGCCAGTCGGCGGCCGATCTTGATCTGCGTCGGGTTCTGCGGGTCGAAGGCCGCGTCCGTGCCCAGTCGGCTGGAGGCCGCCCAGTAGCGCACGGCGTCGGAGCCGTGACGTTCCAGGATGTCGGCGGGCGTCACCACGTTGCCCTTCGACTTGGACATCTTCTTGCGGTCGGGGTCGACGATGAAGCCGGACAGCGCCGCGTGCCGCCACGGCGCGACATCCGCTTCGAGCTTCGCGCGCAGCAGCGTCGAGAACAGCCAAGTGCGGATGATGTCCTGCCCCTGCGGCCGCAGGTCGAACGGGAAGACGGCGTTGAAGAGCTCGTCGTCGCGCATCCAGCCGCCCGCGAGCTGCGGGGTGAGCGAGGAGGTCATCCACGTGTCCATCACGTCGTGCTCGCCGACGAAGCCGCCGGCCTGGCCGCGCTGCGACTCGTCGTAGCCGGGGGCGGCGTCGGACGACGGGTCGACGGGCAGCATCTCCTCGGTCGGAAGGATCGGCTGGTCGAAGACCGGGTTGCCGTCGGCGTCGAGCGGATACCACACCGGGATCGGCACGCCGAAGAAGCGCTGGCGCGAGATCAGCCAGTCGCCGGTCAGGCCGTTGACCCAGTTCTCGTAGCGCACGCGCATGAAGTCGGGGTGCCAGTCGATCTCGCGTCCCAGCTCGATGAGCCGCTGACGCAGCTCCTCGTCGCGGGCTCCGTTCTTCACGTACCACTGGCGGGTGGAGACGATCTCGAGCGGCTTGTCGCCCTTCTCGAAGAACTTCACCGGGTGCTGGATGGGCTTGGGCTCGCCCTCGAGGTCGCCGGCCGCGCGCAGCAGCTCCACGACGGCCTGCTTCGCCGAGAACACGGTCTTGCCGGCGAGCTCGGCGTACGCCGCGCGTCCTGCGTCCGAGGTGATAACCTCGGGCGGCTCGGGGAGGATGCGGCCGTCGAAGCCGATGATCGCCCGGTTCGGCAGGTCGAGCTCGCGCCACCAGGTGACGTCGGTGATGTCGCCGAAGGTGCAGATCATGGCGATGCCCGATCCCTTGTCCGGCTGGGCGAGGTGGTGGGCGACCACCGGCACCTCGACGTCGAACAGGGGAGTGCGGACGGTCGTGCCGAACAGCGGCTGGTAGCGCTCGTCGTCGGGATGCGCGACCAGCGCGACGCACGCGGGCAGCAGCTCCGGGCGGGTCGTCTCGATCCAGATCGGGCCGTCGGCGCCGTGGAAGGCGACGCGGTGGTACGCGCTGGGCTGCTCGCGGTCTTCGAGCTCGGCCTGGGCGACGGCCGTGCGGAAGGTGATGTCCCACAGCGTCGGGGCCTGCGCCTGGTACGCCTCGCCGCGCTGGATGTTGCGCAGGAACGCCAGCTGGGAGGTCTGGATCGCCTCGCGGCCGATGGTGCGGTAGGTCTGCGACCAGTCCACCGACAGGCCGAGGGTTCGCCAGAGCGCCTCGAACTGCTTCTCGTCCTCCTCCGTCAGCCGCTCGCACAGCTCGATGAAGTTGCGGCGCGAGATCGGCTTCTGGTCGGCGGCCTTGGTGCTCTTGTTGTCGCCGCCCTCGAACGGAGGCTGGAAGTCGGCGTCGTAGGGGAGGGACGGGTCGCAGCGCACGCCGTAGTAGTTCTGGACGCGGCGCTCGGTGGGCAGGCCGTTGTCGTCCCAGCCCATCGGGTAGAACACCTTCTGGCCGCGCATGCGGTGGAACCGGGCGATGACGTCCGTGTGCGTGTAGCTGAAGACGTGTCCGATGTGCAGCGAGCCGGAGGCCGTGGGCGGCGGGGTGTCGATCGAGTAGACGCCGTCGCGGTCGGCCGCGAGCGCGCCCTCCCTGTCGAATCGGAAGGTGCCGTCGGCCTGCCAACGGTCACCCCACTTGGACTCCAGGCCTTCGAGTGCCGGCTTGTCCGGAACGTTCTGCGCGCTCATGGGCGTTCTCCGATTCGATATATGCGGCACCGTGTCGTCGAGGTGCCTGAGTGTGAGATCCCTTCCAGACTACCGAATCCCACACCCGTACCGAAAAGCCTCAGAGCTCGTCGATGATCGGCTTCCTGCGCGCGGCGAACACCGCGGCGACCAGGGTGATCGCCGACATGACGATGAGCACGATGCCCGGGTGCCACCACGCGTTGCCGGTCGCCTGGCCGAAGACGAGGGTCAGCGCGGGGACGAACGAGGTGACCAGCGCGGCGATGCTGTACGCGACCGAGAGCCCGCTGTAGCGCACCTCGCTCGGGAACAGGTCCGACATGAGCCCGCCGAGGCCGGCCCACGACAGGGTGGGGAGGATGCCGCCGATGATCATGCTGGCGACCAGGATGCCGAACGTCGCGGACTGCAGCAGGAAGTACATCGGCAGGGCGACGAGCAGCGTCCCGATCGCGCCGATGGCGACCACCTTCGCCGAGCCGATCCGGGTCGCCCACAGGCCGAACAGCGGGATGGTGACCAGCTGGAGCAGGCCGCCGATGGTCGTCGCGACCAGCAGGTCCTGGTACTTGAAGCCGAGGACCGCGGTGCCGTAGTCGACCATGTAGGTGTTCATGAGCGAGTACGAGCCGATGCCGAGGACCGCCGCGCCGACGCCGATGATGAAGCCGGAGGGGGCCTTGCGGAAGACGTCGAGCACCGGGAAGCGGTCGCGCGTGCCGGTCTCGAGCAGCTTGCGGAACACCGGGGTCTCGTCGATCGACCAGCGGAGGTAGAGCGAGACGAGCAGCAGCGGGAACGCCGTCAGGAAGGGGATGCGCCATCCCCAGGCCGCGATGTCTGCGGTCGACATGCTGAGTGTGAGCACGATGAAGACGACGGCGCTCAGGATGGAGCCGACCGGCGAGCCGAGCTGGGGGAGCGCGGCGTAGAAGCCGCGACGCTTCGGGTTCGCGTACTCGGTCGCGAGCAGGATCGATCCGCCCCACTCGCCGCCGACGGAGAAGCCCTGCACGAGACGCAGCAGCACGATGGCGACCGCGCCGAACCAGCCGGCGGCCGCGTAGGTCGGCAGCACGCCGACGAGGCCGGTGCTGAGTCCCATCAGCAGGATGGTGATGAGCAGCGTCGGGCGGCGCCCGATCCTGTCTCCGAGGTTGCCGAAGACGATGGCGCCGATCGGGCGGATCACGAATCCGGCGGCGATGGCGAGGAATCCGGCGAGCGTGCCGCCGAAGGCGCCGAGCGGCGCGAAGAACAGCGGGCCCACGAAGAACGCGGCGAAGTACGCGTAGAGGTAGAAGTCGTACGACTCGAGCGCCGTGCCGACGAACGACGCGATGGTGACGCGGCGTGCCGTCCCCGGCGTGATGCCGGGGCGATCGGTCTCGCTGCGGACGGGGGCGGTGGTGGTAGTCACAGGTGTCCTTCGAAACGATTAATATGTGGACCGGGTCCAATAATGGCACGAGGAGGAACGCAGGATGGCGCTCGCGCATTCCCCGCGGCAGTCCGGCTCCGGACGCCCGCGCTCGTCGTCCCGCGGAATGCTGGCCGAGGCGGCGGCCGAGCTCTTCCTCGAGCAGACCTACGCGGGCACCACGGTGGACGACATCGCCCGGCGTGCCGGTGTCAGCCGCGCCACCTTCTTCAACTACTTCTCCGCCAAGAGCGATCTGCTGTGGTTGGAGGTGAATGAGGCGCTCGAGGTGTTCGACGCGACCGCCGCCTCCGTGCCTCCCGAGCTGGCGCCGATGGATGCGGTGCTCGAGGCGGTCACGCGCCTCGCCGACGCGTTCGGCCCCGGCCGCCTCCCGCTCGCCGTCACGCAGGTCGACCTGATGGGGACGGACGCGGAGCTGCAGGCGTCCGCGCTGCCGCGCTTCCTCGCGTTGGTGCGGCGGCTGGAGGCATTCCTCGCGGCGCGCGCCCGCCTGCCGGGAGACGCGCTGCTGCCGCGCGCCGCGGCCACGGCCGTCGTCGGCGCGGCCGTCTCGGCCGCCGCCGCGTGGGCGCGCGGTGGAGTCCGCCGGGGCCCGCTGACGCCGCTCGTCCGCACTGCCGTCGAGCCGGTCTGCGCGGGATTCGCCGAGGTCCTCCCGGCGACCTCCACGACCCGATAGAATGGATCCACAGACGTCGACCCGGTCATCACCGGCGAGTCTTCGGAAGAACGGCGACCGCGCGAGCGGCGCTCACTAGAACCGAACGGGTCCGGCCCGTCACAGCCGAAGAATGAGAGGCTCCGTCCGGCACCGGCGGCGGGTGGGGCAAGCGGGGTGGTACCGCGGCGGGCGTGCGAGCGTCCGGCGTCCTCGTGCAGCACGAGAACCTGCCAGGAGTGAGATGCCGTACCCCAAGTCCACGCCGGACGCCGATGCCGCTGGGCACGCCCGCGAGCCGCAGCGTCCCGACGAGCAGCGCCCCGACGCACAGCGTCCCGAGGTGACCCCCAGCCCGGTCTTCCCGGAGATCGAGACCGAGGTCCTGAAGTTCTGGGACCAGGACGGGACCTTCCGCGCCTCCATCGCCAACCGCGACGACGCCGAGGAGTGGGTCTTCTACGACGGTCCGCCGTTCGCGAACGGCCTCCCGCACTACGGCCACCTGCTGACCGGGTACGCGAAGGACGTCTTCCCGCGTTTCCAGACGATGCGCGGCAAGAAGGTGGAGCGCCGCTTCGGCTGGGACACCCACGGACTCCCCGCCGAGCTGGAGGCGGAGCGGCAGCTCGGCATCACCGACAAGAGCCAGATCGAGGAGATGGGCCTCGCCGCCTTCAACCAGGCGGCGAAGGACTCGGTGCTCCGCTACACCCGCGAGTGGCGCGAGTACGTCACCCGCCAGGCGCGCTGGGTCGACTTCGACAACGACTACAAGACGCTCGACACCACCTACATGGAGTCGGTGATCTGGGCGTTCAAGCAGCTGCATGGGAAGGGCCTCGCCTACGAGGGCTACCGCGTGCTCCCGTACTGCTGGCGCGACCAGACCCCGCTGTCCAACCACGAACTGCGGATGGACGACGACGTGTACAAGATGCGTCAGGACCAGACCGTCACCGTGACCTTCCCGCTCGTCGGCGAGAAGGCGGAGGTGCTCGGTCTGACCGGTGTGCGTGCTCTCGCCTGGACGACGACGCCGTGGACGCTTCCCACGAACCTCGCCCTCGCGGTCGGCCCCGACATCGAGTACGCCGTGCTGCCCTCTGGCCCTCTCGGCGCAGCCGACTCCGCCGGCGACCCCGACCAGGAGGTGCTGAGCGGCCGGTACCTGCTCGCGAAGAGCCTCGTCGGCAACTACGCCAAAGACCTCGGCTACGAGTCGCCCGCCGACGCGCTGGCCGCTGTCACCGGCACCGTCCGCGGTGCCGAGCTCGAGTCCGTCGAGTACGACCGCCTCTGGGACTTCTACGCCGACACCGAGAAGTGGGGCACGCAGAACGCGTGGCGCATCCTGGTCGACGACTACGTCACCGTCGAGGACGGCACCGGCATCGTCCACCAGGCTCCGGCCTACGGCGAGGACGACCAGCGCGTCACCGAGAAGGCCGGCATCCCGGTCATCATCTCGGTGGACGACGGCGGCCGCTTCCTGCCGGACGTGCCGGAGGTGGCAGGGCTGCAGGTCTTCGACGCGAACAAGCCGTTGACCCGCATGCTGAAGGAGGAGGGACGGCTGCTCCGCCAGGCGAGTTACGAGCACTCGTACCCGCACTGCTGGCGCTGCCGCAATCCACTGATCTACAAGGCCGTCTCCAGCTGGTTCGTGCGGGTCACCGACTTCCGCGACCGGATGGGCGAGCTCAATCAGCAGATCACCTGGGTGCCCGAGAACGTCAAGGACGGCCAGTTCGGCAAGTGGCTGGCCGGTGCGCGCGACTGGTCCGTCTCGCGCAACCGCTACTTCGGCTCGCCCATCCCGGTGTGGAAGAGCGACGACCCGGCCTACCCGCGGGTGGATGTGTACGGCTCGCTCGAGGAGCTGCAGCGCGACTTCGGCCGCCTTCCGCTGAACGCCGCGGGGGAGCCGGACCTGCACCGTCCGTTCATCGACGACCTCACGCGCCCGAACCCCGACGACCCGACGGGCCGTTCGACGATGCGCCGCATCCCGGACGTGCTCGACGTGTGGTTCGACTCCGGCTCCATGCCGTTCGCGCAGGTGCACTACCCGTTCGAGAACCACGACTGGTTCGACAGCCACAACCCGGCCGACTTCATCGTCGAGTACATCGGGCAGACCCGCGGCTGGTTCTACCTGCTGCACACGCTGGCGACAGCACTGTTCGACCGGCCGGCGTTCAAGAATGTCATCAGCCACGGCATCGTGCTGGGCAGCGACGGGCAGAAGATGTCGAAGTCGCTGCGCAACTATCCCGACGTCAACGAGGTGTTCGACCGCGACGGTTCGGATGCGATGCGCTGGTTCCTCATGTCGAGCCCCGTGCTGCGCGGCGGGAACCTGGTCGTCACCGAGGAGGGCATCCGCGAGGGCGTCCGCCAGGTGCTGCTGCCGCTGTGGAACACCTGGTACTTCTTCTCGCTGTACGCCAACGCGACCGGGTACGAGGCGAAGCGCTCCACGACGTCCACCGACGTGCTCGACCGCTACCTGCTGGCGAAGCTGCGCGACCTGGTCGAGGACGTGACCGCCGACCTGGAGGGGCTGGATTCGACGCTCGCCGCCGCCAAGCTGCGCGACTTCGCCGACGTGCTCACCAACTGGTACGTGCGCCGCTCGCGCGACCGGTTCTGGCAGGGCGTGGAGGCGGACGGCTCGGGCTCGGAGGCGTTCGACACCCTCTACACCGTGCTCGAGACGCTGACGCGTGTCGCCGCGCCCCTCCTGCCGCTCGTCACCGAGCGGATCTGGAAGGACCTGACCGGCGGCCGCAGCATCCACCTGACCGACTGGCCGGAGGCGGACGAGTTCCCGGCCGACGAGGCCCTGGTGGATGCGATGGACCGCATCCGTGCCATCAGCTCCACCGCGCTGTCGCTGCGCAAGCAGGCGGGGCGCCGCGTGCGGCTGCCCCTCGCGTCGCTGACGGTCGTCGCCCACAACGCGGAGGCGCTGCGCCCGTTCGAGGGCATCCTGCGCGACGAGCTCAACGTGAAGACGGTCGAGCTCGTCGAGCTGCAGGACGACAGCGCGGCGCGGTACGGCATCACGAGCAAGCTGACCGTCAACGCCCGTGCGGCGGGCCCGCGTCTCGGCAAGCAGGTGCAGCAGGTCATCCAGGCCGCGCGCGCCGGCGACTGGTCCGAGACGGACGGCGTCGTCACGGTCGGCGGCGTCGACCTGGTCGAGGGGGAGTACGACCTCGTCCTCGAGACCGCGTCGAGCGGGGACGACGCGTCCGCACTCGCGCTGCTGGCGGGCGGGGGCTTCGTGCTGCTCGACACCGCCACCACGGCAGAGCTGGAGGCCGAGGGCCTGGCCCGGGACATCATCCGTGCCGTCCAGGACACCCGCAAGGCGGCCGGACTGGATGTGAGCGACCGCATCCGCCTCGACCTCTCGTTCGAGCACGAGGACGACGCGCGCGCCCTCGACCTCGCCGCGGACGTGGACATCGCGGCCGAGACATTGGCTCTAGCCGTACAGCTCTCGGGCGCGGGAGCATCGTCGGCGGGAAGCGAGACCGCGGACGAGACAGCGGCGTTCGAGCAGGAGTTCGGTGCAGGGCAGTTCGCCAACGCGGGCGCATTCACCGTGGGCGTGACCAGGATCGAGGAGGGATCGTGACCGACGACGACGAGTTCCGCGATCGCGCGGACGAGGTCTACCAGGCCCTGCTCGCGCGGGTCGGCGAGGGGGCGCCGGAGCGCCGTCTCGACGCCACCCGCCGGGCGGTGGAACTGCTGGGCGATCCGCAGCGGGCGTACCCGATCATCCATGTGACCGGCACGAACGGGAAGACGTCCACGAGCCGGATCGCGGAGAGCCTGCTGCGCGCCTACGGGCTGCGCACGGGCCTGCTGACGAGCCCGCACCTGGTGCGGTTCAACGAGCGCATCGTCATCGACGGGCAGCCGATCGATGACGAGTCGCTGGTGCGCAACTGGGAGGACATCAGCCCCTACCTGGAGATCGTGGATGCGGAGCTCACCGAGGCGGGCAAGGCGCCGCTGACGTTCTTCGAGGCGCTGACCGCGTTGGCCTTCGCCGCGTTCGCGGACGCGCCGGTCGACGTGGCCGTCATCGAGGTCGGCATGGGCGGCGAGTGGGATTCGACCAACGTGGGAGACGGCCAGGTCGCCGTGTTCACGCCCATCGCGCTCGATCACACCAAGGCGCTCGGCGACACCGTCGAAGAGATCGCACGCACCAAGTCCGGCATCGTGAAGCCGTCCGCGGACGTCGTCTCGTCGGCGCAGAGCCCCGAGGCCGACCGCGTGCTGCGTGAGGCGGCGGAGCTCACGGAGTCCACCATCGCCGAGCAGCCGCGCGACTTCGACGTGGCGTCGACCAAGGTCGCCGTCGGCGGTCAGCTCGTGACCGTGCGCGGCCGGGCCGCGACCTACGAGGACGTCTTCCTCCCGCTCTACGGCGACCACCAGGCGCAGAACGCCGCGGTCGCGGTCGCGGCGGTCGAGACGTTCCTCGGCCGCGGCGGTCAGCCGCTGAAAGCCGACCTCGTCGAGGAGGGGTTTGCCACGGCGACCTCGCCCGGACGCCTGCAGCTGATCGGCATCGAGCCGAGCATCCTCGTCGACGCCGCGCACAACCCGGCCGGCGCCGAGACGCTCACGGAGGCCCTGCGGCGCTACTTCGACTTCGACGAGATCACGTTCGTCGTCGGCATCCTGGGCGACAAGGATGCGCGCGGCGTCATCCGCGCGCTCGCCCCGGTGGCGACGCAGTTCTTCGTCACCCGCCCCGACTCGGAGCGCGCCCGCGACGCCGACGACTTCGGCGAGCTGGTCCGCGAGGAGGTCGGCGACGAGGCGACCATCGTCTACTCGGACGCCATCGACGCGCTCGAAGCGGCCCGCGACTGGGCGGGCGAGGAGGCGCGCCGGGCGGTCGTGGTCGCCGGCAGCATCGTCCTGGTCGGCCAGGCGATGGCGTACGCCGAGGAGCAGGAGTGGAAGAAGGCGGCCACGTGACGGACGCCCCCGCTCGCCGTCCGCGGCGTCAGCGCTCGCTCCGCGAGCTGCTCGGCTCCATCGTCCTCGGCTTCGAGCTGCTCGTCGTCTTCCTCGGCGCGCTCGTGCTGTTCGGGCTCCACGCCCTCCCGGCGTGGGTGGCCCTGGGCGGGGGAGCGGCGCTCATCGTGCTGACGATCGTCGCCATCGGCCTGCTCCGGAACACCGTCGGCGTGGTCCTCGGATGGATCGTGCAGCTCGTCGTCGTGGCAGCCGGCTTCCTCGTGCCCGCCTTCTTCATCGTCGGCGCGATCTTCACCGCCATGTGGGCGTACTGCATGATCGCCGCCGCACGCATCGACCGAAACAATCAGGCGGCCGCCCGTGCGGCCGACAACGGAACGGAGAACCCATGACCAGCGCCGTCGAAGAGACCCTCGTCCTCATCAAGCCCGACGGGGTCGCCCGCAACCTCACGGGCGAGATCCTGCGCCGGATCGAGGCGAAGGGCTACTCGCTCGTCGACCTCCGGATGCTGCAGGCCGACCGCGAGCTCCTCGCGCAGCACTACGCCGAGCACGAGGGCAAGCCGTTCTACGAGCCGTTGGTGGAGTTCATGGAGTCCGGCCCCATCGTGGCCATCCGCCTGGCGGGCAACCGCGTCATCGAGGGCTTCCGCTCGCTCGCGGGCGCGACCGACCCGACGACGGCGCTCCCCGGGACCATCCGCGGCGACCTCGCCCGCGACTGGGGCCTGAAGGTGCAGCAGAACCTCGTGCACGGCTCGGACTCGCCCGAGTCCGCCGCCCGCGAACTGGCCCTCTGGTTCGACTGAGCCGCACCGTCCACCGCTTGAAAGGGAGGTGTTCCCGGCCATCCCGGCCGGGAACGCCTCCCTTTTCGCCATATTCGGGTCCTGTCGGCCCCGAACGCCTCCCTTTTCCCGCATTCCCGCCGTCTCGGGAGCTGACACGTTTCCCTGCGGACCGCCGTCACGCCTGACGAAAGGGGAGGAGAACGGGTTGCGACACGCCGTGGGTGTGGGAAGACGGAGGAGGGCACGGCCTGGTGGCTGCGGGATGTCCTCCGTTTTGGCGGCGGAGACGCGCGAGCGACCGGATGTGATTGGGAGGGATCAGATGAACGCGCGGTGGAT
This sequence comes from Leifsonia sp. fls2-241-R2A-40a, assembly GCF_030209575.1. Lineage (NCBI taxonomy): Bacteria > Bacillati > Actinomycetota > Actinomycetes > Micrococcales > Microbacteriaceae > Leifsonia > Leifsonia sp. fls2-241-R2A-40a. The sequence goes on along the minus strand of NZ_JARVRS010000001.1, from coordinate 3,378,806 downwards.
CCAGTCGAGCTGGATCTGCGCCAGGATCGCGACGATCGCGTAGCAGACGATCGTGATGAGGGGCACCCAGCCGTAGAGCGTGCGGAAGAACGCCCGTGCCCGCTCCGGCAGCGGGATGTTGCCCTCCTTGAGGTTGTAGAGGGTCACCGCCCAGAACGTCGGGATCGTGACCAGCCAGGTGACCATGCACCAGGGGCACAGCACGTTCAGTACGGTGATCGACTGGGTGATCAGGAAGATCACCAGCACGAGGGCGAGCAGCACGCCGACGTTGAAGGCGATCCAGTACCAGCGGGCGAACCGGCCGCGCGTGGCGAGCAGCCCGGCGCCGACGGCGATGGTCGCCGTCCAGCCGCCGATCCCGAGGAGCGGGTTCGGGAAGCCGAGGAGCGACCCCTGCCACGAGTTCAGGTTCTTGGCGCATCCGACGAGCACCGAGAAGTTGCAGGACAGCTGCGCGTTGGGGTCCTCCAGCAGATGGAACTTGTCGATCGTCAGCATGAAGGCGGCCCACAGGCCGATCAGTCCGGCGACGATGAGGAAGACGGCGAGAGCGGTCGGGCGGCGGTAAGGGGCCTCGGCAGGACTGGCTGACACCCTCGGATTATGGCATGGCACCTGCGTGTCGCCCTGACAGAGGACCCCGTCGACCCGCACGCGTGCGATAATCGTTGCAGCAGTCGTCCCGGCCGAGGCCGGGAGCACCGACAGAAGGCTTGAGGGCGCCCAGAGCGCCCGCTGAAATGCCGGCCGTGAGGGTCGGCGAATGACAGAGCCGGATGCAGGCCGCGCCACGAGCCCGGAGGCATCCGCACAGGATTGAGGGAGGCGCCGCGCGCGCCGCCTCCCGACGGAGAGTACCCGGGGAGCGGGGAACCGCACCGGTCGAGGAGTGCACCAGCGATGGTGGATAACGAGAATATCGACAACACGGACAACAACGAGACGGAGACGGGAGGACGGAAGCGCAAGGGGCTCTTCGGCACGCGACGCGTGGTGAGGAAGGCTCCGCAGGCGGGATATGCCGACGCATCCGATCCGCAGATCCCGGTCGCCGAGTCGCCCGAGGGCGAGGGCACGCCCGAGGACGACGGCACGCCCGAGGCGGACGTCGCGCCTGAGGCCGGCGTCACACCCGCGGCCGAAGCGGAGCCCGCGCAGGCTGCGCCCGCCACTCTCGAGGCGCAGGCGGTCGCGGCGCACGAGCCTCCGGCTCTGCCCGATCAGCACGGCGAGGTCGAGCCTCCGCTCGTGGCCGCCGCCGCGCCCGGCCTCCCGCCGACCACACTGCTCTTCCAGGCACCCGACCCGCTGCCGCTGCCTCCGCTCGCCGAGAGCGACGAGGAGGAGCCCGCCGCCGGTGTCCGCCGCCGTTCGCGCCGCCGCGCCGGCGAGACCGGCCGCGAGGGCGCCAACGACCCCGCGAACACGGTCGTCAAGGTCCGCGCTCCGCGCGAGCCGGAGCTGATCACCGAGCCGCAGAAGGTCAAGGGCTCCACCCGGCTGGAGGCGAAGAAGCAGCGCCGCCGCGACGGCCGCGACGCCGGCCGCCGCCGTCCCGTCATCACCGAGGCCGAGTTCCTGGCCCGCCGTGAGTCGGTGGACCGCCAGATGGTCGTCCGCGAGAAGGCCGGGCGCATCCAGATCGGTGTGCTCGAGGACAAGGTGCTCGTCGAGCACTACGTCGCCCGCTCGCAGGAGGCGTCCCTCATCGGCAACGTCTACCTCGGCCGTGTGCAGAACGTCCTGCCCAGCATGGAGGCGGCATTCGTCGACATCGGCCGCGGCCGCAACGCCGTCCTGTACTCCGGCGAGGTCGACTGGGATGCCGTCGAGACCGGCAACCAGCCGCGCCGCATCGAGCTGGCGCTGAAGGCCGGCGACCGCGTCCTGGTGCAGGTCACCAAGGACCCGGTCGGCCACAAGGGCGCCCGCCTCACCAGCCAGATCTCGCTGCCCGGCCGCTACCTCGTGTACGTGCCCGGCGGATCCATGAACGGCATCAGCCGCAAGCTCCCGGACACGGAGCGCTCGCGCCTCAAGAAGATCCTCAAGGAGGTGCTGCCCGAGAACGCCGGCGTGATCGTGCGAACCGCCGCCGAGGGCGCCACCGAGGAGCAGCTGACGCTCGACGTCAACCGACTCACCGCGCAGTGGGCCGACATCAGCACGCGCGTCGAGAGCCAGCAGGCGCCTGCCCTGCTGCACAGCGAGCCGGACCTGCTGATCAAGATCATCCGCGACGTCTTCAACGAGGACTTCCAGAAGCTCGTGATCGCCGGCGACGAGGCGCGCCAGACCATCGAGAACTACCTGCGCCAGGTCGCCCCCGACCTGCTCGACCGCGTCGAGCCGTACACGGGGGAGCGCGACGCGTTCGACGAGTTCCGCATCACCGAGCAGATCGAGAAGGCGCTGGAGCGCAAGGTGTGGCTCCCGTCCGGCGGGTCGCTCGTCATCGACCGCACCGAGGCCATGACGGTCGTCGACGTCAACACCGGCAAGTTCGTCGGTTCCGGCGGAAACCTCGAGGAGACGGTCACCAAGAACAACCTGGAGGCCGCGGAGGAGATCGTCCGCCAGCTCCGGTTGCGTGACATCGGCGGCATCATCGTCGTCGACTTCATCGACATGGTGCTCGAGACCAACCGCGACCTCGTGCTGCGCCGGCTCGTGGAGTGCCTGAGCCGCGACCGCACGAAGCACCAGGTCGCCGAGGTCACCTCGCTCGGTCTCGTCCAGATGACCCGAAAGAAGCTCGGCCTCGGTCTGCTGGAGACCTTCAGCGAGGCCTGCGAGGTCTGCGCCGGCCGCGGCGTCGTCGTACACCACGACCCCGTCGTGAAGCACCGTCAGCCGCAGCAGCAGCCCCAGAGCGATCGCCGTCGCGGTCGCGGCGGGAACGGCTCGAACAGCGGCAACGCCGGTCCGAGCACGAACGCCAGCGGCAACGGCGCGGCTCACACCGGCACCCACGCCATCACCGACGACGCCAAGAACGCTCTGGCCAAGATCGCCGCATCGACCATCCACCACGAGGAGGAGGCGAAGGCGGCCGAGGCGAACCTGCAGGGCGCCGGCACCGAGATCAGCGTCACCGAGGTGACCGTGACCGAGGTGACCGCGACGAAGAAGCGCCGCCGCAAGGGCAGGGGCGGAGCCGACCGGCAGCAGCCCGAGGCGACGACAGCCGAGCAGGCGACTGACGGGCAGGCGACCCCGGCGCAGGATGCGGCCCCCGAGGCTGCGGAGGCGACCGAGGCCGCCGAGGCGCCGTCCGACGCGTCGAACGAGTCGCTGCTCCCGATCCTCGACCTCCCCGAGCCCGCCGTCGTCGCGCCTGCGTCGCGCTCGCTCGACCACGAGACCGAACTCCTGCTCGACTCCGTGCTCGACGCTCTCCCGGCGCCGAAGGAGCCCGGCCAGGGCCGTGGCCGCAGCCGTCGCGCCAGCACGACCGTCATCGCCGGCGGTGAGCTGGCCCCGAAGGGCGAGTAGTCCTCCACAGAAGCCGGCACGCCGTATCGCATCCTGTCGATACGGTGTGCCGGCTTCTGTCGTCGGCGAGGCCGGTCAGTGCTTGCGGACGCGGTCGCGGGCCCGTACCCGCAGACCGCTGGCGATGAGCCGCGAGACGAGCTCCTTGCCGGGGACGGGATGCGCTCCCGCCGCCACGAGCTCGTCGTACCGGCGGTCGGGCACGTCGTAGTGGTCGAGGTCGAACGCCCGGCGCTGTATCCCGTTGGCGGCGGCGAAGGCGTGCAGTTCCTCGAGGGAGGCGTCGCTGACCAGGTGCGACCACAACATGCCGTGTGCCGGCCATGCCGGGGGATCGATCAGGACCGTCATACAATGATTCTAGGAAGCGGTTCCGTCGTCGGAGCCGGACGGTCCTGACGCCCCCTGGTTCGGTACACGCTGATGAGCGTGGGCTGAATTGACCAGGGAAGGGCTGTCGGGTAAAGTTGACCGTTGGTGTGTGCCGGGCGTCGCCCGCGCAGCCATGAGGTTTTCTGAGAGCCGTCGGTCGCATGTGTTGCCGGCAGGACTCGCCAGTGACATCCAGACAGTGACATCCAGAAACAGTTGAAGAGAAGGATCGGTTCCGCGGAGACGCCGGGAACTGCTCCCCGACGAAAAGGTACTGACAAGTGGTTTACGCAGTTGTGCGCGCCGGTGGCCGGCAGGAGAAGGTCGAGGTCGGCACCATCGTGACGATGGACCGTATCAAGGCCCGCAAGGACGGCAAGGTCGAGCTCGCACCGGTGCTGCTCGTCGACGGTGACAAGATCACCTCCGACGCTGCGTCGCTCGCGAAGGTCACCGTCACCGCAGAGATCCTCGACGACCTTCGCGGCCCGAAGATCCACATCCAGAAGTTCAAGAACAAGACCGGCTACAAGAAGCGTCAGGGCCACCGCCAGGAGCTCACGCGCGTCAAGATCACCGGCATCAAGTAGCCGACGAGGAGAACAGACCATGGCACACAAAAAGGGAGCGAGCTCCACTCGCAACGGCCGCGACTCCAACGCGCAGCGCCTCGGCGTGAAGCGCTTCGGCGGCCAGACCGTCAACGCGGGTGAGATCCTGGTCCGCCAGCGCGGCACCCACTTCCACCCCGGCGTCAACGTCGGCCGTGGTGGCGACGACACGCTGTTCGCCCTCGCCGCCGGTGCGGTCGAGTTCGGCAACAAGGGCGGCCGCAAGGTCGTCAACATCGTGGCCGCCGAGGCCTGAGCCTCGACCACGAGCACCATTTTGCGGATGGGCGGGCTTCGGCCCGCCCATCCGGCATTTCAGCCCTGAATGAAGCAACAACTGTAGGAGAAGCACCATGGCGACGTTCGTTGATCGCGTGACGTTGCATCTGCGCGCCGGCAACGGCGGCAACGGGTGCGTCTCGGTCCGCCGCGAGAAGTTCAAGCCGCTGGCCGGCCCGGACGGCGGCAACGGCGGGAACGGCGGAGACATCGTGCTCGTCGCCGACCCCCAGGTGACCACCCTTCTCGGCTACCACCGTCACCCGCACCGCTCGAGCGACAACGGCGGCTTCGGGATGGGCGACCACCGCAGCGGTCACACCGGCGAGGTCCTCGAACTCCCGGTCCCGATCGGCACCGTGGTGAAGGACGCGGACGGCAACGAGCTGGCCGATCTCTCCGAGCCCGGGATGCGCTTCATCGCCGCCCCCGGCGGGCTCGGCGGACTGGGCAATGCGGCCCTGGCGAACCCGAAGCGCAAGGCTCCCGGTTTCGCGCTCCTCGGCACCCCCGGCTGGGAGGGCGACGTCCGCCTCGAGCTCAAGACGGTCGCCGACATCGCCTTCGTCGGGTACCCGTCGGCGGGCAAGTCCAGCCTCATCGCCGCGCTCTCCGCCGCGAAGCCGAAGATCGCGGACTACCCGTTCACGACGCTGCACCCGAACCTCGGCGTCGTGCAGGCCGGCGACGTGCGCTACACCGTCGCAGATGTTCCCGGTCTCATCGAGGGCGCCAGCGAGGGCCGCGGCCTCGGGCTGGAGTTCCTCCGCCACGTCGAGCGCTGCTCGGCCCTGCTGCACGTCCTCGACTGCGCCACCCTCGAGCCGGGCCGTGACCCGCTCAGCGACCTGGATGTCATCCTCGCCGAGCTCGCCGCGTATCCCGTCCCCGAGGGGCAGACGCCGCTGCTGGACCGGCCGCAGCTGATCGCGCTGAACAAGATCGACGTGCCGGATGCGCGCGAGCTGGCCGACTTCGTCCGCCCGGAGCTCGAGCAGCGCGGCTACCGCGTCTTCGAGATCTCGACGGTCAGCCACGAGGGCCTCCGTCCGCTGTCGTTCGCCCTCGGCGAGGTCGTCGAGCGCTCGCGCGCCGAGCGGGCGGCCGAAGAAGAGGCGCGCCCGCGCATCGTCATCCGCCCGAAGGCGGTGGACGACTCCGGTTTCGTCGTCAAGGTCGAGGGCGGCACCGACGGACCGGTGTACCGCATCCTCGGTGCGAAGCCGGAGCGCTGGGTCGCCCAGACCGACTTCGCGAACGACGAGGCCGTCGGCTACCTCGCCGACCGCCTGGCCAAGCTCGGCGTTGAGGACCAGCTGGTCCGCGCGGGCGCGATCGCGGGCTCCACCGTGGTCATCGGCCGCGACAACGGCGTGGTCTTCGACTGGGAGCCGACCCTGACCTCCACCGCGGAGCTCATCACCGCTCCGCGCGGCACCGACACCCGACTCGACCTGAATCAGCGGCCCACCCGCGGGCAGCGCCGCGAGAACTACTTCGAGCGGATGGACGCCAAGGCGGAGGCCCGCGAGGAGCTCCGGCGCGAGCGCGAGGCCGGCCTCTGGCAGGACGACAGCTACGACGACAACGTCGTGCACAGCACGGACGGTCGCGGCGGGGACGAGGAGAGCACCGAGGAATGACGATCGACGACCGCAGCCAGCTGCCCTCCGCCCGACGCATCGTCGTCAAGGTGGGCTCGTCGTCCATCAGCGGCGAGAACGCGGGGCAGATCGCCCCGCTGGTCGACGCCCTCGCCGAGGCTCACGGGCGCGGGACCCAGGTCATCCTCGTCTCCTCCGGCGCGATCGCCACCGGCATCCCGTATCTGTCGCTCTCCGAGCGCCCCACCGACCTCGCGACCCAGCAAGCGGCGGCCGCCGTCGGCCAGAACGTGCTCATCTACCGCTACCAGGACAGCTTCGACCGGTACGACATCGTCGCGGCCCAGGTGCTCCTGACCGCGGGCGACATGGAGAACCCGACCCACCGCAGCAACGCCAAGCGGGCGATGGAGCGGCTGCTCGACCTGCGCATCCTTCCCATCGTGAACGAGAACGACACCGTCGCGACCCACGAGATCCGGTTCGGCGACAACGACCGGCTCGCGGCGCTGGTGGCGCTCCTGGTGCAGGCCGACGTGCTGGTGCTGCTCTCCGACGTTGACGCGCTGTACACGCGCCCCCCGCACGAGCCGGGCGCCGCGCGCATCGAGCACGTCGGCTGGGACGACGAGCTGGAGGGTGTCGAGATCGGCTCCACCGGCCTCTCGGGCGTGGGCAGCGGGGGAGCTGTGACCAAGGTCTCCGCCGCCCGCCAGGCCGCCGAGCGCGGAACCGCGGTCGTGCTCACCGCGACCTCGCTGGTATCGCAGGCGCTGCGCGGCGAGAGCGTCGGCACGTGGTTCGCCCCGGCGCCGGTCGATTCCGTCCCCGACGCCCAGGCCGGGCGGCTTTCCACAGGTTCCGTCGCAGCCGTCCCCGCGGACTCTGCCGCGTCTTAGAATCGACGCATGTCCTCGATCACGGATGCGTCTGCCACGGCTGCGTCGACCACTGCTGCGGCGCTCTCCCTTCACGAGCGGCTCGCCGCCGCCAAGACGGCCTCACGCGCGCTGGCGACGGCGACCACCGAGCAGAAGAACCGTGCGCTGCGCGCCATCGCCGACGGCGTGATCGCGTCCGGTGCGGAGATCCTCTCCGCCAACGAGCTCGACCTCGCCAACGGGCGAGAGAACGGGCTGACGACTGGGCTGCTCGACCGACTGACGCTCAGCACTGCGCGACTGCAGGGGCTGGCCGAGGCCGTGCTCGAGGTGGTCGGCATCACCGATCCCGTGGGGCAGGCCGTGCGCGGAAGCGCCTTGCCGAACGGCGTCAAGATCACGCAGGTGCGGGTGCCGTTCGGCGTCGTCGGCGCGATCTACGAGGCGCGGCCCAACGTGACGATCGACATCGCGGCGCTGGCAATCAAGAGCGGGAACGCGGCGGTCCTCCGCGGCGGAAGCGCTGCGATCGAGACCAATCGCGTGCTCGTGCGGGTGCTGCAGGATGCGCTGGCCAGCGCAGGGCTACCGTCCGACGCCGTCCAGACGATCGACGATTTCGGGCGCGAGGGCGCGGCCGAGCTCATGACGGCTCGCGGTTTCGTGGACGTGCTGATCCCGCGCGGGAGCGCCGAGCTCATCCAGGCGGTCGTGACGCAGTCCACGGTGCCCGTGATCGAGACCGGGGCCGGCGTGGTCCACATCCTGCTCGACGAATCCGCGCGGGAGGACTGGGCCGTCGACATCGTGCGCAACGCCAAGGTCCAGCGGCCGAGCGTGTGCAACGCGGTCGAGACGCTGCTGGTGCACAGTGCCGCCGCTGAGCGGCTGCTGCCGCCGGTGCTCGACGCGCTGCGCGCCGAGGGCGTCACCATCCACGCCGACGAGCGCGCCCTGCCGTTCGCCGAGGGAGGCGTCCCGGTGACCGACGAGGACTACGCCACCGAGCACATGAGCCTCGACATCTCGGTGAAGGTGGTCGACGACCTCGACGAGGCCATCGAGCACATCCGCCGGTACTCGACGCAGCACACCGAGTCCATCGTGACGAACGACCTCGAGAACGCCGACCGCTTCCTCGCCGAGGTCGACTCGGCCGTGGTGATGGTGAACGCGTCCACCCGGTTCACCGACGGCGGCGAGTTCGGGTTCGGCGCCGAGGTGGGCATCTCGACCCAGAAGCTCCACGCCCGCGGTCCGATGGGGTTGCCCGAACTGACGAGCACCAAGTGGATCGTCCGCGGGTCCGGCCAGATCCGGGCGTAGCCGCCCACTAGACTTGACGGTGGGCCATCGGCCCGGAGAAAGGATTACGCACGATGTCACTTCTGACGACCGTCCTCGCCGAGGCGGAGACCCACGTCGAGCTCCCCATGCCCACCTGGGCGTTCGGTGCCATCGCCATCGTGATCTTCATCTCCCTCGCCTTCGTCGTGTGGAGCTTCCGAGACGTCGCGAACCGGCACAGCCACCGCTCCGCACCGGACGCCGCGGCCCACGCCGGCGCCCCGGGTGCCACGCACCACGGCTCCGGCCACCCCAACCAGGGGCACTGACCCACTTCGGGCATGGAGCTGACGGAGACGGGCCGGCCGAGGATCGGCGTGATGGGCGGCACTTTCGACCCGATCCACCACGGCCACCTGGTCGCCGCCAGCGAAGTGGCGCAGTCGTTCGACCTCGATGAGGTCGTGTTCGTGCCGACCGGTGAGCCCTGGCAGAAGGGTCCGGTCACCCCGGCAGAGCACCGGTACCTGATGACGGTGATCGCCACCGCGTCCAACCCGCGCTTCACCGTCAGCCGCGTCGACGTCGACCGCGACGGTCCGACCTACACGATCGACACGCTGCGCGACCTGCACCGCGAACGGCCCGATGCCGAGCTGTTCTTCATCACCGGCGCCGATGCCATCGCGCAGATCCTCAGCTGGCGCGACGTCGCCGAGCTCTGGGAGCTCGCCCACTTCGTGGCTGTGAGTCGCCCGGGACACGACTTGAGTATTTCTGGATTACCGGAGCAAGACGTAAGCTTGTTGGAAGTTCCGGCCCTGGCGATCTCGTCGACCGATTGCCGGAGCCGGGTGAGCAGGGGATTCCCGGTCTGGTACCTCGTGCCCGATGGGGTCGTTCAATACATCTCCAAACACCATCTGTATCGGAGCGTGGCATGACATCGTGGCCTGAACAGCCGCCGACGGGCCAGCCGCAGACGCGGCGACAGGCGAGAGAGTTCGAGCGCTCCGCTTCGCGCCGCGCGGGCACGGCTGAACCGACTCCCGCAGGACAGATCCCCGAGATGACCACCACGGTGCCCCCGCGCGACAACTCCGAGGGCGAGCACCCTGAGGCCGTAGCATCCGAGGCCGCACCAGCCGAGGCCGCAGCAGCTGAGGCGGCCGCACCCGAGGTGCGCGAGGGCCTCGAAGACGTCCAGGTCGAAGAACCTCGTCCCTCCCAGCCCGAGCGCCCGGCCATCCCCGCCAGCGCCTTCGCCGAGCCGGGAGTCACCTCCCCGTCGCGCGACTCGTTCGATCTGTTCCGCCAGGGCCCCGATTCTTCGCGCCCGGAGCCGGTGACGCAGCCCATGTCGATCCTCCGACAAGAGGGTGCGTCGTCCTCGACGCCGGCCACCGCATCCACTTCTGCGTCGGCGGACGCCCACGAGCGCACGCTCACCCGCCGCGAGCTGCGTGCGATGCTGCAGGCGCAGGAGGCCAACGCCCAGGCCAACCTTCCGGCGGCGTCCGGAGATCCGGTCTTCCCCGTCACCTTCACTTCCGGCCCCGAGGCGGAAGCGGCCGCGAACGATTCTGCGAAGGCCGCGAACGAGGCGCCGTCGGCGAGCGCCGCTGAGACGGATGCGAACGCGGCCGCTGGTGCGCCCGCATCGGCAACCGAGAAGTCCGCGTGGCCGCTCGCGCCGCTCACGCCCTCGTCGGCGCCGGCCGCTTCGCGCTCCGGCCAGAGCGAGACCACCGTCACGCAGAGCGCAACGTCGCCGTTCGCCGCTTTCGGCTCCTCAGCGGCGAAGGCGGCCGCCGACGAGACGTCGTCCGACGCCGCGGCGGTTCCGGCCGCGAAGAAGGACTCGGAGGACACCGCGGCCCAGGAGCGACGGCCGTTCACTCCGCCGACCGGACACTGGTCGACGGCGGCCGAGCTCGAGGACCAGAGCCAGCCCATCACCTCGCGGAACGTCGCCCAGTCGACCGCCGCGACGACGACGAGCGCCCTGATCCTTCCCGTGATCCCTCAGCCGAGCACGAACGCCCCGCTGACCAGCACGGGTGAGATCCTCGTGACCGGATCGATCGACCTGCCCCGCGGGATGGGCGCCACCGGCGCGCACCCCGACCGGATCGACTCGTCGGACCTCGACCGCCTGCTCGACGGCGAGGAGAACGAGTTCAACACGTCCGAGGTCCAGCCGGTGCGGGCATCCCGCGCCATCAGCACGCACACCTCGACCCGCGGCGTGATCGCGCCGCCCAAGAAGCGCGGCAACACGCTGCCGGTGGTGCTCATGGTCACCGCCGGAGTGCTCGCCGTCGGCGTCATCGGCCTGCTCGTGGCCGCCTACGTACTGAAGGTGTTCTGATCATCACCCCGTTCGCACCTGCTTCCGCACCGACCCTGCACCGACCGCGACCGGAGGACCGTCCGTGACCGCATCCCAGCACGCCCGCGACATCCTGCAGCTCGCGGCGGCCGCCGCCGACTCCAAGGGCGGAGAGGACCTCGTCGCACTCGACGTGTCCGGGCCGCTGCCGCTCACCGATGCCTTCCTGCTGGTCAGCGGGCGCGTCGAGCGCAACGTGATCGCGATCGCGTCGGAGGTCGAGGACCGGCTGAACGACGCGGGCGTCAAGACGCTCCGCCGCGAGGGCAAGTCCGAGGGCCGCTGGGTGCTGCTCGACTTCGGCGACCTGGTCGTGCACGTCTTCCACGAAGAGGACCGCATGTACTACGCGCTCGAGCGCTTGTGGAAGGACTGCCCGACGATTCCGATCGAGCTGCCCGTCCACGAGAACGCGGAGTAACGCTCCCAGGCTCTTCCCCGGTTCGCCTGAGAACCCTCTCATGGTCGCCCGCTTGGATGGGTGCATGAAGTGTCCCACCGACAACGCGACTCTCGTCATGAGCGAGCGCAATGGCATCGAGATCGACTACTGCCCGGAGTGCCGCGGCGTCTGGCTCGACCGCGGCGAACTCGACAAGATCATCGACCGCGCAGGGAGCCCCGCTGCTGCTGTGCCCGCGCCGCAGTACCGCGAGCCGCAGTACCGCGAGTCCTACTCGACCAACCCTTCCGAGCAGCGGCCGTACAAGAAGAGGCGCGAGAACTGGCTGAGCGAGCTGTTCGACTGACGCGAGCGCGCCTCAGTTTTTTCTCCTGGGCGCGATGTAGTACGCTGAATGAGTTGTTCCGGGAGGTCCGAAAGGGCCGGAACGGTTCACACTCTGGGTCTGTGGCGCAGCTGGTAGCGCACCTGCATGGCATGCAGGGGGTCAGGGGTTCGAGTCCCCTCAGATCCACTGAAAGTCCTGGTCAAGTCCTCTTGACCGGGGCTTTTCGTGTTTCTGGCGGTCCACAGGATCAGCCGCGCCGCCACAGGTCGGCAGGTGCGGCGCCGGGACGGAAGCCGAAGTGCTCGGCCAGGATCACGGCTTCCGGGAAGTGGCGCGCGAGCGCATCGGGAGTATGGGCGTCGCTGGCGAAACTGACCGCCTGGCCGCCCTCTTCGGCCCACCACTGCGGTACCCATGACCACAACCGCCGCGTGTTGAGCTCGAGCGCGCGGCCGCTCTCGGCGATGGCGCGCATCGCGGTGCGGATGCGGTGCTCGAACGCGCGCGGGTCGAACGGGCCGACCGCGTCGGCGGGCCAGTGACGGAGGGCGTAATCGATGTGCGTGAACACGTCGAAGGCGTCGGAGCCGGCGACCATGACCGGGATCTCGTCCAGGTAGGCGTTCATGACCTCGTCGGCGGGATGCTCGTGCATGAGCCGGCTCGGTTCGGCCCGTCCGCCTCCGAGGTCGAGAGTGTGCAACGAGCCGTTCACCCGGTCGAACCTGTTCAGGTCGACCAGGGCACGCGCCTGCTCCTCGAAGAGATGCGGCTGGCCGAACTCGATGCCGGTCAGGATGCGCAGCTCCGGGAACTCGTGCCGCATCCGGTCGATGCTGTCGAAGTACCCGTCGACGTCGAGTGGGGCGAACTCCACCCGGCCGTCCGGCTGCACATAGTGGCGCTGGTGCGGCAGCAGGTCCTGCGGCTGCGCACGCCAGGTGCCCGGGATGTCGAGGTGCTCGGTGAAGAACAGCGCAGGGAGGCCGATCCGCACCGCCTGCGCGCAGGTCTTCCGCATCCGTCCGGCCGCCTCCGAATGCGGGCCGCCCGTGTCCCACGACCATTCGCTGTGCACGTGACTGTCGGCCGGCAAGGTCATGCACCGAATGCTACCCGCGCGGCACTTCCGGACCGGGGCGTCGGTACAGTTCCGGTATGGAGACACGAGTCGCTGAGCCGTCGGACGCGGCGGCGATCACCACGACGATCGCGCTGGCGTTCCGCGACGACCCGGTTTGGGGCCCCGCGCTCGCGTCCGCGGACGGTGGGACCGCGCACCTGGAGCCGTTCTGGCGCTTCTTCGTGGACGGCGCGATCCCGCACGGCGCGGTGCACCTGCAGGACGGCCCTGCCGGCGAAGCGGCGACCGTCGCGGTGTGGCTGCCGCCGGGCGTGGACGAGCTCACCGAGGACCAGGAGGCTGCGGTGGATGCGCTTGTGGCGCGTTCCGTCACGCCCGAACGCTTCGCGGACTATCAGCGGCTCTGGGAACTGTTCGAGCGGACGCATCCGCACGAGACCCCCCACATGTACCTCAGCCTGCTGGCGACGCATCCCGACCACCGCGGGCGGGGAGTGGGCCAGCGGCTGCTCGCCGAGACGCTCCGGACGTTCGACGCCGAGGGGCTGCCGGCGTACCTCGAGTCGACGAATCCGGCGAACGACCACCGGTATGAGCGCGCCGGTTTCCGCGCGGTCGGCGGGTTCCGCTCGGTCATCGACGGCGCGGCCGTCACCACGATGTGGCGAGACCGGGGCGGCTCGGCGTAGGCCTTCCTCCTCCTCGCGCTCGAGACGCTCCTTCTCGGAACAGATCGACTGTGTTGTGCGGGGCGCATTCCCGGCGGTACTCTCCAACCTTCGGAGCGGGAAGTCGACCATGGCAGCTGACAACGCACGCGCGGCGGACTCCGTCACCTTCGCGGGCGGGGTGCTCGATCGCTATCGGCACGTCTGCGCGTTCGTCAGCGGACGCGCGGAAGCGGATGCCGTGCTCGACCCGTTCGTGCGCGACGGCATCGATGCCGGCGACCGTCTGCTCTATCTGGTCGACACGATGACACCGGCCTCACCCCTGCGCAGATTGCGGCGGCTCGGCTACGATCCGGGCACGCTCCTCGAGGAGCGGCGGTGCGAGGTGCACACGTGGGCGGACACCTACCTGCGCACGGGAGGATTCGACCAGTCCGACATGCTGGAGCAGATCGACGGGATGCTCGGCGGGGCGCCTTCCCCCCGCATCCGGCTGGTCGCGGACATGGGGTGGGCGGCGGAACGCGAGGGCGTCAGCGACGACCTGATCGAGTTCGAAGCGCGCGCCAACTTCCTGCATGCGCGGCATCGGCACGTGGTGATCTGCGCGTACGACACGTCCCGGTTCGACGGGGCGTTCATCATCGACATCCTGCGCACCCATCCGATGGTCCTGATCGGCGGGATCCTGCAGGAGAACCCCTTCTTCGTGCCCCCGGCCGAGTTCCTGGAGGAGCGGGCCGTTCGGGGCCGAGGTTGAGCGGACACCGGAATGGAGGCGGACGACCGGAACTGGATGCGCGACCTGGGCGCCCTGCTCGCGCTGCCCTCCCTCTGGGTCGACCATTCGCCGGGGGAGATCGCCGACGGGCTGCTCAGCGTACTGGTCGGTGTGCTGAGGTTGGATGCGGCGTACGCGCGGTTCCAGGTTCCGGAGGGGGGAGAGCTGATCGAGGTGTGGCGGCCCTCCGGCGTGAGAGCACCGGCGCCCTTCGCCGACGTGCTTCGGTCCGGCGTCGCGGCGGAGGACGGCGAGCCGTCGATCGCCTTCCCTGAGGCGGCAGCCGGCTTCACCACCGCAGCGGTCCGCACGACGGACGTCCCCTCCGCCGCCGCCGGCGCGATCACCCGGGTCGCCAGCCTGGCCTTGGCGCTGCCATGGGAGTCGGCCCGGGTCCTCGTCGCCGCATCCCGCCCGGATTTCCCGACTGACCGGGAGACCCACCTGCTGCGCGTCGCCGTCGGTCAGGCGGCCATCGCCCTGCACACGGCCCGCCGGTTGGCCTCCGAGCAGCGTGCCCGTCGAGAGGCGGAGGCTGCGCTGGAGCGGCAGGCCGGCCTGCTCCGCTCGCTGCTGGAGGAGGTCGGGCCCGCCCTGACGGTCGTCGCCCGCCGGGTTCGTCAGGTCTCGCGCGAGGCCACTGAGACGGTCGGCCCGCCGCTGCCGGTGGTCGGCCCGGTGCCCGTGGAGCTGCCCGTCGCCGCCGCGGGCGCCGGCCTTTCCCCCGAGAGTCCTGCGCAGCCGCTGGCGGCGAAGCTCACCGGCCGCGAGCTGGAGGTGCTGGGGCTGCTCGCGCAGGGCCTGAGCAACAAGGAGATCGCGGGCGTGATGTGGCTCAGCGACCGCACGGTCGAGCGGCACATCACCAGCCTGTACCGCAAGATCGGCGTCGGGCGGCGCAGCGAGGCCACCGCTTTCGCACTCCGCCACGGCGTGGTGTGACCGGCCTCATCCGAACGTGAAGCAGTAGGCCTCCAGCTCTGGCCGGTCGAAGACCAGCTGGACCACCGCATCCCGGATGCCGCCGCTCTGCCGGATGAGCTGGAGGGTGTCCTGCCGATCGACCACGCCGCGCCCGTCCGCATCCACATCGGTGCCGTGCGCCTCGCCGGGAGGGCGGCCGTCGAGCAGCACCCGGAACGGGATGGACGCCCCGGGCGGCGTCGGGCCCATCACCAGGTTCACGTCGCGGGCGTGAAAAGCGAACGCGATGCTGCCGCCGGCCTCGTCCAGGACGGCTGAGTGACGGGCCTGGGTCCAGCGGCCGGTCAGATCCCAGCCGTTCAGCGGGAGGGCCCGCCCGTCCTCATACTCCACCGAGCGGTCGTAGCGGTCGGACGACTCGGAGACGAAGCCGCTGCTCTGGCCGTACCCGAGATAGGTCTCGGGCGAGCGGAGACTGCTCCAGTCGGCGGCCACTTCCAGCCCATGCGGCTCCACCATGACGAGGTCGAGGTCGAGATCTCGGGCGCCCGCGTCGGTCAGCAGGCGCTGGATCATCATCTCGGTGCGTGCGTACTCGCCCTCGCCGAAGTGGTGGTAGCGGAGGCGACCCTCCGCGTCGGCGAGGTACAGCGCCGGCCAGTAGTGGTTGGCGAAGTCCTCCCACACGCCGTAGTCGTCGTCCACCGCGACCGGGTACGCGACGCCGAGCGCGGCCGTACGCGCTATGACGTTCGCCCGATCGTGCTCGAAGCCGAACTCGGGAGTGTGGACGCCGACCACCGTGAGGCCCGCGTCCACGTACTTCTCGTGCCAGGCCCGGAGGTAGGGAAGCGTGCGCAGCCAGTTCACGCAGGTGTACGTCCAGAAGTCGACCAGCACGACCCGGCCGCGGAGCCCTTCCGGGGTCAGTGGTTCGGTGTTGAGCCAGCCGGTCGCCCGGGAGAACGCCGGAAGGCGGCCTTCGTCCGGCAGCCCCTCGACGTCGCCGGCCAGGCGGTGGGCGAGGGTACGGAACGGCCCCCGGTCACGGTCAGCGGACATCGGCCGCCCCTCCCGTCACAGCGCCCTCGCCCGTGTCCGCCATCCGCGCCACATCGATGACCGCCTCCGCGAACGCGCGCGGGGCCTCCTGCGCCAGGTTGTGCCCGATGCCTCCCGTCACCTGACGGTGCTCGTACGGCCCGGTGAAGCGGTCGCGGTAGGCGGAGGGATCGAGGTGGAAGGCGCCGTTCTCGTCCCCTTCGAGCGAGATCGCCGCCACCGGGATGGTGGGCCTCCCCGCGATCCGCTCCTCCAGCTCGTCGAGCGCCGGGTCGCCGGCTGCGAGCCCGAGTCGCCAGCGGTAGTTGTGGATGACGATGTCGACGTGATCGGGGTTGCCGAACGACGGCCGGGACCGTTCGAACGTGGCGTCGTCGAACTCCCAGCCCGGCGATGCCGTGTGCCAGATCAGCCGGGCGAACTCGTCCCGATAGCGGTCGTAGCCTGCGCGGCCGCGCTCCGTGGCGAAGTAGAACTGGTACCACCAGGTCAGCTCGTCGATCGGGTGCAGCGGATTGGCGTTGGCCGCCTGGCCGGCGACCAGGTAGCCGCTGGCGGTCACCTGTCCGCGGACCCGCTCCGGCCACAGGGCCGCCACGATGTTGGTCGTCCGCGCACCCCAGTCGCTTCCGCCGAGAACCGCCGAAGCGACGCCGAGCGCATCCAGCAGGGCGATCGCGTCACGGGCCAGCGCAGCGGGCTGGCCCGTGCGCAGCGCGCCCGGGTCGCGGAACGTGGTCGTGCCGTACCCGCGGAGGTACGGCACGATCGCCCGGAAGCCGGCGTCGACCAGCTGCGGCACGACCTCGTCGTAGGTGTGGATGTCGTACGGCCAGCCGTGCAGGAGCAGCACGACGGGCGCGTCCGGCGATCCGGTGTCCGTGTAGCCGACGTTCAGGTCGCCGGCGTCGACCTGCAGAAGACTCGCCATCGTCCGGCCCGCTCAGCGCAGCGACCGGAAGGTCGCGCGGACCTCCTGAGAGAACAGCTCCGGCTGCTCCCACGCGGCGAAGTGCCCTCCGCGGTCCAGGCGGTTGAAGTGGATGAGGTTGGGGTACGCCTCGGTCGCCCAGCTGCGCGGGGCGGCGTAGATCTCGTCCGGGAACACGCTGACACCCGTCGGCAGGGTGACGCCCTTCGGGGCGAAGAAGGGCAGCTTGCTCTCCCAGTACAGGCGGGCGGACGAGACGGCGGTGTTCGTCAGCCAGTACAGCGTGACGTTGTCGAGGATGTCGTCGCGCGTCAGTCCTTCGCTCCCGCCGGCGAAGACGCGGGCGATGAGGTCGTAGCTGCGCGCGTCGTGGTCGAGCATCCACGCCGCTAGTCCGACGGGGGAGTCGGCCAGCCCGTACAGCGTCTGCGGGCGGCCTGCCATCTCCTGTGCGTAGCCGAGGCCGTGCGCGTAGAAGTAGGCGAGCTGGTCCCAGGCGTTACGCTCCTCCTCGTCGAGGTCCGCCGGCGGGTCCTGGTGGGCGTCGAGCGCGCTCTGGATCGCGGGCGGCACGGTGGCGGGCATGTTGGTGTGGATGCCGACCAGGCCGGGCGGGGTCTGCAGCGCCAGCTGTTCCGTGACCGCATTGCCCCAGTCGCCGCCCTGCGCGACGTACCGGTCGTAGCCGAGCCGCCTCATGAGCTCCGCCCACGCCGTGGCGATGCGGATGGGGTCCCATCCGGTCGTTCGGGGCTTGCCGGAGAAGCCGTGACCGGGGAGCGACGGGATGACCAGGTGGAACGCGTCGGAGGCGTCGGCGCCGTGCGCGGTGGGGTCGGTGAGCGGACCGACGATCTTGAGCTGCTCCAGGAAGGATCCCGGCCAGCCGTGCGTGACGATCATCGGCAGCGCATCCTCGTGCTTCGACCGGACGTGGACGAAGTGGATGTCGACGCCGTCGATCGTCGTGACGAACTGGGGGAGGTCCGCGAGCCGCGCCTCCACGGCACGCCAGTCGTGCTCGTCGGCCCAGTAGTCGGCGAGCGCCCGCATCACGTCGAGGCGCACCCCCTGGGAGGTGTCGTCGACGGTCTCGCGGTCCGGCCAGCGGGTGGCGCGGACGCGGCGACGGAGGTCGTCGAGCTCCTCGTCGTCGGCGCGGTACGAGAACGGCCGGATCCCGGTGTCGTCGCCGGACGTCGTGGCGTCGGCACGCTTGTCTGCGATGGTCATGGTGCCCCCTTCTGAGTCGTCGATGGCCGGAACGGCCACGGGTGCGACGATGCCCGGGGCGTGGTCGGTGCGTCATCAGGGAACTCCGCCAAACGCCGTCGGCGCTCTCTCCGGTATTGGGGGGAAGCCCCCATACGCGACCTCGGTGAGAGCGTCCTCAGGGCTCGGAGCGCGCCTCGCAGCCCGTCGAAAGGCAGGATCGCTAGGATCGCAGCATCGTCCGATGAGCCGAAGGATGCCGATGACCGACCTGCCGCGACGTCACCAGCGCGCCCGCGGGCCGGAAGCGGTGCGCCATGGCCGGCTGCCTCGGCGGCGTGGCGGCGTCGCAGCGATGAAGCTGCTGGCGGCCCTCGTGGCGGTCGTGTTCGTGAGCGTCGGGTCGGTGGCGGCGTACGCGGTGTGGGATGTGGCCCACTCGATCAAGACGGGCGTCCACCTGGAGGCGCTTCCCGGGCATTCTGCGATCCCGCAGGACATTCCCAACGTCGCCGCGATTCCGGGAGGCGTGAACCTGCTGCTCGCGGGCACGGACAGCCGCAGCGATCTGGGCGGGATCTACAACAGTGCCGACGAGCAGGATGCGAGCAGCGGCGCCGGCAACAACGACGTCACGATGCTGCTGCACATCGCGCAGGACCACAAGAGCATGATGGTCGTCAGCTTCCCGCGCGACCTGATGGTCGCCATCCCGGACTGCCCCGACCCCAACGGCGGGACCATCGACGGCAGTTCGTACGCGCAGTTCAACACCGCGCTGTCGCGCGGCGGGCTGAACTGCGTGGTCGCCACCGTGTCGAAGATGACCGGGCTCAGCATCCCGTTCGCCGCGGTGATCAACTTCAACGGCGTGAGCGCCATGTCGAGCGCGGTCGGCGGAGTCACGGTCTGCCTGGCCTCGCCGGTCACGGACGATTACACGAACCCGCCGCTCGACCTGCCCGCGGGCGAGAACACCATCGTCGGGGATGTCGCGCTGTCGTTCCTCCGCAGCAGGCACGGCGTGGGGGACGGCAGCGACCTGGGCCGCATCTCCAACCAGCAGGTCTTCCTCTCCGCCCTTGCACGGAAGATCGTCAGCGGCGGCGTGCTGTCCAACCCAGTCCAGCTGTATGCGCTGGCCAAGGCGGCGGTGAACAACATCACGCCCTCCGAGACGCTGACCAACCCGACCACACTGGTGCAGATCGCGCTGGCGCTGCGGGACACCGGGCTCGACAACATGGTGTTCGTGCAATATCCGGCGGTGACCGACCCGGACGACCCGAACCGCGTCGTGCCCCAGGAGTCGGCCGCGGATGCGCTCAACCAGGCCCTGGTGAACGACCAGCCGGTGAAGCTCACCGGCTCGACGGGCCGGGCGGCGGAGGATCCGACCGCGACGACGTCCCCGGCGCCCGTGCCCGGGGCCGAGCCGTCGCCCGTGACGCCCGCCGCTCCCGCGACTCCGGCCGCGCCGACGACGCCCGCTGCAGGCGCGACACCAGACCCGACGGGGACGGGCGGCGGCTCGGTGGAACTGCCCTCGACCATCACGGGTCAGACGGCGGCGCAGCAGACCTGCACCAAGGGCAACGACTGACCGGCCGCGGTTGCCACCGCGGTGGCGAGGCCCTTGAATGAGAGCATGACCAACGTGCGGATCGAGCGGATGACGTCGCTGCAGTTCAAAGTGCTCGTCATCGCGATCCTGTCGAGCTTCGTCGCCTTCCTCGACGGCGCCGTCATCAACGTCGCCCTGCCCGCGATCTCGCGCGAGCTCGGCGGCGGACTCCCGCTGCAGCAGTGGGTGGTGGACGGCTACCTGGTGACGCTCGGGTCCCTCATCCTCATCGCGGGCTCCCTGTCCGATGTGTTCGGCCGGAAGCGGGTGCTCTACGCCGGGCTGATCGGCTTCGGCGTCACGTCGCTGCTGTGCGCCTTCGCGCCGACCGGCGTGTTCCTGGTGGTCGCGCGCGCCCTGCAGGGGGTGGCGGGCGCGCTGCTGGTGCCCAGCTCGCTCGCGATCATCATCTCCCGGTTCGAGGGGCCGGCCCAGGCGAAGGCGATCGGCCGGTGGACCGCGTTCACCGGTGTCGCCATGATCGCCGGACCGGTCGTCGGCGGCATCTTCGTCGACACGCTCTCGTGGCGGTGGGTGTTCGTCATCAACGTCATCCCGATCGCCATCACCCTGCTGCTCATGGCGACCCTGCACGACACCGACAAGGGGATGGGCGGCCGGGTCGACTACCTGGGGGCCGTCCTCGGATCGGTCGGTCTGGCGGGGACCGTGTTCGCGCTGATCGAGCAGGGCACCTACGGCTGGACGGATCCGCGCGTCTGGATCCCGCTCGTCGTCGGACTGCTTAGCCTCGCGGCCTTCTTCTTCGCGGAGACGCGCGTGAAGCAGCCGATGCTGCCGCTCGGACTGTTCCGGGTGCACAACTTCTGGGTCGGCAACATCGCGACGTTCTTCGTCTACGCGGCGCTCTCGTTCGGGCCGCTGATCGTCACGCTGTACCTGCAGCAGGTCGCCGGGTTCTCCGCGATCGCCGCCGGGTTCGTCTTCATCCCGTCGACGCTCTGCATGCTGCTGCTGTCCGGGTTCTTCGGGGGGCTCGCCGGGAGGTACGGTCCGCGGCTGTTCATGGCGATCGGTCCGATGATCGCCGGGGCGGGCTTCGTCTGGCTGCTGATGATGGGAACGAACGTCGACTACTGGACGACGCTGCTCCCGGCGGTGCTGCTGTTCGGCGTCGGCCTGTCCATCACGGTCGCCCCGCTGACCAGCGCCATCCTCGGGGCGATCCATCCCGAGCAGGCCGGTATCGCGTCGGCCGTCAACAACGCCGTCTCCCGTATCGCGGGGCTGCTGGCGATCGCCGCCGCCGGCATGATCATCGGAGGGACGCTGGACACGGCCGGCCTCCACCGCGCGATGCTCACCGCTGCGGCCCTGCTGCTGGTCGGCGGCGTCGTCTCGGCCATCGGCATCCAGAACCACGCGCCAGTGGCGGAGAAGGTTCAGACCGTCACGGACTGACCCGCAAGGGCGAGCATCGCGACGTCCACGATCGCGCAGGTCATGATGAGCTGCATGAGCAGCCGGGTGGGGCTGCGTCGCAGGAGCAGCACGACGCCGGTTACGGCGGCCGCCAGGCCGATCACCAGTCCGGCGATCAGCAGCGGACGGACTGGGAGGCCCGGGCCGAAGGTGATGAGCAGTGTCGCGACGGCCAGTCCGGCGAACGCCAGCAGCCCGCTGCGTCGTGCGCCGAGCCGGTGCGGCATGCCGCGGATGCCCGTCCGCGCATCGTCCTCGAGGTCGGGGAGGACGTTGGTGATGTGGGCGGCGAGGCCGAGGAGCGCGCCGGCGGCGTAGACCCACCACTGCGGCAGGGCGGGCTGCTCCTGGCCGAGCGTCGCGACCGCGGGCAGGGCCCCGAAGCTGACCAGGAAAGGGACGAAGGAGTACGCCGTCGCCTTGAGGCCGAGGTTGTACGCCCAGCCGCCGGCGATGACGATGAGGTGCGCGGCCAGCGCACCGAGCCCCAGGGGAAGCGTGAGGAGGATCGCCGCCGCCAGGGCGACGAAGGCCGCGATCCGGACGGTGGCCACCGAGACGTCCCCCCGCGCGGCGGGTTTGTCGGTGCGTTCGACCGCGCGGTCGCGAGCCGCATCCAGCCAGTCGTTGCACCAGCCGATCGAGAGCTGGCCGAAGAGGACGGCGAGCGCCAGGACGCCGAGCCGGCCGGGCGGGTAGCCGAGGCCGACGCCGAGCAGGGTTGTGATGACCGTGACCACCACGGTGGGGCCGGGGTGGCTGGCGAGGAGCAGGGAGACCGCCTTCTTCGCCATGCCGTCATCGTATCCCGCGGCGCGACTGCAAGATACTTGCGCTGATCTGCAAGGAATTGCGTACACTATCGCCATGTCGAAGCGTCTTCTCGAGGTCGCCCGCAAGGTCGGGGTCAGCGAAGCCACCGTGAGCCGCGTGCTCAACGACAAGCCGGGGGTGTCGGATGCGACCCGTCAGGCTGTGCTGACTGCGCTCGATGTGCTGGGCTACGAGCGCCCGACCAAGCTGCGCGGCGAGCGCGCGCGGCTCGTCGGCCTGGTGCTGCCCGAACTGCAGAACCCGATCTTCCCCGCCTTCGCGGAGATCATCGGGGGAGCGCTGGCGCAGAACGGCTACACGCCGGTGCTGTGCATGCAGACGGCGGGCGGCATCTCCGAGTCGGACTACGTCGACCTCCTCCTGCAGCAGCAGGTCTCCGGCGTGATCTTCGTCGGCGGCGCGTACGCCCAAGAGGGGGCGGACCACGCCCACTACAGCCGGCTGACCGAGCTCAACCTCCCGACCGTGCTGGTCAACGCACCGGTCGACGCGCTCCACTTCGCGACCGTCTCCTGCGACGACTCGGTCGCGACGGCGCAGGCGCTCACCCATCTGCGCTCCCTCGGTCACGAGCGGATCGGACTCCTGCTCGGCCCTCGGGACCACGTCCCGTCCCAGCGCAAGCTGGAGGCGGCCAGGCGCATCGCCGAGGGATGGGGCACGCCGCTCGACGAGTCGCTGGTCGTTCACTCGCTGTACTCGCTCGAGGCCGGGCAGGCCGCCGCGACCCGACTGCTCGGCTCCGGTGTGACGGCGATCCTGTGCGCGAGCGATCCGATGGCGCTCGGCGCCGTGCGTGCCGCCCGCCGCGCCGGGCTGTCGGTCCCGCGCGACGTGTCGATCGTGGGTTTCGACGACTCGGCGCTGATGAACTGCACGGAGCCCCCGCTGACCACGATCCGCCAGCCGATCGAGCCGATGGGGCGGACGGTCATCGAGCTGCTGCTGCGCCAGATCTCGAGCGACTCGGCCATTCGCGACGAGCTCTTCTTCGAGCCGGAGCTGGTCGTGCGGGGGTCGACGGGACCGGTCCCGCACGCCGCGTGAACATGTAAGTGCACGCAAAAGTACGCAAACCAATTACGTGTTGTTGAGTTCTTGCGTCATTCTGTCGGCTTAGCTACATTTCGGTCAAACGACGACGGCGCCGAGGCGTTCGTCGCGACGACAGTCGACCGAAGGGCTCAGCGTGGACCTCTCCGTGATGGATGGCGGCAGCGCCGCACCCGTCGCCGCACCGGGTGCAGCGACGGACGGTGCCACCGCGATCGCCGCGCCCCCGAGCGACGATCCGCAGTGGTGGCGCAGTGCCGTGATCTACCAGATCTACCCGCGCAGCTTCGCCGACGGGAACGGCGACGGCGTCGGCGACCTCGCCGGCGTGCGCGAGCACCTGCCCTACCTCGCCGATCTCGGCGTCGACGCGATCTGGTTCACGCCCTGGTACGAGTCGCCGCTCGCGGACGGCGGGTACGACGTGGCGGACTACCGGCGCATCCACCCGGCATTCGGCGACCTGCACGAAGCGGAAGCGCTCATCCGGGAGGCGCTCGCGCTCGGCATCCGCACCATCATCGACATCGTCCCGAATCACGTCTCCGACCGCCATCGCTGGTTCCAGGAGGCCCTCGACGCCGGTCCCGGAGCTCCGGAGCGCGAGCGGTTCTGGTTCCGGCCCGGGCGCGGCGAGAACGGCGACGTCATGCCGACCGCGTGGCCGTCGAACTTCTCCGGCGAGACCTGGACGCGCACGACCGACCCCGACGGGACCCCCGGCGAGTGGTACCTGCACCTGTTCAGCCCGCAGCAGCCCGACCTCAACTGGAACCACCCCGACGTCCGCCGGGAGCATGAGGACATCCTGCGCTTCTGGTTCGACCGCGGCGTCGCCGGCGTCCGGATCGACTCCGCGGCCCTTCTCGTCAAGGATCCGGCGCTCCCGGAGGTTCCCGAGCATCCCGGAGCGGGGGAGCACCCCAACCAGGACCGGGACGAGCTGCACGACATCTACCGCAGTTGGCGGAACCTCGCCGACGGCTACCCGGGCACCCGTGTACTGGTGGGCGAGCTGTGGCTCCCCGACATCGAGCGGTTCGCGATGTACCTCCGGCCGGACGAGCTGCACACCGCCTTCAACTTCGACTTCCTGGCCCGGCCGTGGGATGCGGACGAGTTGCGAGCCTCCATCGACGAGACCCTCGCCGCGCACGCCCCCGTGCAGGCGCCGAGCACCTGGGTGCTCTCCAACCACGACGTCACCCGGGCGGTGACCCGCTACGGCCGCGAGGACTCCTCCTTCGCGTTCGCGAAGAAGCGCAAAGGGACGCCCACCGACCTCGCACTCGGTCGCCGCCGCGCGCGGGCGGCGGCGCTGCTCACGGCCGCCCTCCCGGGCTCGCTGTACATCTACCAGGGCGACGAGCTCGGGCTGCCCGAAGTCGAAGACCTCCCCGACGAACTGCGCGAGGATCCGATGCACGCGCGGTCCGGCGGCGTCGACCCCGGGCGGGACGGCTGCCGCGTGCCGCTGCCGTGGCGGGGGACCGTCGCTCCCTTCGGCTTCAGCCCGGAGGGAGCATCGGCGCCACCCTGGCTGCCGCAACCCGCAGACTGGGCCGAGCTCACCGTCCACGCGCAGCAGAGCGACCCGTCCTCGATGCTCTGGCTGTACCGCCAGGCCCTCCGCATCCGCCGCGCCGAGCCGGCATTGGGTGACGGGCCGCTCGCCTGGCTCGACGCCCAGCCGGGAGTCCTCGCGTTCGCCCGCGGGCGCGCCTTCGTCAGCGTGACCAACCTGTCCGCCGTCCCGGTCGCTCTTCCCGAGCACCAGGCGATCCTGCTCAGCACCAGTCCGCTCGTCGGCGGACTGCTGCCTCCCGACTCGACGGCGTGGCTGCGCACCCAGCAGCGCGCCGCGGGGCACCTCACCACCTGAACGCACCATCCACGCAACGCATCACACTCGAAAGGGTCCAGACAATGAAGTCACCACGCACGATCGCGGCGGTCGCCGCGGTCACGATCGCCGGAGCCGGGCTGCTGGCCGGATGCTCGTCATCCGGCGGTGAATCCGACGGCAAGGTCCACATCACCGTCGCCAGCCTCATCCCTGGCAGCGACAAGGCCGCTTTCAAGGCCTTCGACGACCGGGTCAAGGAGTTCGAGAAGGCCAACCCGAACGTCGTCGTCAAGTCCGAGGAGTACCAGTGGACGGGGCCCACGTTCGCGACGCAGCTCGCGGGCGGAACCCTCCCGGACGTCTTCAACGTGCCGTTCACCGACTCCCAGTCGCTGCTGCAGGCCGGTCAGCTGGCCGACATCACAGCGGAGGTGAAGAAGCTGCCGTACGCGGACAAGTTCAACGAGAACGTGCTCGCCGTGGCGAAGTCGGGCGACAAGATCTACGGGATCCCGTACGGTCCGTACGCGATGGGTCTCTCGTACAACCGCGAGATCTTCCAGAAGGCCGGCCTCGACCCCGACAAGCCGCCGACGACCTGGGACGAGGTCCGCAAGGACGCCAAGACCATCTCCGAGAAGGTTCCGGGCGTCGCCGGCTACATGCAGATGACGCAGGGCAACACCGGCGGCTGGGAACTCACCACCACGGTGTACTCGCGCGGAGGCCGGATGGAGACCACGGACGGCGGGAAGACGAAGGTCACCACCAACAATCCGGTCACCAAGGAGGCTCTGCAGTGGCTGCACGACCTCCGGTTCCAGGACAACTCGGTCGGAAGCAACTTCCTGCTCGACTGGAGCGGAATCAACCAGGCGTTCGGCGCCGGGCAGATCGCCATGTACCCGTCCGGCTCGGACGTGCTCACCTCGCTGGTCCAGCAGAACAGCGTGGACCCGAAGAACTACGGGCTGACAATGCTGCCGGTCGATGCGGGCAACAGCGACGCGGGCGTCCTCGTCGGCGGCAACGTGGCGGCGGTCAGCCCCAAGTCGTCGCAGGCGGAGAAGGAGGCCGCGGTCAAGTGGATCGACTTCTACTACATGCAGAAGCTGCTCAACAAGGACCAGGCCATCGCCGACGCCAAGGTGCTCGTGAAGTCGAACCAGCCGGTCGGTGTGCCCACGCTGCCGGTGTTCGACAAGGCCACCTACGACCAGAACATGGAGTGGATCAAGGATGAGGTGAACGTCCCGCAGGAGAACGTCGCGCCGTTCACCGACAAGATCTTCGACGCCACCCTCGTGCCCGAGCCGAACAAGCACACGCAGGAGCTCTACGGTGCGCTCGACTCGGTGGTCCAGGCGGTGCTGACGGATAAGAACGCCGACATCGACGCCCTGCTCACCAAGGTCGACGGCGACATCCAGAAGCTCGTCGACGCCGACAAATGACGACTCACGACCGTCCGCTGAGCCGCCCCCGCCGCACACCCCTCACCTGGGTGCGCGGCGGGGGCGCCAGCACCTTGCTCTTCCTGCTGCCGATGCTGGTCATCTTCGGCGTCTTCTCGTGGTGGCCGATCGTGCGCAGCGTGGTGATGAGCTTCCAGCACACCAACCTGGTCAGCGCGCCCACCTGGGTCGGCTGGGACAACTTCGTCCAGGTGGTGAACGATCCGCTGTTCTGGACGGCGGTCGGCAACACCGCCTGGTTCGCCCTCCTCGCGCTGATCCTCGGGTACCCGGTGCCGCTGATCGCCGCCGTGCTGATGAGCGAGGTGAAGCGGGCGAAGGGGCTGTACAGCGCGCTCGCCTACCTGCCGGTCGTCGTGCCGCCGGTGGTCGCGGTGCTGCTGTGGAAGTTCTTCTACGATGCCCGGCCGGACGGCGTGTTCAACACGATCCTCGGCTGGGTGGGGATCCCGCCGCAGCCGTGGATCCAGTCGGCCGCCCAGGCGATGCCGTCACTGGTCGTCGAGGCGACCTGGGCGGCGGCGGGCGGGACGATCATCATCTACCTGGCCGCCATCACCGGCGTCGCGCCGGAGCTGTACGACGCGGCGGAGGTGGATGGCGCCAGCATCTGGCAGAAGGTGTGGCACGTGACCATGCCGCAGCTGCGCAGCATCCTGCTCATCACGCTCATCCTCCAGATCATCGGGACCGCGCAGGTGTTCCTCGAGCCGTTCCTCTTCACCGGGGGCGGACCGGTCGACTCGACAGTGACCATCCTGCTGCTCATCTACCGGTACGCGTTCCAGAACTCGCTCGGCGGCGACTACGGCGCGGCGACCGCCCTCAGCCTGATCCTCGCCGCGTTCCTCGCCGTGCTGTCGCTCGTGTACTTCCGCCTCACCAAGTCCTGGAGCCAGAATTGACCACCACGACCTCGCTGCCGCCCGAAGTCAGGAACGTCCTCACCGACGTGATCGAAGAGGGCGGCGCACCCGAGCCGCCTCGCCGGCGGCGCAGACGCCGCGCGTCCGAGAATGCGGGCGATCGCGGCATCCTCTCGGTGTTCGACGGGCGCCGGCCCGGGGTGAAGTGGAGCACCCGCGTCATACACGCAGTGCTGCTCGTGGTGCTCATCGTCGTCGGCCTCGGCCCGCTGCTATGGCTGGCCAAGTCGGCGATCACGCCGACGGTCGACACGCTCCGCACGCCCATGGCGCTGTTCCCGCACGGCGTGGACTGGGCCAACCTGTCCACAGCGTGGTCGACCGTCCACATCGATGTGCAGTTCGTCAATACGATCTGGGTCGCCGCCGGGTCGTGGGCCGCGCAGATCATCGTCGCGACGACCGCCGGGTACGCGCTGAGCGTGCTGCGACCCGCGTACGGGAAGGTGCTGTACGGCCTCATCCTCACGACGCTGTTCGTACCCTCGGTGGTGCTGCTCGTGCCGCTATACCTGACCATCCTCAACCCGCCGCTGCTCGGGCAGTCGCTGATCAACACGTTCTGGGCGGTGTGGCTGCCGGCCGGCGCCAGCGCCTTCAACGTGGTGCTGGTGAAGCGGTTCTTCGACAACCTGCCGCGCGAGGTGTTCGAGGCGGCGCGGACCGACGGCGCCGGACCCTTCCGGCTGTTCTGGTCGATCGTCCTGCCGATGTCGAAGCCGATCCTCGGCGTCGTCTCGGTGTTCGCGATCATCGCCGCCTGGAAGGACTACCTGTGGCCGCTGCTGGTGCTGCGCGACCCTGCGCTGCAGCCGCTGTCGGTCCGGCTCCCGACGCTGCAGGCGGCCATCCAACTGGATGTGTACCTGGCCGCGCTGGCGATCTCGACGCTCATCCCGATCGCGCTGTTCCTGGTGTTCCAGGGACTGTTCCTGCGCAGTGCGGGCCTCGGCGGAGCCGTGAAGGGATGAGCCGGCTGGGTTAGCATCGAAGGATGCGCGCAGCCCGACGCTGGACCGCCGCGGCGGTCGCCGTGGCGCTCTCGGCGACCCTGGCCGGCTGTGTCGGAGCGGCGCCCGCGCATCCGCTCGGCGGTGATGCGGGGACGCGGCCCGGGACCCCTGCGGCCCGGTCGGCGACGCAGAAGCCGACTGCGACGCCGACGCCGACCGTCGACCCGGTCGTCGCGTACGCGAAGCAGCGGCTCGCCAATCAGACGTTGCGGCAGAAGGTCGCCGGGCTGTTCATGTTCCATCTGCCCGGCACCGACCCGGCAGCGCTGCGCGGCTACGTCGACCGGTACGGGCTGGGCGGGATGATCCTGATGGGCGACAACATCCCCGGCACCCCCGCCGCCCTCGCGGCGCAGACCGCGACGATGAAGGCGTCCGACCCGGGGCTTCCTCCGCTGATCGGAGTCGACGAGGAGGGTGGAGACGTCACCCGGCTCGGCTGGGACGACCAGCCCGGCGCCGACACGCTGCGCTCCCAGCAGCCCGCCGCGACGCAGGCGGCGTTCGCCCGGCGTGCGCAGCTGCTGCAGGACGCGGGCATCTCGGTGAACTTCGGCACCGTCGCCGACGTCACCGCCGATCCGTCCTCGTTCATCGCCGACCGTGTGCTCGGGACCGAGCCCGGCGGCGCGTCGGCCCGGGTGGCCGCCTCGGTGACCGGCGAACGCGGCACCGTCTTCAGCACGCTCAAGCACTTCCCAGGTCACGGCGAGACCGAGGCCGACTCGCACCACGCGGTCCCGGCCACCCCGGTCAGCAAGGCCGACTGGGGGACCCGCGACGCGCCGTCCTTCCAGGCCGGCATCTCCGCCGGCGCAGAGCTGGTCATGTTCGGACACCTCGCCTACACGCAGGTGGATGCGGCGCCCGCGTCGCTCTCGCCCGCCTGGCACCGCATCCTGACCGACGAACTCGGCTTCCACGGCGTCAGCATCACCGACGACCTGCGGATGCTGCAGGACACCGGGCTGCCGCAGTACCAGGACCCGGGGGAGAACGCGGTGCAGGCGATCGCCGCCGGCAACACCATGGTGCTCGACGTGCTGCCCGCGGGCGGCGACCCGGATGCGCTCATCGACGCCATCGTCGCGGCGGTGCAGCAGGGGCGCATCCCGGCTTCTCAGATCGACGCGGATGCGCTGAAACTCCTGGAACTGCGGCGCTCGCTCGCACCGAAAGAGTGACGCGTCAACTTTTTTTGCGGAGTGCGGAATAGATCGACGGTCAATGCGCTTGCATGTACTCGAACGCGGGTGGACAGGCCGCCCGGCGTCAAGACTTACAAGGAGACACCGTGACCATCGAGATCCCCGGTTACAAGGCAGGCACGTGGACGATCGACCCCAGCCACAGCGAGGTCGGCTTCAGCATCCGCCACCTGATGATTAGCAAGGTGAAGGGCGTGTTCGAGAACTTCGACGCCACCTTCGTCACCGCTGAGAACCCGCTCGACTCCAAGGTCACCGCCAAGGCCGACGTCGCCTCCATCAACACCAAGGACGCGAACCGCGACGCGCACCTCCGCACCGGCGACTTCTTCCTCGCCGACGAGCACCCGACCATCGACTTCGTGTCGACCGGTGTGCGCCACGAGGACGGCGAGTTCCTCGTCGACGGCGACCTGACGATCAAGGGCGTCACCAAGCCGGTCACCTTCGAGTTCGACTTCGGCGGCTTCGGCCAGGACCCGTACGGCAACTACAAGGCCGGCGCGACCGCGAAGACCAAGATCAAGCGCGAGGACTTCGGCCTCACCTACAACGCGGCGCTCGAGACCGGCGGCATGCTGCTCGGCGACGACGTCACCATCACCCTGGAGCTGCAGGCCGTCCTCGCCCAGGACTGACGGGTTCCTTCTGAAGGGAGGATGTCCCGGCCGTTTCGGCTGGGGCATCCTCCCTTTTCTGCGTTCTCTGGGTTCTTCGCGTCGGCGAGATCGTTTCGGATCTCCGACGTACCGCGGCGCGGATGGAGTTGCGCCCGGATCGGGGACGAATCTCCTACGTTGGCGCCCAAATGTCCGACGGTGCTCGGCGGCCGCGGCCGCGGCCACGGCCAGGCGCCGCGGGCGTCGTCAGTGGCCGATCAGCGGGCCGAGGGCCCGGGCGACGACGGAGGCGCGGCGCGTGACGGACTCCTCCAGGTCGGCCGACTCCATCGCGAGGAGACCCGCGTTCGCGCCCGCGAAGCGCAGCGGCTCCGGCTCCCACTGCCGCGAGCGGTGGCCGACCCACGGAAGCGCGGTCAGGTCGGTCGCGGTGTCGGTCAGCAGGTCGGCGAGCGTGCGGCCGGCCAGGTTCGTCGTGCTCAGGCCGTCGCCGACGTAGCCGCCCGCCCACGCCTCGCGCGCATCCCGGTCGTAGCCGACGCTGGCGTGCCAGTCGCGCGGAACGCCGAGCGGGCCGCCCCAGTGGTGGGTGATGCGCGCGCCGGCCGCATCCGGGAACAGGTCGAACAGGGTGTGGACGAGGTGGTCGCGCACCCGCGGCGACCGGTCGTACTCGGGGCGGATGGCGCTGCCCGCGTGGTACCGCGCACCGCGGCCGCCGAACGCGAACCGGTTGTCGGCGGTCCGCTGGCCGTAGACGATGAGGTTGCGGAAGTCGGTGAAGGTCTGGCCGTGCTCGATGCCGATACGGTCCCAGGTCGCGTCGGGCAGCGGCTCGGTCGCGATCATCAGCGAGTACAGCGGAAGGATGCGCCGCCCGACCTGGGGCAGCTGCGAGCCGTACCCTTCGGTGGCGTTCACCACGATCCCCGCCCGGACCAGCCGGTCGGAACCGCCGGAGCGGGCGCGCACCGTCCCGCTCTCCCACGAGAGCACCTCGGTGCCCTCCGCGATGGTGGCGCCTCGACGCTCCACGACGCGGGCGAGGCCGCGCACCAGTTTGGCCGGGTGGATGCGCGCGCAGGCCGGCGTGAACGTCGCGGCCACCGCATGCGGAACGTTGAAGCGACCGAACACCGTCTCGGTGCCCCACAGCGCCACCTCGTCGACACCGTAGCGCTCCGACTCCTCGAACTCGGCGCGGGCGGCATCCATCTGGGGGCGCGACCGGGCGAACGTGACGGTTCCGCCGCGCACGTAGTCGATGTCCAGGCCCTCCGCCTCGGCGACCCGGCCGACCTCGTCCACGGTGTCGACCATCGCGCGGCGGGTCGCCACGGCGGCGTCGAAGCCGTAGCGCTTCTCCAGCTTGGCGGCCGACCAGGGGAACAGCGACGAGCACCAGCCGCCGTTGCGGCCGGAGGCGCCGAAGCCGGCGACCTCCTTCTCCAGCAGCAGGATGCGGAGGGACGGGTCGCGCTCCTGGAGGTAGTACGCCGTCCACAGGCCGGTCAGCCCGGCGCCGACGATGACGACATCCGCCTCCGCGTCGGAGGCGAGGCCGGGACGCGGCCGGAAGCCGTCCTCCTGCTCGGCGATCGAATCGAACCAGAACCCGACGTTGCGGTAGTCCACGCTTTGCTCCAGACCGGTTAAGGCACGAGTCCGGGGCCGCGGTGTGCGGCCCCGGACTGGCTCTTTGGGGGCTTTTGGCTTACAGGTGGTTCGACGCCTCGGTCAGCACCGACTCCAGGATCTGCCGGATCTCGACGAACTCGTTCGGACCGATCGTGAGCGGCGGCGCGAGCTGCACCACGGGGTCTCCCCGGTCGTCGGCCCGACAGTACAGGCCGGCGTCGAACAGGGCCTTGGAGAGGAACCCGCGGAGCAGGCGCTCCGACTCGTCGTCGTCGAAGGTCTCCTTCGTGTTCTTGTCCTTGACCAGCTCGATCCCGAAGAAGTAGCCGGCGCCGCGGACGTCGCCGACGATCGGCAGGTCGAGCAGCTTCTCGAGCTCGGCGCGGAACAGCGGTGAGTTCTCGCGGACGCGCTCGTTGAGCCGCTCCTCCTCGAAGATGTCGAGGTTCTCCAGCGCCACCGCGGCGGAGACCGGGTGACCGCCGAAGGTGTAGCCGTGGTAGAACGACGTGTCCCCGTGCTTGAAGGGCTCATAGATGCGGTCGCTGACGATCGTCGCGCCGATGGGGGAGTAGCCGGAGGTCATGCCCTTCGCGCAGGTGATCATGTCCGGGACGTAGCCGTACTCGTCGCAGGCGAACATGTGGCCGATGCGGCCGAAGGCGCAGATGACCTCGTCGCTGACCATGAGCACGTCGTACTTGTCGCAGATCTCGCGCACCCGCTGGAAGTAGCCGGGGGGAGGCGGGAAGCAGCCACCGGAGTTCTGCACCGGCTCGAGGAAGATCGCCGCGACGGTCTCCGGACCCTCGAACTGGATCATCTCCTCGATGCGGTTCGCCGCCCAGACGCCGAAGGCCTCGATGTCGTCGGTCGGCGCGCCCATCTCGTCGGCGCGGTAGAAGTTCGTGTTCGGGACGCGGAACCCGCCGGGGGTGACCGGCTCGAACATCTCCTTCATGGCAGGGATGCCGGTGATCGCCAGCGCGCCCTGCGGGGTGCCGTGGTAGGCGACGGCACGGGACAGCACCTTGTGCTTGGTGGGACGGCCCTGCAGCTTCCAGTAGTACTTGGCGAGCTTGAAGGCGGTCTCGACCGCCTCACCGCCGCCGGTGGAGAAGAAGACGCGGTTCAGGTCGCCCGGAGCGTAGGAGGCGAGCCGGTCGGCGAGTTCGATGGCGTTGGGATGCGCGTACGACCAGATCGGGAAGAACGCCAGCTGCTCGGCCTGCTTGGCCGCGACCTCGGCGAGACGCTTGCGGCCGTGGCCCGCGTTCACGACGAAGAGCCCGGAGAGGCCGTCGATGTACTGCTTGCCGTGCGAGTCCCAGATGTGGTGGCCCTCGCCGCGCGTGATGATCGGGACGCCCTGGCCGTCCTCCATCACCGACTGGCGTGCGAAGTGCATCCACAGGTGATCGCGCGCCTTCGCCTGCAGCGCCGCCTCCTCTGCCGCGATCGGTTCGCCGAACGTTTCTACGGTTGTCGTCATGGTTATCGCGTTCCCCAGTTGTAGAACTGTTTGTGGAGTTTCAGATACACGAACGTCTCGGTGGAGAGCACGCCCTCCAGCGTCCGGATCTCGGAGTTGAGCATCGTGATGAGGTCGAGGTCGTTCTCGCACACCACCTCGGCGAGGATGTCGAAGGTGCCGGCTGTCAGCACCACGTAGTCCACGTCGGGCATGGCGGCCAGCTTGTCGGCCACCGCACGCGTGTCGCCCGTGCAGCGCACGCCGATCATCGCCTGCCGGTAGAACCCGAGCTGCATGGGATCGGTCACGGCCACGATCTGCATCACACCCGACTCGGTCAGCTTCTGCACGCGCTGGCGCACAGCCGCCTCGCTGAGACCGACGGCCTTGCCGATCTCCGCATAGGACTTGCGGCCATCCACCTGCAGTTGCTCGATGATCGCCTTGGAGACGTCGTCGATGACCGCAGCCTTGTGGCCGTTCGCCGCCCGAGGGGTACTCATGGAGCGATTCTGTCAGCGGATGTGGCACCTGGCAAGCGATTCCGCACCCATTCGGGCGTTTCTATGTCGAAATCAGTAGGGAGTGTCGATGCGTGCGTATGGCGACACGCCGTCGCGCGTCAATCATCCTGTCCTATAGGTATCCGCTTCCGGTCTCCGCTACGCTTCCTCCACACACACCGACGTGTGCAGTCGATCCCGGAAGGCATCCGATGTCTGCAGAACCCTCGTCCACGCACCTGGAGGACGGCGATCACCTCGCCGTGCTCGGGTACGAGGACTCCTTCAACCGGTCCATGACCCTGTGGGCGAACTTCGCCCTGGGCTTCACCTACCTCTCGCCCCTGGTCGGCGTGTACTCGCTGTTCGCGGTCGCCGTGGCGACGGGCGGGCCGCCGTCGATCTGGTGGATCGTCATCGTGGGCGCCGGCCAGCTGCTGGTCTCCCTGGTGTTCGGCGAGGTGGTGTCGCAGTACCCCATCCACGGCGGCATCTACCCGTGGACGCGGCGGCTCTGGGGCCGGCGGTACGCGTGGATGGCGGCCTGGATCTACATCTGGGCGATGATCGTCACGATCACCGCGGTCGCCGGCTACGGCAGCGGCTTCTTCGCCAGCCTGTTCGGGCTGCCCGCGACCAAGGAGGTCACGTTCGGGCTGACCGTGCTGCTCCTCCTCGTCGCTCTGGCCCTGAACTTCACCGGGACCAAGACGCTCGCCACCGTCGCGCGCATCGGCCTCGCCGCCGAGCTGATCGGCGTCATCGCGGTCGGCCTGTACCTGCTGATCTTCCAGCGGAAGCACCCGTTCTCGGTGTTCTTCGACTCGATGGGCGTTGAGGGGCACGGGTCGTACATCGCCGCGTTCCTGAGCGCTGCGCTGGCAGGACTGTTCCTCTTCTACGGGTTCGAGGCGTGCGGGGATGTGGCCGAAGAGGTCGCGAACCCGGCCCGCCGCATCCCGACGGCGATGGTGATGACCATCCTCGTCGGCGGTGTGTCCGCACTGTTCGCCTTCGGCGGCTACGTGCTCGCAGCGCCGGACCTCGAGCGGATCGTGTCGGGCAAGGATGTGGACCCGATCCCCGAGATCCTGCAGTCGACGCTCGGGACGGTCGGCGCGAAGATCTTCCTCGTGGTCGCGGTCACCGCATTCCTGTCGTGCGTGCTCAGCCTGCAGGCGGCGGCATCCCGGCTGCTGTTCTCGTTCGCCCGCGACGGCATGATCCCCGCGCACCGGTGGCTGTCGAAGGTGTCGCCGCGCACGAAGGTGCCGGTCAACGCGCTCATCGTCGCGTGCAGCATCCCGCTGCTGATCAGCCTGATCGTCTACCTCGGCCCCGACGGTCTGATCACGCAGGTCACCGCGTTCGCGGTGCTCGGGATCTACGTGGCCTTCCAGTCCGTCGTACTCGCGTCGCTGCGGCAGCGGATGAAGGGCTGGCGCCCGGCCGGGCCGTTCAGCCTGGGCCGCGCGGGCCTGATCGTCAACATCGTGGCGCTCGTCTACGGGATCTTCGCGATGGTCCTGCTGGCGTGGCCGACCTCGACCGGGAACGTGTTCAACGACTGGATCGTGCTGATCGGTCTCGGGATCGTCGCGGGAGCGGGGCTGCTGTACCTGCTGCTGGCCCGGCCGGACCGTGCGTCCGACGCGCCCGAGGGCGACGCGATCCGTGTCGCGGAGCTGCTCCGCGCGCGCCGCGCGCAGCCCGAGGCCGCGGCGACGCCCGCCGCGGACCCCGATCGCGTCTGATCCCTCCGCGGTAGCCCCGCACGATTTGTGCCAAATGTCGGGATACGGCCTCCGTATCCCGACATTTGCGCCAAATCGCAACTCCTGCTGGGCGTCCTCGAGCCGCTCGGTGCGAGCCCTCCCGGTGAAGATTTGCGCCGAATCGCGGTTCTGAGAGCGTCAGAACCGCGAATTGGCGCAAATCGTGAGGGGGTCAGGACTCGCGGCGGGGGATGCCGAGCGGGTTGGCGTCGCGGAGCTCGGGCGGGAGCACGTGCTCGGGAGCGTCCTGGTACGCGATCGGCGCGAGCCAGCGGCGGATCGCCGTGGCGCCGACCGACGTGTGGACGCTGGCCGTGGTCGACGGCCACGAACCGCCGTGGTGCTGCGCCCAGCCGATGGCGACGCCCGTCGGCCAACCGTCGAACAGGAGGCGGCCCGCTACGGCGGACAGCGTGCCGGCGAGCGCGGTCACGTCCTCGTCGGCACCGCGGTGGATGGTCGCGGTGAGCGACGGCTCGAGACGCGAAAGGATGCCGGGCAGCTCCTCGTCGCGGTAGCGCACGACCACGGTCACCGGCCCGAAGCACTCCTCGAGGAACGTCTCCGGGTCCGCCGAGAACGTCTTCGCATCGACCAGCACGACGGTCGGCGCCGAGGCGTCAGCGTCAGCGTCCGCCCGCAGCACCTCCGCACCGGGATGCGCCTCGAAGGCGGCAACGCCGTCCGCGAAGGCCCGCGACATCCCGTCGGTCAGCTGCCGGCTCGACGGCGCGTCCGCGAGTCCGCTGCGCACGCCCTCCTCGACCCCTCCGCCCTCGGGCACGAAGACGAGCCCGGGCTTTGTGCAGTACTGCCCGGCGTCGCGGGTGAACGAGCCGACGAGGCCGGAGGCGATGGATGCGGCGCGCTCTGCAGCCGCCGCCCGCGTCACGACGACGGGGTTGATGCTGCCCAGCTCGCCGTAGAACGGGATGGGGTCGGGTCGCGAGACCGCCAGGTCGAACAGCGCGCGCCCGCCGCGCACCGACCCGGTGAAGCCCGCCGCGCGGACGAGGGGATGCCGGACCAGCTCGGTCCCCGCGTCCATCCCTTCGACGAGGGAGAACCATTCCTCGGGCACGACCGCCTCAGCGAGCTCGGCGGTCCGCCGGGACAGCCGTGGATGCCCGGGGTGCGCCTTGACGACGACCGGGCACCCGGCCGCGAGGGCCGACGCAGTGTCGTTGCCGAGCACCGAGAACGCGAACGGGAAGTTGGAGGCGGTGTACACCGCGACCGGCCCGAGCGGACGCAGCATGCGGCGCAGGTCCGGGCGCGGGGGGATCAGCGACGGGTCGGGGGACTCGACGACCGCCTCGAGGTAGCCGCCCTCGCGGATGACATTGGAGAAGAAGCGGAGCTGCGCGGCCGTGCGGGTCACCTCGCCGTCGAGCCGTGCGGAGGAGAGATGCGTCTCCTCGTGCGCGATCCCGACGAGCTCCTCGCGGTGGGCCTCGAGGGCGGCGGCCAGCGCCTCCAGCCAGCCGGCCCGCTCGTCGCGCGTGGTCGGCGTCGTCGCCGCACGCGCTGCCGCCGCAGCAGCCGCTTCGACCGCGCTCACGCGAACGCCGCCAGCCCGGTCAGCGCGCGCCCCAGCACCAGGGTGTGGATCTCGTCCGTCCCCTCATACGTGCGCACGGATTCGAGGTTCGCCATGTGCCGCATCACCGGGAACGCGTTCGTGATGCCGTCGCCGCCGAGAATGGTGCGCGCCTCGCGGGCGATCGCCAGCGCCTCGCGCACGCTGTTGAGCTTGCCGACGCTGATCTGCGTCGGGGTGAGCGTGCCCGCCTCCTTCAACCGTCCGAGATGCAGGGCGAGCAGCATCCCCTTCTCGTACTCGACCAGCATGTTCGCGAGCTTCTCCTGGATGAGCTGGGTCGCGCCGATCGGACGCCCGAACACCTCCCGTGTGGTCGCCCGCTCGATCGACACCTCGAGGCAGTCGCGTGCGGCGCCCATCGCGCCCCAGACGATTCCGTACCGCGCCTCGTTCAGGCACGAGAAGGGACCGGAGAGCCCACGGGCGCCCGGCAGCTGCGCCGACGCCGGCAGGCGGACCTCGTCGAGGACGATGTCGCACTGCACGGACGCGCGCATCGACAGCTTCCCGTCGATGGCCGTCGCCGTGAAGCCGCGGGTCGCGGTCGGCACGACGAAGCCGCGAACGCCGTCCTCGGTCGCCGCCCAGACGACCGCGACGTCCGCCAGAGCCGCCAGGCCGATCCAGCGCTTCGTCCCGGTGATCACCCAGTCGTCGCCGTCGCGTCGGGCGCGGGTGCTCATCGCCGCGGGGTCGCTGCCGCCCTCGGGCTCCGTGAGCGCGAAGCAGCCGATGCGCTCGCCTCGTGCCATCGGTGGCAGCCATTCGGCCTTCTGCTCGTCCGAGCCGAACTTGGAGATCGCGCTCATCGCCAGCGAGCCCTGTACGGAGACGAAGGTGCGCCAGCCGCTGTCCGCGGCCTCCAGCTCGTGGCAGACCAGGCCGTAGCTCACGGCGCCCGCTCCGGCGCATCCCTCGTCCTTCAGGTGCATCCCGAGGAAACCGAGTGCGCCGAGCTCGGCCACGAACTCGGTGCGGAAGTGCTTGTCCTCGAAGTCCTGCTCGATGACCGGGCGGATGCGGTCGGTCGCGAACGCGCGCGCCCGGTCCCGCCAGCCGCGCTCCTCGTCGGTGAGCAGAGGGTCGATGCTGAACGCCTCGTCGAGCGTCGTCGTCACGGTCGGGTCCTTTCGCCGGGGGCGGTGTGATCGGGGGCGGTGTCGTCGTGGTCAGGGGTCTCGTCCGCCCAGCGCGCTCCGTGCGCGCCGAGCAGCGGTGGCGGCGTGCGGTGCACGGCCGGGGCGGTGTCCAGATGGATGGGCGTGGCCGGCTGGCGCGACGTCCGCCCGGTGACCGGGTCGGTCGTCGTCGCCACCGGGTCGAGGCCGAGGGCCGCGGCGAACGCGAACGCCTCGGCCACGTCGTTGACCAGCCCGGCCGGAACGCGCGCCGCGGCGAAGGCGGCGACCCACTCGGCCGCGGGACGAGCGGCCAGCACGGGCTCGAGGGCCTCCCGGAGCGCCGCGCGGTTTCCGACGCGGAACTCATTGGTGACGAAGCGTGCGTCGAGGGCGAGCTCCGGCCGGCCGAGCACCGCCGCGAACGCAGCGAACTGCCGGTAGTTACCCACGGCCACGACCAGCTCGCGGTCGGCGGCACGGAAGAGCTCGTACGGGGCGATGCTGGGATGCGCGTTGCCGAGCCGCCCGGGGGAGCGGCCGGTGGCGAGCGCGCCGGACGCCTGGTTGGTGAGCGCAGCGAGCAGCGAGCCGAGGAGGTCGACGTCGACGCGCGAGCCGCGGCCCGTCGCATCCCGCTGCCGGAGGGCGAGCAGGATGCCGGAGAACGCGTTGAGGCCGGTCAGCACATCCACCAGGGCCACACCGACCTTGCTCGGTTCGCCGTTCGGAGCGCCGGTGATGCTCATCAGGCCGCCGACCGCCTGCACGAGCAGGTCGTAGCCGGGGAGGGATGCGCCCTCGCCGCGGCCGAACCCGGTGATCGAGCAGTAGACCAGCCGGGGGTTGGCGTCGCGGAGGGACGCCTCGTCGAGTCCGAACCGCTCCATCACGCCGGGCCGGAAGTTCTCGACGACGACGTCGGCGGTCTCGGCGAGCCGCCGGGCTTCGGCCAGGCCTTCGGATGTCGTCAGGTCGCACACGACCGAACGCTTGTTGCGGTTCACGGCGCCGAAGTAGGTGGACTCGCCCGCGTCGTCCACGGGCGGACGCCAGGCGCGCGTGTCGTCCCCGGACGGGCTCTCGATCTTGACGACGTCGGCACCGAAATCGGCCAGCATCATGGTGGCGTAGGGTCCGGCCAGCACCCGGGAGAAGTCGGCGACGCGCAGTCCGTCCAGGACACCGGTCCCGGAGGTGGTGACGCCGTCGGCCATGCTCGCTCCTTCGCTCGATGCGAATTCATCCTATAGCGAATGATTGCGGCGGGTTATCGTGGGATCCGTGACAACGCCCACGCGCGCCGCCCCGACGCCCACCCGCGCCACGCCGGGCGCGCGCGACGCCGTCTTCGCGCAGCTCGCGGATGCGGGACGGGCCGAACAGGTCAGCCGCCGGCTCGCCGACGCCATCGTGCTGGGTGTGCTCGGCGCCGGGGAGCGCCTTCCGAGCGAGGCCGAGCTCGCGCGCCGGTTCGGCGTCGCCCTGGTCACGGCCCGAGAGGCGCTCGGGATGCTGCGCGAGGCGGGTCTCGTGGAGACGCGGCGCGGCCGCGACGGCGGCAGCTTCGTGGTGCATCCCGGCGACGCCGACGACACCCTCCTCGCCGCTCGGCTCCGCGGGCTGGCGCAGGTCGAGCTGAGCGACCTCGCGGTCTACGTCACCGCGATCGCGGCGGGCTGCGCCGACCGGGCGGCCGAGCGGTCCACGCCCGCCGACGACGAACGGCTTCGCGCGTGGGTCGTCGCGGCCGACTTCAGCGGGGCGGCCTCGGCGCGCCGCAACGCCGGCGGCTTCCTGCTCGAGCTCGCGGTGCTCAGCCAGTCGACGCGGCTCGTCCGTGAGCAGCTGCGGCTTCAGGCGGAGTTCGGCCCGCTGCTCTGGCTCGGGATGCGCGACGCGGCCCTGCGCGACACCGCGGCTGCCGCCGTGCGCGCGATCGCCGACGGCGTGGCCGCTCGGGATGCCGCCACTGCGCGTGCCGAGGTGAGCACCCTTCTCGCGGGGGTCGCCCGCTGGCTGCTCGCCGCCAAGGCGCGGATCGAGACCGGAGGGACGATCGATGGCTGAGCGGGTGCTCGCGAGCGACGTCGAGGCGGCGGCCGAGCGGGTGTCCGCCCTGTTCGCCCGCATCTACGAGACCCTCGACACGTGGCGCGACGCCATTCTGAGCGGTCCGGACGCCGCGGAGACGGGTGTCTCCGCCGCCGCGCTCGACGACCGGGTCGCCGCGCTCGTGCTGCCGCCACTGCAGGAGGACGACCCGCTGCTCATCGGCGCCGGCTTCATCGCCGCGCCCGACTTCGCCGGGGGTGACGACCTCCACTTCGCCTGGTGGCTGGGTCCGCTCGACGACAACCCGGTCTTCGGCGCGACGTCCTCGCCGTCGAAGCTCGACCTGGGATCGCGCTCGTACTCCGACTACCTGCGCGACTTCCGCTCCCTCGAGTGGTACAGCGTCCCTCAGTCGACCCACCGCACGCACATCACCGGGCCCTATGTCGACCACCTGTGCGCCTGCGACTACATCGTCACGGTGACGTCCCCGGTCGAACGCCGGGACAGCATGATCGGCGTCGTCGGTGTGGATGTGTACGTGAAGCGCCTGGAGCGCGAGCTGCTCCCCGCGATGCTCGCCGCGGGCGTTCCGCTCGCGCTCGTCAACGAGCAGGGCCGAGTGACGGTCTCGACCGACCCGGCCGTGTCCGTCGGAACGGTGATCGCCGTGCCGCGGGATGCCGAGGCCTGCGCAGGGACCCCGTTCCGGCTGGTGCGCACGACCGCGCACGGGTGAGCGGCGGCGGGACGCACGCGGTCGGGCTACACTCGCATCGACCACTGACCTGCGCGCGGGAGCGACCCCGGCCGACGACCACGAGGAGCCGACGATGACTGGCGGCTTCATCCGTTACGCGCCCACCGCCGGCCCCTCGCGCTGGCTGCTGATCGCCGGGCGCCGCTTCGTCGCCGCCGTCGAGAGCACGGCCTCGGACGAGATCGTCGACTCGGTCTATTGGCTGGCCGACTCGGACCTCGCGACGATCGAGTCCGTCGTCGGAGCGTTCCCGCTCGCTGGACCGGACAGCGTGCGCTCCTTCGCCGTGGCGGAACTGGCCGAGCCGACCGCCGAGGGCGAGGTGACCGTGACCGCCGTCGTGCGGGGATCCGCCGCGATCGACGTGTTCTCGGTGGGTGGCGCGCGCCGCTTCTCCGCGGGCGGCGTACAGCCGTGGGTGCTGGCGGAGTTCCGGAACGTGACCGGACTCGTCCTGCAGGGCGACGACGCGCCGACCGGTCCGGTGGCGCGGCTGGCCATCGGCTCCCTGCCGCTTCGCGTGGGAGTGACCGACGGCGAGCTCCTCACGTGGACGCTGAAGCCGATCGAGCGCGCGGAGCGTTCCGTGCAGCCGCCCACCGGGGCCGAGGCATTGCAGACCGGCCCGGCCGCGGAGGAGACGATCATCCGGGACCGCGGCCGGAGCTCGAGCCTGTTCGGACACGGAGAGGCCGCGGCCGACGGGACGGAGCAGGTGCCGCCGGCGGCGCATCCCGTCCTCCACGAACTGCCCGGCGCGGTGGACATCGATGAGCCGTCCGCGACGTCGGGAGCCCCGTCCATCGCGGGCCCCGCGCCCCACGACACGCCGAGCGCGGTCCTGGTGCCCGCTGGGCCGCTGGTGTCCGAAGCGGCGATCGAGCCCCCGTCGACCGAGCCGGTCGATGTCCCGCCGCCTCCGGCGACCTTCGCCGTCCGTCTCCCGTCGGGGGACACGCTCCTTCTCGACGCCCCCGTCCTGATCGGCCGCAGGCCGTCCCCTCAGCGGGTCAGCGGGGCCGACGATCCGCGACTCGTCGCGGTTCCGTCGCCGACGCAGGAGGTGTCGTCCACCCATGTCCGGATCGAGCAATCGGGGGACGCGGTGGTCGTCACCGACCTTCGCTCCACGAACGGCACCAGGGTGACCGGCCCAGCGGGAACGCGTCGTCTGCGCCCCGGCGAATCCGCAGTGGTGCTCGCAGGAGCGAGGGTCGAGATCGGCGACGGTAATATCATCGAGATCACCGAAGCCCGAGAAGAAGGACGCGAGTGACCCAGATCGGTCGCAGCAGCAGACGCCACACGGTGGCCGTCCCCGGCGATCCCGACGCACGCATCAGCCTGTCCTGGGCAGCGCTCAGCGACACGGGATACCGGCGCAGCGTCAACGAGGACAGCCTCCTCGCGCGTTCGCCGATCTTCGCGGTCGCCGACGGGATGGGCGGTCACACCGCAGGCGACTTCGCGAGCACGGCGGTCGTCACCCGGCTGGCCGAGAAGGTGAAGGCCGATTTCGTCGGAGAGGTCGCGCTCACCGAGGCGCTGCGCTCGGCAGTGGACGACATGGGCCGCGGCGTCGGCCACACCGACCTCGGGACCGGTACGACGGTCACCGGCATCGCCCTGAGCCTGGTCGACGGGTCGCCGTACTGGCTGGTGTTCAACATCGGCGACTCGCGCGTGTACAGCTACCGCGACGGAACCCTCGAGCAGCTGACGGTCGATCACTCGATCGTCCAGGAGCTGCTGGATGCGGGCGCTATCACCCCCGCGGAGGCCGAGGTGCATCCGCACAGCAACGTGATCACCCGCGCCGTGGGTTTCAACGAGGACCCGGTCCCGGACTACTTCTTCCTCCCGATCGTCGCGGGGTCGCGGCTGCTGGTCTGCTCGGACGGCCTCACGAAGGAGCTGACCGAGCACGGCATCCGGTACTTCCTCGCCGAGGGGTCGTCACCGCTCGACGCCGCCCAGCAGCTGATGGATGCGGCCCTCGGCAACGGCGGACGGGACAACGTGACCGTCGTCGTGGTCGACGTGCTGGCGACGCCGGAGTCCGGCTCGCATCGCGAAGGAGTGTCGCGCAGAGCGGCCCGCAGGCACTGATTCTGCCCCCCGACTTGGGGGTGATCGACTTGTCCCCAGTGCGGGTCCGACCCCGCTGAGGGCACTCCGAGGCTGCCTACAATTGTCAGACGCTTTGCACCCGCGAACGCGTTTCACCGACGAACGGGAGGGAGCCGATGGCCCGGCGTTTGCCGTCCCAGCCGCCGAACCTTCCCGGTTTCTCGTACGTCCGGGTCCTGGGTTCCGGCGGCTTCG
Source organism: Leifsonia sp. fls2-241-R2A-40a (assembly GCF_030209575.1). Classification (NCBI taxonomy): domain Bacteria; kingdom Bacillati; phylum Actinomycetota; class Actinomycetes; order Micrococcales; family Microbacteriaceae; genus Leifsonia; species Leifsonia sp. fls2-241-R2A-40a. The sequence goes on along the minus strand of NZ_JARVRS010000001.1, from coordinate 3,335,193 downwards.
CCGACGTCTTCCTGTACGAGCAGAATATGCCGCGCCGCCAGGTCGCGGTCAAGGTCATGCTCGCGGAGGTCGTGACCAGCCAGGTCAAGCAGATGTTCCAGGCCGAGGCCAACCTGATGGCCCAGCTGAGCACGCATCCGTCGATCCTCACCGTCTACCAGGCGAGCGTGTCGTCCGACGGCCGCCCGTACCTGGTCATGGAGCTCTGCTCTGCGGCGATCGGCCAGCGGTACCGGAGCGAGCCGCTCTCCGTGCCGGAGGTGCTGAGCACGGGCGTCCGGATCGCGAGCGCCGTCGAGACCGCCCACCGCGCGGGGGTGCTGCACCGTGACATCAAGCCGTCCAACATCCTGAGCACCGCGTACGGTCATCCGGTGCTGAGCGACTTCGGCATCGCCGCGACGCTGAGCGAAGCCGACGTGACCGAGGCGATCGGCCTGTCCATCCCGTGGTCGGCGCCCGAGGTGCTGCTCGACGAGACCAGCGGCACGATCGCCAGCGAGGTGTGGTCGCTCGGGGCGACGATGTACTCGCTGCTCGCCGGCCGGTCCCCGTTCGAGGTGCCTGGCAAGGAGAACACCTCCGCCGAGCTCATCCAGCGCATCTCCAAGGGGCGTCCGCTGCCGATCGGCCGCCCGGACGTGCCCCCGCGGCTCGAGCAGGTGCTCATGCGCTCCATGTCGCGTCGCCCGTCGCAGCGCCAGCGCAGCGCGCTCGAGTTCATCCGCGAGCTGCAGGCGGTCGAGGCGGAGCTCGACCTGCCGCAGACGCCCATCGAGGTCGCCATGGACGACTGGGCGCTCGCGACCGCCGGCGATCCCGAGGACCGCACCCGGGTCAAGGGCGTCGTCGCCGTCGACCCCAATGTGCGCCGGCGCCGGCGGCGTTCCGCACCCGCCTCGGCGACGGTCACCCGCGCGCCGACCCGCACGGTGGTGCGCGAGAGCGGCAGCGGGCAGTCGCCGCTGCAGGCTGCTCCGACCAAGACCTCGCGCGCCCTGGTGCTGTCGCTGGTGGCCTGCGCCGTGCTCGTCGTCGTGCTCGCCGTCACCGCCTCCTTCGTGCTCGTCCGCGCGGGAGCGAGCGACGACATCCCCACCGTCCGCGATCTCAGCGGCCGGGTGGCCGGCAGCACGATCGTGTTCAGCTGGAGCGACCCCGGGCTGCAGACCGGCGACACCTACCAGGTGACCGTCGACGATCAGCCGCCGAGCAGCCAGCACGCCACCGAGTTCCGGGTGGACGCCAAGCCCGGCGACACGGTCTGCGTGACCGTGACGGTCAACCGCGACGGCAAGACCGGGACGCCGAGCGGCCAGAAGTGCGTCGAGAGGGCGGCCGGGACGTGAGCCGGCTCGGCGCCGTCGGGCAGTGGCTCGCCGCACACAAGTCCATCGCGGCCACGGCCGTGAGCGGGACGGCGGTGGCCGCGCTGGTGACGACGCTCGCGGTGGTCTCGGGCGGATACAGCGCCCAGCACCTGCAGCTGAACGATGCCGCGGTATGGGTCGCCAGCGACGCCAAGAAGGCGCTCGGCCGCGCGAACACCGAGATCGACAAGCTGAACTCGGTCGTCCCGGGCACCGGGGATGCGCTCGACGTCGTCCAGGATGGCACGGACGTGCTGCTCGTGGACCGCGAGGCGAACACGGTCGCGGTCGTCGACCCGGCGAAGGCGGAGGCCGGCAAGTCGGTCGCCCTGCCGCCGCGGTCGCCGCAGGTGTCCGTGGCCGACGGCCACGTCGCGCTGCTGTCGCAGGCGACGGGCCAGCTCTGGCTCACGACGGTCGACCAGCTGGACCAGTTCAACTCGGGATCCGCCGCGACGATCGACCTCGGCGGACGCGCGGTGTCGGCGCTCGACCCCTCCGGCGTGCTGTTCGCCTATCAGCCGTCCACCCGCGCCCTGGTGCGGGTCGACCTCGGCTCGGCGGAGCCGGCGACCACGACGCAGACCCTCGCGACGCGGGGGGACGGGGCCGACGTCGCCCTCACCAGTGTCGGCGGCCACTCGGCGCTGCTCGATCCGGGCGAGCGGACCATCTGGGTCGACGGACGCGCCGTCGGCCTGTCCTCCGTCCTCCCCGAGGGCGCGGCCCCGGTCCTGCAGCAGCCGTCGGCGGGCGGAGACGCGGTCTTCGTGGCGACGTCGGACAGCCTCATCCGCGTCCCGCTCGACGGCGGGAAGCCGACGCGCGCGGTCACCCAGGCGAACGGAGCCCCCGCGGCTCCGGTCACCGTCGCCGGGTGCAGCTACGCGGCCTGGAACGACGGCACGGCGTGGCGGTCGTGCTCCGGCTCCGGCGCGGGGGAGCGCTCGACGCTGCAGAAGGTTCCTGCGGCCGCGGTGCTCGGCTTCCGGGTGAACGGCGACCGGGTCGTGCTGAACGACGGCCGCTCCGGCGTGTCCTGGGCGGTCCAGAGCGGCAACAGCCGGATCGACAACTGGGACGAGCTCGTCTCCAAGAAGACCACCCAGGAGCTCGTCGACCAGACGAAGCAGGACACGGCTCCGCAGTACGAGAAGCAGGAGCAGCCTCCCGTCGCGGTCGCGGACTCGTTCGGCGCCCGTCCGGGGCGCGTCACCCCGCTTCCGGTGCTCCTCAACGACTACGACCCGAACGGCGATGTCCTCACGATCGACTCGTTCACGGCCGTCGCCGCGGACCAGGGCACCATCGAGCTCACCAACGCCGATCAGCAGCTGCAGATCTCGCTGCCCGACACCGCGACCGGCAGCATCGCCTTCGACTACACGATCTCCGACGGCCGGGGAGGCACGGCCAGCGCACACGTCACCGTGGCCGTCCGGACCGAGCTCGAGAACTCCCCGCCGGTGTGCGTCAGGAACGCGAAGGCGGTCGTGCAGTCCGGCGGGCGCGTCTCCGCCCCCGTCCTGGGCGACTGCTACGACCCCGACGGCGACTCCTTCTATCTCGCCGGTGCGTCCATCCCCGCTCCCGACACCGTGACGTTCACTCCGCAGGGCCAGGTCGCCTACTCGGACCACGGCGACGGCGCCGGGGTGAAGGATGTGGGGCTCACCCTCTCCGACGGCCGCACCGAGTCGGCCGGACTGCTGGCGGTGACCGTCCGCCCGCCCGGGCAGGTCCCGATCATCGCCGATCCCTTCGCCGTGCTCGCCTACCAGGGCCAGGAGGTGACCGTCACGCCGCTCGACCACGTGCGCGGCGGCAACGGGACCGTCCGGCTCAGCACGGTGCCGACCAAGGCCGACGCCACGATCACCCCCGACTACCAGGGCGGCACGTTCCGCTTCGAGTCGGACCAGGCGGGCACCCACAACATCGAGTACTCCGTCACCGACGGCATCGTGACCGCCACCGGCGTCGTCCGGGTCGAGGTCAAGGCGCCTCCCGGCGCGAAGACCGCGCCGATCGCCGTGCCGCACACGGCCTTCATCCGTGAGCAGTCGACCCAGGACGTGGACGTGCTCTCCACCGACCTCGACCCGTCGGGCGGCGTCCTGCTGGTCACGGGAGTGACCGACCCCGCTGCGGAGACCGGCGTGCGCGTCCAGGTGCTCCAGCAGCGCACCCTCCGGGTCACGCTGAGCCGGCCGCTCGAGGGTCCGGTCGACTTCCACTACCGGCTGAGCAACGGCCTCTCGGACACCGTCGGAACGGTCACCGTCGTGCAGCTGCCCCCGCTGACCGCGCACCAGCCGCCGATCGCGGCTCCCGATGCGGTCTCGGTGCGCGTGGGCGACGTCGTCGACATCCCCGTGCTCGCCAACGACGTGCAGCCGGACGGGGACAAGCTGACCCTCGACCCCGCCCTGGCGACCCCGCTGCCCAGCGGCGCCGGCCTGCTCTTCGCGAGCGGCGACCACCTGAGGTACCTCGCTCCGTCGAAGCCGGGCAACTACACCGCCGCGTACAAGGTCTACGGAGCGGACGGCCAGTGGGCGACGGCCGAGGTGACCATCGCCGTGCGCGAGCGGGACGCCGCCACCAACAACCCGCCGGTGCCCAAGACCGTCACGGCCCGGGTGCTCGCGGGCGACACGGTGCGCATCACCATCCCCCTGTCGGGCATCGACCCCGACGGCGACTCGGTCCAATTCATCGGACAGGAGACGAACCCGCAGAAGGGCGCGGTCGTCGCGTCCGGGCCCGACTGGATGGACTTCCAGGCCGGCGACTACTCCGCGGGCACCGACACGTTCACGTACGCGGTGGTGGATGCGCTCGGCGCGCGGGCGACCGGCACGGTCCGGGTCGGCATCGCCGCGCGGGTCGAGGGCGCCAGGAACCCGGTCGCGGTGGAGGACGACGTCACGGCCCGCCCGGGCCGGACCCTCGCCGTGCAGGTGCTCGCCAACGACAGCGATCCGGACGGCAGCCCGCTCAGCGTCACCTCGGTCACGTCCCTCGACGGCAAGGCGAAGGCGAAGGTGAGCAATCAGCTCGTCACCGTCACAGCCCCGCAGACGCAGGGTTCGTACGGGTTCCTGTACACGATCCAGAACGAACGCGGAGGCACGAGCCAGGCGTTCCTGCGGCTGACGGTCGACGAGAAGGCGCCGCCGGCGCGCCCCGTCGTCTCCGACACGACGCTCGGCCTCTCCGACATCCTCGGCAAGGACCGCGTCGACGTGAACGTGCTCGCCAACGTCTTCTTCGCGGACGGCCCGGTCTCGACCCTGAAGCTCTCGCTGGTGCCCGGCTACACGAACGACGCCCAGATCACCGCCGCCAAGCGCCTCCGGGTGACGATCGGAGCGAAGAGCCAGATCGTGCCGTTCCGGGTGGCGAACCCCGAGGACGAGTCGGTCGTGGCGTACGGATTCGTCCGGGTGCCCGGCTACAACGACGCCCTCCCGCAGCTCAAGCGGGACGCGCCCAAGCTCACGGTGGTCAGCGAGAAGACGCTGACCATCCACCTCAACGACTACATCGTCGCCGTCGGGGGCCGGAAGGTGCGGCTCACCGACGCGGCGACCGTCCGCGCCACGCACGCGAACGGGGACGACCTGGTGTCGGGCAGCGACACGCTGCAGTTCACCTCGTCGCCCCGCTACTTCGGGCCCGCCTCCATCTCGTTCCAGGTGACCGACGGATCCAGCGCCACCGATCCGGCGGGCAATGTCGCGACGATCGTCCTGCCCATCGACGTGACCGCACGGCAGAACCAGCCGCCGGTGTTCACCGGCGCCCTCATCGACTTCGAGCCCGGCCAGACCAAGACCGTCGACCTCACCAAGATCACGACGTATCCGTACGCCAAGGATCAGGACGAGCTGGTGTACTCCATCCAGGAGCCGCGTCCAGCCGGGGTCACCGCCTCCCTCGACGGGCGCAAGCTCACGATCACGGTCGCGACCGGCACGCCGAAGGGAGCGACCCCGTCGCTCTCCATCGGCGTGAAGGATGCGGTCAACGCGGGTCAGGCGGGACGGATCGACATCTCCGTCGTGCCGTCGACACGGCCGCTGGCGAGCCCGCAGCCCGACCGCGTGATCGCGCCGCGCGGGCAGACCACCACGGTGGATGTGCTCGCGAACGACGGCGCGACGAACCCGTTCCCGGGCAAGCCGCTCCGTGTCGTCGCCGTCCGGGGACTCGGGAGCGGGCTGCCGGACGGTGTCAGCATCACGCCGAGCGCCGACAACTCCGAACTGCAGGTCGCCGTGTCGCCGACGGCGGCGCCCGCGGACGCGACGCTGCAGTACGAGGTGGCGGACGCCACCGACGACCCCGACCGCTACACCTGGGGCACCGTCACGGTCTCGGTGCAGGACCGCCCCGCGCCGGTCAGCAACGTGCAGATCAGCGCGATCGCCGACCGCAGTCTCACCCTCAGCTGGATCCCCGGCGCGTTCAACAACTCGCCGATCACCGGCTTCGAGGTCGTCATGACCTCCGCGGTGACCGGCGCCGTGCTGTCCACGACGCCGTGCGCCACCACGACCTGCGCGATCACCACGCCGGGGAACGGCCCCGCCAACGCCGTCGACTTCAGCGTGCGCGCGCAGAACGCCCTGGGGTTCTCCGACCCGACCGCGTACGCGGAAGCCGTATGGTCCGATGTGGTGCCGAACGCGCCGGCGGCCCTCTCCTCGGCTCCGCTCGACCACGGGCTCCGGATCAGCTGGGACAAGCCGGCCGACGCGCCCAACGCGAGCCCGATCACCTCCTACCTGATCACCATGGGAGGCGTGACCAATGTCGTCCAGGTCCCGGGCTCGGATCCCGTCGGCACCGGGTACGCGCTGAACGTCACCGACCCGGGCATCGCGAACGGCGCAGCGATCGGCTTCACCGTCGCGGCGCGCAACGACTTCTACCAGAGCCGGACGACCTGGAACCAGACGCAGGGGAGCGGCGTGCCGGCGGGCGCACCGACCACCACAGGGGTCGCTCCGGTCGCCACCCCGGACACGACCGACGGCACCAGCGCGACGCTGAGCTGGTCGAACGTGTTCGGCGACAACGGCAAGGCGATCTCCGACTACTACGCAGGCGTCTTCCAGGGCGGCAACGCGCCCGGCTGCTCGGTGACGGGCGTCAACAGCGGGCGGCCGGTGCTCGACACCGACCCCGGCCTGAAGCGCGTGCAGGCCGGCAGCACCGTCTTCAGCGGACTGCGGCCGAACCAGAGCTACAACTTCATCGTCTACGCCTACAACGGCCAGGGATGCACGGCCTCCGCCGTGGTCAGCGCCACGCCGCGCCAGTCGCCCGGCCAAGTCACGGGTATCGCCGTCGGTCAGCGCGTCCAGGACGGCACGACCGTCGATTTCCCGATCACGATCGACTACCGCGCGGGCGGCGGGGGCACCCCGGTCTTCGACTACCAGCTGCTCAGCGGGGGCGCGGTCGTCGACTCCGGACAACTGAAGGGCACGAGCGGCGTCCTCACCGGCAACGGCAACCACTACGGGATGCCGTTGAGTGTGCAGATCACGAAGGTGTGCGAGGGCTACCCGGACGGCTCGTCCCTCTGCACGGCGCAGACGGCGACGCAGGCACTCGGTGTGGCGGTGGACCTCAGCATCGGCGGCCAGCGGTACGACCCCGAAAGCCACATCTTCACCTGGACCAGCTGGCCGACCGGCGCCTACGACGCCGTGACGTACAGCTGCGACGGGGCGACGCAGCTGCCGATGCCCGCGGCCGGCGAGACCGCCACGTGCACGGCACCGGCCAACGACCTGGCCCCGACACTGACCGTCACGGTCGTCTCCGGCGCCGACACGTATTCACAGGCGTATCCCGGTTCGGGCATGCCATGATCCGCGAACGCCATACTGAGGTGTGCCGCATCCCGCGGCCCACCATCCCTTCCCTGCGGCCCATCGGGCCGCGCCCCGAACCGAAAGAGGCCGGAGCATGACGATGACCCCCGAACAGGCCGGTTGGTTCTCCGGAGTGTTCGAGCGCCTCGTCGGGAACATCGACCGTGTGCTGCTCGGCAAGTCCGCTGTGATCCGCCTCGCGCTGACCGCGTTGTTCAGCGAGGGCCACCTGCTGCTCGAAGACTTCCCGGGAACAGGCAAGACGTCGCTCGCGCGCGCCATCGCCGAGAGCGTGCGCGGCACGAGCAACCGCCTGCAGTTCACCCCGGACCTCCTCCCGGGCGACATCACGGGCGTGAACATCTACGACCAGCGGTCCGGCGCCTTCGAGTTCCACCGCGGCCCGATCTTCGCGAACATCGTCCTGGCCGACGAGATCAACCGCGCCAGCCCGAAGACGCAGTCCGCCCTGCTCGAGGTGATGGAGGAGCAGCAGGTCACCGTCGACGGTGTCCGCCACTCCGTCGGCGCCCCGTTCATGGTGATCGCCACGCAGAACCCCATCGAGCAGGCGGGAACGTACCGGCTTCCGGAGGCGCAGCTCGACCGCTTCCTCATGAAGGCGTCCATCGGATACCCGGACCACGAGGCGACCCTGCGCATCCTCGAGGGGTCGGAGCGCAAAGCCCACGAGATCGTCGTCCCGGAGGTCATCTCCGCCAGCACCGTCGTCGAGATGGGCACGATGGCGCGCGGCGTCCACGTCGACCCGACGATCAACGACTACGTCTCACGACTGGTCGAGGCCAGCCGCACGGCCGACGAGATCCGCCTCGGCGTGAGCGTCCGCGGCGCGCTGGCGCTGCTGCGGGCGGCGAAGACCATGGCCGCCGCCTCCGGCCGCTACTACGTGACGCCCGACGATGTGAAGGCCCTCGCGGAGCCCGTGCTCGCCCACCGCCTCGTGCTCGACCCGGAGGCCGAGTTCGAGGGCGTCAGCGCGTCGAGCGTCATCGGCCAGCTGCTGATCGAGACCCCGCCGCCCAGCGATCGGGCCGCCGTGTGACCACCACCGTCACCCGTTCGCAGACCGAGCTGACCAACGCGCGCGCCCGTATCGTCGGCGAGCGCGAAGGGTTGCTCGCGGACGCGATCGTCTGGGTGGTCCGCACCTCCGGCACCGCTGGGCGCGCCATAGCCGCGGTCGCCGGCCGGGTGGGCGCGGTCGTCACCGCGCTGGGCTGGTCGATGCTGGTCCTCGCCGTGCTCGCGCTGACCGCCGGGTACGTCTGGAACTGGGTGGAGGCGGTGGTCGCCGGATGGACGGCGCTCGCGCTGCTCATCGTCGCGTCGGGGTATCTGATCGGCCGCACCGCCTACGACGTCGGTCTCTCCCTGCCGGCGAACCGTGTGGTGGTCGGAGACCGCGCGCCCGGCGAGGTCGCCATCCGCAATCCGCTGCGGCGCCGCCTCCCCGGCGTCCGGGTCGAGGTCCCGGTCGGACACGGCCTGGCCGAGTTCGCCGCGCCGTCCCTGTCCGCGGGCGAGGAGCATTCCGACGTCTTCGTCGTGCCGACGACCCGTCGCGGCATCGTGCCGATCGGCCCCGTGCGCATGGTCCGGGCCGACCCCATCGGCCTGCTGCGCCGCGAGGTGGTCTGGGCCGACTCGCTCGACCTGTTCGTGCACCCGCGCACCATCGCCATCCCGAGCATGAGCACCGGATTCGTCCGCGACCTGGAGGGGTCCCCGACGCGCGACCTGACCTCCAGCGACATCGCCTTCCACGCGCTGCGCGAGTACGTCCCCGGTGACGAGCGCCGCTACATCCACTGGAAGTCGACGGCGAAGACCGGCAGCTACATGGTGCGGCAGTTCGAGGAGACGCGGCGCAGCCACCTCCTGGTCGCGCTCAGCCTGTCGGCCGCCGACTACGCGACGGAGGAGGAGTTCGAGCTCGCCGTCAGCGTGACCGGTTCGCTCGGGGTGCGCGCGATGCTCGACTCGCGCACCGTGTCGGTCGTCGCGAGTGCGGAGACACCGGAGTTCGCCAAGCGGATGCTGTTCAGCGCCCGGCGGCTGAGCACCGTGAACCGCGGCCGGCTGCTCGACGACCTCGCCGGCGTGGAGACCGCCGAGTCGGCGCTCCGCCTGCCGGAACTGGCGCAGGTCGCCGCCGACGATTCCGCCGGGATCTCGATCGCGTTCCTGATCTGCGGCTCGACGCCGACCGCCTCGCAGCTGCGCGCCGCGGCAGCGCACTTCCCGCTGGGGGTGGATGTCGTGTCCATCGTCTGCGACGAGGGCGCGGTGCCCTCGCTGCGCCGGGTGGCCGACCTGAGCGTCCTCACCATCGGCTACCTGGAGGACCTCCAGCGCAGCCTCGCGAAACGGCTGGCCACCTGATGCCCGCCCGTCGCCCCGTCCGCGCCCTCATCGACGTCGCCTTCGCCCTGGCGGCCGTCGCCCTGGGCGCCTGGTCGTTCTGGCCGATCTACCAGTCGTCCGCGTTCCTCCTGATGCTCGTGGTGACGCTGGTGGCCGGCACCCTGGTGGGCGTCCTCGGGTGGGCGTTCCGGCTCCCGAGCATCGCCGTGGCCGGGCTCATCGTGCTCGTCTACCTCGGACTCGGCGTCCAGCTCGCCGTGCCCTCGGAGGCGGGCGCCGGAGGCCTGCTGCCCACCGGCGCGGGGTTCATCGACCTCGTCCAGGGGACCTGGCTCAGCTGGAAGCAGCTGGTGACCATCAGCCTCCCGGTGGGGTCGTACCAAGCGCTCCTCGTACCCGCGTTCCTCCTGACGCTATTGACGACAGTGCTGACCGTCACGATCGCGCTGCGGTCGTCCCGGCCGGAGCTGGCGGCGATCCCGCCCGTTCTCCTGCTGGTCGCGGGCATCCTGCTCGGCTCGTCCGTCGCCTCCCTTCCTCTCGCACTGCTCTTCGCCCTGTTCATCGTGCTGCTGGCGTGGCTCATCCGGTTCCGCCTGCAGCGGCGGGCCGCATCCATCCGGTCCCTGCGCGAGCAGAGCGGCCTGCTCGTCGAGTCCCGCAGCGAGCGCCGATCGACCGCCCTGCTGACGACCGCGGGGGCGACGGTCATGCTCGTCGCGGCAGCCGGGGCCGGTATCGCCGCCGCCGCGCTCATCCCGCCGCAGGGCGAGCGGGATGTGGTGCGCACGGCCGTCGAGCAGCCGTTCGACCCGCGTCAGTATCCCAGCCCGCTGAGCGGGTTCCGCTCCTATCTAGAGCCCGACAGATCCGAGGAGCCTATGCTGTCGGTCGCCGGGCTTCCGGCCGACCGGCGCCTCCGCATCGCCACCCTCGACACCTACGACGGCGTGACCTACGCCGTGGGCAGCGGCGACGTGACCAGCGCCTCAGGCTCGTTCACGCGCGTCCCGTACCGGATCGACCAGAGCGCGACGACCGGCAGGAAGGCGTCGACGACCGTGGTCGTGCGCGCCTACCGCGGACCATGGCTGCCCGGAGCGGGCCAGCTGGAGCAGGTCGACTTCGCCGGACCCGACGCCGGCCGCCTCTCCGGCGCGTTCTTCTACAACGACGTCACCGGGACCGGTGCGGTGACCACGTCGCTCCGCAGCGGCGATATGTACACCGAGGAGACGGTCGTGAAGCCGCTGCTCTCGGCCGCGCAACTCGAGAAGGTGCAGCCGGGCAGCGACTCGGTCCCGCGGCCGAGCGTGATCCCGGACGAGCTGCAGTCCGCGCTGCAGAAGTACACGGCGGGGGTGTCCGGCGCGGGAGAGAAGCTCGCGGCGGCGCTGCGCGGTCTCGCGCAGGACGGCTACATCAGCCACGGGATCGGGCCCGGCGAGCCCGCGAGCCGGTCCGGCCACGGAGCGGACCGCATCACCGAGCTGCTCACCGCAGTGCCGATGCTCGGGGACCAGGAGCAGTACGCGGTCACCGCCGCGCTCATGGCGCGGCAGCTGGGGTTCCCGGCCCGTGTGGTCGTCGGGTTCGTCGCGCCGCGCGACGCGGGCTCCAACGTCACGTTCGTCGGCTCGGACATCTCCGCGTGGATCGAGGTGCAGACCACCTCCGGCTGGGTCACCGTCGACCCGAACCCGCCGATCCGTCCGGTCCCGCCGAAGCAGCCGGATCAGCCGACGCAGATCTCGCGTCCGCAGACCAACGTGCAGCCGCCGGTCGACGACAACCCGCAGCGGAACGACGAGCCGCCGCAGGCGCAGGTCGACCCGGCGAACCAGCCGCACCCCGACCCCGCGCTGGAGGGACTGCTCGCGGTGCTGACGATCGTCGGCTGGACCCTGCTCGTCCTGGCGCTCGTCGCATCACCGTTCCTCGCCGTGCTGGCCGCCAAGTGGCGCCGCCGCACCCTCCGGCGGCGCGCGCCGACCGCACGGGAGCGGATCGTGGGCGGCTGGCGCGAGTTCGCGGACTCCGCCGTCGACCACGGCTACGACGCGCCGCCCGCCGCGACGCGCGTCGAGTTCGCCGAGACCATCGGCGGATCCCGCGCGAACGCGCTCGCCAAGGTCGCCGACCGCGCCACGTTCAGCGGTGTCGCACCGACGCCCGCCGAGGCGGAATCGGTGTGGAAGGCGGTCGACGACCTGCGCGCGCAGCTCGCCAAGCGCGACACGCGCTGGAAGCGGCTCCTAGCGGCGGTCTCGCTGCGTTCCCTCGGCTACCGTGGGAGACGGAACGGAAGGGGATCGGACCGATGAACTGTCGCGTGTGCGGTGCAGAGCTGGCGCAGGGCACCCTGTTCTGCCCGATGTGCGGCAGTTCGGTGACGTCGTCGCGCGTCCGCGCGCCGGAACTCGCCGATTCGCGCCCCTCCGACACGTCCATCCTCTCGGACCGGCTCGCCGAGCGTCCGCCCGCACCGGCGATGGCCGGGCGGTTCCCGGATGCCCTGGAACTCGACGAGGACGGGCTGCCTCCCACCCAGGCGATGACGATCATCCCGGTCGAGACGGCGCCGCCCGCGCGTCCGGCCGCCCACCGCTCGTTCACGCTCAGCTTCTCCACCGGCGACATCGTGGAGGTGTCGGGTTCCGGCCTCGTCGGCCGGCGGCCGATCACGCAGCCGGGGGAGCACGTAGACCAGCTCGTGATCGTGTCCGACCCCGGACGAAGCGTGTCCAAGACGCACCTCGAGTTCGGCCTGGAGGGCGACGAGCTGTGGATCTGCGACCGGTACTCCGGCAACGGCACGGTCGCGCATCCCCTCGGCGGCGTCGCCCGCCAGTGCGAGGCCGGCCGCCGCTACCGCGTCACCCGGGGCACCCGCGTGGAGATCGGCGACCACTGGTTCGACGTCTCCTGACCCTCGCCCACCCGTCCCGCAGCCCGTAGCCCGCGAGCACAGGAAAAGCGCCGCCGATCAGGTCCGATCGGCGGCGCTTTTCCTGTGCTGGGCGGCTCGGCGGCCCGGAGGGACTCAGGCCAGGGCGTCCTCGAGGGAGGCGGCCTCGAGGCCGTGCGCGGAGGCGACGCCCTCGTTGGTGACCGTGCCCGCGTGCACGTTGAGGCCGAGGGCGAGCGACGCGTCCGCGCGAAGCGCCGCCTGCCAGCCCCGGTTGGCGATGGCGCGCGCGTACGGCAGCGTGGCGTTGGTCAGCGCGTACGTGGAGGTGTGGGGGACCGCGCCGGGCATGTTGGCGACGCAGTAGAACACCGACTGGTGGACCGTGAACGTCGGGTCGGCGTGGGTGGTGGGGTGCGAGTCCTCGAAGCAGCCGCCCTGATCGACGGCGATGTCGACGAGCACGCTGCCCGGCTTCATCCGGGAGACCATCTCGTTGGTGACGAGCTTCGGCGCCTTCGCCCCGGGCACGAGCACCGAGCCGATGACGAGGTCGGACGCGACGACCGCCTTGTCGATCTCGAAGCTGTTCGACGCGATCGTCTTGATCCGGCCCGCGTAGAGCGCGTCCAGCTCGCGGAGGCGCTGGATGTTGGTGTCGAGCACGGTGACCTCGGCGCCGAGGCCGACCGCGACCGAGATCGCGTTGGTTCCGGCGACCCCGCCGCCCAGCACGGTGACGACAGCGGGATGCGTGCCGGGGACGCCGGGGACGAGCAGTCCGGGGCCGCCATTCGGCTTGAGCATCGTGTTGGCTCCGACGATCGGCGCGAGGCGCCCGGCGACCTCGCTCATCGGGGCGAGGAGCGGCAGCGCGCGCGACGGCAGCTGCACCGTCTCGTAGGCGATCGCCGTGACGCCGCCGTCGATGAGCGCGCGCGTGAGCGCCTCATCCGCCGCGAGGTGGAGGTAGGTGAAGAGCACCAGACCGCGACGGAAGTATCCGTACTCGCTCTCGATCGGCTCCTTCACCTTGAGGATGAGGTCGCCGGCCGCCCACGTCGCAGCCGCGTCGGGCAGGATGGTCGCGCCCGCCCCGGCGTAGAGCTCGTCGGGGATGGAGGAGCCGACGCCCGCGCCGGACTCGACGAAGACCTCGTGACCCGCACCGACCAGGTCGTGCACTCCGGCCGGCGTGATCGCCACCCGGAACTCGTTGTTCTTGATCTCGCGGGGGATCGCGACCTTCATGGGGCTCCTTCGACACTCGACATGGTGGTTCGGTCTCACCCTAGCGAGGTTCACCGACGATTTCGACTGTCATTTTCGTCGAGGTGTGCTGATTTCGCGGGCGAACCCGCATCCAGCAGACGATTTCCGTAGCGGCGGGTGGCCCTCGACTGGCGGACGAACCGGCCGCGGCGGCAGAACGACCCGTCTGCGGTTTCCCGGGCGTTTCGACCGATCGGGAACGGATTTCGTAAAGATTGTGTTTCCGAATGGACGATTCGGCCCCCTTTTGCTGCGGATCGCCACGCTGTGTGTCAGGATCGGGTCCACCGCGACGGCACGACGGAGTGCCCCGCAAGCGCCGTCGCCCGTGGTCCGTGTTCGATCCCCAAGGAGCACCACAGTGAAACCGAGCAACCTCCCGCAAGACCCGATGATCCGACAGCTCGTGCAGTCCGCTCGGGCGTCGCACGTGACGCGACGTGGGCTCCTCGCCGGAGCAGGAGCGGGAGCCGCCGCGCTCGCCCTCGCCGCCTGCTCCACCGGAGGCGCCTCGGGCAAGCCGACCGCCGCGAAGGATCAGTCCGCGAGCGACAAGGCCCTCACCTGGGCCAACTGGCAGGCCTACCTCGACCAGGACGACGCGGGCAAGTACCCGACGCTCGAGGCGTTCGAGAAGCAGAGCGGCCTGAAGGTGAAGTACGACGTCGCTGTGGACGACAACAACACCTACTACGCCAAGGTGAAGGACCAGCTCGCCCTGGGCAAAGACATCGGAGCGGACACCGTCTGCCTCACCGACTGGATGATCGCACGGTGGATCCGGCTCGGTTACGTCCAGCCGTTCGACGAAGCCAAGATCCCGAACAAGAAGAACCTGGTCAAGAACCTCCAGGACGTCGACTTCGACCCGGGCCGCAAGAAGTCGCTGCCGTGGCAGAGCGGGTTCGCCGGCATCTGCTGGAACAAGGAGAAGCTGCCGAACGGCCTCAAGTCGGTCGACGACCTGTGGAAGCCGGAGCTGAAGGGCAAGGTCGGCGTGCTCAGCGAGATGCGCGACACCATGGGCCTGATCATGCTGCAGCAGGGTGTCGACATCTCGCAGAAGTTCAGCCAGGCCGACTTCGACAAGGCCATCGAGACCCTCACCAAAGAGGTGAACGACGGCCAGGTCCGCAACATCAAGGGCAACTCGTACCTCAACGACCTGAAGTCCGGCGACACCCTGGCGGCCATCTGCTGGTCGGGAGACATCACCCAGCTCAACGCCGAAGCGGGCGACAACTGGGAGTTCGCCATCCCGGAGGCCGGCGGCACCCTGTGGAGCGACAACTTCGTCATCCCGATCGGGTCGTCGCGGAAGGCGAACGCCGAGAAGCTCATCGACTACTACTACGAGCCGGAGGTGGCCGCCGAGGTCGCCGCCTGGGTCAACTACATCACCCCGGTCGAGGGCGCGAAGGAAGCGGCGACGAAGATCGACCCGAAGCTCGCCGAGAACCAGTTGATCTTCCCCGACGAGGAGACCCTCGCCAAGGTGAAGATCTTCCACTCGCTCACGCCGGCCGAAGAGCAGCGGTATCAGGCGGACTTCCAGAAGGTGATCCTGGGGGCCTGATGGCAAAGGGAGTATTCGCCGAGTCCGGCGCGGATCTGCGCCTGGACGGCATCAAGAAGAGGTTCCCCGGCTTCACGGCCATCGAAGAAATGGACCTGACCATCCCGGCGGGCTCGTTCTTCGCCCTGCTCGGCCCGAGCGGGTGCGGCAAGACGACGACCCTGCGCCTGGTCGCCGGACTGGAGGAGCCGACCGAGGGCCGCATCCTGATCGGCGGTGAGGATGTGACGCGCACGAAGCCGTTCCAGCGTCCCGTCAACACGGTGTTCCAGAGCTATGCGCTGTTCCCGCACATGACGGTCCTCGAGAACGTCGCGTTCGGCCTCCGTCGCCGGCGCATCGGCGACCCGGTCGCCAAGGCGCACGAGGCGCTCCGGCTGGTCGAGCTCGACCACCTGGCGTCCCGTCGCCCCGCGCAACTGTCGGGCGGTCAGCAGCAGCGCGTCGCCCTCGCCCGCGCAGTGGTGAACCGGCCGGCGCTGCTGCTGCTGGACGAGCCGCTCGGAGCGCTCGACCTCAAGCTGCGTCGGCAGATGCAGCTGGAGCTGAAGTCCATCCAGACCGAGGTCGGCCTCACCTTCGTGCACGTCACGCACGACCAGGAGGAGGCCATGACCATGGCCGACACCGTCGCCGTCATGAACAAGGGCCGCATCGAGCAGATGGGGTCGCCCGAGATCCTGTACGAACTGCCGGCGACGGTCTTCGTGGCGAACTTCCTCGGCCAGTCCAACCTCTTCGCGGGACCGGTGCAGGAGTCCGGCGACCAGACCATCGGCGTGGATGTGGGCGGGTCGCGCATCCAGGTGCCGCGGGCGCGCGCGCAGCGGACGAGCGGCTTCGTCACGGTCGGAGTGCGGCCCGAGAAGCTGACCCTGCACGACAGCCCGGAGACGATCCCGTCCGGCGCCAACAGCCTCGGACCCGGCCGCGTGACCGACGTGTCCTTCAGCGGTGTGAGCACGCAGTACCTCGTGGATGTGCCGGGCGTCGGAACGATCGTGGTGTTCGCGCAGAACATGGCGAGCGGACCGATCGCCGCGCTCGGCGGCGAGGTCTGGGTGGCCTGGGATGCCGGGCACACGTTCGTGCTCGCCGACGAGCCGCCGGCAGACGGCCGGTTCGCGGACGACGCCGACACCCAGGCCATCGCTGCGCAGGCACGCGAGCGGATGCTCACGGAGCTGGAGGAAGCGTAGATGGCCCTCGCCGCATTCACGGGGGCACCGCCGACCCAGGACCAGGAGCCTGCTGTCCGCCGCAAGAGCGGCATCGCGCTCGTGCTGCTCCTGCCCGGCGTGCTCTACCTCGTCCTGTTCTTCCTCACCCCGCTGGTCTCGCTGATCATCACGTCGTTCCAGGCTCCGGTGGTGGATGGAGACATCGGGCAGTACCAGACCGCGTTCCAGTGGAGCACCTACACCGACTCGCTCGCCGAGTACTGGCCGCAGATCCTCCGCTCGTTCGCCTACGCCCTCATCGCGACCGCGGCGGCGCTGGTGATCAGCTACCCGCTGGCCTACTTCATCGGTGTGAAGATGCGGGGACGGCCGCTCGCCCAGAACCTGCTGATGACCCTCGTCATCGCTCCGTTCTTCATCAGCTTCCTGCTGCGGACGCTGGCGTGGAAGGCCATCCTGAGCGACGACGGCTGGATCGCCAGCTCGCTCAAGGCGGTGTCCATCCTGCCGCCCGACGCCCACATCACCGGCACGCCGTTCTCGGTGATCTTCGGCCTCACGTACAACTTCATCCCGTTCATGTGCCTCCCGCTGTACTCCACGCTGGAGCGGCTGGACACGCGGCTGCTGGAGGCGGGACAGGACCTCTACGCGAGCCCGTGGACCACCTTCCGCAAGGTGACCATCCCGCTGTCGATGCCGGGCATCGTGTCCGGGACACTGCTGACCTTCATCCCGGCGGCGGGCGACTACATCAACGCGTCGCAGGACTTCCTCGGCGCCGCCGACACCTCGATGATCGGAAACGTCATCGAGAGCAACTTCCTGGTGCTGCAGAACTATCCGACGGCCGCCGCCATGTCGGTCGTGCTGATGGCGGTCATCCTGGTGATCGTCGGCGCCTACGTGCGCCGGAGCGGAACGGAGGAGCTGCTGTGACGTCCTCGACCACCTCCCCGACGTCCGCGACGGTCCCGACGAGTCCGGCGAACCCGTCGCCGCGCTCGGTGCGTTCCGGACGACCGCGCTTCAAGGGCCTCGGGCTCGGCGTCTACGCGTTCCTCGCGCTGGCGTTCCTGCTCATCCCGATCGTCTACACGTTCGTGTTCTCGTTCAACGACGCGATCAAGAACAACATCGCGTGGCGCGGATTCACCCTCCGCAACTGGACGAACGTGTGCGACGCGGCGGGCATCTGCGACGCGTTCATGGCGAGCATCATCATCGGACTCATCTCCACCGTGATCGCGACGGTGCTCGGCACGATGATCGCCATCGCGCTGATGCGCTACCGGTTCCGCTTCCGGTCGCAGACCAGCCTCCTGCTGTTCCTGCCGATGGCGAGCCCGGAGGTCGTGCTCGGCGCGGGACTCGCGGCACAGTTCCTGAGCCTCGGCGTGAACAAGGGCTTCGGGACGATCATCATCGCCCATGTCATGTTCTGCATCAGCTTCGTCGTGGTGACGGTGAAGGCGCGCGTCGCGTCGCTCGACCCGGCCCTCGAGGAGGCGGGGCGCGACCTGTACGGCTCGCCGAATGCCGTCTTCTGGCGCATCACGTTCCCGCTCCTGCTGCCGGGCATCCTGTCGGCGGCGCTGCTGTCGTTCTCACTGAGCTTCGACGACTTCATCATCACGAACTTCAACGCAGGAGCCGTGACGACGTTCCCGATGTACATCTACATCGCGGCCTCCCGCGGCATCCCGGCGCAGGCCAATGTGATCGCCTCGGCCGTCTTCATCCTGACGATCCTCGTGGTACTGATCTCGCAGCTGACCGCCGCCGCCCGCGCGAAGCGTCTCGCCCGGCAGTAGGGCCGCCGATCACAGGAAAAACGCTCCGGATCCGGGTGGATCCGGAGCGTTTTTCCTGTGCTCGCGGGCCGGTCAGTAGGAGGCGCGGATGGCTCCCACGGGCGCGCCGCGGCCGAGGACGGCCAGGTCGAGCAGCGGAGCGACGCGGTCGACGTCGTCGTGCGCGAGCGCACCGGCGTCGGCCAGCAGGCGCAGGGCGACGATCGAGGCCGCGCGGAGGCTGCCGTCGAGCACCTTGAGGGTGACGGTGGTGCCGTCCGGCGCCGACATGACCATGGCGCCTTCGGCGCCGCCCTTGGCGAAGACGCCCAGCTCGTCGATGACGACCGTGTTCGCGCGGCCGGGGCCGTCGATCGCCCAGCCGTCGGCGAGCACCGCGTTCTTCAGCAGCGCCGCGTTGCGGAACAGCGCGAACGGCGAGCCGTCCGAGGCGGTCGTGATCCGCTGGATGCCGCGGGCGAGGGCCAGCAGGGACATGGCGTGGACGGGCGCGCCGCATCCGTCGACTCCGGTCGCGACGACCTTCTCGCCCGTGAGCCGCTCGACCGTGTCGCGGATGTGCTGCTGCACCGGATGCGTCGGGTCGAGGTAGCTGTCGATCGGCCAGCCGTTCACGCGGCACGCCAGCAGCATGGCGGCGTGCTTGCCCGAGCAGTTCATGTACACGGGATGCTTGTGCTCGCCCGCGCGGACGAGGTCGTCGCGTGCGGCCGTGTCGAGCGGCCAGTCGGGCGGGCAGTGCAGCGCGTCCTCGGTCACCTGCGCCTGCGCCAGCAGCTTGCGCACCACCGAGAGGTGCGCCGGCGTGCCGGCGTGGCTGGCGGTGGCGAGCACGGCGCTCGCCCCCGCGAGCGGCACACCCGCACCCATCACGGCGACCGCCTGGAACGGCTTCATGCTGGATCGCGGGAAAATCGGCTTGTCCGGCGCGCCGAGGCTGCGCACGACGGTGCCGTCGGCACCGAGGACGATGGCCGAGCCGGCGTGCCGCGACTCGATGAAGCCGCTGCGCTCGACGACGGCGAGCTCGACGGAGTCGTCGACCGAGAAGACCTCAGCGGTCACGTCGTTCTGCGGGGTCACAGTGCGGCGATGGCGTCGTCGATCACCGACACGGCGTCCGCGATGAGCTCGTCGGACACGGCGAGGCTCGGCAGGAAGCGGAGCACGTTGCCCCAGGTGCCGGCGTTCAGGAAGAGGATGCCCTGCTGGGCGGCCGCGGCGACGATCGCGTTGACCGCCTCCGGGTTGGGCTCCTTCGTGTTCTGCGCGGTACCCGGCTTCACGAGCTCGACGGCGATCATCGCGCCGATGCCCCGCACGTCGCCGATGATGTCGTACTTCTCCTGCAGCTTCTCGAGCGCAGGCTTCAGGGCGTTCTCGATGCGGCGCGCCTGCGCGAGCAGGTCGTTGCGCTCGATGGTCTCGAACACGGCGATCGCGGCCGCCGCGGCGACCGGGTTGCCGCCGAACGTTCCGCCGAGGCCGCCGGGCTGAGCGGAGTCCATGATCTCGGCGCGGCCGGTGACCGCGGCGAGGGGGAGACCGCCCGCGATGCCCTTGGCGCTG
Organism: Leifsonia sp. fls2-241-R2A-40a; assembly: GCF_030209575.1. NCBI lineage: Bacteria > Bacillati > Actinomycetota > Actinomycetes > Micrococcales > Microbacteriaceae > Leifsonia > Leifsonia sp. fls2-241-R2A-40a. The sequence goes on along the minus strand of NZ_JARVRS010000001.1, from coordinate 3,315,224 downwards.
AGCACCAGGTCGGGGACGACCCCGAAGTGCTCGCTCGCGTAGAGGGCGCCGGTGCGCGCCATCCCGCTCTGGATCTCGTCGGCGATGAACACGACCCCGTTGGCCGTGCACCACTCCTGCAGCGCGGCGAGGTAGCCCTCGGCCGGGACGATGAAGCCGCCCTCGCCCTGGATCGGCTCGGCGACGAGGCACGCCAGGTCGGACGCGCCGACGACCTTCTCGAGGTACGCGATGGTGCGCGCGGCCGCCTCGGCGCCGGTCAGCCCGTCGCGGTACGGGTACGAGTTGGGCGCGTGGTAGACGTCGCCGGCGAACGGGCCGAAGCCGGTCGCGTACGGCATGGCCTTGTAGTTCATGGCCATCGTGAGGTTCGTGCGGCCGTGGTACGCGTGGTCGAGCACGGCGACGGCGCGGCGACCCGTGTACTTGCGGGCGATCTTGACGCCGTTCTCGACCGCCTCTGCACCCGAGTTGACGAGCACAGTCTTCTTGGCGTGGTCGCCCGGCGTGTGCTGGCCGAGCAGCTCGGCGACCCGGACGTACTCCTCGTACGGCGTGATCGTGAACAGCGTGTGGATGACGTCCTGCAGCTGGCCCGCAGCGGCCTCGACGACCGCGGCCTCGGTGTGGCCGACCGTGGTCACGCCGATGCCGGCGCCGAAGTCGACGAACTGGTTGCCGTCCACGTCCACGAGGATCGCGCCGTTGGCGCGCGCGATGTAGACGGGCAGCGCCGACGAGACGCCGGTCGGCACGACGGCCAGGCGCCGCTCGTGCAGCTCCTGCGACTTGGGGCCGGGGATGGCCGTGACGATACGGCGTTCTTGTGGAACGGAGTAGACGGGCGCGGGGGTGCTCACGGTGTCAGTCATGGTCATTTGAGTCTAGCGGCGGTGCGAGAATCGGAGCATGAAGCTCGAGCACGCGTACGCGATCGACCTGCAGTGGACCGGCAACCGTGGGACGGGCACCAGCGGCTACAAGGACTACGGGCGCGACCTCGTGATCAGCGCTCCCGACAAGCAGCCCATCGAGGGCTCGGCCGACCGGCCGTTCTTCGGCGACCGCGACCGCTGGAACCCGGAGGAGCTGCTGCTCGCGGCCCTCGCGGAGTGCCACATGCTCAGCTACCTGGCCGAGGCCGCGCACGCCGGCGTCGTGGTCGTCGGCTACACGGATGCGGCCACCGGGACGATGGTCCAGACCCGCGACGGGGGCGGACACTTCACCGAGGTGACGCTCCACCCGCGCGTGACGATCGCCGATCCCGGTCAGCGCGAGCTCGCCGCATCCCTCCACAAGCCGGCCTCCGAGAAGTGCTTCATCGCCTCGAGCGTGAACTTCCCGGTCCACCACGCACCGGAGCTGCTCACCCTCGCCTGACCGTCGTTCGGCGGGGGAGCCGCGGCGCCAGGCGCAAGCGAGGTCAGGCGCAGCCGAGGCGAGGGGCCGTGGATGCGGTGGGCGCGGGCGCAGCGGTCTGCTGCGGCTCGGCAGCAGCCCAGCGCTGGATGGCGGCGCGCCACCGCTCATCCCGCGTCAGCGGCGGGGGCTGCTCGACGCCGGAGTCGCGCTGCGCCCGCAGGACGGCCGCCTCCCGTTCGCGCTCGAGCGCGTCGCTGACCGAGATGGACCAGAAGAAGAGCGGATGCATGATAACCACCTATCTGCTTTGACTGGTTAGACGCTACCGTAACTTGCTATCGGGTTACAATGGTTACATGCGTACGAATGAGCCCGAGCTCGGAGCCGACCTGCTGGTCGACTTCCTGAACACGCTCGACGTCGAGGACGACGTCGACCAGCTCGCCGACGACGAAGGCCACCGCCGCTGGGCGGGTGAGCACGGTGTCGAGCCGGGTGACCGAGCCACGACCGTCCAGGCGCGCGACGCCCTGCGCGCGATCGTCGACGGCGAGGTGCGGCCGCTCCCTCCCGTAGAGCTACCGGTCACGGCCGGCCCCGGAAGCGTCGGGCTCGGCGCCCGCACGGCCGCCGACGCCGCCGTCGCGAGCGCTGTAGTCCTCAGCCTTCAGGGCAAGCTCGGCCGCGTGAAACTGTGCGGGGGAGAAGATTGCCGCTGGGCGTTCTACGACGCCTCCCGCAACGGCTCACGCCAGTGGTGCAGCATGGAGGTCTGCGGGAACCGCCAGAAGGCCCGCACCTTCCGCGCCAAGCCGCGTGAAGCCTGAGCTCCGCGCCGCCTGAACTCAGAGCCGCTCGGGGCGGAAGGCCCGCTTCACGCGCTCCACGGCGTTCGCCGGCGGGGTCTCGTTGTAGACGCCTGCGAGCTCCTGACCGGTGAGGTCGTGGATGGCCGCCATGATCGCATCCGTCGCCTGACGCCGGGCGCGCCCCGACTCGGGCGGTCCGAAGTGCGACAGGTCGAGCGGCTCGCCGAAGGTCACCGTGATGCGGTGCGGCTTCGGGAAGCGCGCGCCGACCGGCTGCATCTGGTCGGTGCCGACCAGTCCGACCGGGACGACGACGGCGCCGGTCGTCAGCGCGAGCCAGCCGATCCCGGTCCGTCCCTTGTAGAGACGGCCGTCGAGCGACCGCGTCCCCTCCGGGTACAGGGCGAAGGCCGCGCCGGAGTCGACGATCTTGCGCGACTGGTCCAGCGCCTCCTGGGCTGCGGCACCGGCCCCACGCTTCACACCCACCGCGCCGATGGCGGTGAAGAACCCCCGGGAGACTGCTCCCTTGAGCCCGGTGCCCTCGAAGTAGCTGGACTTCGCCAGGAACTGGACGCGCCGCGGCGCGGTCATCGGGATGACGATGGAGTCGATGAACGACAGGTGATTGCTGGCGAGGATCACCTTGCCGTGCTTCGGCACGTTACGCCTGCCGATCACATGGGGGCGGTAGACCAGCTTCAGCAGCGGCGCCATGAGGACGCGGCCGAGGAAGTACAGTGCGCCGGGCCTCTTCGCCTCGGCGGCACCATCGTCGGGCTCGTCGATGCTCACCATACGAGGGTAGGCGGAAACGCATGCCGGTATCGGCATGGACACGGCGGGATGCCGCGCCGTGGACCTCAGGGCTTCAGCGGCGTCGGCTCCGGGCACCCGAAGCCCGACTGGTAGACCATGCACCCGTCGACGAACCCGGTGTACCGGACCGCGAGCGGCGTCCCGAACCAGGCGGTGTAGAGCCGAGAGAAGTTGAGATTGCCGTACGCGGAGCACGATCCGCCCGGACCCTTGGGTGCTCTCAGGGTGTCGTCGTTCGGCTGGTACGGCGTGTAGTTGTACAGGTTCGCCGTCGCCTGGTTGAGGATCGTCACCGTGCTCGCGCCGCAGGTCGCATCCGGGTGGTACTGGATGCGGTTCGCGCCGACCTTGTACCGCCAGTCGCCGGGGTGCACCGTGTACTCGCGGAACTGCCACGCGGCCCGGTAGACCTGGTTGAAGAAGCCGAAGTACCGTGCGTCGCAGGCGGCCGTGTCGGGGCACGCGTAGCCGGTGGCCCGCTGGTAACCGGATGCGCTGGGCGCGGTCAGCAGCGACTGCTCCTTCTGCAGCAGCACCAGCAGGACGCGCGGGCTGATCGTGCAGGCCTTCGCCACGCGGGCGATGATGCTGCTCGCGCGCTCGTGCTTCCGGGACGGCATCGCCGCGCAGCGCTCTTTCGACACGGGCTGCGCGGGCGAGTCCATCCGGAAGTCCGCAAGGCAGGGCGAGTCGTCCTTCGGGCGGCAGGTGCGATCGTCCAGGAAGTCCTGGATCTGCGCGGCCGTCATGGCGTCCGGGTTGAAGAAGCTGTCGTCGCTGATGATGTACCCCGGATAGAACGGGGTCGGCGGCTCGGCGACGGCGGCCGCAGGGACCAGCGCGAGCGCCGCCGCAGCGGCGGTCGCCGCGGCGATCAGACGCAGGCGGGGGAGCCGCATGCCCGTCCTAGCGCGAGGTCTTCAGGATGTCGACGACGAAGACCATGGTGTCGGTCGCCGTGATCTCGCCCGAGCCGGCCGTGCCGTACCCATCCGCAGGCGGGACGATCGCGATGACCTGCGACCCGACCTTCTGGCCTTCGAGGGCCTTCTGGAAGCCCTTCACGACACCTGTGGTCTGGAACGAGGCGGGGGCGCCGCGGCTCCAGCTGGAGTCGAACATCTTGCCGTTCTTCCAGAGCACGCCCTTGTACTGGACGGTGACGGTGTCGCCCGCCTGGACGGTCTCGCCGTCGCCCTGCTTGAGCACGCCGACCTTGGTCTCGGTGGGCGGGTCCGTCTTCGGGACGGTGATCGACGGCTCGCCCGTCTTCGCGTTCAGCTTGACGGTGGGGAAGCCCGCGGGCGGGGTGACGGCCTTGCCGTTCGCGCGCGTCGGCGGCATGTCGACCACGTCGGCGACGAACACGACGCTGTCCTTCGCGGTGAGGCTGAGCTGCGAGAGGTCCTGGTTGCCGAAGGCGTCCTTCGCCGGGGCCGTCAGCACGACGCGCGAACCGACCGAGAGGCACTCGACGGCACGGACCAGGCCCGGCACGAATGCCTTGTCGTTGACCTGGACGGTGGCCGGAGCGGAGCCGTCGAAGCCCTGAGCGGCCGTCAGCTCCTTGCCGGTGGTGCCGTTGTAGGCGGCCAGCGCGATGTCGACGCTCGACCCGCCCTTCGCCTCCGCGCCGTGACCAGTGATGACGACGGTGCGCTCCACATCCTTCGCCTTCAGCGGGGCGTCGAAGCTGACCTTCGGTGCCGCGCGGTAGTCGCCAGTCACCTTCACGGACTTCGAGGTGTCGCCCGACTTCACGTTCTGGCAGGCGTTCGCCGCAGGAGTGGAGGTCGAGCTCGGCTGGCCGGAGCTGCACGCCGCGAGCCCGGTCACGAGGAGGGCCGCAGCAGCGGTGGCGGTCAGAGCCTTGAGAGAGGTACGCACGGTCGTCCATCCTGCCCTATCCGCCTCTGCTCAAGCTGACAGGGAGTCAGGGGAACGCTGGAAGCGCCGCATACGATGGATTCCATGACCCGCGAATTCTCCGTGCCCCAGTCCCGCCACCTCGTCACCGAGCTGCCCGGTCCGCGCTCGGTCGAACTGCAGGAACGCCGTGTCGCCTCGGTCAGCCGCGGCGCCGGCACGCTCGCCAATATCTACATGGAGTCCGGGTCCGGCGCGATCCTGGTGGATGTGGACGGCAACCGTCTCATCGACCTCGGCTGCGGGATCGGTGTGACGACCATCGGCCACGCGCATCCCGCCGTCGCCGCCGCCGCGGCCGAGCAGGCGGCCAAGCTCACGCACACCCTCTTCACCGTCACGCCGTACGAGAACTACGTCGCGGTGGCCGAGAAGCTCGCCGAGATCACCCCCGGCGACTTCGAGAAGCACAGCATCCTCGTGAACTCGGGTGCGGAGGCGGTCGAGAACGCCGTCAAGATCGCTCGCAAGTACACCGGCCGCCGCGCCATCGCGACGCTCGACCACGCCTTCCACGGCCGCACCAACCTCACCATGGCGATGACGTACCGCCCCTGGCCCGAGCGCGCGGGCATGGGCCCGTTCCCCGGCGAGATCTACAGCCTCCCGATCAGCTACCCGTTCCGCGACCCCGAGGGGATGACCGGCGAGGAGGCCGCCGAGCGGACCATCGACTACATCCGCACGCACATCGGCGCCATCGAGCTGGCCGCGCTGTTCGTCGAGCCGATCCAGGGCGACGGCGGCATCATCATCCCTGCCCCCGGCTACTTCCAGCGGCTGTCCGAGTTCTGCACGGAGAACGGGATCGTCTTCGTCGCGGACGAGATCCAGGCGGGCATCGGCCGCACCGGCACGTGGTACTCGATCGAGCACCACGGCGTCGTCCCCGACCTCGTCACGAGCGCGAAGGGCATCGCGGGCGGCTTCCCGCTGGCGGCGGTGACCGGCCGCGCCGAGATCATGGATGCGGTCCAGCCGGGCGGCATCGGCGGCACCTTCGGCGGCAACCCCGTCTCGACCGCGGCCGCCCTCGCGGTCTTCCAGGCGTTCGAGGACGAGGACCTGCTGGCCGAGGCGCGCCGCGTGGAGAAGGCGCTCTGGGCTCGGATCGGCGACTGGGCCGAGCGCTTCCCCGTCGTCGGCGAGGTGCGCGGCAAGGGCGCCATGTTCGGCATCGAGCTCGTGGTCCCCGGTACCAAGAAGCCGAACCCCGAGGCGTTGAAGGCCGTGCTCGGGCACGCGACCCGCAACGGCGTCATCCCGCTCGACGCGGGCAGCTGGGACAGCGTGCTGCGCCTCCTGCCGTCCGTCGTCATCAGCGAGGAGCTCATCGACGACGCCGCCACCGTGCTCGAGGAGGCGCTCGGCCGCCTGAGCTGAGCCTGCTTCTCCCGTCCGTCCCCGGGAACGGAGGCGATCAGCCCCCGATCCGACGTCCGAGTCCTCCGTTTCCGCACATCCATCGGCGTGTCCGGCGTGAACTCCTCCCTTCCCCACCTCCGACGAGGTCGGCCGCGGGGCGGACCACGCCGAGGTGCGTGCGTACGATGGCCTCGTGCGCAGAGTCATCATCCTCGGGTCCACCGGCTCCATCGGCACGCAGGCGCTCGACGTCATCGCGGCGAATCCGGACCGCTTCCGCGTCGTCGGCCTGAGCGCCGGCCGCAATGCGGACGAGCTCGCGGCCCAGGCCGAGCGGTTCGGCGTGGTCGACACGGCGCTGGGAGCCGACGACTCCGAGCTCCTGGTCCGCTCCGTCGAGGCGGATGTCGTGCTCAACGGCATCACCGGTTCCGTCGGTCTCGGGCCGACGCTCGCCGCCCTCGAGGTCGGTGCGATGCTGGCGCTCGCCAACAAGGAGTCGCTGATCGTCGGCGGCGGCCTGGTGAAGCGGGCGGCCGCTCCCGGCCAGATCGTCCCGGTCGACTCCGAGCACTCTGCCATCGCGCAAGCGCTCCGCTCCGGGGCTCCGGACGAGGTGCGGCGGCTCGTCCTGACGGCGTCGGGCGGCCCGTTCCGCGGCCGCAGCCGGGAGTCGCTGCGGGATGTGACGCCGCAGCAGGCGCTCGCGCATCCCACCTGGGACATGGGCCTCGTGGTGACGACCAACTCCTCCACGCTGGTCAACAAGGGCCTGGAGGTGATCGAGGCGCACCTGCTGTTCGACGTGCCGTACGACCGGATCGACGTCACGGTGCACCCGCAGTCGGTCATCCACTCGATGGTGGAGTTCGTGGACGGCTCGACCATCGCGCAGGCCTCCCCGCCGGACATGCGGCTCCCGATCTCGCTCGGGCTCGGCTGGCCGGACCGCGTCGCCGGCGTCGGAGCCCCGCTCGACTGGACGGCCGCGCACACGTGGACATTCGAGCCGCTGGACGACGCGGCGTTCCCCGCCGTCTCGCTCGCCAAGCGGGTCGGCCTCGCGAGCGGGACCTTCCCCGCCGTCTTCAATGCGGCCAACGAACAGGCCGTCGCCGCCTTCCATGCGGGCGCGATCGGTTACCTCGACATCGTCGGGACCGTCGAGCGGGTCGTCGACGCGCACGTCCCCTCCGGCGAACTGACCCGGGAGTCGCTGGCGGAGGCGGAACGCTGGGCGCGCGCCAAAGCGGATGCGCTGATCGCGCGCTGAGACGTTCGGCAGGCGCATAGGGCTCATGGAGCCGCTTCGCGGCCTCCTCCAAGCCGCCCACCGCTAGCCTGAAGCCGTGGAATCCGTGCTCCTCTTCGTCCTCGGCGTCGTCATCATCCTGATCGGCGTCGCGGTGTCGATCGCGCTGCACGAGGTGGGACACCTGGTTCCGGCCAAGCTGTTCGGCGTCAAGGTGACGCAGTACATGATCGGCTTCGGCAAGACCCTGTTCTCGTTCCGCCGCGGCGAGACGGAGTACGGCGTGAAGGCCATCCCGCTTGGCGGCTACATCTCGATGATCGGGATGTTCCCTCCGGGCAAGGAGGGCGGCCGCGGCCGCAATGCGACCACCGGCTTCATGCAGCAGATGGTCCAGGATGCGCGCACCGCGAGCACGGAGACGGTAGCCGTCGGCGAGGAGGAGCGCACCTTCTACCGGCTTCCGGTGTGGAAGCGGATCGTCATCATGTTCGGCGGCCCGTTCATGAACCTCGTGATCGGCGTCGTGCTCTTCGGCGTGCTCCTGATGGGCTTCGGCGCCCCCCAGAGCTCGACCACCGTGGCGACCGTGAGCCAGTGCGTCCTGCCGGCCGGCAGCACGACCAAGACCTGCCCCGCCGACGCGACCCAGGGCCCGGCCGCCGCCGCCGGCCTGAAGCCCGGCGACACCATCGTCAGCATCGACGGCACGAAGATCCGCACCTGGGACCAGTCGACCGCCATCATCCGCGCGTCGGCGGGTCGCAGCCTCACGATGGTCCTCTCGCGCGACGGCGAGCAGCGCACGGTGCAGCTCACCCCGGTCGTCAACAAGGTCGCGAAGACCGACGCGAACGGCGCCGTCGTGAAGAACGCCGCGGGCGGCATCGAGACGCTCACCGTCGGCTTCGTCGGTATCGGTCCGGTGACCAAGCTCGTCCCGCAGCCGCCGCCTGCCGTCCTCCCGGCCGTCGGCGCGCAGACCGGCGCGGTCGTCAACGTGTTCGCGCACCTGCCGCAGCGCATGGTCGACGTGTGGAACGCGGCCTTCGGGTCCGCCGAGCGCGATCCCAACGGTCCCATCAGCGTCGTCGGCATCGGCCGGGCGGCGGGGGAGCTCACGGCGCTGGACGGTGTCCCGGCGGTCGACAAGATCTACACGATGATCGGGATGCTCGCCTCACTGAACATCGCGCTGTTCGTGTTCAACCTCGTCCCGCTGCTGCCGCTCGACGGCGGTCACATCGCGGGCGCCCTGTGGGAGGGCCTGCGGCGCACCTTCGCGAAGATCTTCCGACGCCGCGACCCGGGCCCGGTGGACATGGCCAAGCTCATGCCGCTCACCTTCGCCGTGGTCATCGTGCTCGGTGGGATGAGCGTGCTCCTCATGTACGCGGACATCGTCAAGCCGGTGAACCTGTTCGGTTGATGCACATGCGGGCGGCCTTCGGCCCGCACCCAGCCGCCTCCCACAGAGCCGCGTAGGATTGAGCCCGTGGCAGCAATCAATCTGGGGATGCCCAAAGTCCCCGAGACCCTCGCACCCCGTCGCAAGTCCCGCCAGATCCGTGTGGGCAAAGTCCTGGTCGGCGGTGACGCGCCCGTCAGTGTCCAGTCGATGACCACGACGCCGACCACCAACATCAACGCCACCCTGCAGCAGATCGCCGAGCTGACGGCCTCCGGCTGCGACATCGTCCGCGTCGCGGTTCCGAGCCGCGACGATGCCGAGGCGCTTCCGATCATCGCGAAGAAGAGCCAGATCCCGGTCATCGCGGACATCCACTTCCAGCCGAACTACGTCTACGCGGCGATCGACGCCGGCTGCGCGGCGGTCCGGGTGAACCCGGGCAACATCCGCAAGTTCGACGACCAGGTGGCCGAGATCGCCCGCCGGGCGAAGGCCGCGGACGTCTCGCTGCGCATCGGCGTGAACGCCGGGTCGCTCGACCGGCGTCTGCTCGAGAAGTACGGCAAGGCCACCCCGGAGGCGCTCGTCGAGTCGGCCGTCTGGGAGGCGAGCCTGTTTGAGGAGCACGACTTCCACGACTTCAAGATCTCGGTCAAGCACAACGACCCGGTCGTCATGGTGAAGGCGTACCGGATGCTCGCCGAGCGGGGCGACTGGCCCCTCCACCTCGGCGTGACCGAGGCCGGACCGGCGTTCCAGGGCACCATCAAGTCGGCGACGGCGTTCGGCATCCTTCTCGGCGAGGGGATCGGCGACACCATCCGCGTCTCGCTCTCCGCCCCTCCCGCCGAAGAGGTCAAGGTGGGCCTGCAGATCCTGCAGTCGCTCAACCTGCGCGAGCGCAAGCTCGAGATCGTCTCGTGCCCGTCGTGCGGTCGCGCCCAGGTGGACGTGTACTCGCTTGCCGACAGCGTCACGGAGGGGCTGCAGGGCATGAGCGTTCCGCTGCGCGTCGCGGTCATGGGCTGCGTCGTCAACGGTCCCGGTGAGGCCCGCGAGGCCGACCTGGGTGTCGCGAGCGGCAATGGCAAGGGCCAGATCTTCGTCAAGGGCGAGGTCATCAAGACGGTTCCGGAGTCCGAGATCGTCGCGACCCTCATCGCCGAGGCCAACCGCCTCGCCGACGAGATGGGCGACACGACCTCGGGCGAGCCGACGGTGAGCGTCGGAGCGCACTGACCCGCATCTCCTCACGTTCTCCGGGCTGACCGCCCGGCGCCGCGGGCTGCTACGCCGCGACCGGCTCGAACGCGACCCGCCCGGAGGCGATGTCCGCCGCCGTCACCCGCAGCCGCACGCGGTCGCCCGGGCCGACGTCGTCCGGGCGCGGGGCGGATGCCGCCACGATGGGGTCGTCCAGCTGCACCAGGATGCTGCCGTTGCGCACCCCGAGCACCGTCGCCTCCAGCTCGCTCCCGATCCGGGAGGACAGCAGCGCCGCCTCCACCCTGTCGACCGCCCCGGCATCGAGCTGCGAGGCGAGCCGCGACGAGTTGCCCATGATCGAGGGCAGGTCGGCCAGCGATTCCCGTGCCCAATCCGGCACCGGCCGACCGGCGCAGAGCGCCTCGCAGATGACGAGACCCCAGCGGTCGACGAGCCGACGCAGCGGGGCCGTGACGTGTGCGTACGGCGCCGCGATCGCGGACTGCTGCGGGTCAGCCGGAGCGGTCCCGTCCATGACCACGTAGCCGGCGCCCCGGAACAGGCTCGTGGCCGCCTGAAGCACAGCGGCCGCGTGCGGCTGGGCGTGGTCGAGGGTCCGCAGGTACTCGCCGTACGGGACATCGTCGGTCCAGGGCAGGCCCAGTGCCACCGTCTGCGTGCGGAACGCGGCGAACGCCTCGGGTGTCGGCGCGGGCATGGTGCGCAGGATGCCGATCCGCGCGTCCAGCATGAGCCGCGCCGCCGCCATGCCGGTGAGGAGGGAGAGCTGGGCGTTCCATTCCTCGACGGGGAGGTGCACGCGGCGCTCGAGCACGTAGGCGCCATCGCGGAACACGATCTCCTCGTCGGGTGTGTTCAGGCTGGCGCCGCCGCGCTCCCGCTCGCAGGCGATGCGGGCGAGTCCGACGTCGCGCAGCAGGGCGAGTTCCGCGGGCGCGGTGCCGTCGTCCAGCGCGGCCTGCGCCTCGTCGTAGCTCCACTGGCGACGCGACCGGATGCGGGCGCGCGACACGTGCACGGACGTCTCGTGGCCGGAACCGTCCAGCACGATGTCCCAGACGAAGGCGCCCCGCACCCGATCCGGGAGCAGCGAGCCGGCGTCCTCCCCGATCGCGGCCGGATGCAGGGGCACGCGTCCGTCGGGCGCGTACAGCGTCTGGCCGCGGCGGCGCGCCTCCGCATCCACCTCGCCGCCCGGAACGACCAGCGTCGGCACGTCGGCGATCGCGTACCGGACGCGGAACCCGTCGCCGCTGCGCGAGAGGTGCAGAGCCTGATCGAGGTCGGTGGAGCCCGCGGGATCGATCGTGAGGAAGGGGACGTCGGTCAGGTCATCGTCGGGCAGGGGATGGTGCGCGGCGACCGCGTCGGCCTCCCTCGCGACCGCCTCGGGGAAGGCGTCGGGGAGACCGAGCTCGCGGCGGAGGGCTGCGAGGGAGGCGGCCAGGGGAGCAGCGGAGGCGGAGGGGGCGACGCGAGTCCGGCGGTCGGGCATGCCGCCCACCATAGCCTCCGGCCGTCGCGCGGTCGGCGTCCCCGCCGATGCACGCCCTCTAACATGGAATGGTGCCTACACGCCTGAGCAACTATTTCCTCCGCACCCTTCGTGAAGACCCGTCCGACGCCGAAGTGACCAGCCACCGGCTGCTCGTCCGCGCCGGGTACATCCGGCGCCAGGCGCCGGGCATCTTCGCGTGGCTGCCGCTGGGGTTGCGCGTGAAGGAGAAGATCGAGCGCATCATCCGCGAGGAGATGGCGGCGGCGGGAGCGCACGAGGTGCACTTCCCCGCGCTGCTGCCGCGCGAGCCCTACGAGGCGACCGGGCGCTGGGAGGAGTACGGCGACGGTCTCTTCCGGCTGCAGGACCGCAAGGGCGCCGATTACCTGCTCGCGCCGACGCACGAAGAGGTCTTCACCCTGCTGGTGAAGGACCTCTACTCGTCGTACAAGGACCTGCCCCTCACGATCTTCCAGATCCAGGACAAGTACCGCGACGAGGCACGTCCGCGCGCCGGCCTCCTGCGCGGCCGCGAGTTCACGATGAAGGACGCGTACTCGTTCGACTACACCGACGCGGGGCTCGACACGAGCTACATGGCGCAGCGCGACGCATACGAGCGCATCTTCACGCGCCTCGGTCTCTCCTACGTCATCGTGCAGGCGGACGCCGGCGCGATGGGCGGCTCGCGTTCCGAGGAGTTCCTGCACCCGACGGTCGTCGGCGAAGACACCTTCGTGCGATCGCCCGGCGGGTACGCGGCGAACGTCGAGGCGTTCACCACGACGGCACCGCCCAGCCGCTCCTACGAGAAGCTGACCCCCCAGGAGGTGCTCGACACCCCGGGCACCCCGACGATCGAATCGCTGGTCGCTCTCGCCAACGAGAAGCACCCCCGTCCCGACGGCCGCGCCTGGACGGCGGCGGACACGCTGAAGAACGTCGTGCTGGCGCTCACGCACCTCGACGGCACCCGCGAGCTCGTCATCGTGGGGCTCCCCGGCGACCGCGGCGTCGACCTGAAGCGGGCCGAGGTGGCGTTCGCGCCGGCCGAGGTCGAGGCCGCCACCGACGCGGACTTCGCGAAGCACCCCGGGCTGGTCAAGGGCTACATCGGTCCCTGGTCGCCGGAAGGGCCCGTGCTCGGCGAGAAGTCGTCGACCGGCATCCGCTACGTCGTCGACCCGCGCGTCGTGGACGGTTCGGGATGGATCACCGGCGCGAACGTCGAGGGCAAGCACGTCTTCGGGCTGGTCGCCGGCCGCGACTTCGGGTGGGACGGCGTCGTCGAGTCCGCCGAGGTCAAGCCGGGCGACCCTGCGCCGGACGGGTCCGGCCCGGTGGAGCTCGCCCGCGGCATGGAGATCGGCCACGTCTTCCAGCTCGGCCGCAAGTACGCCGAAGCGCTGGGGCTCAAGGTGCTCGACGAGAACGGGAAGCTCGTCACCGTGACGATGGGCTCCTACGGGATCGGCGTGACCCGCATCCTCGCCATCATCGCGGAGGAGAACAACGACGACCGCGGCCTGGTCTGGCCCGAGTCGGTCTCGCCCTTCGACGTCCACGTGGTCGCCGCCGGGCGTGAGCAGGCCGCCTACGATCTGGCCGAGGAGGTCGTCTCCCAGCTGGAGGACGCACGCCTCGACGTGCTCTACGACGACCGTCCGAAGGTGTCGCCGGGCGTGAAGTTCGGCGACGCCGAGCTGATCGGCGTTCCGCGCGTGCTCGTCATCGGTCGCGGCGCGGCCGACGGCGAGGTCGAGCTGTGGAACCGCCGCACGGGCGACCGGCGCACCCTTCCGGTGGCGGAGGCGATCGCCGAGCTCACCGCGTAAGCGTCAGCCCGCCTCGTCGTCTCCCGCGATCTCCACGTGGATGCGCCGGAGGTCCTCCACCAGCGATCCGATGAGGACCCAATGGCGCGGGTCGGGGGTGGCGATCGTCAGCGGAGCCGTGAGCACCGGGACGCCCGCGGTCTCGGTGCCCGGTTCGACGATCGGCTCATCCGGATCGCGCACCAGCAGTCGCAGGTCGTGGGCGGCCCGGTTCAGCTCGTCGGCGATGGCGTGGATGGTCGGCTCGGCCGCCAGGCTGTCGTCGTAGTGGTCGTGGTAGGCCCGGGTCATGCCGAGCGTCCGGTTGATCAGAGGACGTAAGCGGTCGAACAGCTGCTGATCGTGCTCCAGGATGACGCGGTGCTTCCGTTGGCGCGGGTTCAGCGACAGGCTCTCGTCGGCCGCCGTCAGCGCGCTCTGCGCTTTGGTCTCCATCGGGCGGAGCAGGCGCGCCTCGATGAGGAGCGCATCCAGCTCGGCCCGGGTGTGCCCGGTCGTCAAGGCGTTCGCCAGGCGGGTGAGCGTGGCGGCGAGCTCGTTTCCGAGCGCGGCCACGGCCTGGCGTGCGGGCGCGGTCAGCACCGGCGGGACGATCGCCACGTTGACGACGACGCCGATCGCCGCACCGATCACCGTCTCGACGATGCGCGCGAGCGCGTACTCCGGGTCGGAGGCGCCGATCGCGAGCACCAGCATGGCCGTGATCGGCACCTGGTTGGCCGTGCCGGGCGTCAGCTTGAGCGCCCACGCCAGCAGCACGGAGACGACGACAGCCAGCAGCACGATCCAGCTGTTCGTTCCGAAGGCCAGCCCGATCAGGTAGGCGATGACGACGCCGCCGATGACACCCAGCGACCGTTCGATGGCGCGTCCCACGGACTGGTTCACGCTGGGCTGGACGACCAGCAGCGCCGCGATGGTCGCGAAGATCGGCAGCTCTCCCCGCACGAACAGACTGGCGACGCCCCACGCGGCGACCATGGCGACGGCCGTCTTCACCACCTGCAGGAACGGCGCCCGGGTCGACGTGCGGATCGTGGCGGGTAGCGCGATGCCCGCCGGGAGACGGCGTCCGGTCGACCTAGTGCGAGCCACCACTCCACGCTACCGGGCCGCGGACGCATGGATGCACGCGTGGATGCGCGCCGCGGCCAGTCCTGCTCACCCGGCGTACGCGGCGTACGCGCGGGCGGAACGTTCCAGCCGCGCCTCCCGCGCGGGAGTGAGCGGCGCGAACGGCTGCGGCAGGACGCGGCCGCCGTCACGACGCCAGGTGCCGACGATGCGCCCGCCGGCGACGATGATGGGCTGGAAGATGCCGTTGCCGCCGGGGACGATGAGTTCCGCGTGCTCGTCGTCGAGGATCGGGGAGCGGTCCTGGTAGCCGAGCAGGTACTCGTCGAAGCCGGGGAGGAGGTGCACCGCCTCCTTCTCGGCGCGGGAGGCCGGCGTGGCCGCCGCCCGCTCCAGGAGTTCCGCGGTGACGAGGTATTCGACCCCGTCCACCTCGAGCGTGGTCAGCGCATCCCCGAGGACGGCGCGTGCGGTCTTGGCGCCCGCCACGGTTCCCTTGGTCCACCAGACGAAATCGCGGACCGTCGCCGGTCCGTGGCCGTGCAGGTATCGGAGCAGGAACTGCGCGAGCGCCTCGTCCGCCGAGAGCGGCGGGGGAGCAGGTGCCCACTCGTCCAGCAGGACGAGCGCCTGCGTCGGGTTCCCGTTTCCGACCCGCACGACCGGTCCCCAGCACAGGAGTCCGGTCTGGGCGAGGTAGTAGATGAGGTGGTAGCCCCGCTGGCCCGTCGTGGCGATGCCCGCGTCCTCCCACAGCTGCATGAGCTCCGCGCGGCCGATGCTGTTGCCGCCGGTGAGGGCGGCGGTCACCACGTCGGCGGCGTGGGCGAAGTCGGCGGCCTCCAGTCCGAGCTGCTGCTGACGGCGGCCGAGCCCCGCCACCATGCGGTCAGCGGTCACGGACAGCATCCAGCGCAGGTCCTCCGGCGGGACGAAGTGGAGGGTGCCCCGCATGGGCCACGAGCGGATGATCCGGCCGGCGTCGAGCTCTGCCAGCACATCCGCCTGCGTCGCACCCGTGGTCCGCAGTGCGAGCGCCCAGCATCCGGCGGCGAAGTCCTGCCCTTGCAGCGCCAGCAACCGCCGCGCGGCGGCAGCGGGGTCGGGCTCGCGCGGGCCGTCGATCGCCTGGGCGAGTCGCCGCAGGCGGAGCAGCTCGCCACGGCTGGCGCGGCCGGGAGCGGGAGGGCTGAACGTCATGGCCTCAGCCTGCCAGGAACGGCCGACACCGCCCAGCAGCCGACACAGCCCCGCGGCTAGTGGATCAGCCCCAGGTCTCCGAGCTGCTCGCTCAGGCCCGCCCCGTCGGGCGCGTAGACCCACGGGGTCCCCGACACCTCGCTGTGCTTGTCCGCCTTGGAGCGGCCGCCGGCCAGGACCGCCTCACCGCTGGAGAGCTGCCGGATGGCGACCGCAGCGACGTTGTCGGGGTGCGCGGTGGTGAACTCGCCGTACAGGTCTTCGTCGTGCTGTCCGTCGTCGCCGATCAGCAGCCACTTCAGCCCGGGGAACTCCTGCGAGAGCCGCTCGAGGCTCGTCCGCTTGTGCTCGCGGCCGCTGCGGAACCACCGATCGTGGGTCGGGCCCCAGTCGGTCAGGAGCATGGGGCCGGTGGGGAAGAGGTTGCGCGAGAGGAATCGGCTGAGCGTCGGAGCGACGTTCCAGGCGCCTGTCGAGAGGTAGATGATGGGCGCTCCGGGATGCGCGGCCGAGAGACGTTCGAGCAGCACGGCCATCCCGGGCGTTGCGACCCGCGCATGCTCGTCGAGCACGAACGTGTTCCAGGCGGCGAGCAGCGGCCGGGGGAGCGCCGTCACCATCACCGTGTCGTCGATGTCGGAGATGATGCCGAACGTCGCCTTCGGGTCGACCACGAAGACCGGCGCCTCGAAGACTCGAGTCGACTCAGCGGTCGACAGGCGGACGGTGTGCCGGCCCGGGGTCAGATTGACGGGGATGACGGTGTCGATCACCCCGCCGCGGTCGGTCACGACCTCGTGGCGCTCGCCCTCGATCTCGACCGTGACGGTGGTCATCGCGAGCGGGACGCTCACGAACGAGCGCCAGCCGCGGACGGACTCCTCGCGCTTGCGGTGCAGGCGCTCGGCGCGGCTGCCGGGGCGCGGATCCTTCGCCAGCACGACGCGGCCCAGGATGCGCACCCAGCTGGGCGCGCCGTATCCCGTGTACGGGACGATCGTCGCGAGGAAGCCGCGCTTGCGGGCCCGCCGGGCGCGGAAGTCGTGGAAGGCGTCCTCGATGCGGGCGGCACGGTGCATGATGGGCTCGACCGCGCTGCCGCGACGGACAGCGGGGGCGCCGGAGGCTCGCTCGGGGCGCGATTCGGGGGAGGACATCTGGTCCACTTTCTCATGGAGTGAACGTGCACACGAATGCATCCCCCAGATCTGGGGGACATTTCTGCGGCGCGTCACAGAGTAATCCTCAGCAGAAGTGAGGTTTCCACGAATATGATCGCGGTAGCGCGACGGGATACCCGTCGCCGGGCTGGGGACCCGCAATACCGCCTTATTCGAGAGATAGAAGGAGCCGCCCTCGTGCCCATCAACGATCTGGTCGCCGGTCAGAGCACCGTCGGAGCACCGCTCGTTCGCACAGAGCCGATTCAGGAGCGCAGCGCCGCGCGAATCGACGCCCTGCTGGATGCCGCAGCCGAAGTCGTGGACGAGATCGGCTTCGATCGCCTGACGACCGCCATGGTCGCCGAGCGCGCCGGCGCATCCATCGGCACCGTGTACCGCTACTTCCCGGACCGCATCGTCCTGCTGCAGGCGCTGCGCGACCGGGCGCTGCTGCGCTACCGCCGCTCGGTGGTCGAGGCCATCGACGCGCAGGCGCCGCAGCACTGGTGGAACGCCGTGGAGTGCGCGATCGACGCCTTTGTGCACATGTTCCGCACCGAGCGCGGATTCCGCATCATCCGCTTCGCCGACGCCGAGCGTTCCGGCACCGCGGAGGAAGAGGCACAGGCAGACAGCGGGTTCGCCAACCTGTTCGCCCAGATCCTGTCCGATGAGTACGGCCTCCCGGCGGGCGATGACCTGTCGTTCCGGCTGCAGGTCGTCGTCGAGATGATGGACTCGCTGATCAGCCGGGCCTTCGTCGA
The DNA here is from genome assembly GCF_030209575.1 of Leifsonia sp. fls2-241-R2A-40a. NCBI lineage: Bacteria > Bacillati > Actinomycetota > Actinomycetes > Micrococcales > Microbacteriaceae > Leifsonia > Leifsonia sp. fls2-241-R2A-40a. Next base: position 3,297,516 of record NZ_JARVRS010000001.1, on the reverse strand, counting down.
GGACCCGAACGGCGACGAGCGGTACATCTCCGAGGCGCGCACGGTCGCCCGTGAGTACCTCGAGCGCCGTTTCGGCTCGAAGGACTGAGACCGCAGGGTTTCGCATTTCCGGGAATGTCGGTGGTCGGTGGCAGGTTGCCATCCACACGGGCTAGTGCTCCGAACAGCATGTGCTCGCCACCGACAGGAAAGGGGGCCGGAATGCGACCGACCCTGAATGCCACAATTCGTCGTATTCCATTGCGGAATCGGCCGGACGCTGTTTGGCTTGGTCCGATGGTTGTCACCGCCCCCGCACCCACGAGCGTTCCCGAGCGCGCCGCGACCCCGAAGACGGGGGAGCCGACGTGATCGAGTTCCGCAACGTGACGAAGCGCTTCCCCGATGGGACGCTGGCTGTCGACGACTTCTCGCTGGTGATCCCGTCGCGGCGCATCACAGTGCTGGTCGGTTCCTCGGGAAGCGGCAAGACGACCATCCTGCGCATGATCAACCGCATGGTCGACCCGACCTCCGGCCAGATCGAGATCGACGGGGAGGACGTCCTCTCCCTCAAGCCCGTCCCGCTCCGCCGCTCCATCGGCTATGTCATGCAGAATTCCGGGCTGCTCCCGCACCGCAAGGTGGTCGACAACATCGCCACCGTCCCGCTCCTCACGGGTGCGAAGAAGAAGGATGCGCGCGAGCACGCGCTCGCGCTCATGGACACGGTCGGCCTGGAGCGTTCGCTCGCCGACCGGTACCCGAGCCAGCTGTCCGGCGGGCAGCAGCAGCGGGTCGGTGTGGCGCGCGGCCTGGCCGTCGACCCCAACATCCTGCTGATGGACGAGCCGTTCGGCGCCGTCGACCCGATCGTCCGCGACGACCTGCAGAACGAGCTGCTGCACCTGCAGCGCGATCTCGACAAGACGGTCGTCTTCGTCACCCACGACATCGACGAGGCGTTCAAGCTGGGCGACCAGGTCGTCATCTTCCGGAAGGGCGGCATCGTCGCCCAGAAGGGCACCCCGGCCGAGATCCTCGCCGATCCCGCCGACGACTTCGTGGCGTCCTTCATCGGCGCCGACCGCGGTCGCCGGGCACTCCACGTCGAGGAGACGCCGACCGGTTCGGTTCTCGTCGACAGCGACGGCCGCGCTGCGGGCGTCCTCACCGGCGCGCCGAACGGCGCCGCCGCTCCCTCCGAGGCAAAGGCCGCGACCGTTCCGGTCGCGGGTGCTCCGGCGCAGGGTGAGGACGCGTCGTGAGTTTCTTGTGGTCGAATCTCGGCCAGGTCTGGAATCTCACGGTCTCCCACGTGTGGCTGAGTGCACTGCCGATCGTCATCGGCTTCGTGTTCTCGCTGCCGATCGGCTGGGTGGCGAACCGCTACCGCTGGAGTCGCGGCGTCCTGCTCACGGTCGGCGGCATCCTGTACGCGATCCCCTCGCTCCCGCTGTTCTTCGCGATGCCCGCCCTGATCGGCACACAGATCCTGTCGCCGATCAACGTCGTGATCGCCTTGAGCATCTACGCGGTCGCGCTCATGGTCCGCACCACTGCCGATGCGCTGGCCTCCGTGCCCGGTGACGTCCTGCAGTCGGCGACGGCGATCGGATTCTCCGGCTGGCGCCGGTTCTGGTCCGTCGAGCTCCCGCTCGCCGGCCCGGTGCTGCTCGCGGGCCTTCGCGTGGTCTCGGTCAGCACGGTCAGCCTCGTCAGCGTCGGCGCCCTGCTGGGCGTCCCCAACCTGGGCTACCTGTTCACCGACGGCCTCAACCGGTCGTACACCGAGGAGGTCTTGGTGGGCATCGTCCTGATCATGATCCTGGCGCTGGTGTTCGACCTGATCCTGGTCGGCATCGGGCGGCTGGTGCTGCCCTGGACGCGCGCGGACCGCCGCGCGAAGGGCCTCAGCCGCCGCCAGGCGATGAGGGCGGTGACCGGAGCATGACCGATATCGTCGCCGCCTTCGGGTGGATCTTCGACCCGGTGAACTGGTCCGGGGCCAGCGGCATCCCCGCCCGGCTCGGAGAGCACATCGTCTACTCGCTGCTCACGCTGCTGCTCGCCGCGATCATCGCGCTTCCGATCGGTTTCGCGATCGGTCACAGCGGACGGTTCCGGGGGCTGGCCGTCGGGGTCTCGGGCGCGCTGCGTGCGCTGCCGACCCTGGGTCTCGTCATCTACCTCGCGCTGATCACGACCAATCTGACGATCGTCCCGCCGCTGATCGCCTTGACGATCCTGGCGATCCCGCCGATCCTGGCCGGCGCCTACTCGGGCCTCGAGTCGGTCGACCGGGCTCCCATCGATGCCGCCCGCGCCATCGGCATGACCGGCTGGCAGGTCTTCACGAAGGTCGAGCTGCCGCTCGCCCTCCCGCTCGTCATCGGCGGCATCCGCTCCGGAGCGCTGCAGGTGATCGCGACCTGGACCGTCGCGGCGATCCTTCCGGTGGGCGGCCTCGGACGCTTCCTGTTCGACGGGATCGCGGTACAGAACTACCCCGAGATGCTCGGCGGCTCGATCATCGTCGTCGCTCTCGCGCTCGTCTCCGACGGCGTCTTCGCGATCGTCCAGCGGCTCGTCGTCCCGCGCGGCGTGGCGGCCGGCCGGGTCCGCGACTCCGCCGAGGGCGACTCCCGGCACGCCGGGCGCGCGGCAGCGCGGGCGAGCGCCCCCACCACCTGACTTTCCATCCCCACGCACACACAGAGATACACACCGAGAGAAGAGAGATCATGTTCGCATCGAAGAAGAGTCGCGTCGCGGCCGGCGTGCTCGCCGCCGGGGCGCTGCTCGCCCTCAGCGCCTGCTCGTCCGGAGGTGGCGCCTTCAGCAGCGACAAGGCGTCGTCGTCCAGCGACACCGTCACGGTCGGCTCCGCCGCATTCGGCGAGTCCGAGATCCTCATGCAGATCTACGGCCAGGCACTCGCGGCCAACGGCGTGAAGGTCGCCTACAAGCCGAGCATCGGACAGCGCGACGTCTACCTGAAGGCGCTGCAGGACGGCTCCATCGACCTCATCCCCGAGTACAGCGGCAACCTGCTCCAGTTCTACGACAAGAACAGCACCGCGACCTCGAGCAGCGACGTCTACGCCGCCCTCAACGACGCGCTGCCCAAGGGCTACGAGGTGCTCGACCAGTCGGAGGCGCAGGACGCCGACTCCTACAACGTCACCAAGGAATTCTCGGAGAAGTGGAAGGTCACCAGCCTCGATGACCTCAAGAACGTCACCGACCCGCTGACGGTGGGCGCCAACCCCGAGTTCCAGACCCGCCCCTACGGCATCCCGGGCCTCAAGTCGGACTACGGCGTCACCGCGACGCTGAAGCCGATCAGTGACTCGGGCGGTCCGCTGACCGTCGCCGCGCTGAAGAACGGCGACGTGCAGCTGGCCGACATCTACACGACGACCCCGGCCATCAAGGACAACGGCTTCGTCACCCTGAAGGACCCGAAGAGCCTGATCGCCGCGCAGAACATCGTGCCGCTGATCAACAGCAAAAAGGCCTCGGACAAGGTGAAGGAGGTCCTGAACAAGGTCTCCAAGGAGCTCACCACGTCCGACCTGATCGACCTGAACGGCGAGAACCAGGGCGCGAGCAAGACCCAGCCCGACGCGCTCGCCAAGAAGTGGCTCCAGGAGCACCCGATCAAGTAAACGCTATTCGGCACCACTCGGCGGCGGCTCGGATTCCCGGGCCGCCGCCTCCATGTGCCGGGCCTCCCGCTTTCCGAGCACCTTCTTCACGACGAACACGCCGACCAGGAAGATCGCGATCACGGCAACGAACACGTAGCCCGCTCCATGCAGCTCCCGCGAGAGCTCGCGGTAGCCGCCGGCCGCCGCCGACCCCACGCTGACGTACGCGAACGCCCAGAGCACGCTGGCCGGCACCGTCCAGGCCATGAACGTCTTGTAGCGCATGGGACTCATGCCGACGGTCAGCGGGATGATCGAGTGCAGCACGGGCAGGAACCGGGACAGGAACACGGCGATGCCGCCGCGGCGCGCGAGGTAGGCCTCCGCGCGGTCGAAGTTGCGGGTGCCGATGCGCGCGCCGAGCCGGCTGTCGCGGATGCGGGGGCCGAACCACCGTCCGAGTGCGAAGCCGATCGACTCGCCGCAGAGCGCGCCGAGGATCACTACGACGACGAGGGCGATGTACTCGACGGGGCCGGCGACAGCGGTGCTGGCGACCAGCACGATCGTGTCGCCGGGGACGATCAGGCCGACCAGGATGGACGTCTCCAGCAGGATGCCGACGCCGGCGAGCAGCGTCCGGACGACCGGGTCGACGCTCTGCACGAGGTCGAGCACCCAGGTGAGCGCTTCGTTCATGTCGTCGGCATCCGTCGCGGCATGACCGCAGCCTAGCCACGCGCCCTGACGAGCCGCTGAGTCACCCGCACGATTTGCGCCAAATCTCGGTTCTGGCGCGGCCGTGGCCGCGATTTGGCGCAAATCTCAGCAGGCGGTGTCGGGGAGGGGACGCCTCAGCTGACGAGGACGACGACCGGCGGCACGACGACCAGCAGGACCGTCGCGACGACGACGGCGGCCCGGAGTGCGGGCCCGACCGTGCGGCGCCCGTCCGTCAGCCGCTCCTCCCGCGCCACCAGGGCCGCGCGGCGCTGCTCCGGCGTGCGGCGGTCCTTGGGTGCGCCGAGCACGGCTCCCGCCTGGCCGGTCTCGTCGACGAGACGGATCGCGCCGGCGAGCACGGCATCCCCGGAGGTCCGGCGTGCGGTGTCGTCGGCCAGCTGCTCCAGGAGCAGGGCCACCGCATCCTGAGCCCGGGTGGCGATCGGGAACCAGGGGAGCGCGCGCTTCCAGGAGCGGAACGCGTCGAGCAGCAGGTGGTGCTTCTGCCGCAGGTGGGCTCGCTCGTGCGCGACCACCGCATCCAGCTCGGCGGGGGAGAGCAGCTCGATCATGCCCTCGGAGAGGACCGTCACGCTGCGTGCGCCGGGAAGGCAGTAGGCCGCCGGTGCGGGGTGCTCGATCACGCGGGTGCTCGGGGCGTCGGGCAGGGGCGAGGAGAGCAGGCGCAGCAGCTCCATGTGCCGGTGCCGCTGGTTGCGGCTGCGCACCGAGGTCAGGGCGAGATTCAGGAGCAGGTGCGCGGTCAGCAGGATGGCGGCGCTGAGCAGGAAGGCGTTGAGCAGCGTTGCCTCAGCCGGCAGGGGGCCGTGGAACAGCGAGGCCCAGGCGCCGGAGATCCGGCTCCAGAGGTCGTCACCGAACGGCTGCAGGCCCGCGAGGAGCAGCGACCCGATCATCGAGATGCCGCCGGCCAGTGCGATCGACTGCCACAGGGCGACGGCGATGACGGGTGCGGCCGATGGCCACTTGGCCCGCGAGAGCAGCAGCGGGACCGGCCAGGCCAGCGCGACGGCGAGCGCGCCGAGGAAGATGGCCCCGGTGAGACCGGCCGCGGGGTCGTTGCTCACACGCTGCGTGCGTCGAGCAGGCGGCGCAGCATCTCGGCCTCGGACTCGTCGACGGATCCCACGAAGTAGGCGAGCGCCTCGGTGCGGTCGGAGGAGGACTCCAGCACTTCGCGCATCAGGTCGGCGACGTGCCCGGCGCGGCTGAGGGCCGCGAAGTAGAGGTGCGGACGTGCGTCGCGGTCGCGGCCGACGAAGCCCTTGGCCTCCAGCCGGGAGAGCACGGTCAGGATCGTGGTGAGCGCCGGTGCCTTTCCGGCGTCCCGCGCGGCCGCTAGCTTCTCTCGTAGTTCGCCCGCCGTGATGGGGGCATCGCCGTCCCACAGGGCGTCCATGACCGCCCGCTCGAGTTCTCCGAGATTAGCCACGGATCCAGGGTAGCGCGAACGGGCTGTGAATGTTCTACACTTCGTAGAAGTTGTGTTCTACACTGTGTAGAAGAGGCGAAGGGAACACATGTGAACGAGCTGCTGGACCCGCTCCTGCTGTCGCGCTGGCAGTTCGGGCTCACGACGATCTACCACTTCCTGTTCGTTCCCCTGACCATCGGGCTGGTCACCTGCACCGCGATCTTCCAGACCGCCTGGTACCGCACGGGGAAAGTCCACTACCTGCAGCTGACCCACTTCTTCGGGAAGATCTTCCTGATCAACTTCGCGATGGGCGTGGTGACCGGGATCGTGCAGGAGTTCCAGTTCGGTATGAACTGGTCCGACTACTCGCGGTTCGTGGGCGACATCTTCGGAGCCCCGCTCGCCCTCGAAGGGCTTCTCGCCTTCTTCCTGGAGGCCACCTTCATCGGACTCTGGATCTTCGGCTGGGATCGGCTGCCGAGAGGCCTGCACCTCGCCACCATCTGGGTCGTGTCGGTTGGCAGCATCCTCTCCGCGTACTTCATCCTCGCGGCGAACGCGTTCATGCAGAACCCGGTCGGCTACCACCTCAACGCCGCGAAGGGCCGTGCCGAGCTCACCGACCTCTGGGCGGTGCTGACCAACAAGGTCGCGCTGGCGGCGTTCCCGCACACGATCTTCGGCTGCTTCATGGTGTCCGCCGGCCTCATCATCGCGGTGGCCGCCTGGCACCTGTCCCGCAACCGCCACCTCGACACCATGCGGCCCGCGCTCAAGTTCGGCCTGTGGCTCATGGTCGGCGCCGGGATCGGCACCGTGCTCAGCGGCGACCAGCTGGGACTCGCGATGGTCGAGACCCAGCCGATGAAGATGGCCGCCGCGGAGGCGCTCTACAAGACGTCGACCGGCGCGGACGCGTCGTTCTCGATCTTCACGCTCGGCACCCCTGACGGCGTGCACGAGCTGTTCTCCATCCGCATCCCGTACCTGCTGTCGTTCCTGTCGACGCACACGCTGAACGGCACGGTCGAGGGGATCAACGACCTGCAGGCGCAGTACACGCAGCTGTACGGCCCGGGCGACTACACGCCGGTCATCTGGGTCACCTACTGGGCCTTCCGCTGGATGATGGGGCTGGGCATGCTGCACGTGCTGATCGCTGTCGCCGGACTGTGGTTCACCCGCAAGGGCCGGACGCCCCGAACCTGGATGTGGAAGGTCGCGATCTGGGCCATGCCGCTGTCGCTCCTGGCGATGGTCGTCGGCTGGATCTTCACCGAGATGGGCCGCCAGCCGTGGATCGTGTTCAGCCTGATGAAGACGGCCGACGGCGTCTCTCCCGGGACCACCGGGCTCGAGGTGCTGATCTCCCTGGTCGCCTTCACCGCGATCTACGGCACGCTCGCGGTGGTCGAGTTCTCGCTCATCAAACGCGCGGCGCAGAAGGGCCCAGAGCCGGTCGATAAGCATCTCGACGAGGCGGGCGAGCCCATCCCGGTCGCGACGGTCTACTAGGAGGCAGGGCAATGGATCTGGCAGTTCTGTGGTTCGGCATCGTCGCCTTCTTCTTCGTCGGCTACTTCGTGCTCGACGGGTTCGACTTCGGGGTCGGGATGGCGCTGCCGTTCCTCGGCCGCGACGATGTCGACCGGCGCGTGATGATCAACACCATCGGGCCGGTGTGGGACCTCAACGAGACCTGGGTGATCGTCGCCGGGGCGGCGCTCTTCGCGGCGTTCCCCGAGTGGTACGCGACGTTGTTCAGCGGCTTCTACCTGGCGCTCCTGCTGATCCTGCTCGCGCTGATCGTCCGCGGGGTGTCGTTCGAGTACCGCCACCAGCGCGCCGGCGCCCGGTGGAGGAAGTGGTTCGACCGGATGATCATCGTCGGCTCCGCGGTCCCCGCGTTCCTCTGGGGTGTGGCGTTCGCCAACATCGTCCAGGGTGTGGCGCTGAACGCGCACCACGACTACACCGGCACCCTGTTCGACCTGCTCAACGGCTACGCGATCGTGGGCGGTCTCACGACGCTGCTGCTCTTCTTCACGCACGGGGTGGTCTTCGTGTCGCTGAAGACCGACGGGGAGCTGCGGCTGCGGGCTCGCCGGCTGGCGACGCGCTCCGGTCTGCTCGCCATCGTGGTGGCCGTGCTGTTCCTGGGTTGGACGGCGGTCTCGCACTTCTCGCCGGTGTTCCTCGCGCTCGCGATCTTCGCCGCGGTGGCGCTCGTCGCATCGTGGATCGCGAACCTCCGGGGCGCGGAGGGCTGGTCGTTCGGATTCATGGCCGCCACGATCGCGCTGGCCGTCGTCTCGCTGTTCGCGGCGCTGTTCCCGGACGTGATGCCCTCGTCGCCGAACCCGGAGAACAGCCTCACCATCGCCAACGCGTCGAGCTCGACCACGACCCTCACGATCATGACGTGGGTGGCGGCGTTCTCCCTCCCGCTGATCCTGGTGTACCAGGGCTGGACCTACTGGGTCTTCCGCAAGCGCGTGACCCGGGACCACATCCCTCAGGACGCCGCGCCCGCTCCCACCGGGGACGACGACCCGCGGCGTCCCGTGACGGCCTGACATGCGGCCGCTCGATCCCCGCCTCCTCCGCTATGCGTCGGCGACCCGCGGCACGCTCGCCGCGGGCGCCGTGCTGGCGGTGCTGCAGACCGCGTCGACCATCGCCTTCGCGTGGCTGGTCACCGACCTCATCGTGCGCGCGATCGCGGGGGAGGCGCCCGCCTCTCTCGGCGGCACGCTTGCGCTGCTCACGGTCGTCGTGGGATGCCGGGCGGCGCTGCTGTGGGCCACGGACGTCGTCTCGGCCCGCGGCGGCGCGCGGGCGGTCGGCCAGCTGCGCGAGCGGCTGGTCTCGGCGATCGGACGGCTCGGCCCGGCATGGGTGTCCCGTCGCAGTTCGGCGGACGTCACGCTCGTCGCCGGCCGCGGGATGGAGGCGCTCGACGGCTATTTCGCGAAGTACCTGCCCCAGTTGATCGCGACCGCGGTGGCGACCCCGCTCCTGGTGCTCACGATCGCATGGCGCGACCTGACCAGCGGGATCATCCTGATCGTGACGCTGCCGCTCATCCCGGTGTTCATGATCCTCGTCGGGTGGGCGACCCAGGCGGCGCAGCAGCGGCAGTGGCGGGCGCTCTCCACCCTGTCGACCGCCTTCCTGGATGTCGTCGCCGGGCTGGCCACCCTCAAGCTGTTCGGCCGTCAGCACCGGCAGGAGGCGCGCATCCGGGAGGTGAGCGAGCAGTACCGCGTGCACACGATGCGCGTGCTGCGGATGTCGTTCCTCTCCGGTTTCGTGCTCGAACTGGCCGCGAGCCTGTCGGTCGCGGTGATCGCGGTGACGATCGGTCTGCGGCTGCTCGGCGGATCGCTGGACCTGTCGGCCGGGCTCTTCGTGCTGCTGCTCGCGCCGGAGGCGTTCCTGCCGCTGCGCAACGTCGGTGCGAGCTACCATGCGGCGGCGGAGGGCATCGAGGCGGCGTCGAATGCGTTCGAGGTCATCGAGGCGGCGGAACAGGTGCCGTCGAATGTGGGGCCTTCTTCCGACGCGTCGGCGGTTGCCGCGTCCGGAGGCGACGGGCTGGTCTTCGACGATGTCCGGATCGCCTACGACGGGCGGACCGTGGTCGAGGGCTTCAGCGCGACCGTGCGCCCCGGTGAGCTCGCGGTGCTCCGGGCTCCGAGCGGGGCCGGGAAGTCGAGCCTGGTGGGCGCGGTGCTGGGGTTCGTGGAGTCGCAGGGTCGCGTCCTGGTATCCGGCCGGTCCGCTGTCGCCGAGCGCCGGGAGGCGGTGGCCTGGTCGGGCCAGCGGCCCGGGTTGATCGCGGGGACGATCGCCGAGAACGTCGCGCTGGGCGATGTCGTGGACCCTGCCCGAGTCGCTTCGGCGCTGCGGGATGCGGCTGCCGGCGAACTCGATCCGCAGCTGCCGCTCGGAGTGGGCGGCGCCGGGCTGTCCGGCGGGCAGGCGCAGCGCGTCGCGGTGGCGCGCGCGCTCTACCGGCTGCGGTCCCGCGAGTGCCCGGTCCTCATTCTGGACGAGCCGACGTCGGCCCTCGACGCGGCCACGGAGGGACGCCTCATGGAGGGGCTGCGCCGGGCGGCCGCCGAAGGTGCGGCCGTGCTGGTGGTCAGCCACCGGGATGCCGTCACCGCGGCGGCGGACACCGTGCTGACGCTGGAGCCGGGTGTCCCGGTCTCGTCGTCCGTCGTCGCGGAGGTGTCCGTTGTCCAGTGATGCTGTGCAGGAAGGCGTGGCTCAGGTCGATCGGGCGGAGGTCCGCCGCATCCTGCGTCTCGCCGTCCCCTCGGCCGGGCGTCTGTGGACCGCGATCGGTTTCGGTGTGCTGAGCGGCGGCAGTGCTGTCGCCCTGCTCGGGGTATCGGCCTGGCTGATCACCCGCGCCTCCGAGCAGCCGGCGCTCATGTATCTCTCGATGGCCGTGGTCGGTGTGCGGGCCTTCGCGCTGGGCCGCGCGTTCTTCCGCTATCTGGAGCGGCTGGCGGGTCACGACGCGGCCTTCCGTCAGCTGGGCACGGTGCGTTCGCGGCTGTACGCGCGGCTGGAGCCGCTCGCTCCCGACGGTCTGCACGGCATCCGCTCGGGCGACCTGCTGACGCGCCTGGCGGACGACGTCGACGAGCTGCAGAACCTCTCTCTGCGCGTAATCCAGCCGCTGGTCGGCGCGGTGATCGTCGCGGCGGGGAGTGTCGTCGTGGCGTACCTGCTGCTGCCGGCCGCAGGAGCGGCGCTGCTGGTCACGCTCGCGGTGGCCCTGCTCGCCGGTCTGGCGATCAGTCGCTGGTCGGCGGCAGCGGCCGAACGGCGGGTCGCACCGCTGCGGGCCGACCTGAACGACGCCCTGCACGACCTCGCGAGCAACCTCGACGTGCTCGCTGCGTACGGCGCGCTGCCGTCCGCCCAAGACCGCGTCCGACGGGCGAGCGCACGGCTCACGACGGCCGTGCGGACGCGGGCCGTCGGGCTCGGGCTCACCGCCGCGGTCGTGTCCCTGCTCGCCGGAGCGGCCACCGCGGTCGGGCTCGCTGCGGGCATCCCTGCCCTCGGTGGCGGGGCGATCGACGCGCCGGGCCTCGCCGTGATCGCGTTGCTGCCCCTGGCGGTGTTCGAGGTGTTCGGCACCGTGCCGCTCGCGTTCGGGGCGTGGAGCCGGGTGCGTTCGAGCGCCGAGCGGATCGCATCCGTGGCGCCGGTCATCGTGCCCGACGGGATCCCGGTGGACGGGGTGGAGGCGCGGCCGCTGAAGGTGCGTCCCGGACGGGTCCCGGAAGTCCGTCTCGATGGCGTGTCCGCGCACTGGCCCGGGTCGTCGTCTCCCGTCCTCGACGACGTCTCGCTGACGATCCGACCGGGGGAGCGCGTGGGGCTCAGCGGGCCGACCGGCGCAGGCAAGACCGCGCTCGCGCACGTGCTGACACGCCTGCTGGACCACACCGGCCACTACCGGATCGACGGCATCCCCACGCGCGAACTGCGCCAGGACGACGTGCGCCGGATGGTCGGGCTGGTCGAGCAGCGGCCGTACCTGTTCGATTCGGACCTGCGCCAGAACCTCCTCTTCGCGCGCGACACCGCGACGGACGACGAGCTGCTCGCCGTCCTGGACCGCGTCGGCCTGCGGGAGTGGGCGCTCTCGCGCGGTGGCCTCTCGGCTCGGGTCGGCGAGCGCGGCGCGCTGGTCTCCGGCGGTCAGGCGCAGCGTATCGCCCTCGCGCGCGCCCTCTTGGCGGGGTTCCCGGTGCTGATCGTCGACGAGCCGACGGCGAACGTGGATGCGGCGGTCGCGGACGCGATCGTGCGCGACGTGCTCGCGACCGCGGCAGAGGATGGCCGTACCGTGCTGCTGATCTCGCACACGGAGGTGCCGGGCGAGCTGGTCGACCGCGAGCTGCGGCTGGAGACCGGGCGGATCGTCCCGGCCTGAGGCTCGCGTCCTGTTCTTCCGAGGACGGGGTCGCCGGCTACGGAAGCGGCCGCGCCAGCGCCGCGAACCGCGCGCGCCACGCATCCGTCCGCGCCGCGTCCTGCGCCACCGCGGGGCCGTCCACCCACGCCGTCACCGCCCGGATCCCGTGCAGCGCGTTCACCGCCCACACGACCGCGCCGTCCAACTCCGACGGACGCACCGCCTCCTCCTCGACCGGCACGCCGAGTGCGGCGGCGATCCCGCGCACCGTCCGCGCCGCCACGCTGTCCACCCGTGGAAGCGAGAACGGCGGAGCGAACAGCGCGTCGCCGCGCCACCAGAGCAGCGCGGTGGTCGCTCCGTCCGTCACCGAGCCGCCATCGAGGATGACCGCCTCCTGCGCGCCGCGCCGCTGCGCCCGCTGACGCAGTGCGCTGAGCCGGTCGATGTCCGGTCCCTTCAGGCTCGGGGTCCGGCGCGGGTCCGTCTCCGCCGTCGCGACGACGAGCGCCGAGGTCAGCGGGGGAGCCGTGCGCAGCCGGAACCGCAGCCGCAACGCATCCCGTGCCCGCACCAGCTCGAACCGCGGGAACCACGGACCCGACCGCGGGAGGGCGGCGACGCCGGCGGTCCAGAACGCGTCCAGCTCGTCCGTCCCGGCGAATCCCTGCTCGCGGGCCGTCTCCATGAAGCGGGCGCGGTGCAGCCCGAGCGCCAGCGCCCTGCCCGACTCGACGAGGAAGGAGTCCGCCGCCAGCAGTTCGGTCTCGACCAGCTCGCAGTCGTCGCGGACGCGGAGCCCGCCGTCCGCCCAGTCGGCGATCGTGCTGACAGGTCCGGTGCCGTGCGTGTCCACTCGCCTAGGCTAGTCCGGTGGTCCTCCCGCTCCGCGTGCTGCCGCTCGACACCTGGGTCGACCCGGCCGATGCGTTCGTGGCCCTCTTCGGCGGCGATCCCGCGGACGTCGTCTGGCTCGACAGCGGGCCCGAGGCGGACACCGGCCACTCCTACTTCGGCACCGGGCGCACGACGATGACCTCGTCGGTCGCCGCCGGGACGGTCACGGTGGACGGGGTGACCGGGCAGGGCGGGGTCCTGGATGCGCTGCGCGCGGAGCTCGCCCGGGCGACGCATCCCGGGCCGTCCGGCTACCCGCTCGGCTGGTGGGGCAGGCTCGGCTACGAAGCCGGAGCATCCGCCGCGGGCGCGCCGGTGTCCCTCGACGACGGACCGGTCGACGCCGCCCTGCTGTTGGTCGACCGGCTGGTGGCCTTCGACCACGGCGCTCGGAGCGTCACGGTCGTGGCGCCCGACGACGCGGATGGGCACCTGTGGGCTAGGCGGACGGCGGAGGCCCTCGCCGACGCCGACGGGGCCGCCCGCGCCTACGCGGCCGCGCATCCCGTGCCGGCCGCGTCGGCGCACTGGCGGCACGACGATGCGGCCTACCTCGCGGCCATCCACGCCTGCCAGGTGGCGATCCGCGACGGGGATGCGTACCAGCTGTGCCTGACCAACCGTGCTGCCGCCCGCACCGACGCCGACCCGCTCGCCGTGCACCTCCGCCTCCGGCGTGCGAGTCCCGCGCCCCACGCGGGATTCCTGCGGATCGCGGAGGAGACGCTGGTGAGCTCGTCGCCCGAGCAGTTCCTCCGCGTCGACGGTGACGGCCGGGTCCGAACCCGTCCGATCAAGGGCACCCGGAAGCGCGGCGCGACGGTCGCCGCGGACGTCGAGCTGCGCGCCGAACTGGAGGCCAGTGAGAAGGAACGCGCCGAGAACGTCATGATCGTCGACCTGATGCGCAACGACCTCGGGCGGGTCAGCGAGGTCGGCTCCGTCGCGGTCTCGCACCTCCTGGCGGTGGAGAGCTACGCGCAGGTCCATCAGCTGGTCTCGACCGTGGAGGGCCGCCTGCGCCCCGGCCTCGGCGCGGTGGATGCGGTCGCCGCCTGCTTCCCGGCCGGTTCGATGACGGGTGCGCCGAAGCTCAGCGCTATGCGCATCCTGGTTCGGCTGGAGGACGGCCCGCGCGGCGCCTTCGCGGGATGCTTCGGCTACTTCGCGCTCGACGGCACGGCCGACCTCGCGATGGTGATCCGCAGCATCCACTTCTCCTCCGGCGGGGCTGTGATCGGTGCGGGCGGCGGCATCACGGCGCTCTCGGTCCCGGAGGAGGAGCTCGAGGAGGTGCAGGTCAAGGCGGCTGCGCTGTTCGAGGCGGCGGGGCTGACGCCGGAGTGAGCGTGCGCCCGGACGTCGTGGGGCGGTCCGTCCGGCGGCGCGCGTCACGCCTGCGGCGAACTGGGCCCCTGCTGGGAACGGTCTGAACGCGTCTGACGTTTAGTACGCTGGAGACCCGGGCGCTCTGTCGTCCGGCCCTCTTCCGTGCCGTCCATCATCATCGGGGGCACGACGGATCCGAGATTGAGAGTCACGTGGCACACGAGCACGACGCAGCCGGCACCACGGCAGCGAGCACCCCGCAGGACGGTCGCGCGCACGACGAGCGCGCGCAGTACGATTTCGCGGCCATCCAGGACAAGTGGCTCCCGGTCTGGGAGCAGCTGCGCCCCTTCGCGACCGACGACCCCTCCGACACGCGTCCGCGCAAGTACATCCTCGACATGTTCCCGTACCCCTCAGGCGACCTGCACATGGGTCACGCCGAGGCGTACGCCCTGGGCGACGTGGTGGCACGGTACTGGCGTCAGCAGGGCTTCAACGTGCTGCACCCGATCGGCTGGGACTCCTTCGGCCTGCCCGCCGAGAACGCTGCGATCAAGCGCGGCCTCGACCCGGACGGCTGGACCAACGACAACATCGCGCAGCAGAAGGCGAGCATGCGCCGCTACGCGCCCAGCTTCGACTGGGACCGCGTGCTGCAGACCTCCGACCCGGCCTACTACCGCTGGAACCAGTGGCTGTTCCTGAAGCTCTACGAGAAGGGCCTGGCGTACCGCAAGGCCAGCCAGGTCAACTGGTGCCCGTTCGACCAGACCGTTCTGGCGAACGAGCAGGTCGTCAACGGGCGCTGCGAGCGCTGCGACAACCTGGTCACCAAGAAGAAGCTGACCCAGTGGTACTTCCGGATCACCGACTACGGCGACCGCCTGCTGGACAACCTGAACCAGCTGGAGGGCGCCTGGCCGTCCAAGGTCATCTCGATGCAGCGCAACTGGATCGGGCGCTCGACCGGTGCGGATGTGACGTTCCAGATCGAGGGACGCGACGAGCCGGTCACCGTCTACACGACCCGTCCGGACACGCTGTACGGCGTGACCTTCATGGTCGTCGCGCCGGACTCCGACCTGGCCGCCGAGCTGGTCGAGGGTGCGCGTCCCGAGGTCCGCAAGCGCTTCGACGACTACCTGGATGTGGTGCGCGGCACCACCGAGATGGACCGCCTGAGCACCGAACGGGAGAAGACCGGCGTCTTCCTGGAGCGGCACGCCATCAACCCGCTGACCGGTGAGCGCCTGCCGATCTGGGCGGCCGACTACGTGCTGAGCGACTACGGTCACGGCGCGATCATGGCCGTGCCCGCGCACGACCAGCGCGACCTCGACTTCGCGCGCGCCTTCGACCTGCCCGTGCGGGTGGTCGTGGACACGACGCAGCCGGTCACCGGCGCCATCCCGGTCATCCACACGGACCCGGAGACGGGCGAGCCGATCCTGCCTGAGGAGGCGGCGCTCGAGAACCCGTCCGAGACCGGTGTCGCACTGACCGGCGAGGGTCGCCTGATCAACTCGGGACCCTTCGACGGGCTGAGCAAGTCGAACGCGATCCGCCGCGTCACCGAGGCGCTGCAGGCCTCCAAGCTGGGCGCCCCGGCGAAGAACTTCCGCCTGCGCGACTGGCTGATCTCGCGTCAGCGCTACTGGGGCACGCCCATCCCGATCATCCACTGCGAGCAGTGCGGAGAGGTGCCGGTCCCGGAGTCCGACCTGCCCGTGCTGCTGCCGCCGGCGGAGGGTCTCGACCTGCAGCCCAAGGGCACCAGCCCGCTGGGCGCGGCGACCGACTGGGTGAACGTCGCCTGCCCGAACTGCGGCGGTCCCGCGAAGCGCGACACGGACACGATGGACACCTTCGTGGACAGCTCCTGGTACTTCCTGCGCTTCCTGTCCCCGAAGGACGACACGCAGGCATTCGACCCGCGCGAGGCGGAGAAGTGGGCGCCGGTCGACCAGTACATCGGCGGCGTGTCTCACGCGATCCTGCACCTGCTGTACTCGCGGTTCATCACCAAGGTGCTGTTCGACCTCGGCTACGTCAGCTTCACCGAGCCCTTCACCGCCCTGCTGAATCAGGGTCTGGTGCTGATGGACGGCTCGGCGATGTCGAAGTCCCGCGGGAACCTGGTGAAGCTGTCCGAGCAGCTCGACGAGCACGGTGTGGATGCGGTGCGCCTGACCATGGCGTTCGCCGGGCCGCCCGAGGACGACATCGACTGGGCGGACGTGTCGCCGTCGGGCAGCGCCAAGTTCCTGGCACGGGCCTGGCGGGTCGCGGACGACGTGACCAGCGCTCCGGACGTCGTCTGGAAGACCGGCGACGCATCCCTGCGGCGCGTGACGCACCGGTTCCTGGCCGACGCCCCCGGCCTGGTGGAGTCGTTCAAGTTCAACGTGGTCGTCGCCCGCCTGATGGAACTGGTGAACGCGACCCGCAAGGCGATCGACACCGGCGCCGGCCCGGCCGACGCCGCCGTGCGTGAGGCCGCCGAGGTCGTCGCCATGGCGCTGAACCTGTTCGCGCCGTACACGGCCGAGGAGATGTGGAGCAAGCTCGGTTACGAGCCGTCCGTCGCGCTGGCGCAGTGGCGCAAGCCCGACCCGACCCTGCTGATCGAGGAGTCGGTGACCGCGGTCGTGCAGGTGGACGGCAAGGTCCGCGACCGGCTGGAGGTGTCGCCCAAGATCGCCTCCGACGAGCTGGAGGCGCTCGCTCGCGGCTCGGAGGCTGTGGCGCGCTCGGTGGGCGATCGCGAAATCGTGAACGTCATCGTCCGCGCACCCCGCCTGGTGAACATCGCGACCAAGCCGCGCGGCTGAGGTCGTCTTCCGCGCGAGAGCGCCGGGTTGTCGTGCACAACCCGGCGCTCTTGTCGTTTCTCCACCGGACCTCGACTGGCCACCGGGCGGTCTATCGCTACGGTGTCACGAAAGGGAATTCGGCTGATGTCGCCGAGTCGATGGCTCGCAGTTCGGGTGGCATCGGGAACGAGAGTCGGTACTCGACAAGAGGCACGTTGATCGCGCCCCAGTCATCGCGTTTGACCCGGATGCCATCGGGTGACACCTCGGTGATGCGCACCCGTAGCCAACGCCCGTCGTCGAGCAACAGCTCGTAGGGGTCGGCGAGATATCCCATACCCAAGGCGTCCAGCGTCTCTTCGGCCTTCAACCAGTCGACGACGCCGGTCACTTCGCGGCCGAGCAGGTCGATCACGACGAAGCCGGCACCCTCGACGGGTGTGCTGGGGCGTACCCAGCCGAGCCGCTCGCGGTCGTGGCCGCGGCGGTGCTCGATCCAGTCGGCGGGAATGGTCATGACTCGACCCTAGACGGCTCCGACAGCACTTCTCCGACCGTGCGCTCAACGAGCGTTCCAGAACAGAGCTGCTGGTCCCGGTAGCCTCACCATGTGCAACGATCAGCAGCCCGCGTGATCGTGGTGAACGAAGAGGGGCAAGCCCTCCTCTTCCGCGGCGGGGACCCGGCGCGCCCCGAGGAGGGGACCTGGTGGTTCACGCCCGGGGGCGGCGTCGAGGTCGGCGAGACTGCGATCGAAGCAGCGCGCAGAGAACTCCGCGAGGAAACTGGCCTAGAGGTCAGGCACCCGCGTGGGCCTATCTATCGTCGCGAAACCCGGTTCGAGTTCGCCGGCGAGACCTTCGAGCAGCTCGAGGTCTACTTCTACGTTGTCGCGCCAACCTTCGAAGTCGACACACGCGGATGGACCGTCCTCGAACGGGCCGTCATGCGGGAGTCCCGTTGGTGGTCGCTGCGAGAGATCCAGGCGACCGACGAGACCGTGTACCCGGACAATCTGGCCGCTCTGTTGATAGAGATCCTCGAGACCCGCTAAGGATCCCTCACCGGGCTCGACGCATCGGACGAAGGCCGTTCGACATCTTCCCAATGCCGATTCAGCCGACAGAATCCGGCGTGCCTGAGCAAGCGAGGGCAGCGCACCACCCCCGTCGATGACGCGTCACGTAGTGTGTCGCGGCATCCCAGTGTTCTCCATGCCCGTTTGCGTACATCGACGCCCACGGTTCCATCCCGGCACGGTGTGCTGTCGGAGTTCCGGCACCCAAACAAGGACCGATCTGTCTACCGGAGAGGATCTTCATTTTGCGTCTCGAGCGAGGTTCGCGCGTCCGTAAGCCGATCCCGGATTGCGTCCCACCGCGGGTCGGTCCCATCAGCTCGAAGGCCGTGCACCTCGGTGAAGTATTGCCAGCACACGCCCGCAAGAGCAGGCGCATCCAGCATCGGAGCCACCGCCGCGATCGCCTCGGTCAACGCTCGCCGGGTCCGATCCAGTTCGACGGTGAAATCGCTCAGTCGCGGCTCCCACCCTTTCTTCGCAACTGGTTTAGCCGCCCCGAGAGCCATGTACGCGTACCCGCGGTCGTTGATCGCGAAGTAGACGGTTTCCGAGGAGAGCTCGCCGAAGTCGAGCGCCCACAGAACGGGGATCCGTTCCGCGTTCCATTCGGGGATCATCGCCTCCACGAGGTAATTGGTTGCGTGTCTGACTGGCTCGACTAGGCCGCAAAAGAAGCCCTCCGCGTCGTCGCCCACCCAGAAGTCCCATCCGGGGTCGTCCACGGAAAGGGAGTAGGTGCAGCCGTGCTCGTTGCGGAACCTCGACATCGGCTGCTCTAAGAACTCTTTCGAACTGATGACGGAGAGGGCGGCCCGCAAGCCATCCTTCCTACCGACGAGCTTCGCCGGCTTGTCCTCGTCGAGGACGGAGACGAGTTCCATCCCGATGTGCGCATTCGAACGGGCGAGCACTCGCACCGCGTCCACGTAGTTGGTCCTTGCTTCGAACTGCGACCGCTTCACCGCTTCCAGCATCCGCTCGCGATCCCTGATCTTCATCGTGCGCCTCCCGTGACTAACCAGGTCTACGCCCCGGGATTCGCTTGCGCCATAGCGGGAAGACGACGGGCGCCTAGCCGACCAGCGCCCGTCGCTTCCCGCACTGAGCGAACCGCGTTTCGCACTGTCCACCAGGGGATCGTTCACCGGGCGGCGACTATCCCTGCATCAGTTTGACTGAGACGCCGAGCGCGGAACAGGTGGTGCCTGCTTGCGCTGCTGCGGATTCGAGAAGATGGACTCCCTCTGGGGTGTTGTTATCGAGGTATGCGATGAGTGCCCCCTGGGCAGTAATCAGCGTCTGGGAGGTACCACTCCACTGAACGTCAGCCGCCTGTGCCCTCTCGGCCGCTTCTACAACCTGTGCGCCTAGCATCGCAGCGGTGGACTTCGTATCCGCTTCGGACGTCCCACTCACTGTGAACATTTCTTGCAGCGCGGTGCACGCCTCAATAGCGTTTTGGCGCCCAACGTCATCGGTAGGAACCGAGGTTAGTGGAGGGGTCGGCGCGGGGGTCGTGCTTGGGGTCTCCCGCTGAATCGGTGTTGGGCTGGCTGTCGCTATGGGCGCCGACTCGAGCAGATTGGCGTTGAGAGCGTATGCGACTCCTCCACCCGACACAACGAGGGCGGCGACCACCAAGCCGACCACGAGGCCCACCCGATTGCGACCACCAGCCCGAGTCTGGTCTTTGCGTGCTGTCTCGACGACAGCCTGACGCCACGCAGCGCTGCGTCCCTCGTCGAAACGCTCGTTGTCGTTCATCGGAGGCCTCCCTCGGTCGATGCGAAGTCGGTGGATTCAGCGAGCAAAGCTGCTAGACGCACCTTCGCCCGAGAAAGACGAGACTTCACCGTCCCCGGCGCTATGTCCAACGCAGCGGCAGCCTCTGCCGTGCTGAGCTCCTCGATGACGCACAGCGAGAGAATGTCCTGGTCCCGGCGCGGCAAACGAGAAAGAGCACCTTGCAGGGCGACACGCCGACGATCAGAATCGAGCCGAACATCAACAAGGTGGCTGTGGTCGGGCATTTGCTCAGGCGATGGGAGACCGGCAAGTACATGCCGATAGCGGCGGCTCGCGCGAGCGAAGTTCCGGCTGACGTTGTTCGCCGTAACCAGCAGCCACCCGATCACCGAACCATCAACCTCCCGCAACGAGTCGCGCCGCCGCCAGGCCTCGAGGAAGACCATGCCGGTTACGTCCTCCGCGTCGCGCGTCGAGTCAACCATTCTCCGCGCCTGCCGAAACACGCGATCGCGGTGCAGATCGAACAACTCCCCGAAGGCGTCGGGATCGCCTGCACGCACGCGCGCCAGCAATGCCGCCTCGCCGGTGTCTTCTGTCCTCACACTTAGATAATGTCCGACGGCGCGAAACGGTTCCCACCATCCGCGAGCTACGAACGCGACAACAAAGAAGCAACCGGTCAATCTGAGATGCGCCTCCGTCCGCAAGCCGGTCGGCAGCGGGCGCCCGTAATCCGATGCCGTTAAGGGCGTCAGGACGCGGAGGAGCGCACTATACGGAGTTCGCGAATTCCATCGTCCATCTGCGCGGTGCCGTCGAAGTCGAACCCGTGCTTGAAGTAGAAGGCCTGTGCTCGCGCGTTCGGGTCTGCGACCCACAGCTGCGCTGGGTTCTCGTTCAGCACGGCCTCCAGCAAGGTGTCGCCGGAGCCTTGTCGGTGCCATGCCGGAGACTGTCTCCCATGGAGACGATTCTTGTTCCGCCGTTGTTGTGCTCATCACGGGTGTACGAGTCGGTTTTGGACACAGTGTGGTCGCACGGCTCGGTCACGATTGCCGACACCCTTCACGACAACACCATTGCGGGTATGGCGGCTCGTCTTCTGCGGAACGCCCCGGATCGGTTTGCTCTCCTCGGAACGAGTATGGGCGGTTACGTTGCCCTTGAAGTGATGCGCCAGGCGCCGGAACGGGTCACCGGGCTGGCATTGGTGAGTACCTCAGCCGAAGCGGACTCAGATGAACAGCTCGCTGCCCGGACACGGCAATCCCAACTCGTCGAGCAGGGCCACGTCGACGAACTGGTGGATGCTGCGTTTCCGGGAGTGGTTGCCGAACGAAATGAGTCCGACCCGGATCTGCTGACAGCCTGGCGAGGAATGACAGCGACGGTGGGTCCCCGGGGATTCCTACAACAGCAGTCTGCAGTGATGGGCCGAACAGACTCACGCGCTCTTCTTGCTGGGATCGCCTGCCTCACCTTCGTGATCCACGGTGCGGAGGACCGGCTCATTCCAGTTCAGGCGGGTCAGAGGATCGCGGCAGCTGTTCCCGGCGCCACTTTACGTCTCGTTGCGAAGGCTGGTCACTTCGTCTTCCTTGAGCGACCAGATGAGGCAGCCGCTGTTGTCGACGAATTCGTTCGCGCTCTCCAGTGAGCCGGACTCAGACCGCTGGTGGACTCCTCGCCCGCTGACCGATCCTTCACCGGTTCCTCTGCGGACACCTGGCCGACCTGCCCGTGAAGAGTTCGGTTCGTGGCCGAGAGTCCGAAGCGGTTCTATCGCACTCTTTCGTCGATCTCGGCTCGTCGTGCCATCACGATGCGGCGCAAGACGGGATCCGGTAGTTGATTTTCTGCCGAGAAGTGGATGCTTCCACTTGTCGTCTCGAATTGGGCAAGCAGGTCGAGGTTTCCGGCGACGACCCGGCCGCTGAACGGGTAGAGCGACAGGAACTTCTTCGCCTGTACTGCTGCGATGAGGCCCTTGCCACGGTAGAGCAGGGCAGCCATGCCGTAGCTGGTGCCCTCCTCCGCCTCAGGCACGACTTCAAGCGCGATCGCGTAGACGCGCTGCAACGCGGCACGATCGGCACCCTCGATCGCGCTCAGATACACGCTCACTGCGGTGCTCATGGCGCGATCGTATGCCTCGTCTCCTGGCTGCGGTGAGTCTGTGAGCACAGCACCCGCCGAGCGTCCCTGCACGAATACAGATCCTCAACTGGAGCGGCATACTCTGCTGACTGATTGATCGAAGGAGCATTTGTGGATTGGCAGTCGACATGAGTTGGCGGGCCCTGGTCTTCGCGTGAGAGCAAGAGATTCCGCCTCACACCTGCCCGACGTTCTGGGTGGCGCGGGGTTTGCCTAGGGTGAATCGTCTTGGGGTTGCTGATTGTCGTTGCGGGAGCGCCTTTTCTGCCGACCACAGACGCGATCTTGATCAGTGGTGGCCCGGTAGCAGGTGCACTTGTTGTTTTCGGACTAGTCATGTTGCTGACGATTTGACGGTATGGCAGCGCCGTAAGGTGACTTCGCGTCTGCATCGACACCGATCACGGGCTTACGGGTACAAACCGAGAGCGGCCCGGTCTCCGGGAAGTTCTCGCCGCCTGCCGCGACGGCGACACCCTGGTCGTGGCCAAGCTCGACCGGCTGGCACGTTCCCCGCGAGACGGTAGCGACATCGTCGAGACGGGGACACGCTCTGGCTGTTGACTTCGCCGGTCTGGCAGGCGACGATCCAAAGCGTGACCATCCCCATTCCCCGTATGGCTGCGACAATCGAGCGCCGCCTCCTCGTGAATTTTCGCGTCGACCCCGATGCCGCGGCAGCGATGCTCCCCGACGGCGTTCGCCCCCAGGTCGTCGACGGAAGTGCGGTGGCAGGGGTATGCCTGATCAGGCTGGGCAATTTTCGGCCGGCGGGGTTTCCACCACGATTTGGTCACCGAAGCGAGAACGCGGCCCACCGCATCGCCGTCGAGTGGGACGGACCCGACGGGCCGCGCACCGGCGTCTACATCCCCCGCAGGCACAGCGCATCGCTTCTTGCGCGAGTCGCCGGTGGCAGGATCTTTCCCGGCGTGCATGAGCGCGCGCGCGTCGAATCCGTCGAATCACGATCGAATGTGAGCGTGCGAATCGACGCGGCGGATCTTCACGTCCACATCGATGTCGACATCGTGGAGCCCGAGGAGTTTCACAGCACGCTCTTCTCCGACCTAACCGCCGCGTCGGAGTTCTTCCGGAAGGATGCCGTGGGCTGGTCACCGACGCGTTCCGGGCAGCTAGAAACGTTGCGACTGGACACCAATGCGTGGCGAGTCGAACCGGGGCACGCCATACGCGTTGAGTCCAGTTTCTTCGACACACTTCCCGCCGGAACTGCACGGTTCGATCATGTGCTCGTCATGCGAAATGTCCCCGTCTTTTGGAGCGGGCCGGCAGAGAAGCCACCGACACTGCTCCACGGCATGACCACCGCTGCCTGAGCGAAGCAAGGCCAAATAATCTTCGTCAGGATCCCTAATTAACTGCGGGTTCGCTCGCTGAAAGAGTCCCGCTCGAAGACGCTAGGCGCGCCGGCGCCCCTTATCGGGGCCGTCGGCGTGATCTTTCGTGTGATCGGCGGGGTTGTCTCCCTCTTCGGACTCACCGACGAAATCGCGGCGGGGTGGCGGTTTGCCGTCGCAGGCTCGATCATCTCCGTGGCTGCGGTGTGCATCGGCATCTTCACGTTCTGGTGGGCGTGGACGTCCTGATCGGCCCCGCGAGCACTGGATTGTCGTGCACAACCCGGCACTCTTGCCGGTTCTCCACCGGTTCGGGGTGCGTACGGTCGCGGAGGGGCGGTCGTTTCTAGCGTGAGGGGATGCGACACCGTGCCGATCCTCCCGCTGTAGACGGAGCCCTCTCTGGCGCCGTGCCGGGCGACGGCGACGCGGGTGCCGGGCAGGTGGACGCTGCTGCCGGGCCGCGTCGGCTGCGTGTCGGTGTCGGCGCTGCTGTGGTGCTCCTGATCGCCGCGGCGGTGGTCGCGGTGCTCGTGTCGGCGACCGCTCAGCAGGGGAGTTCGGTAGCGGTGCCCACGGGCACCTTCGGTGCGTTATCCGGTGGTGGGTCCGCTGTCCCGACGGACGGCGTGGGCGGTTCGGGAAGCTCGGGCGAGGTAGTCGTGCACGTCACCGGTGCGGTGCGCACGCCGGGACTCGTCGTCCTCGCGGCCGGGGCGCGTGTCGTGGATGCTGTGGCCGCCGCCGGCGGGTTCGCGGACGGCGCCGACCCCGCCGCGCTCAACCTGGCGCGCCCGGTCAGCGACGGTGAGCAGCTCGTCGTTCTCCGCGTGGGCGAGGCTCCGGCCGCCGGGGCGGCGTCGGCCGGTGCCCCCGCGGCCGGCGGCGGTTCCGGCACGGGCGGGGGTGCCGCCGCCGTCAACCTGAATACGGCGACGCAGGCCGAGCTCGAGACCCTTCCGCGCATCGGTCCCGCGCTCGCCCAGCGCATCCTCGACTGGCGGCAGGCCAACGGCCGGTTCGTGAAGCCAGCGGACCTACTGAAGGTCTCCGGGATCGGGCAGAAGCTGTTTGACGGACTCAAAGACCGCGTGGTGGTCTGATGCCCGACCTGCGCCTGGCCATCCCCGCGGTGGCGCTATGGATCACCTGCGCGGTCGTGGTCGGGGTGCCGAGCGCGGGCTGGGCGGTCGCTGCGACTGCGGCTATTGCGGCCGCCAGCATGGCGGGTCTTGCGGTGTGGGCCGTGGCACGGCCCCACGCATCGCGCGCCTCGCTGCCTCGAGAGCCGTCGCGCATGTCCCCGGAACGCCTCGCTCCGATCGTGGCGCTCGTGGCGGCGGCCACGGCCCTCGGTTCCGCCGCCATCGCAACCCAAGCGCCCGGGCGCGCCTCCGACGCTCTGGATGCGGCGGCCGAGCAGTCGGCGACCACCGAGGAGCTGGTGCGTGTCGAACGCGCACCGCAGCGCGTGGCCTCCGGCTTCGGCGGCGAAGCCCGGTGGAGTGTGCGCGGGCACGCCGACACGCAATCCGCGTCCGTCCCCGTGGCGGTGCTCTTCCCGGCGAGCGAGGAGGACGCGCGGTCCGTCGCGCTCGGCGTGGTCCTGCGCGTCCACGGCCGGGTACTCCGGAACGAGGCGGGAGAAGCGACCACGTACACGGTGAGCGCGCGAGGCGACCCGGGCGTCGAGATCATCGAGCAGCCGCCGGCCTGGCTCGCCTGGACCGCGTCACTCCGAGGCACGTTCGCCCTGGCCGCACAGAAGACCCCCGGCGACGGTGGCGCACTCCTGCCCGGTCTCGCCATCGGCGACGAGACCGCCGTCGGTCCCCAGCTCGACCAAGCGATGAAAGCATCATCGCTGAGCCACCTCACGGCGGTGTCCGGAGCGAACTGCGCGCTGGTGATCGGTCTGGTCTTTGCTCTCGCGCGACTCGCGGGCGCTGGTCGCCGACTCCGCGTCGTCGCCGCCTTCCTCGCGCTCGGGGCGTTCGTCGCACTGGTCGGGCCGGGCGCGAGCGTCCTGCGCGCGGCGGCGATGGCAGCCGTCCTGTTAATCGGCCTGGCCCGTGGACGCCCGGCGGACGGGGTGCCCGCGCTGTCCCTGGCCGCGATCGTCCTGCTCGTGCACGACCCGTGGCTCGCGCGCGACTACGGCTTCGCCCTCTCCGTGCTGGCCACCTCGGGGCTGCTGGTTCTGGCCGGACCGCTCAGCCGCCTCCTCTCGCGCTGGATGCCGCGTGCGGTGGCCATCGCACTGGCGGTCCCGACCGCGGCGCAGCTGGCCTGCCAGCCGGTGCTCGTGCTGTTGACGCCGACCCTCTCGCTCTTCGGTATCCCGGCCAACCTCCTCGCCGAGCCGGCGGCGCCGGTCGCGACTGTGCTCGGGTGCATCGCATGTCTCCTGCTGCCGTGGGTCCCGGCGCTGGGCGCCATCGTCGTGTGGCTGGCGTGGCTGCCCTCCGCCTGGATCGCCCAGGTCGCCGCGTTCACCTCAGGACTTCCAGGGGTGGCGCTTCCGTGGGCCGCGGGAGCGGTCGGGGTCGCGCTGAGCGCCGTCGTCCTGGTGGCAGTGAGCGTGATCGTGCTGGGCCGGACGGCCCCCCGGGTCGTGTCGGTCACCGCGGTGGTGACGCTGTGCATCGGCGCGGCGGTCTATGCGGGGGCGCTCGGCGGGAACGTCATCGGCCGGGCTCTCGCCCTCCCGGGCGATTGGCAGATCGCGGCCTGCGACGTCGGGCAAGGAGATGGGGTGTTGCTGCGCGACGGCGACGCGGTCGCCATGATCGACGTCGGCCGGGAGCCGGGCCCGGCTGCCGCCTGCCTCGATCGTCTCGGCATCCACCGACTGGACTTCCTGCTTCTCACGCACTTCGACGCCGATCACGTCGGCGGCGTCGCCGGAGTCGCGGACCGCGCTGCGCGTGCGATCGTCCAGCGACCCGTTCGAGAGGCCGACACGCGCACCCTCGCCGTGCTCGAAGCGGCCGGGGTACCGATCGAGCGCGGGCACGCCGGAATGGCGGGAACGCTGGGCACCCTGTCCTGGCGGCTGCTTTGGCCGCCCGCTCCGGTGACCGCCGGCGCAGCGGCGACGGCATCGGATGTCGATACCGGAAACGCCGGAAGCTTGACCCTGGAGGCCGAGGGGAGGGGCCTCCGCTCCGTCTTCCTCGGCGATCTGGGCGCGGAGGCACAGGATGCGCTGCTCGCCACGCGTGTGATCCGGCCGGTCGACGTGGTGAAGGTCGCGCACCACGGCTCGGCCGATCAAAGCCCCGCGCTCTACCGTGCGCTCCACGCACGGCTCGGTCTGGTCTCCGTCGGAGCGCACAACGGGTACGGTCACCCCACCAGCAGCGCCCTGCGGATGCTCGCGGATTCCGGCACGGCCGTCGCCCGCACGGACGAACAGGGGCTGCTGCTCGTCTCGCCCGGTCCCTCCGGGGTGCAGCTCTGGAGCGAGCGGGCGGCGACGACCAGTGCCGGTGGTCGCCCCTATCCTGGATACGGAGCCGCTTCCGATGCCCTGGCCGTGCGGCGGCGGCCCCCGGACGAACGAGGAGACACGTGGCAACCCGAGGCAGCAGCCGAGCCGGCGCAGGCAAGACGCGCGCCGTCGCCAGCGCGATCCCGCAGGTGCCCTGGAGCCAGGTACGCGCGGCTCCGGTGGTGCTGGTCTCCGGGTCGGAGGGCTTCCTCGCCGATCGCGCGATCCGCACGCTGCGCGACGCTCTCAAGGCCGACGATCCCAGTCTCGAGATCAGCGACCTGCACGCGGGCGATTACGCCCCGGGGGAGTTGCTCACCCTCGCGAGCCCCTCCCTGTTCGGTGAGCCCCGGCTCATCCGGGTCGAGGCCGTCGAGAAGTGCAACGACGCGTTCCTCACCGACATGCTCGCCTACCTCGAATCCCCGGCCGACGGCACCGTGGTGACCCTCCGTCACGGCGGAGGCGTCCGGGGCAAGAAGCTGCTCGACGCGATCCGGTCCGGCACCGGCGGCGGCATCGAAGTGGTCTGCGCGGAGCTCAAGAAGGACGCCGAGAAGTACGAGTTCACCCAGGCGGAGTTCGCGGCAGCCGGCCGCAAGGTGACGCCCGGAGCGCTCCGCGCCATCACCTCGGCGTTCTCCGACGACCTCGCCGAGCTGGCGGCAGCGTGCCAGCAGCTACTGTCCGACTCGTCCGAGCAGATCACCGAAGCGACCGTCGACAAGTACTACGGAGGGCGCGTCGAGACCAACGCGTTCCAGGTCGCCGACGCGGCGATCGCGGGCCGCCACGGAGAAGCGCTCGTCACCATGCGCCACGCCCTCGCGTCGGGCGCCGATCCCGTGCCCATGGTCGCCGCCTTCGCGAGCAAGATCCGCACCATGGCGAAGATCTCCGGCGCGCGCGGAGGTTCCGGCCAGCTCGCGCAACAGTTCGGCCTCGCACCCTGGCAGGTCGACCGGGCCCGGCGCGACCTCAGCGGTTGGACGGAGGACGGCCTCGGCCGGTGCATCGAGCTGCTCGCCGAGACCGACGCCAACGTCAAAGGCGGCGGCCGCGACCCGGTGTTCGCGCTGGAGCGGATGATCCGTGTCATCAGCGCGCGCGGGCGCGACTGATCCGACCGCACGAGTCGCCGCACATGCAGCGAGCCCCCGCACGGACCTGGGTCCTGAGCGGGGGCTCGCTAGCGGCGCGGGGCAGGGCCCGCGGTCGGTCGTCGCTTAGAGCGCGGCGACCTGCTTGGCGATTGCCGACTTGCGGTTCGCCGCCTGGTTCTTGTGGATGACGCCCTTGCTGGCAGCCTTGTCGATCTTCTTCGCGGCGAAGCTCAGCGCCGCGGTCGCCTTGACCTTGTCACCAGCGGCGACGGCCTCGCGGGTGGCGCGGATGGCGGTCTTGAGCTCGCTCTTGACGGCCTTGTTGCGCTCCTGCGACTTCTTGTTGGTGCGGTTGCGCTTGATCTGCGACTTGATGTTTGCCACGAATGGTCACTTTCGTTATTGAGTGAGTTATGGATGTGCCGCTCAGCGGAGAGGGCGCCTTGCGGCGTTTCGTGCGGACACATCCACACGCAAGCCAACAAACCACATTACCAGCGTGGGCGGCCTCCCACCAAAACGGTCTGCCGCAGAACCGAGGGCCTCGAACTCAGACGCGGGCCGGGGCGTACGACCCGACCAGCAGCTCCTCGAGCAATGCCGGTGCGTTCGGCTCCCAGCCGAGATCGATCCGCGGCTTCAGTCCCGACGCCTGCTGGTCGAGCAGCAGCGCTTCGGCAAGCCCCTCGCCGAAGCGGGATGCGGTCTCCTCGACCGACTCCGCAACCACTCCACCCGTGACGCCCGCCGCCTGGGCCGCGACCTCGGTCAGCTCCCGCACGGTCGGGTTCTGCCCACTCGCAGCGATGTACGTCGAGCCGGCGTCGCCGCGCTCCAGCGCCAGGACGTAGAGGGCCGCGAGGTCGTCGACATGCACGGTCGCCCAGTGCTGGGAACCGTCGCCGATCAGCCGGAGGGCCGGCACGGACCCGGAACCGACGGGCGCATCCACGATGACGTTCGCGAGTCCCTTGCCGTGGCCGTACACGATCGACGGAACGACGACGGTTCCGCGGACGCCCGAGGCAGCGAGCACGAGGCCCTCGCCGATCGTTCGCCACGCGGTGATCGCGGGCGGAGCCGCGGGGGAGTCCTCGGTGATGTCGTCGTTGGACCCGTACGTCCAGATGCCGCCGGTGTGCACGAAGGGCTTGCCCGAACCGGCGAGGCCGGAGAGCACAGCGGGGACGAGCACCGCGTCCACCTCGCGGGACGATGCCAGGTGGATGACGCCGTCGCTCTGGCGCGCGGTCGCCTCGACCAGCTCCGCGTCGCCCGCGTCGCCGACGAGCGCGGTGGCGCCGGCCGCCTCCACGGCGGCCGCCTTCTCGGTGTCGCGGACGAGCGCGGTGACGCGATGTCCTTCCTCGAGCAGACGGGGGAGGACGTAGGAGCCGATGAAGCCGGTGGCGCCGGTCAGAAGGATGTTCATATCGTGCACAACGCGGGTCCGGCGTGAACATTCCCCAAGTTATCCCCGCCCGCGATTCAGAGATGCAGCGCGCGTAGGCTCGAACCATGACCAGCACAAGCATCGCCATCGTCAACGGCTACGTCGTCCCCGTCTCGCAGGAGCCGATCGAGAACGGGGTCGTCCTCGTCCGCGACGGCGTGATCGAAGCCGTCGGTGCGGCCTCCGACATCGATGTGCCCGAGGGCTTCACGGTGGTCGATGCGGAGGGCAAGTGGGTCCTCCCCGGGTTCATCGAGTCGCACGGTCACGTGGGTATCCATGAAGAGGCGAACGGTCCGGCAGGCGACGACACGAACGAGATGACGACGCCCAACACGGCTGCCGTGCGCGCGATCGACGCGATCAACATCGACGACGAAGGATTCCGCGACGCGCTCTCGGGCGGAGTCACCTCGGTCGTCGTCAAGCCCGGGTCCGGCAACCCGATCGGCGGTCAGACCGTCGCCATCAAGACCTGGGGCGGCCGCATCATCGACGAGCAGGTCATCCGCGAGGCCGTCAGCGTGAAGTCGGCCCTCGGCGAGAACCCCAAGCGCGTCTACGGCGGAAAGAACCAGACGCCGAGCACGCGCCTGGGTGTGGCGATGGTCATCCGCGAGGCGTTCGTCGCCGCGCAGAACTACCGTGCCCAGCGCGACACCGCCGAACTCGAGGGCAAGCCGTTCGACCGCGATCTCTCTAAAGAGACCCTGGTGCGCGTCCTCGACGGCGACCTCGCCTGGGACCAGCACACGCACCGCCACGACGACATAGCGACCGCCCTGCGTCTCGCCGACGAGTTCGGGTACCGCCTGGTCGTGAACCACGGCACCGAAGCGCACAAGATCGCCGACGTGCTCGCCGAGCGCGACATCCCGGTGATCTTCGGGCCGATGTTCACCTCGCGCTCGAAGGTCGAGCTTCGCGACCGTGCGATCGCGAACCTGGCGACGCTGGCTGCGGCCGGAGTGCGGGTCGCCATCACGACCGACCACCCCGTCGTCCCCATCAACTTCCTCGTGTACCAGGCGGCGCTGGCCGTGAAGGACGGGCTGCCGCGCCAGACCGCATTCGAGGCCCTCACGATGAACCCCGCCGCGTTCCTCCGGCTGGACGACCGCGTCGGCTCGCTCTCCGTCGGGCTCGACGGCGACGTGGTGGTCTGGTCGGGCGACCCGCTCGACGTCAACTCCCGCGCCGAGCGCGTCTACATCGGAGGGGCAGAGGTCTACCGCTGGGAGGACGGCCGCGGCCACGTCGTCGAGCGTTCGGAGCGTTTCGCCTGACCGGAGCCCCTGACCCCTGACCCCGGACGACGACCGGCGGGCGTTCATGGGAGAATGGCCGGACGATGTCACCACGAGCTCTTCAGGCCCTCGAGCCCGCCGCGACCGACCCGGCCTTCCTCCGCAATTTCTGCATCATCGCGCACATCGACCACGGCAAATCGACCCTGGCCGACCGCATGCTGCAGATCACCGGCGTGGTCTCCGACCGGGACATGCGCGCTCAGTACCTCGACCGCATGGACATCGAGCGTGAGCGCGGCATCACGATCAAGAGCCAGGCCGTCCGGATGCCGTGGGCGTCCGACGGGCAGACCTTCGCGCTCAACATGATCGACACGCCCGGCCACGTCGACTTCACCTATGAAGTCTCGCGCTCCCTCGCGGCGTGCGAGGGGGCCATCCTGCTGGTGGATGCGGCCCAGGGCATCGAGGCGCAGACGCTTGCGAACCTGTACCTCGCGCTGGAGAACGACCTCACCATCATCCCGGTGCTGAACAAGATCGACCTTCCCGCGGCCGACCCGGAGAAGTATGCGGAAGAGCTCGCGAGCCTCATCGGCGGCCGACCGGAGGACGTACTCCGTGTCTCCGGCAAGACGGGCATGGGCGTCGAGGCGCTCCTCGACCGCGTCGTGGCCGAGATTCCCGCTCCGGTGGGCGACGCCGCCGCCCCAGCGCGCGCGATGATCTTCGATTCGGTCTACGACAGCTACCGTGGCGTTGTCACCTACGTCCGTATGGTCGACGGCAAGCTGCGTCCGCGCGAGCGCGTCCAGATGATGTCCACGAAGGCGACGCACGAGATCCTCGAGATCGGCGTGTCCTCGCCCGAGCCCACCCCGTCCAAAGGGCTCGGCGTCGGCGAGGTCGGCTACCTGATCACCGGCGTGAAGGACGTCCGCCAGTCGAAGGTCGGTGACACCATCACGTCGGCGGCCAAGCCGGCCACCGTCGCACTCCCCGGGTACACCGAGCCCAAGCCCATGGTCTTCTCGGGCCTGTACCCGATCGACGGCAGCGACTACCCAGAACTTCGTGAGGCGCTCGACAAGCTCAAGCTGTCGGATGCCGCGCTCGTCTACGAGCCGGAGACCTCGGTCGCCCTCGGCTTCGGCTTCCGATGCGGCTTCCTCGGACTGCTGCACCTCGAGATCATCACGGAGCGCCTCGCCCGCGAGTTCGACCTCGACCTGATCACGACGGCACCGAGCGTCATCTACGAGGTCACCACCGAGGACAAGAAGACGGTCACGGTCACCAACCCGAGCGAGTTCCCGGGCGGCAAGATCGAGAAGGTCGAGGAGCCGGTCGTAAAGGCGGCGATCCTCGCCCCCAAGGACTACGTCGGCGTCATCATGGAGCTCTGCCAGAGCCGCCGCGGCTCCCTTCTCGGTATGGAGTACCTCGGCGAGGACCGCGTGGAGATCCGCTACACCATGCCGCTCGGCGAGATCGTGTTCGACTTCTTCGACCAGCTCAAGTCGAAGACCGCCGGCTACGCCTCCCTCGACTACGAGCCGTTCGGCGAGCAGGAGTCCGACCTGGTGAAGGTCGACATCCTCCTCCAGGGCGAGACGGTGGATGCGTTCAGCGCGATCGTTCACCGCGATAAGGCGTACGCGTACGGCACCATGATGGCGTCGCGTCTGCGCGAGCTGATCCCGCGCCAGCAGTTCGAGGTGCCCATCCAGGCGGCCATCGGCGCCCGGATCATCGCGCGAGAGAACATCCGCGCGATGCGCAAGGACGTCCTCGCGAAGTGCTACGGCGGCGACATCACCCGGAAGCGCAAGCTCCTCGAGAAGCAGAAGGAGGGCAAGAAGCGCATGAAGATGGTCGGCCGCGTCGAGGTCCCCCAGGAAGCCTTCATCGCGGCGCTCTCCGGCGACACTGAGAAGAAGGAAAAGAAGTAGTCCGGCCGGTCAGCTCCCTCGGAAGCGGGTGACTGGGTGAGCTGGCGGATCGGCATTCGGATCCTGCTCTGGGAGACGGCGATAGCGATCCTGATCCTTGCGGTCTTCTGGTGGATGCCGATGACAGTGTCGTCCGATGGGAAATACTCCCGGGGAGCACTAGCGCCGTTCCTGTTCGCCGCTCTCTTCTTTCTCTTGGGAGCTGCAACCTTCGTGCCGCCGACGAAGAAGTCCCGAAGCGACGCGATCATG
Organism: Leifsonia sp. fls2-241-R2A-40a; assembly: GCF_030209575.1. Classification (NCBI taxonomy): domain Bacteria; kingdom Bacillati; phylum Actinomycetota; class Actinomycetes; order Micrococcales; family Microbacteriaceae; genus Leifsonia; species Leifsonia sp. fls2-241-R2A-40a. The sequence continues at coordinate 3,264,886 of NZ_JARVRS010000001.1, read as the reverse complement.
GAGCGCGCGCGAGAGCTTCACGCCCTGCGCGCAGGGAAGCAGGCAAGGCCGCCGAGGTGGCCGGCCACTCTCGTGCTGCTACTGGCCTCGACCGTGCTGATCGGATGCGTGACCGCGCTCCTGGTCGCCGGGCCCCCGTCGTAGCTCAGCCGGCCGCGCGGCGGTAGGTGTTGACCAGCACCCCGGAGCGCAGGGGTCGCGTCTCCGCGAGCGTCATCCGAACGTAAGGGAAGCCCTCGGGGAACAGCTTCTTGCCCGTGCCGAGCACCAGCGGGTACACGAAGAGCCGGTACTCGTCGATGAGGTCGTGCGCAGCGAGCGTGCGCACGAGTCCGGTGCTGCCCCAGATCCGGATCTCGCCGTCGATCTCATCGCGCAGCCGCGTCACCGCGGCCGGGACCTCCGGACCCAGCAGGAACGAGTTCTTCCAGCCCAACTCGCTCAGCGTCCGCGACGCCACGTACTTCGGGACGCGGTTGTATCGCCGGGTCAGCTCGCCCGTCAGGCCGGGCTCGTCCTCCGACCACACGCCCCAGGCCTGCGCCCAGATGTCGTAGGTCTTGCGTCCGAGCAGGAGCGCCTCGGTCCGGCTCTCCCATTCCGCCACGATGCGCTCGTCGTCGGCTGAACCGTACTGCTCGTCGAAGGCGGTGGCCCATCCGCCGAGTTCGAAACCGCCCTCCGGATCCTCGTCTGGTCCGCCGCCGCCCTGCACCACGCCGTCGAGCGTGATGAACGCCTGCAACACGATGGTGCCCACGATTCGACCGCCTTCCGTCCCAACGAGTAGACCACGGCGTTTCACACCGGGGGAGACCCATTTCGCGAACCCATAGGACATGACGGAAGATGAATACATGCGGCGCTCGACGTTCACCGATCAACCCGTCACGTACGGGGCGGTCGGCGGCACCCAGGCGGCCGATCTGCTCTACTACCCGCCGAAGGGCTACAAGCCGCTCGAACGCAGCATCCGGCTGGGCAGCGGCGACGAGCGGTTCGAGACGGCGGCGACCGCGCTGATGGCGTGGGGTGTGCAGAAGGGCAGCGGCATCCAGGTCACCGACGTCCAGGAGGGCACCGGTGTGCAGTACGAGGGCGTCGAGTTCGGCCCCGACGGTACCCCGATGCGGATGCGCACCAACCGTCCGGAGGAGGACGTCTTCTCCGACGACGGCACGCCGTTCGTCAGGAACGGGATGACCGCCGTGCTCAAGATCCCGTTCGGCCCCTTCCGCGTCTCAGCGCCGATCCGTGTCGTGTACGTCGTCGACGAGCCGCACCGCCGGGGCTTCGCGTACGGCACACTGCGCGGGCACCCGCAGAGCGGCGAGGAGCTCTTCCTCGTCGAGCAGCGCGACGACGGCACGGTCTGGTTCCTGCTCCGCGCGTTCGCGCGCCCCTCGAACGCCTTCTACCGCGTGGTCTCCCCGGTGCTGACGCTGGTGCAGCGTCGCTACACCGCGAAGTACCTGCGCGCGCTCCACCCCGCCAGGTCCGCCTGATGCCGAGCATCCTCCCCATCGGCGACCCGGCGCCCGCGGACGGACTTCTGCCCGCTACCGTCGCGGAGGGCGCGCACGATCGCGACTTCGGCGTGTACCTGCACGTCCCGTTCTGCCGCGTCCGCTGCGGCTACTGCGACTTCAACACCTACACGGCGACCGAACTGCGCGGCGTCTCCCAGTCGGACTACGCCGGGCACGCGGTGCGTGAAGTGGAGTTCGCCGCCCGCGCCCTCGACGCGAGCGGTGTGCCTCCGCGGCAGGTCTCGACCGTGTTCTTCGGCGGCGGGACGCCGACCCTTCTGCCGCCCGGGGACCTGTCCGCGATGCTGAGCGCGGTCCGCGACGCCTGGGGACTCGCCGACGGCGCCGAGGTCACGACGGAGGCGAACCCCGACTCCGTCGACGCCGACGACCTGCAGCGGCTCGCGGAGGCAGGGTTCACCCGCGTCTCGTTCGGGATGCAGTCCGCCGTCCCGCACGTCCTCGAGACCCTCGAGCGCACCCACGATCCCGCCCGCGTCCCGCTCGTCGTCGGCTGGGCGCGCGAAGCCGGACTGCAGGTGAGCCTCGACCTCATCTACGGAACGCCGGGGGAGTCGCTCGACGACTGGTCGCGCAGCCTCGATACGGCACTCGCCTGCGAGCCCGACCACCTCTCCGCGTACGCCCTGATCGTGGAGGCCGGGACCAAGCTGGCGCGGCAGATCCGCTCCGGTCAGGTGCCCGAGCCGGACGACGACCTCGAAGCGGACATGTACGAGCTCGCCGACCAGCGCCTGTCGGACGCCGGCTACGACTGGTACGAGGTGAGCAACTGGGCCACGGATGACGCCCACCGATCCCGGCACAACCTCGCCTACTGGCTCGGCCACGACTGGTGGGGGATCGGACCGGGCGCCCACAGTCACGTCGGCGGGGTCCGCTGGTGGAACGTCAAGCATCCCGCCGCGTACGCGCAACGCGTGCTCGCGGGGGAGTCGCCCGCGGCCGGTCGCGAGACCCTCGACACCGAGACCCGCCGTGTGGAGCGCGTACTGCTGCTGTCGCGCATCCGCGACGGCCTGCGGACCGCCGAACTCGGCGACGCCGGCCGGCGCGAGGTGCCGGGCCTGATCGCGGACGGGCTCGTCGACGGACGAGCCGCCCTCCGCGGGTCGATCGTGCTCACCCTGCGGGGGCGGCTCCTGGCCGATGCCGTCGTGCGGAGGCTGCTGGCCGACGAAGCCGCCTGACCGCGACCTCCTGCCCCAACCTCCGAGCGCGCGTTAGCTGAAGAAGCGGATGGCGAGCGGATACGTGTAGTACTCGCCCTGGTTGGCCTTCACCGCGGCGATGATGCTGAAGACGATATTGATCACCCAGGCGGCGATGATGATGAAGAAGCCGATGAACACGATCGACAGGATGCCGCCCACGATGTAGGCGATGAAGATCGTGATCTGGAAGTTGAGGGCCGTGGCCGTGTGGGCGCGGACGAACGGACCGCGATCCTTCAGCACCAGGTAGCCGATCAGCGCAGGGATCCAGTTGAAGAGGATGCCGCCCACCTGGACGAGCGTCGCCCAGAGTTTCTCGTCGGCAGGGCTCAGCTGCGGCGCCGAGCCTCCGTAGGGCTGCTGCGGCGGCGGGGGCGGCGGGGGTGTTGCGGACATGGTGCGGGGCTCCTCTGGGTGCGGCAGAAGTGGACGTGGTGGTGCTCAGCCTAGGGCGCGGGGCCCGAGGCTGAGAAGAGCCTGAACGCACTATCTCCGCGGGGAGCCCCGCCGGGCGCGGCCGCTACTTGATGAACCGGAAGTTCAGCGGGTACCGATAGGTGCCGCCGCTGTTCACCCGGACGAAGCCGAGGATCGAGAAGATCAGGTTCACGATGTACAGCGCCCACGGGATGAGCAGACCGAAGAGCAGGTAGCCGATGCCGTAGGTGAAGCTGCCGATGATGATCCCGATGATCTGCGACGCCACCCAGCAGATGATCCAGGTGATCTGCCAGTTGAGGGCCTCTTTGGCCTCCTGATCAGTGAGACGGCCGCGGTCCTTGAAGACCAGCCAGATGATGAGGGAGGGGAGGATCCAGAGGATGCCGCCGAGGTGCGCGAAGGACGCCCACTGCTTGTCCTGGGCCGGGTCGAGCGGAGCCGCCTGCGCCGCGTAGGGCTGCTGGGGTGCGCCGGCCGGCTGCCCGTACGGCTGCTGCGGGGGCACATTGGAATACGGCTGCTGCGGCGGGACGTTCGAGTACGGCTGCTGCGGGGGAACGCCGCCCGGCTGCTGCGGGGGGACGTCGCCGGCAGGGTCGGAGGGCTGGTTCGGGTCTGACATCTGCGGAACCCTTTCGTGATCGGTTACGAGCCACGTCGAACCGGTGCCCATACGGTACTGCGGCCGTGTCACAGGCAGCAATCATCCTGGGGGTGTTTCGTGGCGGTAGGATTGGCACTCAGAGAACGCGAGTGCTAATCGTCGATGGGAGGGCGGAGATGGTCTCGGAACGCAGTCTGGAAGTGTTGCGCGTCATCGTCCAGGACTACGTGGCGTCGCGGGAGCCCGTCGGCTCCAAGAGCATCGTCGAACGGCACTCCTTCGGGGTGTCGGCGGCGACCATCCGCAACGACATGGCGCTGCTCGAAGAAGAGGAGCTGATCGCGGCTCCGCACACCTCGTCCGGCCGTGTGCCGACCGACAAGGGCTATCGGCTGTTCGTCGACCACCTGGCCGACGTGCGCCCGCTCACACCCGCGCAGCGCACGGCGATCGAGACCTTCCTCGGGCAGTCCGTCGACTTCGACGACGTGCTCTCCCGCACGGTGCGCCTGCTCTCGCAGCTGACCAACCAGGTCGCCCTGGTGCAGTATCCGTCGGTGGCGCGTTCGCGCATCCGGCACATCGAACTCGTCGCCCTCGCGCCGCGCCGGCTGCTCAGCGTCCTCATCACCGACTCCGGTGCGGTGGAGCAGCGTGTCATCGAGCTGACCACCGAGCTGGACGACGAGGCCGTGGCCGAGATCCGCGGCGCGATCAACGGCGCCGCCGCCGGCCTGACCCTCGCGGAAGCGACCGCCCGGCTGCGCGAACTCCCGCAGGCGCTGACCGAGCGCACCCGGGCGATGGTCGAGCCGGTCGCGAGCGCGCTGCTCGACCAGATCGCCGCAAACCGGCAGGAGAAGCTGGTCATGGCCGGCGCCGCCAACCTGGTCCGCACCGAGCTCGACTTCCCGGGCAGCATCACGCCCGTGCTGGAGGCGATCGAGGAGCAGGTGGTTCTGCTCCGCCTGTTCGACGAGATGGCGACCGATCAGCACGGCGTCGCCGTCAGCATCGGCCGCGAGAACGCCGTCTTCGGGCTGACGGAAGCATCCGTCGTCTCCAGCGGTTACAGTGCGGCGGGATCGGATGTGGCCCGCGTGGGCCTGCTCGGTCCGCTCCGCATGGACTACTCCGGCAACATGGCGGCCGTTCGCGCGGTCGCCCGGTACCTCTCCCGGCTGCTCGGCGACCAGTAGGCCGCCGGCTTCCGAGACCACAACACGCATCACGCGATCGAAAGAAGAAGGAACAGCCCACGTGGCCGACCACTACGAAGTCCTCGGTGTCGAACGCGACGCCAGCCCTGACGAGATCAAGAAGGCGTACCGCCGGCTCGCGCGCGAGCTGCACCCGGACGTGAACCCCAGTTCGGAGGCGCAGGAGCGGTTCAAGCTGGTCACGCACGCCTACGACGTGCTGAGCGACCCGCAGCAGAGGCAGCAGTACGACCTGGGCGGTTCCGGCGGATTCGGCGGCGGTGGGGGCAGTGCCGACTTCGCCGGCTTCAGCGACATCTTCGAGACGTTCTTCGGTGGCGGGGGCGGCTCGACGCGCGGTCCCCGGTCGCGGCGTGAGCGGGGTCAGGATGCGCTCCTCCGCGTCGAGGTCGACCTCGACGAGGTCATCTTCGGCACCCACCGCGACCTGGAGGTCGACACGGCGGTCGTCTGCGAGACCTGCAACGGCTCGTGCTGCCAGCCGGGCACCCAGCCCGTGACGTGCGACATCTGCCACGGCACCGGTAGCATCCAGCGCTCCGTGCGCTCCCTGCTCGGCAACGTGATGACCTCGAGCCCCTGCGGCACCTGCCGCGGCTACGGCACCGTCATCGCGACGCCGTGCGTGACCTGCCAGGGCCAGGGGCGGGTCCGCGCCCGCCGTAGCGTCCCGGTCGACATCCCCGCGGGCGTGGACACCGGGCTCCGCCTCCAGATGCCGGGCAGCGGCGAGGCCGGCCCCGCCGGCGGCCCGAACGGCGACCTCTACCTCGAGATCAAGGTCAAGCACCACGAGGTGTTCAGCCGCGACGGCGACGACCTGCTGTGCACCCTCGAGCTGTCGATGACGGATGCGATCCTCGGCACGACGGCCACGGTCAAGGCGCTCGACGGCGACATCCGGCTCGAGCTCAAGCCGGGCACGCAGTCGGCCGACATCATCACCGTGAAGGATCGCGGCATCACGCACCTGCGCGGCGCCGGGCGCGGAGACCTGCGGGTCGGCATCCAGGTGGTCACTCCGACCAAGCTGGACCACAAGGAGAAGGACCTGATCAAGAAGTTCGCGGCCACCCACAAGGCGGCCGAGCCGTCGCTGGCGCACTTCCAGCAGGGCCTGTTCGCCAAGCTCCGCGACCGGTTCCTCAACCTGTAGCAGCTGTGGCGTCCCTCTACCTGCGCGAGGACCTCGACGACGTCGAGGTGGGCGCCCGGCTGTCGCTGACCGGTGCCGAGGCGAAGCACGCCGCGACGGTGAACCGCACCCGGACGGGCGAGTCGGTGCTGATCGGCAACGGGCGCGGGCTGGTCGCCTCCGGCGAGGTGCTGGTCTCGACGAACGCCGAGCTGACGATCGACGTCGAGTCGGTGTCGCGCGTCGAGCGGCCGTCTCCCGCGGTCACGCTCGTGCAGGCGCTGGCGAAGGGCGACCGCGACGAGCTCGCGATCCAGGCGGCGACCGAGCTCGGAGTGGATGCGGTGGTCCCGTGGGCGGCATCCCGCTCGGTCTCCCGCTGGGAGGGGGCGAAGGTCGCGAAGGGCCGTGAGCGCTGGGCGACGATCGTTCGGGAGGCGGCGAAGCAGTCCATCCGGGCGTGGACGCCAGAGGTGGGCGCGCTCGCGACGACGAAGCAGGTGGCTGCTCTGACAGCGGGCGCGCGCGTCCTGGTACTCGAACCGGATGCGTCGGCTCCGCTCACCGCGGTGGTCCCGGACGGCCGCGACCTCGTGCTCGTGGTGGGCCCGGAGGGCGGGATCGCGCCGCAGGAGCTCGCGCTGTTCCGCGAGGCGGGCGCGGAGCTCGTCCGGCTCGGCTCGACGGTGCTGCGCACCTCCACAGCCGGCCCCGCCGCCCTCGCCGTGCTCAATGCCGCGCTCGGGCGCTGGTGACGCCCTGGGCGGACACCCCCGCCGTTGTCGGCGCGCGCGAATAGGATAGAGGCATGGCAGAAACGGAGCGTTCGATCTTCTCGCGCATCATCGCGGGAGAGATCCCGGCCGACGTCGTCTACGACTCGGAGCGCCTCATCGCGTTCCGCGACATCGCGCCGAAAGCTCCGCTGCACCTCCTCGTCGTGCCCAAGACGGAGGAGTACCGCGACGTCGCGGAGCTCGCCGCAGGCGACCCCGAATTGCTCGCAGAACTCGTCGCGACCGCCAAGCGGCTCGCCGACGAGCACGGAGACGGCGACTTCCGCCTGGTCTTCAACACGGGCGAGGGCGCGGGTCAGACCGTGTTCCACGTCCACGCACACGTACTGAGCGCCGCCGGCGAGGGCCGCGGCCTCGAGGAAGGAAGCCTTGCCCTCTAGCGATTCGACCGCAACGCCCGGCGAGGGCGCGGAGGCACGTCTGAGTGTCGACGGGGTTCAGATGGTCCGGCTGCTCGGGCCGCAGGATCGCCTGCTGACGACGCTGGAGCGTCAGTACCCCCTGGTCAACGTGCACGTCCGTGGCAACGAGATCACCCTCAGCGGTGATGCGACGCAGGTCGACGCAGCGCGCCGGCTCGTCGAAGAGCTGCTGCAGATGGTCCGCAACGGCCAGGAGCTGTCGCCCGCCGAGGTCACGAGCTCGGCCAAGATGCTCGGCACCGACCTCAACCTCAGCCCGTCCGACGTGCTCGGCCAGGCGATCCTGACCGCGCGCGGCAAGAGCATCCGACCCAAGACTCTGGGGCAGAGCCAGTACGTCGACGCGATCGACCACAACACCATCGTGTTCGGCATCGGCCCCGCCGGAACCGGGAAGACCTACCTCGCCATGGCCAAGGCCGTGCAGGCGCTCCAGCGCAAGGAGGTCACCCGCATCATCCTGACGCGTCCCGCCGTGGAGGCGGGCGAGCGACTGGGTTACCTGCCCGGCACTCTGACCGACAAGATCGACCCCTACCTCCGGCCGCTGTACGACGCGCTCAACGAGATGATGGATCCCGACCTCGTCCCGAAGCTGCTCGCCGCCGGCACGATCGAGGTCGCCCCGCTCGCGTACATGCGCGGCCGGACGCTGAACGACTCGTTCATCGTGCTCGACGAGGCGCAGAACACGACGCCCGAGCAGATGAAGATGTTCCTCACGCGTCTCGGGTTCAACTCGAAGATGGTCGTCACCGGCGACATCACCCAGGTCGACCTGCCCAATGCGGCGAGTGGACTGCGGCTGGTCACGCGCGTGCTCAACGACATCGACGACATCCACTTCGCGCGCCTGACGAGCGAAGACGTCGTGCGCCACAGCCTGGTCGGCCGGATCGTCGATGCCTACACCGAGTACGACGCGCGCCAGCAGGCCCGCCACTACGAGCGCGAGCAGGCGGCCGAGTTCGCGAACCGTGCCGAGCGGCGCGGCGGATCTCCGCGCGACCACCTCCCCAAACGCCGGTAGCCAGACGAGAGGGCCGCAGTGAGCATCGAGATCAACAACGAGTCGACCATCGAGGTGGATGAGTCCGCCCTTCAGCGGCTCGCCACCTACGCGTTCGACATCCTCCACGTGCACCCCGACGCCGAGCTCGCGATCGTGCTCGTCGACGAGGCCGCGATGGAGCAGCTGCACGTCCAGTGGATGGACGAGCCGGGCCCGACCGACGTGCTCAGCTTCCCGATGGACGAACTCCGTCCGGGCACGGAGGAGGAGCCCTCACCCGCCGGCCTCCTCGGCGATGTGGTGCTCTGCCCGCAGGTCGCGCAGGTCCAGGCCGAGACGGCCGGGCACTCGCTGATGGACGAGCTGCTGCTGCTCACGACGCACGGCATCCTGCACCTGCTCGGCTTCGATCACGCCGAGCCGGCCGAGGAGCGCGAGATGTTCGCCATCCAGCGCGACATCCTCGTCGGCTTCGCGCGCTACGACCGACAGCGGTAGGGGGCGGGATGCTGCAGGCGCTGTTCTTCATCGTCGCGTTCCTGCTGGTGGCATTCGGCGGTCTGATGGCCGCCGTCGACGCGGCACTGGCGGTGCAGTCGCGCGCCGACATCGCCGATCTCGCCGAGACCTCGCGCGCGAAGAACTCGCTGCGGTCGATCTCCGAGGACCCGGGCGCGTACCTCAACGCGATCAGCTTCACCCGGCTCCTCGCCGAGACCACGGCGGCGGTGCTGGTCACCCTGGCCTTCGAGCAGATCTTCGAGCAGTGGTGGATCTCGCTCATCCTCGCCGCCCTGATCATGACTGCCGTCTCGTTCGTGCTCGTCGGCGTGAGCCCGCGGAGCGTCGGTCGTGCGAACTCGACGGTGCTGCTGCGCCTCACGGCACCGGTCGTCCACTTCGTCCGCATCGTGCTCGGCCCGATCCCGGGCGGACTGGTGGCGCTCGGCAACCGCGTCACCCCCTCGCGTGCGCGGTCGGCGCCGGTCACGAGCGAGGAGCAGCTGCTCTCGATCGTCGACGAGGCGACCGAGTTCGACGTGCTGGAGGAGGACGACCGGGAGCTCATCCACTCGATCTTCGAGTTCAACGCGACGGTCGTGCGCGAGGTGATGATCCCGCGCACCGACATGATCACCGTGGACTCGACCGCCGGCCTCGGCACGGCGATGGGCCTGTTCTTCAGCACCGGCGTCTCGCGGATGCCGGTGATCGACGGAGGAGATCCGGACGAGGTGGCCGGCATCCTCTACCTGCGGGATGCGGCCAAGCTCAGCTTCGAGCGCCCGCTCGGCGCCGACGAGCTGACCGTCCGCGAGCTGGCGCGCCCCGCGCTGTTCGTGCCCGAGTCGCAGAAGGCGGACGCGCTGCTCGCCCAGATGCAGCGCGAGTCGAACCATCTCGCCATGGTCGTGGACGAGTACGGCGGCATCGCCGGGCTCGTCACGCTGGAGGACCTGATCGAGGAGCTCGTCGGCGACATCTCGGACGAGTACGACCACGAGCTCGCGCTCATCCAGGCCCTCGGGGATGGCCGCTACCGCATCGCGACGCGGCTGCCGATCGACGACCTGGCCGAACTCTTCGACATCGAGATCGAGGAGGAGGACGTCGACAGCGTCGGCGGACTCGTCACCAAGGCGCTCGGCCGGCTGCCGGAGGTGGGCTCAACGGTGGTCGTGCACGGGCTCAAGTTCACGGTCGACCGGATCGAGGGCCGGCACAAGCACGTCGCCACGGTCCTGGTCGAGCGGGATGCGGTGCTGCCCGAACCGGAGCCGGACCGGCACGACCGGACCGAACGGGCCGACCGCAATGACCGGCACAGCGAGTCGCGACACGGCGACTCCCGACACACCACCCAGGAGACCAGATCGTGACCGAGTACCACGCCGGATTCGTCTCGTTCGTCGGCCGCCCCAACGTGGGCAAGTCGACGCTGACCAACGCCCTCGTCGGCGAGAAGGTCGCCATCACGAGCTCCAAGCCGCAGACCACCCGCCGGGCCATCCGCGGCATCGTGCATCAGAAGGACGGCCAGCTCATCCTGGTCGACACCCCAGGCATCCACCGCCCGCGCACCCTGCTCGGCGAACGCCTCAACACCCTGGTTCAGTCGACGCTCGGCGATGTGGACGTCATCGGCTTCTGCGTCCCCGCTGACGAGAAGATCGGCCCCGGCGACCGCTTCATCAACGAACAGCTGGACGACTACCCGCGCGCCAAGAAGGTGGCCATCGTCACCAAGGTGGATGCGACGGGCAAGGCGCAGGTCGCCGAGCAACTGCTCGCCGTCTCGGCGCTGCGCGAGTGGGAGGCGATCGTCCCGGTGTCCGCCACCAGCAACATCCAGCTGGAGACGCTGACCTCCGAGCTCATGAAACTGCTGCCGGCATCGCCCGCCCCGCTCTACCCGGACGAGGCGATCACCGACGAAGGACTCGAGGACCGCATCTCGGAGTACATCCGCGAGGCGGTGCTGGAGGGCGTCGAAGACGAGCTGCCGCACTCGCTCGCGGTCACCATCGACGACATCATCGAGCGCGACGACAAAGACCTGGTCGAGGTCTACGCCAACCTCTTCGTCGAGCGCGACAGCCAGAAGGCGATCGTCATCGGGAAGGGCGGGAGCCGCATCCGCGAAGTCGGCGCTGCTGCGCGGGTGCCGATCGAGAAGCTGATCGGGCGGCACGTCTTCCTGTCCATCCGCGTGAAGGTGGCGAAGGACTGGCAGCGCGACCCCAAGCAGCTCGGGCGACTGGGGTTCTGAGCGGTCGGGATTCTGCGCGGTCGGGGTTCTGCGCGGCCTGGGTCGCCCCGTACATCCCGAGGATGATTCCGGCGGCCGGATGCGCGTCCCCGCGGAGCCGGACCGTACGGTAGAAGCATGCCCGACCGCCGCCGACTGCTGAGCGCGCTGGCACCGCACCGCTGGGTGCTGGAGCCCGCGCTTGCGGTCGTGCTCTTCGCGGCGTGGTTCGTGACCGGCCTGCCGTACGACATGAGCGGCGCGCTGGCCCTCGTGTTCTACTGCGCCGCTGTGGCACTGTCGCGCATCCTGCCCGCGGTGGCGCTCGGCCTGGTCTGGGTCGCGGTGCTGCTCGAACTGACCGAGCAGGCGTCCCTGCCCGGCGCCTTCCGGGTGATCGCGGCCATCGCGGTCGTCACGACGCTGGTCGGCGTCGCGGCACACGGCGGGCGCGTGCTGCGGTGGGTCGACTTCTCGTCGGCCATCCTGCTCGCGCCGGCGGTCGCGTACCTGTTCACGGTCCGCGGCGACCTCAAGTTCCCGCAGTTCGGACCGGTGATCGGGGGCTACTACACCAGTCAGGGCGTCGGCTTCCTGCTCATGAGCCTGCTGCTGGCGGTGATCTTCGTCGCTGGTTGGCTCCTGGGGTTCCTCGTGGCGCGGCAGCGCGCGGCCCAGGTCGCCACCGGCGGTGCGCGCGGCCCGTCGGTGCTGGTGTGGCTCGCCTCGAACGGCGGCATCGAGGCCGCCGAGGACGACCCGTCGCGACCGGAGCTGGTGCGCCGGCTCACGCGCACGCAGCTGACCGCCGACATCGTCGGAGCGGTCGCCTTCGCGGCCTTGTGCCTGCTGAGCGGCGGAACCGCCGACCGGTCGTCGTTCCTGGTGATGATCGCGTTCGCCGTCGCCGTCGCGCTCCGGCGGATCTCGCCCGCGGTCGCCCTCTCGATCGCCTGGCTGGCCGCCGTGCTGCAGATGACGACCGGGCACAGCATCCTGGTCAGCGATGTGGCGGTCCTGATCGTGCTCTACGCCACGGGCGCCTACGGCGACCGGATCGTGCGCGGCGCCGGACTGATCTCTGCGGGCATCGGCGCCCTCGTCGCGGCGCTCTACCTGACGGTCACCTCCGCCGTGGCGCAGGGGTACTACGACCTGCTCTCCAGCGCCATCGCGAACGTGGCGCTGCAGTTCGCGTTCCTCTTCGTGGTGAGCGTCACCGTCCTGGGGCTGTCCTGGGTGCTCGGCCTGCTCGTGCGCACCTGGCGCAACGCGCGCGTTGCGCGGCGTGCCCGGGCGGAAGCCGAACTCGATCGGAATCGCGCGGTCGAGGATGTCGTAGTCGAGCAGGAGCGCACCCGCATCGCGCGCGACATGCACGACGTGGTGGCGCACTCGCTCGCCGTCGTCATCGCGCAGGCCGACGGCGCCCGCTATGCGCGCCACTCCGACCCCGACGCGGTGGATGAGGCGCTCGCGACCATCGCATCCACCGCCCGCTCCGCGCTCGGCGACGTGCGCGTGCTGCTCGCGGAGCTGCGGCAGTCGCATCCCGCCGACGCAAGCCGTTCGCCGGGGGAGCACGACGGCCCGCAGCCGTCGCTCGCCGACCTCGACCTGACCGTGGAGCACATCCGCTCTGCCGGTCTGCCGGTCACCCTGGAGCGGCAGGGCGACGTGGCGGGCCTCGGCTCCGCACAGCAACTCGCCGCCTTCCGCATCGTGCAGGAGGCGCTCACCAACGCGCTGCGGCACGGCGACACCGGCAGCCCGGCCAGCGTCGTGCTCGCCGAGGCGCCCGCCGACCGCGGCCCCGGACTCGTCATCACCGTGAGGAACACCATGAGAGACACCACCCTCGAACCGAGCGCCACCGGCGCGCTGCCCCGCATCGGACACGGTCTGCCCGGGATGCGCGAGCGCGCATCCCTCGCCGGCGGTTCGCTTACTGCGGGGCCGCACGACGGCGAGTTCGTGGTCACCGCCTTCCTGCCGGGGGCAGCGGCATGAGCGGCGGAACGGACGCAGGTGTGGCCGGAGCGGTCACCGAGGTGGGCCGGATCCGGGTGCTGCTGGTCGACGACCAGCCGCTGTTCCGCGCGGGAGTCCGGATGCTGCTGAGCTCGCAGGACGACCTCGAGTTCGCGGGCGAGGCGGGCAACGGCCAGGAGGGCGTGCGGCTGGCCGCAGAGACCCGGCCGGACGTGGTGCTGATGGACATCCGGATGCCCGTGATGGACGGCATCGCCGCCACGAGCGCGATCATCGCCGACGCCGAGCGCGCCGGCCGGACCGCGCCGCGCATCGTCGTGCTGACCACATTCGATCTCGATGAAGCGGCAGCGCGCGCGATCCGCGGCGGGGCCAGCGGGTTCGTGCTGAAGGATGCGGAGCCCGAGTTCCTGCTGGCGGCGATCCGTACGGTCCATGCGGGCAGCGCGGTGATCGCTGCGGGCGCGACCCGGGAGCTCTTCGAGTACTTCTCGTCGGCTCAGCCGCCCCGTCCCGAGCCGCCCGAGTTCGCCTCCCTCACCTCGCGCGAGCGGGAGATCTTCGTCCTCGCCGCGCGCGGCCTGAGCAACGCGGAGATCGCCGGGTCGGAGTTCCTGAGCGAGGCGACCGTGAAGACGCACATCTCGCGCATCCTCGCCAAGCTGGGCCTGCGCGACCGCGTGCAGATGGTGGTCTACGCCTTCGAGCACGGCCTGACGGCCGCGGAGTAGCGGCGCGATCCGTCGGAGTTGGGCGCGCTTCCGTCGGACGAAGGGCTCCGGATCTCCGACGTACCGCGGTGCGGATGGAGATGCGGGCCGTGCGCGGCCGGATCTCCGACGCTGGCAGCCAGGTGAGGAGGGTGGTGGGCCGCATCCCACCCGAGCAGCCCCGCGCCCACGTCATCCTCAGGGAGGACACAGGATCGGTCCGTCGCCCGATCCGGCCGCGACATCGCGTCCCTAGCGTGGAGGGCATGGAGCTGACTCTCACCGATACGGTGGCCCGCGTCGAAACGGCCACGAAGACCTACGGCACCGGCGCGGGGCGGGTGAACGCCCTGGACGGCGTGACGCTCGGCATCCCCGCCGGTCGCTTCACCGCGATCATGGGGCCGAGCGGGTCCGGCAAGTCGACGCTGATGCACGTGATGGCGGGCCTCGACTCGGTGACCGCCGGTCGCGTGTTCCTGGGCGACACGGAGATCACGCACCTCGGGGATGCCGAGCTCACCCTGCTGCGTCGCCGACGGGTCGGGTTCGTGTTCCAGTCGTTCAACCTGGTGCCGACGCTGGATGTGCGGGGCAACATCCTGCTTCCCTTCGAGTTGGATGGGCGCCGCCCGACGCGCGAGCAGAACGAGTGGATCGACCACCTCGTCGACACCCTCGGCCTGCGCGACCGGCTGACCCATCGACCGCACGAGCTGTCCGGAGGCCAGCAGCAGCGCGCCGCCATCGTCCGCGCCCTGGCCACCCGCCCGGACCTCGTGTTCGCCGACGAGCCGACCGGCAACCTCGACTCGCGCACCGGTCGCGAGGTGCTCGCCGTCCTGCAGGAGGCGTCGCGCGCGTTCGGGCAGAGCATCGCCATGGTCACTCACGACCCGGTCGCGGCGAGCTACGCCGACCACATCGTTTTCCTCGCCGACGGACGCGTCGCGGCCGAGCGGGGGAGCTCCACCGCCGAGGAGATCTCCGCCTTCATGCTCGGGATGGAGGCGCGCGCGTGAGCCGGCCGTTCTCGGCCTTCCGCGCGAACGCCCGCGACCATCGGGCGGGCATCCTCGTCGCGGGGCTGAGCTCCGCTTTCGGTGTGGCGCTGGTCGGCGGAGTGAACGTCCTGGGCGCCTACATCGGCGCATCGTCGATGGGGGAGCACGGCAGCGTGCAGATCGCCCTGACCGTCGTGGCCGGCATCTTCTTCGTCGTCGCGGTCTACGTCGGCGCGATCGTCACCACGAACACCTTCGCGACGGTCATCGCCGGACGCACGCGCACGATCGCCCTGCTCCGCCTCATCGGGTCCAGCGCCCGGACCCAGCGGCGTTCCGTGGCGAGCGAAGGACTCGCCGTCGGACTGATCGGCGCGGCAGTGGGCGGTGCGATCGCCGCCGTGCTCGCGCTGGTGGCCGTGCGGCTGCTGGTCGCGACAGGTGTCCTGCCCGAGGCGTCGTATCCGGTTCTCAGCGTCGAGATGGTCCCGCCCGCGGTCGCCGTCGTGCTCACCACGTGGCTCGCATCCTGGGTGGGCAGTCGCCGGGTGCTCTCGGTGACGCCGATGCAGGCGCTCGGTGCGGCGGAGGAACGCCCGGCCCGCGCGGTGCGGAGCCGTGGCCGTCTGGTCGTCTCGCTGCTCCTCCTGATCGCAGGGACTGCGCTGCTCATCCTCGGCCTCCTCCTCGGGCTCGGCGCGTTCGCCGCGCTGAGCGCCACCCTCGCCACCCTCTCGCCGTACGGCGTGCTGATAGCGCTGCCCGGCGGCATCCTCTCGTTCACGGGGATCATCCTCGCTGCACCGTTCTTCCTGCCCGCCGTCCTCCGCGCGGTCGGTCTGCTCCTCGGCCGCGGCGCCGCAGGCCGGCTCGCCGCCGCCAACGCTGTGCGCAACCCGGAGCGCAGCTCGCGGACGGCGATCGGTCTGGTCATCGGCGTGACGCTGATCACGATGTTCGTGGTCGCGGCGTCGACCTGGCAGCAGCTGATCCGGGATGCGGCTGCGCGCGAACCGGGGATGTACGAAGGCGCCGACGGGGTGATCGGCGGCACGCTCGCCGTGTTCACCGTGCTGGTCGGGTTCTCCGCCGTCATCGCCGCGTGCGGCGTGGTCAACACCCTCTCGCTGAGTGTTCTGCAGCGCGGACGCGAGCTCGGGCTGCTCCGCGCGCTCGGCTTCAGCGCCGCCCAGGTGCGCCGGATGGTTCTCGCCGAGAGCGTTCAGCTGACCGTGGCCTCGGTGCTGACTGGGCTCATCCTGGGAACCGCCTACGGGTGGATCGGGGCCCAGGCGCTGCTCGGCTCCATCCCCGGCGGCGGCCTGCTGGTGCCCGCGCTTCCGTGGCCCTTCCTGGTGTGCATCCTGGTCGGAGCCGCCACCCTCGCAGTGCTCGCCGCGGTTGCGCCGACCCGCCGGGCCACCCGTGTGTCGCCTGTGGCAGCGCTGTCGGTCGAGTAGCGCTTCCTGTTGCTTAGCTGAACTCTCAGTGAGCCTCAGGGATCGACGAACTGAACCCGGAATAATCAACTGTCCGCTCCTACAGCGCGACGCCCCGACCGCGAGAGGACCACCCCTGAACTGGCTGCTGACGCTGAGGATCGACAAGCCGCCGTTCCTCATCACACTGGACGTCCTGGCCGGGGCTCTCGTGCTGTACCTCCTGATCCGTCCCACGTGGCGGCGGACGCTCGCCGGGCTGACGGCTGCGGTGGCCGGAGGACTGCTCGGCTGGTTCGTCGTGTGGCTCTGCACCGATGTCCTCGATCTCTTCGGTGTCGCCCTGACACCGGTGACGACGCTGTGGACGGCGCTCGGCTTCGGGAGTGTGAGCCTGGCTATCGCAAATCTGTTCCGCTCCCGCTGGTGGCGGAAGGTGATCGCGGCTTTCAGCATCCCGGTGTTCCTGGCAGCGGCCTTCTGCGGGATCAACGCGGACTTCGGCGCGTACCGCAACGGAAACGACGTGCTCGGCGTCGTGCCGTACGGGGCGCTCCAGCTGCACTCCGAGCGTGGCGAGGTCGTCGCGGGGACCGACTGGCGCGCGACGGCCGACCCGGCACCCGCCGACCCGGCACCCGCCGACCCGCCCGCGACCCTCCCCGCGAAGGGCGAGGTAGGCACTGTCCGCATCCCGGCCACCGAGTCCCGGTTCCCCGCGCGCAAGGCGGTCGTCTACCTGCCTCCGGTCGCGCTGACCGCGAATCCACCGGCCCTGCCGGTGCTCTACGCGCTGTCCGGACAGCCGGGAGCTCCCGCGGACATGTTCACCGCGGGCCGTGTGGCCGCCGTGATGGATGCGTTCGCCGCGAAGCACGACGGCTACGCGCCGATCGTGGTCGCTCCGGATCAACTCGGCGGACCGGGCCGCAACCCGATGTGCGTCGATTCCCGCGATTACGGCGATTCGGCGACCTACCTGCTGACCGATGTGCGGAACTGGGTGCGCTCGAACCTGCGCGTGAGCAGCGACCCGGCGGGATGGGGCGTCTTCGGATACTCGCAGGGAGCGACCTGCGCGGTGCAGTTCGCCACCGGGCGCCCCGACCTGTTCGGCTCGGCGCTGGCGTCCTCCAGCGAGCTCGGACCGACGCTGGGGAATGAGGCCCTGACCATCAGTACGGGATTCGGCGGCTCGAAGCAGGCGTACGAGCAGGCGCAGCCGTCCGCGCTCCTGAAGGCCCACGCGCCCTACCGCGATTCGGTCATGGTGTTCGGCGCCGGAGCGAACGACGCCAAGTACAGCGGGTTCGCGCGGACGCTGTACCGGGAGGCGGAGCAGGCGCGCGTGCACGCCTACCTGTTGAGCTCGCCCGGCACCGCCCACGATTGGAAGACCGTGCGGTACGTGCTGGCGCACGGGTTCCCGCTCATCGCGCCGCAGCTGGGGCTGGGCTCGTGAAGCCGGTCGCTGTCCTCCGCCGCGCCGGACGGCTCGTCGCGCAGCATCCCTTCACCACCGCGGTGACCCTGCTCATCCTGGTGCTGGCGCTCGCGACCGGCCCGATCCGCGGCCCGCACCGTCCCCTCCGCGGCTGGCTGGGCGCCGGCGCCGTACAGCTGCTGGACGGGCACTGGTGGTCGCCGTTCACCGCGGTCCTGTTCACCGACGACCTCCTCGAGCTGATCGTCGTGCTGGTGCTCAGCGTGGTGCTCGTCGGCGCGTCGGAACGGCTCATGGGCACGTGGCGCACGATGCTGGCCTTCTTCGGGACCGCCGCGGTCGGCATCGTCGTGGGCGTGCTCGTGCAGGTGGTCGCGAACAACGTCGGCGAGCTCTGGGCGCGCAACGTCCACGGCCTGCTGGTGCTGGATGCGTTCACCGCGATCGGCGGAACGATCATGACCGCTAGTGCGTTCGCCGGAACGCTGTGGCGGCGGCGCATCCGGGTCATCACGCTGCTGGTCGCCATCATGTACCTGCTCTACTCGGGGCTGCCGTCCGACCTGTACCGGCTGATCGCGGTGCTGACCGGCCTCGCGCTCGGCCCGCTGCTGCGGCAGGGACGCGTCGCCGGCGGATGGCTGCGCAGCTCCCACCACGAGGTCCGGGTGCTGCTCGCCTCCGCGCTCACCATCACGGCGCTGGGACCGGTCATCGGTCTGCTCGGCTCCACCCGGTACGGGATGCTGTCACCGATCGGCCTGCTGTTCAGCAATGAGGCGCCGAGCGCCACGTCGGTGGTGGAGCGCTGCCAGGCTTTCGCGGTCACGCGGGCGTGCTTCCGCGACCTCACGCTCGAACGGATCAACGGACTCGGACCGGTGCTCCTGTCGGTGCTGCCGCTGCTCCTCCTGCTCGTCGCGGCTTACGGCCTGCTGCGCGGCCGGCGCTTCGCGGTGTGGCTGGCGGTGTCGGTGAACGGCCTTCTGGCGCTGCTCTCGGCGCTCTACTACGGCATCCTGCCGATCGCCTCCGCCCGTCCGGCCGTCTCGCCGCGGTATTGGGAGGTGACGGTCATCCTGGCCCTCTCGACGCTGGTGCCGCTGGCGATGGCGGTGCTGCTCGTCGTGTTCCGCAGGCACTTCAGCGTCATGCCGACGGCCCGCGCGGTGCGTCGCTACGTGCTCCTCGTCCTGGGAACCGGTGTGGGTCTCGTCGGGCTGTACATCCTGGTGGGCTGGCTGCAGAAGGACACCGGCTTCACCCGGCCGATCGAGGTCGGGGACCTGCTCAACGACGTCCTCGAGCGGTTCGTCCCGGTGAGCTTCCTGCGACGCGAGCCGGCGGAGTACTTGCCGACGACGCCCCTCGCCACGATCGTCTACCACAACATCGGAACCGTGTTCTGGATCGTCGCGATCGTGGGCGCCATCCCCGCCATGCTCGGCCGCGGACTCCGTCGCCGCGGCACCGGCGAGCCCGCTCACGTTCGCGAGCTGCTGCATCGCGGTGGCGGAGACGCCATCTCGTTCATGGCGACCTGGCCGGGCAACTCCTTCTGGTTCGACCCGGTGGGAGGCGGCGCGATCGCGTACCGGGTGGAGGGCCGGGTGGCGCTGACCACCGGCGGACCGTTCGGCGCGCCGGGGCCGCACGACGGCGCCATCCAGGGCTTCGCCCGGTTCTGCGACGACAACGGCTGGATCCCGGTGTTCTACAGCGTGGATGCGCACTTCGGCCCGCTCTTCGAACGGCTCGGCTGGTCGACCATGACCGTCGCCGAGGAGACGCTGATCCGCCCGCAGCTGTGGGCGACGACGGGCAAGAAGTGGCAGGACGTGCGCTCGTCGATCAACCGCGCGCAGCGCGCGGGCATCCGCTCGGAGTGGACGAGCTTCGCCGCCCTTCCGCTGACCGCTGCGGTGCAGCTGTCGGACATCTCGGAGCAGTGGGTGGCGGAGAAGGACCTGCCCGAGATGGGCTTCACCCTCGGCGGGCTCGACGAGCTGCGCGATCCCGAAGTGCGGCTCATGCTGGCAGTCGACGAGGACGGGCGCATCGAGGCGGTCACCAGTTGGCTCCCCAGCTACCGCAACGGCATCGTCGTCGGCTGGACGCTCGACTTCATGCGGCGCCGTCCCGACTCGATCAACGGGGTGATGGAGTTTCTGATCGCCGAAGCGGCGACGCGGATGAAGGACGACGGGATCGAATTCATGTCGCTCTCCGCTGCGCCGCTCGCGCACACCGCGGCGACTCCGGACGGCGAGAAGGACACGATGGACCGGCTGCTGGGCTACCTGAGCTCGTCGCTGGAGCCGGTGTACGGCTTCCGTTCGCTGCTCAAGTTCAAGCAGAAGTTCCAGCCCGAGCTGCACCCGCTGATCATGGCCTACCCGGACCCGGTCGCCCTGCCTGCGATCGGCATCGCGCTGGTGCGTGCGTACCTGCCGGAGCTGTCGGTGCGGCAGGCGGCGACGTTCGTGCGGGGGCGGTAATAGGCGTTGCTCCGTTACCTCGGTCGCAGGCTCCCTCGGCGCTGGGGTCGCGGCATCGCTCCGCGCTGCTTACAGCTCCACCGCGCGTGGTATTCTCACACGTGTGTACGGTCTGCTCCTCCTTAGCTGCCGCGACGAGTCCTAACTTCGGGCCTCACTCGTCGCGGAGTTCGTCGTCGGCTCTCCACACCACACCGCGAAGAGGATGCAGACCATGAAGAACACGCAGGCGCCGAGCGCCATGCCGATCCACAAGTACCGACCGTTCCACGAGCAGATCCGTGTCGACCTGCCGGACCGCACGTGGCCGTCGAACCGCATCACGCAGGCGCCGCGCTGGTGCGCCGTAGACCTGCGTGACGGAAACCAGGCCCTCATCGACCCGATGAGCCCCGAGCGCAAGCGCATCATGTTCGATCTGCTGGTCCGGATGGGCTACAAGGAGATCGAGGTCGGGTTCCCGTCGGCCAGCCAGACCGACTTCGACTTCGTCCGCAGCCTCATCGAAGAGGACGCCATCCCGGACGACGTGACCATCCAGGTCCTGACCCAGTCGCGCGAGCACCTGATCAAGCGCACGTACGAGTCGCTGGTCGGCGCGAAGCAGGCCATCGTCCACCTGTACAACTCGACGAGCATCCTGCAGCGCGAGGTGGTCTTCCGCACCGACCAGCAGGGCATCATCGACATCGCTCTGAGCGGCGCGCGGCTGTGCCGCCAGTTCGAGTCGCTGGTGCCGGGCACCGCGATCTACTACGAGTACTCGCCCGAGAGCTACACCGGCACCGAGCTCGAGTTCGCCGCCGACATCTGCAACCAGGTGCTCGACATCTTCGAGCCGACCCCGGAGCGCAAGGTCATCATCAACCTGCCGGCCACGGTCGAGATGGCCACGCCCAACGTCTACGCCGACTCGATCGAGTGGATGTCGCGCCACCTGAACCACCGCGAGAACGTCCTCCTGTCGCTGCACCCGCACAACGACCGCGGCACCGCCGTCGCCGCCGCCGAGCTCGGCTACATGGCCGGCGCCGACCGCATCGAGGGCTGCCTGTTCGGCAACGGCGAGCGCACCGGCAACG
Organism: Leifsonia sp. fls2-241-R2A-40a; assembly: GCF_030209575.1. Classification (NCBI taxonomy): domain Bacteria; kingdom Bacillati; phylum Actinomycetota; class Actinomycetes; order Micrococcales; family Microbacteriaceae; genus Leifsonia; species Leifsonia sp. fls2-241-R2A-40a. The sequence continues at coordinate 3,243,573 of NZ_JARVRS010000001.1, read as the reverse complement.
TTGACCTGGTCACGCTGGGCATCAACCTGTTCACCCAGGGCATCGACCCGCAGATCGACTTCAGCGACATCGACCAGATCAAGCGCACGGTCGAGCACTGCAACCAGCTGCCCGTCGGGGAGCGCAGCCCGTGGGGCGGCGACCTGGTCTTCACCGCGTTCAGCGGCTCCCACCAGGACGCCATCAAGAAGGGCTTCGAGGCGATGGAGGCGCGCGCCGAGCGCGAGGGCGTCTCCGTGGACGACCTGGAGTGGGCCGTTCCCTACCTGCCGGTCGACCCGAAGGATCTGGGCCGCAGCTACGAGGCGGTCATTCGCGTCAACTCGCAGTCGGGCAAGGGCGGCGTCGCGTACCTGCTGAAGTCGGACCACTCGCTCGACCTGCCGCGCAAGCTGCAGATCGAGTTCTCGGGGGTTGTGCAGGCGAAGACGGATGCCGAGGGCGGCGAGGTCACCAGCGACCAGATCTGGTCCGTTTTCCAGGACGAGTACCTGCCGGCGCCGTCGGACGACCCGGACGCCAAGTGGGGCCGCTTCGAGCTGGGCAGCACCACGACCTCGAACGAGACCGGCGAGCACGTCGTACTCACGGTGACCCTGCGCGACGGCGACACCGTCGCGAAGGCCACGGGGGAGGGCAACGGCCCGATCGCGGCGTTCTTCGACATCCTGCACCAGCACGGTGTGGACGCACACCTCTACGACTACTCGCAGCACACGCTCTCGGCCAGCGAGTCGGCTCTGGCGGCGGCGTACGTCGAGGTGGATGTGGACGGCCAGCGTCGGTGGGGCGTCGGCATCGACGCGGACACGACCACCGCATCCTTCAAGGCCGTCGTCTCGGCGGTGAACCGCGCGGTGCGCTCGGGCGCCGGTCGTTCGGCCGAGGAGCTCGTCAGCGCCTGACCCGTATCGAGTTGACGCAACACGCCGTCTCGCGCTCGTCGCGGACGGCGTGTTGCGTCAACCAGGCGGTCAGTCGCCCGGCTTGTCGATGCGGTAGCGGGGGATCGCGCCCGTGTCGGTGCGCTCGACGGTGCGCGCGTCGCTCGGCGCGCGGGTGAACCGGGGCCAGCGTGGACGCGGGATCCGGCCGAGCTCCCGCTGCTCCGGCAGGCTCCAGCCGAAGCGGACCGCGAGCAACCGGATGGTGAGCGTCACGATCACGCAGACGATCGCCGCGATCGTCAGCGGAACGCCGAGGTCGATCATCACGACGAGCACGATGGTGCCCGCGCCCGCCGCGACCGCGTAGAGCGAGCCGACGTGCATGAGCGCGATCGGGAGGTTCAGCAGGACGTCCCGCAGGATCGAACCGCCCACCGCGGCGACGACTCCCACGAAGACGGCGGGAACCTCCGGGAGCCCGAGGGCGAGCGCCTTGCTGGCACCGATCGCGCCGAACAGGCCGATCGTGAGCGCATCCAGGAAGGTGATCACCGGGTCGAGCCGCCGGAACAGCCGGATCAGCAGCATCCCGAGCAGCGCCGCGACGACGGTGGCCGGGAGATACCAGTTCGACTGCAGGGCGACCGGGGTGACGTTCAGCAGCAGGTCGCGCAGCAGGCCGCCGCCGACCCCGGTCGCGACGCCGATGATGGCGACGCCGAGCAGGTCGAGGCGGCGGTCGCGGAAGCCGGAGGCGAACATCGCTCCCTGCAGGCTGCCGATGCCGACGGCGATCAGGTCGCCCCACAGCGGGATCGACAGGGCGCCGATGTTCAGGGCGGTCGTGCTCACCTGTCACTTGTATCACGCGCGGTGGAGCCTCCCGGGCGTGGCGAGCTCCGCATCCGCCCTACTGTCAGTCGGGCGCGGGATACTGGAGTGTGCCTGTCTACCGTGATGAAGCCGTCGTGCTCCGCACCCACAAGCTGGGGGAAGCCGACCGCATCGTCACCATGCTCAGCCGGCAGCACGGCAAGATCCGCGCGGTGGCCAAGGGCGTGCGGCGCACGGCATCCCGGTTCGGATCCCGTCTCGAGCCGTTCATGGTCGCGGACGTACAGCTGTACGAGGGCCGCAGCCTCGACGTCGTCACCCAGGCCGAGTCGATCGGCGCGTACGGCGCCCTCATCGCCGACGACTACGCGAGCTACACCGCCGCGAACGCGATGGTCGAGGCCGCCGACCGGCTGACCGACGCCGAAGCATCGCTGCAGCAGTACCTCCTGTTGGTGGGAGGCTTGCGGTCGCTCTCGCGGCGGGAGCACGGCGCCGGACTGACGCTCGACTCGTACCTGCTGCGCGCGCTGTCGCTGGCGGGATGGGCGCCGAGCTTCCAGGACTGCTCGCGCTGCGGCACACCCGGCCCGCACACCGCCGTGGTCGTCCAGCTCGGCGGTGTCGTCTGCGAGAACTGCGCGCCGCAGGGCGCCCCGCGGGTCGACTCCGACACGATCGCCCTGCTCGGTGCGCTGCTGTCGGGCGACTGGGAGACGGTTGAGGCGTCGTCCGAGCAGACCCGCAGCCGCGCGAACGGCGTGGTCGCGGCGTACACCCAGTGGCACCTGGAGCGTGGGCTGCGCTCCCTGCAGCACGTCCAGCACGAACCGAAGCCGCACCACGACCAGAAGGCGAGTGGATGAGTCCCAAGCCCTACACGCACAAGGATGCGGTCGAGTACCGCCCGCTCGACTGGACCGGGGTCTACCCGCCCGCGTTCCCGGCGGGGAGCGTGCCGTCGCACGTGGCGATCGTCATGGACGGCAACGGCCGGTGGGCGAACCGCCAGGGGCTCACGCGCATCGAGGGACACCGCGCCGGGGAGGCGGCCCTGCTGGATGTGGTGGCCGGCGCCATCCAGGCCGGAGTGAAGCACCTGAGCGTGTACGCGTTCTCGACGGAGAACTGGAAGCGGTCGCCCGACGAGGTGCGCTTTCTGATGGGCTTCAACCGCGAGGTGCTGCACCGACGGCGGGACCAGCTCAACGAGTGGGGCGTCCGTGTGCGCTGGGCCGGTCGCAAGCCGCGGCTGTGGTCGTCGGTCATCAAGGAGCTGCAGTACGCCGAACAGCTGACCGCGGGCAACGACGTCCTGACGTTGACCATGTGCGTCAACTACGGCGGCCGGACGGAGATCGCCGATGCGGTGCGGTCCATCGCCGACGAGGTGGCGGCGGGCAGGATGCGGCCGTCGGCGGTGAGCGAGAAGACCATCCAGCGTCACCTCTACCTCCCGGACATGCCCGACGTCGACCTCTTCGTGCGCAGTTCGGGGGAGCAGCGGACCAGCAACTTCCTCCTCTGGCAGAGCGCGTACGCCGAGATGGTGTTCCTCGACACGCTGTGGCCGGACTTCAGCCGGACCGACCTGTGGGATGCGGTGGACCTGTACCTTCGGCGCAACCGCCGGTTCGGGGGCGCGATCGACACGCCCACGCCATCCAGTGCGTCGGCGGCATCCCCTTCGGAATAGTTGCAGTCCTGCACCGTTGTCTTTGAGGTGAGCGAACCCATCAAGATCGACATCTGGTCCGACATCGCATGCCCGTGGTGCTACATCGGCAAGCGCAAGTTCGAGGCCGGCAGCGGCCTCTTCGCCGACGCCGGCGACGGCCGCGGGGTCGAGGTCGAGTACCACTCGTTCGAGTTGTCGCCGGACACCCCCGTCGACTTCGAGGGCAGCGAGATCGACTTCCTCGCCGGCCACAAGGGAATGCAGGCCTCGCAGGTCGAGCAGATGCTGGAGCGCGTGACCGGGATCGCCTCCTCCGTCGGGCTCGAATACGACTTCGACACCCTGAAGCACACGAACACCGTGAAGGCGCACGAGCTGCTGCACTTCGCCAAGGCGCAGGGCAAGCAGCTGGAACTGGCCGAGCGACTCTTCCGCGCCTACTTCGTCGAGGGACGCCACGTCGGCCGGATCTCGGACCTGGCCGACCTGGCCGCCGAGGTCGGTCTCGACCGCGACGCCGCCGTGGCAGCGCTGGAGTCGTCGCAGTACGTCGACGAGGTGCGCGCCGACCAGGCCACCGCCGCCGAGTACGGGATCAACGGCGTCCCCTTCTTCGTCATCGACGGCAAGTACGGCGTCTCCGGAGCCCAGGACGCGGCGACCTTCGCCCAGGTCCTGGAGCAGGTGTGGTCCGAGCGCGCCGAGGTGACCGCGTGAGCACGGCGCCTGCCGGCGCCGAGGCGGCTCCTGCGGCTACGCCGCCGCGCCCGACCCTTGTCCCGCTCGGCGCCCCGGCCGCCGTCTGCGACGGTGACACCTGCGCCCTCCCGTGACCTAGTGGTCCCAACACGCCGTTACGAGTTCGTCAAAACGGCATGTTCGGACCACCAGTTCCAAGAGCAGTCCGTATGCGGCGGAGCGCTTCCCGCGCATTGTCCCGCATGTGCTCTTTACTGATGCGCAGAACCCGCCAGCCGAGCGTCTCGACGACATAGATGCGGTCGATGTCCGTCTGGTACTGCTTCGCGTCAGTGCGGTGGTGATCGCCGTCGTACTCGACGACGAGCCGCTCGTTGGGGAAGACGAGATCGCCGGAAGCAAGGATCCGACCGGAGGAATCGACGATCGGTGCGTTGACGCCGGGCTCTGGCAGACCCGCTCGAACGATTGCCAACCGCAGGACGGACTCCATGGGTGAGTCCGTCCGCGGCCTCACGAGCGCGGCCGCGGCTCGCAGCGTGCGCACACCCGGGCGTCCGATCGCGTTCGCAGCTGCATCCATCAGCGTCACGTGCTCGCACAGGGGATGCTTGCGGCGAAGGAGCGCGTCTCCTGCCATCACCAGCTCTTCGACGGTGAGAAGTGCGGCCAGCTCGCACCACACCTCCTGCGGCTCAGGTACCTTCAGGCCGCAGACCGTGCGGAGCGGCGGAGGGTGCCCGAGGGCGTGTCCGATGACTCCGCGGCCCTTCGGCGCGCGGACGGGGAGAACGGACGACACGTGGATGTCCCGCCCCCGGAACCTCATGGGCAGCGGCAGCCCGTAGAGTGCCGCGGCAGTGACATGGCTGAAGAACGTCCCCTCCCGCATAGCCGCTCGATATGCGGCGCACCGCTCCACCAGCTCGTCGTCGGCGCCTGGGAGAGAGCGCACGCCATGGAACGGCGCCGTCAGGTCCGCGCGACGGAGCCGCTGCGCCGGCACACCGGCCTGCCTCGCGGCCTCGACAGAAAAGCTCGGCGATCTCAGCGTCGGTGGGAGGGGTCGGGGAGTTCGCATCCCGCCACTCTGCCGCAGTGTGCACCGCGCCTCCGGCCTATCCACAGGCCGCCTATCCAGTGGTCCCAACGCGCCGTAATGGTGCTGCCGTAACAGCGTGTTGGGACCACTCGATAGGGGCTACTCGGGGTCGGTGATGTCGGCGACGGTGGCGCCGTACGCGGCGATGAGGTCATCGGCGTCGACGAAGAGCGAGTAGCCGGCCTCGCCAGCGCCCATCGACACGGTGCGCCCGACGATCGTCGCGTCGGCGACGACGGGCCACGCGGTCGTGCTGCCGAACGGGGTGATGGTGCCGCGGGCGTAGCCGGTGGCGGCCAGGGCGACGGACGCGTCCGGCAGCTGCAGCTTGTTCACCTGGAGCACCGAACGGAGCTTGGGCCACGCGATCTTCCGGCCGCCGGGCACGAGCGCGAAGACGAAGGTGTCGTCGCTGCGCTTCACGACCAGCGTCTTGACAATGTCCGACGGCTGGATGCCCAGCACCTCCGCGGCCTCCTCCAGGCTGCGGGCCGCGACCCGCTCCACGATGCGGATGTCCACCCCGCGCGCTTCCGCGTCGGCGATGACGCGCTCGCGACCGCTGCTCACGGTTTCGCCAGCAGGGGAGTTGTCCACGGATTCCGAGCTCTCGGCCATAGCACAGCACGCTTTCTGGGAGAATCGAGTGAGATGTCTACCACTGCCACCATAAGCCACGCCCCCCAGCTGACCATCGGTCCGCTGGCGCTCGACGTGCCCGTGGTCCTCGCGCCGATGGCCGGGATCACCAACACCGCGTTCCGGCGGCTGTGCCGCGAGTTCGGTGCCGGGCTGTACGTCAGCGAGATGATCACCTCGCGCGCGCTCGTCGAGCGCACGCCGGAGTCCCTCCGCCTGATCACGCACCACGAGTCGGAGACGCCGCGCTCCATCCAGCTCTACGGCGTCGACCCGCACACGGTCCGCGAGGCGGTCACCATGCTCGTCGCGGAGGACCGCGCCGACCACATCGACCTCAACTTCGGCTGCCCCGTTCCCAAGGTGACCCGCAAGGGCGGTGGGGCCGCCCTGCCCTGGAAGCTGGGGCACTTCCGCGACATCGTCGAGGGCGCGGTGAAGGCGGCCGGCGACATCCCGCTGACGATCAAGATGCGCAAGGGAATCGACGACGAGCACCTGACCTTCCTCGAGGCGGGGCGGATCGCCGAGGGCGCCGGTGTGGCCTCGATGGCGCTGCACGCCCGCACCGCCGCCGAGTTCTACTCCGGCCAGGCGGACTGGTCGGCGATCGCGAAGCTCAAAGAGACCGTGAGCTCCACCCCTGTCTTGGGCAACGGCGACATCTGGTCCGCGGCCGACGCCATCCGGATGGTCGAGGAGACCGGCTGCGACGGCGTCGTGGTGGGCCGCGGCTGCCTGGGCCGCCCGTGGCTGTTCGGCGACCTCGCGGCGGCGTTCCGCGCTCGCGCCGGCGAGATCAGCCCGGAGGAGGCCGCTGCCGCCCAGGCGCATCCCACCCTCGGTCAGGTCGCGCAGACCTTCCGCCGGCACGCCGAGCTGCTCGTCGAGTTCTTCGACAGCGAGGAGCGCGGCTGCCGCGACATCCGCAAGCACGTCGCCTGGTACTTCAAGGGCTACCCGGTCGGGGGAGACCTTCGCGCGAGCCTCGCCACCGTCGACACGCTCGAGCACCTCGATGAACTGCTCGCCACCCTGGACTGGGACCAGGAGTATCCCGGCGAGGCCGCAGAGGGCCAGCGCGGACGCGCCGGTTCGCCGAAGCGACCCGCCCTCCCTGACGGCTGGCTGCTCAGCCGCGAGCTCGACGGCGCACAGCGCGCCGAGGTCGCCGACGCGGAGGTGCACAACAGTGGTGGATGAGGTGGCCTCGATCCCGCAGACGCCCGGCGCCGTCGAGACGGCCGACGCGTACTCCGAGCACGACCGCGAGCGGTGGCTGCCGGAGCATCACTCCAACCGGCGCAGCGACTTCGCGCGCGACCGCGCCCGGCTCCTCCACTCGAGCGCACTCCGCCGGCTCGCCGCGAAGACGCAGGTGCTCAGCCCGACCGCGGGGCTCGATTTCGCCCGCAACCGGCTCACCCACTCGCTCGAGGTCGCCCAGGTCGGCCGCGAGCTCGCCAACAGCCTCGGGCTCGATCCGGACATCGTCGACACCGCGTGCCTCGCCCACGACATCGGACACCCTCCGTTCGGTCACAACGGCGAGCGCGCGCTCAACGCGTGGGCGGAGGACATCGGCGGCTTCGAGGGCAACGCTCAGACGCTTCGGCTGCTGACGCGCCTCGAGCCCAAGGTTTTCGGCCGCGACGGCCGGCCCTACGGGCTGAACCTGACACGCGCGAGTCTCGACGCGAGCTGCAAGTATCCGTGGCCTGCGTCCAACTCGGTCGCCGACCCGAGCGGACGCGCCAAGTTCGGCTTCTACGCCGACGACCACGCGGTGTTTGAGTGGATGCGCGCCGGCGCACCCGAGCGTCAGCGCTGCATCGAGGCGCAGGTGATGGACCTCTCCGACGACATCGCCTACTCCGTGCACGACTTCGAGGATGCGGTCGTGAACGGCTACATCGACGTCGCCGCGCTCGGCAGCCGGGTCGACCACGAAGACCTGGTCGAGTCGATGCACGAATGGATCGGCGGCGAGGTGAGTCACCAGGACCTCATCGAGGCGTTCGACCGGCTCGACAGCATGGACATCTGGCTCGACGGCTGGGACGGTTCGCGCCGCTCGCAGGCCCGGCTGAAGAACCTGACCAGCCAGCTCATCGGGCGCTTCGCCCACGCGGCGGTGCACGCGACGAAGGAATCTGCCGGACGGACCGACCTGATCCGTTTCGGCGCCGACGTCGTGGTCCCCGCGGGCATCCGCGCCGAGATCGCCGTGCTCAAGGGCATCGTCGCGACCTTCGTGATGTCGCGGAACACCCGACAGCCGATCTACGCGCAGCAGCGGCAGATCCTCACCACCCTCGCCGACCTGCTGTACCAGCGCGGGCCGGCGGAACTCGACCCGGGATTCGCGGAGGACTGGCGGGCGGCATCTACCGATACGGAGCGCCGGCGTGCGGTCGTCGACCAGGTCGCCAGTCTCACGGACCAGTCCGCGCTGAGCTGGTACGAGCGGCTCGTGCAGCACTGATCCTGCACGAAGCGCGGATGGGCGCACAGCCGGGCTTGAATACCGTGCCACTGTGCAGAATGCTGGAGGTCAGGCCTTCGGGAGGAGACGAATGAGCACCGCACTACCACCGTCGGACGGCGACCGCCCCGCAGCGGGCGCGTCGGCGGACGAGTCGGCAGCGGGCGAAACGGCGCAGGCGGTCCCCGCCGCGCCGGAGGCCCCCCGCCGCGCGCCGCGCACGTCCGCCGGAAGCGGCGCACCTCGGGCGACCCGCGCAGGCACCTCCAAAACGGCCGGAGCAGCGGGAACCGCGAAGCCCGCGGGAACCGGCAAGGCCGCCGGCGCAGCGAAGACGACCGGCACCGCGAAGCCGGCCGACGATGCGAAGGCGCCGGCCGCCGCCAAGCCCGCGCGCGCGGCATCCACGGCCAAGAAGACGCCGACGCCGCGCACGCGCCGCACCACCACCAAGCCCGCGGCGATCGCGCCGGAAGGGGAGGCGCCCGGCATCATGGATGCCACCCTCGGCGCCCGTGAGCCCCTCGCTCCCGAGGCGGCGGCCCCGGAAGCAGCGGCCGCGGTCGCTGCGCAGCCTGCCCCGAGCGACACGTCCTCGTCGCCCGCCGAGCCGATCGCGGACACCGACGCCGACGTCGATGCCGCCACGACGAAGCGCCTTCCCACTGCGGAGGAGCTCTACGCCCGCCCGACGGCGCCAACCGCGGCAAGCGCCTCGACGACCACAACAGCCGCGGCGACCACGGCGGCCGCCGCTGTCCCGGCGGAAACCCGTGCGCAAACGGCGCCGCCCGCAACGACTCGCCCCTCGGGCGAGCGGGACGCATCCGTCGACACCGCCGCGGCCCCCGCACCGGCCGCCGTCCCGGCGGATTCCCTGCCCGACGCGCTGCCGACCGAGCGGATCGACGCCGGTGACGCAGTACCAACCGACGCGACGACCGCCGCCGACGCCCCGCCGGTGGGAGCACCGGACGCGACGCACGCGACCGCATCCACCGACCCGAACGCCCACCCCGCTCCGCACGCCCACGCGCCCTACGGCCGCACGGTCAACGACCTCGCCGACCGCCTCGACGACTCGCGCTTCTTCTCCTCGCTGTTCGACTTCACCTTCACCAACTACGTCACGCGCAAGCTGGCCGGCCCCGTCTACGTGGTGGGGCTCGTGCTCATCGGTCTCGGCATCGTTGTCGGGTTCGCGAACTCGCTCACGTCGGCCATCGCGACGCACGCTCCCATCGGCGCGTTCGTCTTCCTGTTCGGCGTGCTCATCACGCTGGTGGGCGCCATGCTGAGCGTGCTGCTGCTGCGCGTCGGCATCGAGGTGTTCTGCGCCATCATCGAGATCGCCCAGAACACGCGACGGAGGCGGCCGCCGGGGGAGTGACCCTGCGCCACGGAAGCGGCGGCGCGTCATCCACAGATTCCCGCCGCCCGGACGAAGCGTCGGCCCGGCTCACTAGAATCGAACTATGGCCGGCCGAATTCGACAAAGCGACATCGAAGAGGTCAAGGCTCGCACCAACATCGGCGACATCGTCGGCGACTACGTCAGCCTGAAGACCGGCGGCGTCGGAGCGCTCAAGGGCCTGTGCCCGTTCCACGACGAGAAGAGCCCGAGCTTCTACGTCCGTCCGGGGGTCGGCCGGTACCACTGCTTCGGCTGCGGCGAGGGCGGCGACGTCTACGAGTTCCTCCTCAAGATGGACCACGTGTCCTTCACCGACGCGGTCGAGCGCCTCGCCGCCCGCATCGGCTACCAGCTGCACTACGAGGAGGGCGGCGGCGGACCGTCGGAAGGTTCCGGCAACCGGGCCCGCCTGCTCGCCGCCAACGCCGCTGCCGAGGAGTTCTTCCGCGACCGGCTCTCAGCCCCCGACGCGGACCCGGGCCGTCGCTTCCTCGGCGAGCGCGGCTTCGACGCGGCCGCCGCAGCACACTTCGGAGTGGGTTACGCGCCCAAGAGCTGGGATGAACTCACCAAGCACCTCCGCGGCAAGGGCTTCACGCAGGAGGAGCTCCTCACGGCCGGGCTCGTGTCGCAGGGCGACCGCGGTGTCTACGACCGCTTCCGCGGCCGGCTGATCTGGCCGATCCGCGACGTCACCGGCCAGACCATCGGCTTCGGCGCGCGCCGGCTGCTCGACGACGACAAGGGCCCCAAGTACCTGAACACGCCGGAGACCCCGGTCTACAAGAAGGCGCAGGTGCTCTACGGCCTCGACCTCGCGAAGCGCGACATCTCGCGGCAGGACCAGGTCGTCGTGGTCGAGGGCTACACCGACGTCATGGCCTGCCACCTCGCGGGGATCACCACCGCCGTCGCGACCTGCGGCACGTCGTTCGGCGTCGACCACATCAAGGTGATCCGACGCGTGATGGGCGACGACAACAGTCAGGGCTCGGTCATCTTCACCTTCGACCCGGATGCCGCGGGCCAGAAGGCCGCGACGCGCGCGTTCGGCGAGGAGCAGCGCTTCTCGGCGCAGACGTACGTCGCCGTCGGCCCCGACGGGCTCGACCCGTGCGACCTCCGGCTGACCAAGGGCGACGACGCGGTCCGGCGCATGATCGACGCCCGCAAGCCGATGTTCGAGTTCATGATCCGCCAGGTCGTCGAGCGTTTCGACCTCGATTCGGTCGAGGGCCGCGCCGCGGCCCTGCGCGCCGGCGCGCCCATCGTGGCGACGATCCGCGATCCCGCCTCTCAGAACGGCTACACCCGAGAGCTCGCGCGCCTCTCCGGTGCGGACCTGCAGGATGCGATCCGCGCCGTGCGCGCGGCCCAGCGCTCGGGCTCGCACGGCTCATCCCGTGACGACTCCCGCGGTCCATCCCAGGGCGGCGCCGACGGCCGCTCCGGTCCGGGTGGCGACAGCCTGCCGCAGCCGTCCCGCGCTGAGCTGGCCGACCCCACGCAGCGGACGGAGCGCGAGAGCCTGATGGTGCTCCTCCAACTCCCGGGCGAGGTCGGGACCGAGCGCGCCGCCCGCGCCATGCAGGTGCCGTTCGCGAACCCGACCCACGCCGTGGTGCGGGATGCGATCGCCAGCCAGCTCTCGACGATGACGCAGCCGGGATGGGTCGAGCGCGTCCTCGCGGAGGTCCCGCAGGCCTACGCGCCGATGGTGAACGGCCTGGCCGTCGCCGAACTGCCTCAGGGCGGAGACGCCGGTCGCTACGCCCGCTCCATCGTCGACGGCCTGATCGACCGCGACCTGCTGCGCGAGAAGGCCGAGTTGACCGCTCGGCTGGGGCGCACCGACGACCCCGAGACGCGCCGGCAGATCTCGCTCGCCATGGTGGCGATCGAATCCGAACGCCGCCGCCTGCGCGGCGAATAATCGGCGGACGACCCCTCTGCGGAATCCTTCACCGGCTCGGCCGAGAACCGCTCTTTTGTTGCGTCCGTGTAAAGATCGCGCCCGCAATCGCATCCTGATGCGGGATTGACGACCATTCCGTGCTAGGAAAGTTCTCACGCGATGGGCGATCCCGCATGCCTGCGACGACGCCGCCGCGATCCCACACCAGGAAGAGGTATTCGGATATGACATCCGCACAGAACGGTGGACGGCGCCTGCTCGCCGTCTCCGCCGCGTTCGCGGCCGCGGCACTGGTGCTCGCCGGCTGCTCGGGGAGCAACAACAACTCCGGCGGTGGCGGCGGCGCCATCACCGTCGGCACGACCGACAAGATCACCTCGATCGACCCCGCCGGCTCGTACGACAACGGCTCCTTCGCCGTGATGAACCAGGTGTACCCGTTCCTTCTGAACACCCCGTACGGCAGCCCGGACGTCAAGCCGGACATCGCCGAGAGCGCCGACTTCACCTCGCCGACCGAGTACACGGTCAAGCTCAAGCCGGGTCTGAAGTTCGCGAACGGTCACGACCTCACCTCATCCGACGTGAAGTTCACCTTCGACCGTCAGAGCAAGATCAACGACCCGAACGGTCCCGCGTCGCTGCTGGCGAACCTCGACAGCGTCTCGACCCCGGACAAGACCACCGTCGTGTTCAAGCTCAAGGTCCCGAACGACCAGACGTTCCCGCAGGTGCTCTCGAGCCCCGCCGGCCCGATCGTGGATGAGCAGGTCTTCTCGGCCGACAAGGTCACGCCGGACAACACCATCGTCAAGGGTCACCCCTTCGCCGGTCAGTACGACATCACGAGCTACGACTTCAACAACCTGATCGCGTACAAGGCGAACCCTGACTACAAGGGCATCCTCGGAAAGCCGGCGACCGACAAGGTCAACGTCAAGTACTACGCCGAGTCGTCGAACCTGAAGCTCGACATCCAGAAGAACGCGATCGACGTCGCGTACCGCAGCCTCTCGGCGACGGACATCTCGAGCCTCGAGGGCAACAACAAGGTCAAGGTCGTCAAGGGCCCGGGTGGCGAGTCCCGTTACATCGTGTTCAACTTCAACACCCAGCCGTACGGCGCGACCACGCAGAACGCCGACCCCAAGAAGGCTCTCGCGGTGCGTCAGGCCGCGGCCGACCTCGTCGACCGCTCGGCGATCGCCGACCAGGTCTACAAGGGCACGTACACCCCGCTCTACTCGTACGTTCCGGACGGCCTCACCGGCGCCACCACGGTCCTGAAGGACCTCTACGGCGACGGCAACGGCGGACCGAGCCTCGACAAGGCGAAGCAGGCACTGCAGTCGGCCGGCGTGACCACCCCGGTCTCGCTGAACCTCCAGTACAACCCGGACCACTACGGCCCGTCCTCGGGTGACGAGTACGCGCTGGTCAAGGAGCAGCTGGAGAACGGCGGCCTGTTCAAGGTCAACCTGCAGTCGACCGAGTGGGTGCAGTACTCCAAGGACCGCACCGCCGACGTCTACCCGGCCTACCAGCTCGGCTGGTTCCCGGACTACTCCGACGCCGACAACTACCTGTCGCCGTTCTTCATCAAGGACAACTTCCTGGCGAACCACTACGACAACCCCGAGGTCCAGGACCTCATCGCGAAGCAGGCGGGCACGACCGACAAGGGCGAGCGCACCAAGCTGATCGAGGAGATCCAGGCCAAGGTGGGCGCCGACCTGAGCACCCTGCCGCTGCTGCAGGGCTCGCAGATCGCCGTCGTCGCCAAGGGCGTGTCGGGCGCGGACAAGACGCTCGACGCCTCCTTCAAGTTCCGCTACGCGGCCCTTTCGAAGTAATCCGGCACCGAGCCACCAGCTCTGAGCCGAACCGGGGGGTGGCTCGCTCACGCAGCGAGCCACCCCCTTCCACGAACCACCACGATTGGCTTCCATGACAGCGACTGTCAGCGCCCCGGCGGCCGGGACCGCCCCCGGGCCAGAACGGACGAACGCGAAGCGACGATCGGGAGGCGGCCTCGGCCGCTACATCCTGGTCCGCGCCGTCCTCATCATCCCCACCATCTTCATCCTCGTCACCGTCGTATTCTTCCTGATGCGGTCGACGGGTGACCCCATCACGGCCGCGCTCGGCGGCAAGCTGCCTCCGGCGCAGCTCGCGCAGCGCGTGCACGAGGCCGGCTACGACCGGCCGATCATCGTCCAGTACCTCGAGTATCTGGGCCAGCTGCTCCGCGGCGACTTCGGTACGACGTTCACCGACAATCAGCCGGTCACGCAGGTGCTGCTCACGTACGGCGCCGCGACCCTCGAGCTGGCGTTCTACGCCCTGATCGTCGCGTTCATCGTCGGCATCCCGCTGGGCCTGGTGGCCGCGTACTTCCGCGACAAGGCCCAGGATGCGACCCTCCGCGTCATGGCGATCCTCTTCTACGCGACGCCCGTGTTCTTCGTCGGCCTCGTGCTGAAGCTGATCTTCTCCATCTGGCTGGGCTGGCTCCCGGTGTCCGGGCGCGCTTCCACGAGCTCAGAGTTGGAGATGCAGACGCTCGACGGCAAGACCGGCATCTACCTGATCGACGCGTTCCAGACCGGTGACCCGGCCGTCGTCGCCGACGTGCTGACCCACGCCATCCTGCCCGCCGTCGCGCTCGGCCTGCTGACCGCCGGCATCTTCCTGCGCCTGGTGCGCACCAACGTGATCGGGACCCTGTCCACCGACTACGTCGACGCTGCGCGTTCCCGCGGGGTCAAGGAGACGCGGCTGCTGCGCAAGCACGCGTACCGTCCCGCTCTCATCCCGATCATCACGGTCATCGGCCTCCAGATCGCCCTGCTGCTGGGTGGCGCGGTGCTGACCGAGTCGACCTTCGAGTGGAAGGGCCTGGGCTTCCAGCTCGTCCACTACCTGCAGGCGCGCGACTTCGTCGCCGTGCAAGGCATGGTCGTGCTGCTGGCGGTCATCGTCACCCTCACCAACTTCGTGGTCGACGTCATCGCGGCCCTCATCGACCCGAGAGTGAGGTACTGAGATGTCGACCGCATCCATCACCTCCCGTAAGCGCTCGCTCTGGGAGCGCGTGCCCGTCGTCCACCAGCTGCGCCAGAGCGTCGGCCTGCAGCGCGGGATGCTCGTCGCCGGCCTCGTGCTGACGACGCTGTTCGTGCTCGTGTCGATCTTCGCGCCCCTGATCGCGCCCTACGGGTTCGCCCAGTCGAAGGCGGACGGGAAGTCGTTCGGCGCGCAGCAGCCGCCGAGCGCCGCGCACATCTGGGGCACCACCTCCGGCGGCTACGACGTCTACTCGCGCGTGATCTGGGGAACGCAGACCGCGATCCTGGTGATCATCGTCGCGGTCATCCTGTCGATTTTCCTCGGAGTGCTGCTCGGCCTCCTCTCGGGATACTTCGGCGGCTGGCTGGACCGTGTGCTCGTCGTCATCCTCGACGCGATCTACGCGTTCCCGTCTCTGCTCCTCGCCATCGTGATGGCCATCGCGATCAGCGGCGGCCAGTCGAGCCTGTGGGGCGGCATCCTGGCGGCGGCGATCTCGATCACCGTGGTCTACATCCCGCAGTACTTCCGGGTGATCCGTTCCGAGGTCGTCCGGATCAAGGCGGAGGCCTACGTCGAGTCGGCCCGGGTCGTCGGCGCGAGCAACACGCGGATCATGTTCCGTCACGTGCTGCGGAACTCGACCCGTACGCTGCCGCTGATCTTCACGCTCAACTCGTCGGAGGCCATCCTGACCCTCGCGGGCCTGGGCTTCCTCGGGTTCGGCATCGAGCCGACGGCCGCAGCCGAGTGGGGCTACGACCTCAACAAGGCCGTGGACGACGTGACGAGCGGGATCTGGTGGACCTCCATCTACCCGGGCCTCGCGATCGTGCTCGTCGTGCTCGGCATCACGCTCGTCGGCGAGAGCCTCAACGACCTGGCCGACCCGCGTCTGCGCGGGCGCCGACGTGCGGCCGCCGCTTCCGGCCAGGTGGCCGAGACGTCGGTGGTCCCCGGTGGGACCCTCACCGCCGGTCCCGGCGGGGTGGACGGCCTCGAGGGCGGCGAATCCTTCGACGAGCATGGAATCGAGGTGCGTCCATGAGCGACGTCGTCCAGATCAAGGACCTGTCGGTCACCTTCTCGACCGACGCCGGTGCCGTCAAGGCGGTCGACGGCGTGAGCCTGACGGTGGCGCCGGGGGAGGTGCTCGCGATCGTCGGCGAGTCCGGTTCGGGCAAGACGGTGACGGCGAAGACCATCCTCGGCCTGCTCCCGGAGACGGCGACCGCGTCCGGCGCGGTCATCCTGCGCAGCCGGGACGGCGAGACCGAGGCGGATGTCGTCTCGATCAGCAAGTCGAAGCTGCGCGAGGTGCGCGGCACCGACGTCGCGATGGTGTTCCAGGAGCCGTCCACCGCGCTCAACCCCGTCTATCCGGTCGGCTGGCAGATCGCGGAGGGCCTGCGCGCCCACGCCAAGCTGTCGAAGAAGGAGGCGCAGGCGCGCGCCATCGAGATCCTGGACCGGGTGGGCATCCCGGAGCCGGAGAAGCGGGTCAAGTACTACCCGCACCAGTTCTCGGGCGGCCAGAAGCAGCGCATCGTCATCGCGATGGCGCTCGTGCTCAACCCCGGGCTGATCGTCGCCGACGAGCCGACTACCGCACTGGATGTGACGGTTCAGGCCGAGATCCTCGACCTGCTGCGCCGGTGCCGCGACGAGTTCGGTGCGGCGATCGTGCTGATCACCCACAACATGGGCGTGGTCGCCGACCTCGCCGACCGCGTGGCGGTCATGTACCAGGGCAAGCTCGTGGAGCAGGCGGATGTGCGGACGCTGTTCGCCGACCCGCAGGCCGACTACACGCGGCAGCTGCTGGCCGCGGTGCCGAAGATCGGTCAGGGGCTGACGGCGACGCAGGATCGCGCGATCGCGCGGGCCGAGCGCCCGATCCTCGCGCCGGTCGTGCAGGCGCGCGACCTGCGCATCCAGTACCCGGGTCGTCTGGGGCGTCCCGGCTTCGTCGCCGTCGACGGGGTGTCGTTCGACATCCGGCCGGGCGAGGTGCTGGGTCTGGTGGGCGAGTCCGGCTCGGGCAAGACGACCATCGGTCGTGCGATCGCAGGCCTGAACCGGGTCACCGGCGGTTCGCTGCAGGTGCTCGGGCAGGAGATGAACGGCGTCCGCGAGCGGCACTTCCGCAAGGTGCGCAGCGACATCGGGTTCGTGTTCCAGGACCCGGCGTCCAGCTTCAACCCGCTGCTCACGATCGCCGAGTGCGTGGCGGAGCCGCTGGTGGTGCACGGACGGGCGTCGTCCGCCGCCGAAGCGCGTCGCCGCGTGGACGAGCTGCTGGAGGCGGTGCAGCTGCCCCGCGCCTACGGCGACCGCTACCCGCACGAGCTGTCCGGCGGTCAGCGCCAGCGCGCCAGCCTGGCGCGGGCGCTCGCCCTGGAACCGTCGCTGCTGATCGCCGACGAGCCGACCTCGGCCCTGGATGTGTCGGTGCAGGCGCGCGTGCTGGAGCTGTTCGCGGATCTGCAGCGGGAGTTCGGTTTCGCCTCCCTGTTCATCAGTCACGACCTGGCTGTGGTCGACTTGCTGGCCGACCGCATCGCGGTGCTGCACCGCGGCAAGCTGGTCGAGGAGGGCACCGGCGCCGAGGTGCTCGGCAACCCGCGAGAGGCGTACACGCAGCGCCTCCTGGCCTCCCTCCCGGTCCCGGACCCGGTCGAACAGGCCGACCGGCGGGAGGCCCTGCGCCAGTTGCGTGCGGAGAGCGCCTAGGGTCGAAGATGTGAGTTCCGAGCCCGCCATCGTCGTCAGCGACCTGTCCGTCGAATACCCCGCGCGGGGCCCGAGCGCATCATGCGTGGCCCTGCGCGGGATCGATTTCCGCCTCGAGAAGGGGCAGGTGCTGGGCGTTCTCGGCGAGACGGGATCGGGCAAGAGCACCCTCGCCCAGGTGCTCGCAGGGCGCGTGCTTCCGGCTCGCGCCTCCGAGCCGGGACCCCGGATCAGTGGCGGCGAGGCCTCGGTGCTCGGGCATCCACTGCGCAAGGCGAAGAAGCGCGATCTCGCGGAGGTGACCTTCCACGTCGGCTACCTGCCGCAGGAGGCGGCCGCCACTCTGGAGCCGTCCCTCAGCGTGCAGGACAACGTCGCGCTGCCGATCTTCGAACGCGACGAGCACTACCCGCGGCGTGCGGCCGGCGAGCGCGCGGCCACGATGCTCGACACCGTCCACCTCCCGCTGAGCGTGTTGAACAAGTACCCGTACCAGCTGAGCTCCGGCCAGCGGCAGCGCGTCGCTCTGGCGCGCGCCCTCGTGCTCGGCCCGAGCATCCTGATCGCCGACGAACCGACCGCCGGCATCGACGCGACGGTGCGCGACGCGGTCATCGACCTGCTCGCGCAGCTGCGCACCCACGAAGGCTTCTCGGCGGTCGTCGTCAGTCACGACCTCGCCGTGCTGCGCCGGGCGACCGACACCTCGCTGGTGCTGCAGGCGGGGCGGCCGGTGGGCTTCGGGCCGATCGAGGAGGTGCTGGCCGACCCGACGCATCCTTTCGTCGCGGGCCTCGCCCGGGCGCTGAAGCCTCCGGCCGCGCGGACCGAGCGCCGCCCGCAGCGCGCCACCACCCGCCGGGCAGCGAAGGGGAACTCATGAGCGACGATCAACCCGTGAACGGCGACCGCGGACCGCGGCACCGCGCGGTGCTCGCGGCGGAGGCCGCCCCGCTTGCCGCCGACGAGCGGCCGGAACCGGGACCGATCGCGGTGCTCCCGGAGCCCGAGCAGCAGTTCGTGGACGCGGTGGAGGCGGCGGGCGGCACTGTCGAGCCGCTGTCGGACCGCACCCGCGGGGTCGTGTGGCTGTCGAACAAGGACGCGGCGGCGTTCCCGGCCGTTCTGGAGGCGCACCCCGGCATCGGCTGGGTGCAGCTGCCGTTCGCCGGCGTCGACGCGTTCGCCGACATCATCGCAGCGGAGGACCGTCCAGGGCTGGTGTGGACGAGCGCCAAGGGCGCGTACGCCCAGCCGGTGGCCGAGCACGCGCTGGTGCTCAGCCTGGCGCTGCTGCGCGTGCTGCCGAAGCGGATCCGTGCGCGTTCGTGGGCCACCGAGCCCGAGGGCCGATCGCTGTACGGGCTCGACGTCGTCATCGTCGGTGCCGGCGGCATCGCGCTCGAGCTGATGCGGCTGCTGGAGCCGTTCGGGGCGCGGGTCACCATCGTGCGACGCTCCGAGGCGCCGGTTCGCGGAGCGGTGCGGACGGTGACCGCCGACCGCCTCGCGTCCGTGCTTCCGTCTGCCGACCTGGTCGTGGTCGCGGCGGCGCTGACGGGCGGGACGCGGCACCTGTTCGGCGCGGACGAGTTCGCGGCGATGAAGTCGACCGCGTACCTGGTCAACATCGCGCGCGGCGGCCTCGTCGACACGGACGCGTTGCTCTCCGCGCTGCGCTCGGGTGCGATCGCGGGTGCAGGCATCGACGTCACCGACCCGGAGCCGCTGCCCGACGGGCATCCGCTCTGGGACGAACCCGGCGTGATCATCACGCCGCATCAGGCGGACACGCCCGAGATGACCGCGCCGCTGCTCGCGGAACGCATCCGGCTGAACGTGCGTGCGTTCCTCGACGACGGGCGGTTCGTGGGCGTCGTCGACCCGGCGGCGGGGTACTGAGCGGGTGTCAGCCGCGTCTCAGCGGCGTGTCTGCAGGGCGCTGGGCCGGTGCCGGGCGTTGACGCGCGCGGGATGCGGCCTCGATTTCTCGACGGGCCGCGAAGCTTGCTAGAGTAGCTTCGCTGATCAAGCATTCCTCGATAGCTCAATTGGCAGAGCAGCCGGCTGTTAACCGGCAGGTTCTTGGTTCGAGTCCAAGTCGGGGAGCAAGCGAAACCCCCGGCCTTCCACGGAAGGCCGGGGGTTTCTTGTTTCGCTGAAGTCCCTTTTCGCTACTGCCAGCCCGGCTGCACAAGGCCGGTCTCATAGGCGAGCACGACGAGGTGCACGCGATCGCGCGCATCCAGCTTCGTCATGATGCGCGAGACGTGCGTCTTCGCCGTCAGCGGGCTGAGGTAGAGGCGCTCACCGATCTCCGTGTTCGTCAGGCCGTGAGCGACCAGACCGAGGACTTCGCGCTCCCGTTCGGTCAGTTGCTCGAGCTGCGCGGTGTCGGGGGCGGGGCGCAGGCCGCCTGAGACGCGCTCGATGAGCCGCCGGGTGACCCCGGGGGAGAGCAGCGCATCCCCGGCCGCGACCACGCGCACGGCGCGGATCAGCTCGACGGGTTCCGTGTCCTTCACCAGGAAGCCACTTGCACCGGCGACGATCGCCTGTGCGACGTACTCGTCCAGTTCGAACGTGGTCACGATGACGATCCGCGTCCCGGCGAGGGAGGGGTCGGCGACGATCTCGCCGGTCGCCCACAACCCGTCGCCGTCGGGCATGCGGATGTCCATGAGCACGACGTCGGGACGCGTCTCCCGTGCCAGGGCGACCGCCGCTTGCCCGGTTCCGGCCTCGCCGACGATCTCCACGTCGTCCTCGGACTCGAGGAGGGCCCGGAATCCGGCCCGAACCAGCAGCTGGTCGTCGGCCAGCAGCACCCGGATCATGCCGCACCGCCCGCGCGGCGGACCGGGGGCGACGCGATGATCGTCGGGATGCGCGCCTCGACGACGACACCGCCGGTGGCTTCGCCGACGACGCCGGCATCGCCTCCGGCGCTCCTGATGTCGAAGCGACCGCCGAGCAGTTCGGCGCGCTCTTGCATCCCCAGCATCCCCTTGCCCTCCGACCCATCGAGGTCGGCGCCGCCGTCCGGCAGACCACGGCCGTCGTCCTGGACCGTGAGGACGAACCAGCCATCCTCCTCGACCAGCCGGATGGAGACGCTGCGCGCCTGGGCGTGGCGGCCGACGTTGGTGAGCGACTCCTGCACGATCCGGTACAGCGCCAGTTGCGTGGCGGCCGAGGGCGTCGATGTCAGTTCATTCTCGTACGTCATCTGGAGGCCCGCCTTCCGGTAGGTCTCGACCAGCACTTGGATGCGCGCGAGATCCGGCTCGGGGGAGCGCGCCGCATACTGCTCGGTTCCGCGGAGGAAGCCGAGCACGCCGCGCACCTCCTCCAGCGCCTGACCGCTCGTCGCCTTGATCGCCTCCAGGCTCTCGCGGGCCTTCTCGGGGCGCGTGTCGAACAGGTGCAGTCCCACGCCGGCCTGGACGCTGATCTGCGAGAGGGAGTGGGCGAGCACGTCGTGCAGTTCGCGCGCGATCCGCAGTCGTTCGGCTTCGGCGGCCGACTCGCGCCGGGCGGCGACCGTCCGAGCCACCTCGCGGTAGCGCTCGCGCCGGTTACGCAGCGCCTCGCCGACTCCGAGGAGCAGCACCAGGATCAGCGCGATGATCAGGGGCCGCAGCATCGCGGCCGGCTGACCGCGCAGCAGGTAGGCGGCCGCGGGAGCGAGGACGGCGAAGCCGGCGAGGGTCCACCACGCCCACACGCGCGCACCGCGCACGACCGCGCCGACGACGGCGATCGCGAGCGGGACCGCGGAGAACGGCGGGCCGCTCGTCACGGCGATCGCCGGTGCGCAGAATACGGCCACAGCGATGACCGTGGGGCCGGGGTACCGTCGTCCGCCCAGAAGGAGGAAGGAGGCGGCGAAGGCCAGCAGCGCGAAGCCGAGCGCGATCGGGTCGGTGGACGCGTCCCGCGCGGCGATGAAGAGGCCGGGGACCTGTACGAGCGCGGCGACGACGACGGCGAACCACCGGACTCCCGGAGGGCGTGGACGCTCTGTCCAGGGTGCGCGCGACCAACCGTGGGAAAGATCGGAGCCTGCGTCGGAGCGCGCGGTCGAGCCCGGGTCGGAGGGTGCGTTCCAGGGCATTCCCTCATGCTAGCCAGGGCGCATCCGGGCGGCGTCCCACCCGGGGCGTCTCGCGGCTACTCCCCGGGGAGTACGCGGGCGCTGCCCGGGCGGCTCACGGGTTGGCGGCTCACGGGTTGTGCTCGGCGTCGAACCCGCCGTCATCCGGCTGCTGGTCGAACAGGTGGCCGAAGGACGGGCCGCCGAAGGCCGACAGCCCGGCCTCGCGCTCGAGGGACTCCCGGTTCTCCGCCTGGTCGTTCTCGTAGTCGGTGACCGGGTCGTCCGGGTCTTCCCCGCGCGTGCGGTCGTCCGCGTCGTGCCTGCCGTCGTCGTGTGCCATGGCCGCATCGTACGTCCGTGGTCCGACATCGCGACAGACGGAGGCGGGTGCGTTCACCCGCGTTGCGTCGGAGAAGGTCGCCGGTTTCTCCGACGGTGCGCCGGGATGTTGCTGTGCCGCGCCGCGTGCTCCCGGGGGAGTAGGCGGGAACGGTCCGGCGGGCGGATTCGCCGGGCGCGGCGCGTGGCGAGGCTGTGAGTGAGGGTCCGCGGATGGCGCGGGCCACCCACAGATTGGACAGGCATCATGTTGAGCTCACTGGCCACCGCCGCCGCCTCCGCGCCGTGCGTCGTCGCGTACGGCCCGCACTTCTTCGGCTGGTGGTGGATCTTCATCCCGATCTTCTGGATCCTCGTCTTCGTGCTGATCTTCGGGTTCGCCGGGCGCCGTTGGCGTCGCGCTGCCGTGGCCCGCGGCGGGTACGGCGGCTGGGGACCGAACGGCGGCACCCGCTCGGCCGAGCAGACGCTGGCGCAGCGGTACGCGAACGGCGACATCGACGAGCAGGAGTACCGGGCCCGGCTGGAGGTGCTGCGCGCGAACCGCGACGGCTCCTGAGCCCGGACGGCCGGCGGCGGGCGGACTTATCCACACCCCTGACCGCCGGCGCCCGCCCGCGCTGCGCGGCCCGGTAGTATCGACCGGGCCGCGCAGCCGCGTGGCAGGAAGGGAGCCGGGATGGACGTCATCGCCCTGGTGGCCGTCGTGCTCGGCGCTGCCACGCTCGCCTTCCTCGCGCTCTGGCTGTGGGAGCGCAGCCGTCGTGTCCGCCTGCGCGACACCCGCCAGGAGTCCGAGTGGGATCGCATCGACCGCGAGCTCGATCTGGCCGAGCAGGCCGGGAGGTTCCGCATCGTCGGCGACCTGGGGGATGTGGCGATCCAGTCGGTCTCACGTCTCGTCACGCAGGCGGAAGGTGTCCGTTACGCCGCCGACGCCGACCCGGCGACCGCTGTGCGCTCGGTCGGTGCGCTCGAGGCTTCGGCCCGTGATGCCCTCGCCGATCTGCGCCGCCTGCAGGCTGTGGCCCGGGAGGCGCAGGACGCCGCCGGCCCCCGGCCGAGCCTGCACTCCGCCCGCGACCTGTTCCGGGTGATGCGGGATGCCGGTCTGGCGGTCACGTTCTCCGAGACCGGTGACCGGTTCGAACTCCGGCAGGGTGCCGAGCTCGCCGTGTTCCGCATCCTGCAGACGAGCCTGGAGAACGCCCTCAAGCACGGCGGTCCCGGCACGAATGCGGCCGTCGCGTTCGCGTGGACGACCGACGGCCTGCAGGTGAGCGTGGAGGATGACGGCATCCGCGCCGCCGCGCGCCGGCTCGGCCTCGACCGCGAGGGCGTCGACCAGGCGACGGCGTACTCGATCGCCGACGACGTGCGCGCACTCACCGAGCACTACGAGGGAGCGGGCATCATCGAGATGCGGGAGCGCGCAGCGCTCTTCGGCGGGACCCTCACCGCGCAGACCGTCGCGGGGGTCGGCTTCACGCTGTCGGCGGTGTTCCCCGCGCTGCGCCACCACAACGGCGTGCACGGCGTCGACCTGCGGCGCTGAAACGCGCCTCTCGGAAGGAAGCGCGCGCCCGCGAGCTCAGTCCTCCAGGTGATCGCGCCCCGGCAACCAGCTCAGCCCGGGGACGCCCCAACTGTTCTTGCGCTGCGTCTTCAGTGCCGCCTTGCCGTACGGGTGCACCAGCCGGTCGACGTACAGCACGCCGTCGAGGTGGTCGTACTCGTGCTGGAAGATGCGGGCCAGCCAGCCGTCCGCGCGCACCTCGTACTCGGAGCCGTCGAGGTCGGTCGCCTGCAGGATGACGCGTTCCGCCCGGCGCAGTGGGAACCGCTCTCCCGGGAACGACAGGCAGCCCTCCGACTCCGAGTCCTCGTCCGGGTCCCCGACGGCCAGCGGGATGAGCCACAGCGTGGGGTTGATCGCGACACCGCGGTGCATCACGTCGTCGTCGTCCGTCCAGCCGTACACGAAGAGTCGGAGCGGGACGCCCACTTGCGGAGCGGCGAGGCCGACACCGGGCGCCTCGTCCATCGTCTCGAACATGTCCGCGACCAGGGCGCGCACTTCGTCGTCGATCTCGGCGACGGGACGGGCGGGGGAGTGGAGTACAGAGTCACCGGTGATCCGGATCGGAAGGACGGCCATTCGGCAAGACTATCCGGATCATTCCCGGTAGGGTCGTGGGGTGGGTACGGAACTGTTGGATGCTTTCGACCTCTCCTATCAGCCCAGCCAGCTCCTGGGCATCCCGGTCGCGCTCGTCGGGGCTGTCTTCCTGTCGGTGGGCGCCCAGCTCCAGCACCACGGGGTCGCCAAGGTGGAGGCGACCGCCGGTCACGCGAAGAGCGGTCTGAGCGTCCGCCAGCTGGGACTGCTGCTCGCACGGCCGTCCTGGGTGATCGGGACGCTGCTGCTCGGCCTCGCCATCGTCTTCCAGCTCGTCAGCCTGAAACTGTCGCCGCTCATCCTGGTGCAGCCGCTCGGCGTCGTCGGTCTGGTGATCACGAGCATCCTGAACGCCAAGGTCAGCGGCGTGAAGCTCAACCATCAGTCCGTGGTCGCCGTGACGTTGTGCGTCAGCGGAGTCGGTGCGTTCGTCCTCCTGGCGGCCGTGTTCGCGCGCGATCTGCCGGTGACGACGCAGGCGCTTATCGTCATCCTCATCATCCTCGGGGTCGTGCTCATCGCCTTCGGCGTGCTGTTCGCGTTCCTGCGTCACCGGTTCAAGGCGATCATCTACATCGTCGGGGCCGGTGTCCTGTACGGCTTCGTCGCAACGCTCGCCAAGGTCGCGATCGACCGCATCTCCAATCAGGAGTGGGACTGGCTGCTCGTCGCCTGCATCGTCGCGCTGCTGCTGGCGGCCGTGCTGGGCGCCTACTTCGTGCAGAACGCCTACTCGTCCGGTCCGCCGGACCTCGTCATCGCAGGCCTCACCGTGATCGACCCGATGGTCGCCGTGACCATCGGCATCGTGGTGCTGAACGAGGCCGCCGGCGCCCCGTGGTGGGCGATGGTCGGCTTCGCCGTCACGGGTGCGGTCGCCGTGTTCGGCGTGTTCCGACTGGCGAAGTACCACCCGCAGAGCGCATCGGACGCGCCGGTGGCCGACCGCATTGCGGACGCCACTGCGGAAAGCCGCTTAGACTAGGCCGTTGAATCGACCGGGCGCACGCCCACCCGCCCGGACCGCGAACGCCGTCGCCGGATTCGCCTTCCGAAGCCCACGACCGTAGGGAACGAACAACGTGCCTGATACGAGCGGACCGCATCCCACCCCGCCCGCCCCGGCAGCCCAGAAGCCGTTGACCATCGTCATGGGGTGCGACACCTTCGCGCCGGACGTCAACGGCGCCGCCCGTTTCGCCGAGCGCCTCGCTGCGGGCCTCGTCGACCGGGGCCACGACGTCCACATCGTCGCTCCCGCCGCGAGCCGAAGGCACGGCACGTGGGTGGAGGAGCACGAGGGTCGCAGGATGACGGCGCACCGGCTCACCAGCTGGCGTTGGTACCCGCACGACTGGCTCCGTTTCGCGCTTCCGTGGACGAGCAAGGCGAACGCGCGCCGCGTGCTCGACGAGGTGAAGCCGGATGTGGTGCACTTCCAGTCGCACATCGTGGTGGGCAGGGGTCTGGCCGCGGAGGCGCAGAAGCGCGGCGTCCGCATCGTCGCCACCAACCACGTCATGGCGGAGAACATCGTCGAGTTCACGCTTCTCCCGAAGTTCCTCCAGCGGACGTTCGTGAAGCTGGCGTGGGCGGATGCGCGCAAGAGCTTCGACCGCGCCGAAGCGGTCACGACTCCGACACGGAAGGCCGCCGAGTTCCTCGAGCGCTCGACCGGCCTGCGCGGCGTCCACGCGGTCTCGTGCGGCATCGACGCCCACAACTACATCCCCGACTTCACGCCGCGGACCGGCAACCACATCCTCTTCGTGGGCCGGGTGACCGGCGAGAAGCAGATCGATGTGCTGCTGAACGCGATCAAGCTGCTCCCCGAGAGCCTGGATGCGCGCCTCCAGATCGTCGGCGGCGGCGACCAGCTGAAGAACCTGCAGGCCATGGCCGAGACGCTCGGCATCGCCGACCGCGTCGACTTCCTCGGCTACGTGAGCGACGAGGAGCTCCGCCAGGCGTACACGCGGGCCACGGTGTTCGCGATGCCGTCGATCGCGGAGCTGCAGTCGATCGCGACCATGGAGGCGATGGCCTCCGCCCTGCCCGTGGTGGCCGCGGACGCGATGGCGCTGCCGCACCTCGTCCACGACGGCGAGAATGGGCACCTGTTCCGCCCGGGCGACGCGCAGGACCTGGCGGACAAGCTGGAGAGCGTGCTCACCCTCCCGCAGGAGGAGCTGGATGTGCTCAAGCGCGGTTCGCTCCGTATCGTCGCCTCGCACGACATCCAGACCACGATCAGCACATTCGAAAGCCTGTATCGTGGTGAGCCGGTGGCCGACCCGGAGACGGATA
Source organism: Leifsonia sp. fls2-241-R2A-40a (assembly GCF_030209575.1). Classification (NCBI taxonomy): domain Bacteria; kingdom Bacillati; phylum Actinomycetota; class Actinomycetes; order Micrococcales; family Microbacteriaceae; genus Leifsonia; species Leifsonia sp. fls2-241-R2A-40a. Next base: position 3,217,194 of record NZ_JARVRS010000001.1, on the reverse strand, counting down.
CGGCCCGCAGCGTGCCCGCACCGGAGTGACCGGGACGGACGCACGATCGGGGCGGTAGCTCAGCTGGTCAGAGCAGGGAACTCATAATTCCTCGGTCACGGGTTCAAGTCCCGTCCGCCCTACTGACGTCGCAACCGGAGGAGATCAGTGCCGGGCGGCGGGCAATCGTCCTCCGTTTGCTGCCTTCGGGACGTGTCTCCGAACGATTTCCTCCGATAATCCCGGCACCGAGCGGCGTTCACCAGCGTTGCGACCCGGGAGACCCCTTGAAGGGACCGACGACGGCACCCGTGATCCAGCCGCCGTAGAAGCCTCCGGGCTGCGGCGTGACGACCTCGCCGTCGACGGTGCACTCGTCCATCTGCTGCGCGTAGACGGCGACACGGTCTCGGAGCGCCTCGAACCCGGGCGACGGATGAGGATAGTTCCACGCGCCGGCGGGCCGCACCTGGCCTCCGCCGCGCACGTCGAGGTACCGTGCGGTGCCCTTGAACTCGCAGAACGACGTACCGTCGGCGTCGACCAGCGCGCCTGGTGCGAAGTCCCCTATCGGGAGGTAGTAGACCGGCGGATGGCTCGTCTCGAGCACCCGGACGACGTCTCGGGTGTCCACGATGAGCTGCCCGCCCAGACGGATCGTGACTGGCGCCGCGACGCGCTCGATACGCGGCGGCCGGGGGTAGTCCCACACGGACTCCTGTCCTGGTCCTGGGGTCTCGGGGCGCGGTCGGGGCACCTGTTCACTCTACGTCCGCGGTGCTTGACTGGAGTATGGCCGCCTCACCGATGTTCCCCCTCGGATCAGTGCTGTTCCCCGCTGTGCCGATCCCGCTTCGGGTGTTCGAGCCGCGGTATCTCACGCTGGTCGGGCGATTGCTCGACGAGGACGAACCGGAGTTCGAGTTCGGCGTCGTCCTCATCGAGCGCGGATCCGAAGCCGGGGGCGGCGACCAGCGCGCCGCGGTCGGCACGATGGCGCGTCTCGTGGGCGCCACCGCGGGCGCCGACGACCTGCTCATCGTCGGCGTGGGGACCCGGCGGTTCACGGTCGAGCGCTGGCTCGACGACGACCCGTATCCCCGGGCCGAGCTCTCGATGCTGCCGGAGCTGGAGTGGTCCGAAGCGCTCGAACCCCTGCGGGCCGAGGCCGAAGCGGTCGTCCGCCGCGTGATCGCCCGCGTCGCGGAGCCGGAGTCGGATGCGGACATCGAGCTGTCGGACGATCCCGTCGCAGCCGCGTGGCAACTGGCGGCGATCGCCCCTCTGGGCGAGTACGACAGGTACACCCTGCTGAAGTCGACATCGATGGGTGGTCTCCTGCGTCAGTTGATCGACCTCACCCTCGAGGCCGAGGAGCTCTGGACCGCCGAGGAAGGAATCTGACCAGAGCCGCTGCAATACTTCAATCCCCTAGCGATTCGCGTACTCCGGGGTACCGTGATGCAGCATGAACACAACTGGATGGATCGTTCTGATCGTCGTCGTCGTCGTGGTGATCGCCGTGATCGCGATCATCGTCGCGACCGTCGGCCGCAACCGGAAGCGCGAGGCGGACCGCCGCCGCGCCGAGGAGATGCGGCAGTCGGCAGCACAGACCGAGTTGGAGGCGCGGGAGCGTGAGGCGAAGGCCGCTCGCGCTGCCGCGGACGCCAAGCAGGCGGAGGTCGACGCCGAGCGGTTGCGCCGCGAGGCCGAGGAGCGGCAGTCGGCCGCGGCAGACGCGCGCACCGAGTCGGAGGAGGCTCTGCGCCGGGCCGACCACGTCGACCCCGACGTGCGCACCGACAAGAACGGCAACCGCATCGACGACGCATCGCGCGCTGACGCGGCGACCGCGACGCGCGCCGATGCTCCCGCTGAGCCGGTCCGCGCTCAGGATGCGGTCGCCGAGGATGTGGACTCCCCGCGCCGGGCGGCACGCCACGAAGCACCTCGTTTCGACGACGGGACCAGCGGCACCGCCCGCTGACCCTCGCCCCCAAGCCACAGGCCCACAAGCCGACAAGCCCACGGACGCGCGGGCCGCTGGGAGCCCGACCGGCTACCCGGCGGCTCGCGCTTCGGCGCGCTAGCATCGGTCGTCTGAACGCGAACGGACGGAGACCGGATGCAGACCTTCGTCGTCGTGCCGTACGGGTCCGTGGATGCCGGGACCGCCTCGCGGATCGCCCGCGTGCTCGATGAAGGCGACCAGGCGCGGCTGACGTCCCTCACAGGCGATGATGAACGCATCCAGAGCTTCCTCGCCGGCCGTCTCGCCCTGCGTACCGCGGCGGCGCGCCTCGGACACCCCGAACTCCTGATCAGCGCTCCCTGCCCGGACTGCGGTCTGTCCCACGGACGCCCCGTCGCGGTGGGCGCATCCCAGCCGGTGCACCTCGCTCTGGCCCACGCCGACGGGCGTGCGTTCGCGGTCGCCTCCCGCGCGCCGGTCGGCATCGACGCCGAGCCCGCCGCCACCGAGCAGAGTCGGCGGGAGGCGATCGACGACCTGGTTCCGGGCCGCGGCGATCCGCTGCGCCGCTGGACCGCCGTCGAGGCTGTTCTCAAAGCCGACGGCCGCGGCCTGCGCCGTGCGCCGGACGCGGTGCGCATCCGGATGTTCTCGGCTCGCCTCGACGGTCGCCGCTACCGCCTGCGGACGACGCGGGTGGACGGGTGCGTCGCGACGGTCGCCCGCCTTCAGCGGGACAGCGAGGGCAGCCGGGGCTGACGCAGCCAGGCGTCGAAGAAGCCGGCCAGCGGCTCCGCCGAGTACCGCTGAGCGTGCGCCTCGAAGTCGGCCGTGGTGACGGTCCGGAAGCGGTGCTCCGCCGTCCAGGCGCGCAGAAGATCGAAGAACGTCCCATCGCCCAGCCGGTTCCGCAGCGCGTGCAGCACGCAGGCGCCGCGCTTGTAGACGCGGTCGTCGAACATCGCGTCCGGCCCCGGATCGCCGATGAGGAGATCCGACGGTGCCAGGCGGAGCCCGGCGTGGTGGGCGCGGGCGAGCGCCGCCGCCGACAGGCCGCCCGACGCTTCCGACCACAGCCATTCGGCGTAGCAGGCGAATCCTTCGTTGAGCCAGATGTCGCGCCACGACGCCAGCCCGACACTGTTGCCGAACCACTGGTGGGCGAGCTCATGCGCGATCAGCCGCTCCGAGCCGCTGCGCCCGTCGGCGTGCGACGCCCCGAAGGTCGCCATCGCCTGCGCCTCCAGCGGGATCTCGAGCGGATCCTCGGTCACGACGACCGTGTACGACGGGAACGGATAGGGGCCGAACAGCTCCTGGAAGCGCTCCAGCATCCGGCCGACGGGCTCGAAGTCGTGCAGGACCCGGCGGGCGAGGGCCGGCGGGTAGGCGACCAGCCACTCCACTCCGGCGGTGCGCCGCGGCTCGAGGGTGTAGCGGCCGATCTGCACGGCTGCGAGGTAGGTGGCAGTGGGCTCCGCGCGCTCGAACGTCCACGTGCCGCGGCCTCCGCTCACGCTGTGGCCGGTCGGCTCGCCCGTCGCGAGCACCGTGTACGCCTGCTCTGTCGTCACCCGGATGCCGTACGCCGCCCGGTCGGAGGGCCGGTCGTTGCATGGGAACCAGGTCGGCGCTCCCGACGGCTGCGCGGCGACGATGACGCCGTCCGTGAGCTCCTCCCAGCCGAGCGTGCCCCAGCGGGTGCGGCGCGGCACGGGAGCCCCGTCGTAGGCGACCTCCACCGTGAACTCGGTACCGGCCGGGATGGGCGCGGCCGGCGCGATCCGCAGGTGCGTGGGCGACTGCGTGAAGCGGGCGCGCTTCTGACCGTCGACGCGGACACGACGCGCCCGCAGGTGCACCAGGTCGAGCACGACGGCGGACAGGGTGACCTCGGCACGGGCGCGGATCACCGCCGTCGCATCCAGCCGGTTCGTGGCCACTCGGTAGTTCAGATCGAGGTCGTACCGGAGGACGGAGTAGTCGGCGGTGCCGGAGCGCGGAAGGTAGACGTGCGGTGCGAGGTCGGTCATCCCTCTGCCCGCGCCCGGTACTCGCGGACCACGACCTCGCGCCAGGGGCCGATGGGGTTGCCGCTCCAGCGGCTCCCGGCGGGCACCGTCTCCCCGCGCATCACGAGCGACGCCGGTCCGACGGTCGCATTGGAGCCGATGTCGGCGGCGGGCAGGATGACGCTGTGCGGGCCGAGCGTACCGCCGGGCTCGATCGTGACCTGGTCCATACTCATGATTCGATCATGGAACAGGTGCGTCTGCACGACACAGCCCCGATTCACCGTGGATGCGTCGCCGAGCGTGACCAGGTCGGCCTCCGGGAGCCAGTAGCTGTCGATCCACACGCCCGACCCGATCCGGGCGCCGAGACTCCGCAGCCACCACACCAGCGCCGGGGTCCCTGTCGCGGCCCACGCGAACCAGGGCGCCGCGACCATCTCGGTGAAGGTGTCGGACACCTCGCTGCGCCAGATGAACGACGACCACAGGGGATGCTCGCCCGGCTTCAGCCGGCCGAGGAGCGCCCACTTGGCCGCCGTGCTGATCCCCGCGGCGAACCCCCCGGCGAGCAGCAGCACCGGGCCGCTCAGCACGATCGCCCACGCCGGGCCCCACGCGCCGTAGATCGCGGCGAGCGCGATCACCACGGCGAACCCGATCCCTGTGGTCACAATGACCGGCACGAAGCGCAGCAGCTCCCACGCGGTGCGGGCGACGCGGAGCGCGGTCGGGGGCTCGAAGGTGCGGGACAGGTCCGCATCCTGCGCCTGACGGCGGAGGCGGACCGGGGGAGACCCCAGCCACGACGAGCCCGCCTTCGCCTTCCGGGGCGCGAACGACAGCACCGCGACGAGGCCGTCGCGGGGTACGCGGTTGCCTGCGCCGGCCATCCCGGAGTTCCCGAGGAACGCGCGCGCGCCGATGTCCACGGCCGCGATGCGGACGTAGCCGCCGCCGAGTTCGTACGACGCGACGAGCGTGTCGTCGGCGAGGAAGGCGCCGTCGCGGATCCGCGTCATGCGGGGGAGCAGCAGCACGGTGGAGGCCTCCACGTCCCTGCCGACGCGCGCGCCGAGCATCCGCAGCCAGACCGGTGTGAACAGGCTCGAGTAGAGCGGGAAGAGCACCGTCCGCGCCTGGTCGAGCAGCCGCTCCGTCGTCCACGCCTGCCAGCCCGTGCGGCTGCGCACCGGGTAGACGCCCTCGCGCATCCCGATGCCGAGCAGCCGGACCAGGACGACGACCAGCGCGGCGAGGACGACGCCGGCTGCGAGCGTGCCGGGGACGAGTCCTGCCGCGGCACGAGCGATCACGTCGCCCCAGCCGGAGGCGCCGCGGACGAACGCGGCCACGACGGCGCCGGCCGCGGCGAGCGCGATGACGGGCACGAGCGAGACGACGACCGAGGCCAGTCCGTACGCGGCCACCCAGCGGGTGCGCCGCGGAGGCCGCTCCAGCGGCCACCAGTCGCGCGCCCGGCCGACCCGCACGGCGGGGGAGCCGGACCAGTTCTGCCCGGCCGGGATGCGGCCGAACACCGCCGAGCCGGGGGCGACGGTCGCGTTTCGGCCGATCTTCGTCCCGGGCATGAGCGAGCTGCGTGCTCCGACGGCGCTCCCGGCGCCGATCCGGATCTCGCCGATCCGGACGACGTCGCCGTCGATCCAGTACCCGGCCAGATCGACCTCGGGTTCGATGGATGCGCCGGCGCCGATGCGCAGCATCCCGGTCACCGGAGGGAGCGTGTGCAGGTCGACGCCGCGGTCGATCGTCGCGCCGAGCGCACGGGCGTAGTAGAGGATCCACGGCGCTCCGGCGAGGCTGGCGGCGCCGATCTGGTGGGCGACCTGCTCGGCCAGCCACAGCCGGAGGTGCACGCCGCCGCCGCGGGGATGGTCGCCCGCCTTCACCCCCGCGAGCAGCAGCCGCGCAGCGACGACCGAGATGGCCATGCGGCCCCACGGCGTGACGAAGACGATCAGGCCGATCACCAGCCACACGACGTCGACCGCGGGCAGCACATCGAAACCGCCCAACGGCCGCAGCAGGGCGCAGGCGGTGAGCACGTACAGCAGCCAGCGGATGCCGCCGAGGATGAACAGCGGGATGCCGAGCAGCGTCTGCAGCGCGCGCATCCGGAACGGGGTGGGCGGCACGACGTGAGTGGAGGCGGCGGACGACGACGGGGAGCTCTCCGCCAGCGTCTGCACCATGGCGCCGAACCGAGGCGTCGCGTACACGTCCGCGACGGTGATGTCGGGGTGCCGGCGCCGGATCAGGGAGACCAGCTGGGCAGCCGCGAGCGAGCCGCCGCCGAGGTCGAAGAAGTTGTCGTCCGGCCCGGAGACGGGGAGCCCCAGCACGCTGCGCCAATCGGCGGCGAGCGCCTCCGCAACCGGGTCGTCGCTGACGGCGCCGTCGCCTGCGGAGTCCTCGAGCGGCCACGGGAGCGCCGCCTTGTCCACCTTGCCGGAGGTGCGCACGGGGAGTTCGTCGACCACCGCCAGCAGCGGCACGAGCGCCGCGGGGAGCGTCTCGCGCAGGTGGTCGATCGACGCGCGCCGGTCGAACGCGTCGGGCTCGGGGACGGCCAGGTAGCCGACCAGCACGTCGTTGCCGGCGGCCGACCTCCGCACAGCCGCCGCAGCGCCGGACACTCCCGGCAGCTGCTGCAGTGCGGCCTCCACCTCGCCCAGTTCGATCCGGCGGCCGCCGAGCTTCACCTGGTCGTCCGCGCGGCCCAGGTAGAAGAGTCCTTCCGGGTCGAAGCGAACGAGGTCGCCGCTGCGGTAGGCGCGCTCCCAGCCGAGCGTCGGCATGGGCGCATACTTCTCCGCATCCTTCGCCGGGTCGAGATAGCGCGCGAGGCCGACGCCGCCGATGACCAGCTCCCCGCTGTCGCCGTCATGGACGGGAAGGCCGTGCGCATCCACCACGGCCAGGTCCCAGCCGTCGAGCGGAAGCCCGATCCGCACCGGGTCGCCCGCGACCAGCGGGGCGGCGCACGCGACCACGGTCGCTTCGGTCGGGCCGTACGTGTTCCAGACCTCGCGGCCGGGCACGGCGAGCCGGCTCACCAGCTCGGGCGGGCAGGCCTCGCCGCCGAAGATCAGCAGGCGCACGTTGTCGAGCGCATCCACCGGCCACAGCGCCGCCAGCGTCGGGACGGTGGACACCACGGTGATGCGGCGCGCGGACAGCCAGGGGCCGAGATCCATCCCGGTCCGCACCAGCGAGCGCGGAGCGGGAACCAGGCAGGCGCCGTGCGCCCACGCCAGCCACATCTCCTCACACGACGCGTCGAACGCGACCGACAGACCGGCGAGCACGCGGTCCTGCGGCCCGATCGGCTCCTCCTGGAGGAACAGCCGCGACTCGGCGTCGACGAAGGCGGCGGCGGAACGGTGGCGGACCGCGACGCCCTTCGGCGTGCCCGTCGAGCCGGAGGTGAAGATGATCCACGCGTCGTCGTCCGGGTCCGGGGGAGAGGCGACCGGCAGAGCGGCGGTGCTGGGATGCGGCGATGCGCCGTCGAAGACGGGTGTCGGCGCGTCCTCTCCCGCGAGGACGAGCCCGGCGTCGGTCATCACCGCGCGCACGGCCGCCTCGCCGAATACGAGCTCAGCGCGCTCCTCCGGATCGTCGACATCCACGGGCACGTAGGCGGCTCCCGCCGCGAGGACGCTGAGGATGGCGAGGTAGAGCTCCCGCGTGCCCGAGCTCATCCGGACCCCGACGCGGTCGCCGCGGCGCACACCCGCACCGCGCAGCCGCGCGGCTCCCGCGGCGACGCGCGCCAGCAGCTCCCGGTAGCTGAGGGCGCCGGCCGCGTCCTCCAGTGCGGAGGCGTCCGGGAACCGGCGCGCGGTCTCGCTCAGGATGTCGATCAGCGTCCGGGCGGCCGGCGCGGCATCCGCGCGCAGCAGGAGGCCTGGAGCCTCGGTCAGGGGAGCATCGGCCACGGCCGCACGCTACGGGTGGCGGGTTAAGCGCCGGTGAACGGGCGCCCGGCCCGGTCCGTTCATCCCTCGCCGAGAGCGTGGAGGAGCTGGGCCTTGTTCATGCGCGAATAGCCCTGGATCCCGCGGGACTTCGCGCGGTCTCGAAGGTCGCGGAAGGTCGGGATACCGCTGTCGGACGTGGATGCGGGGGCGGATGCTGTCGAGCGGGATGCCGGCGCGGTCGCACGCGCCGTGCTCCGCTTGGCGGGGGCGGCGGCGGACGTCTTCTTCGAGCGCCGCGCTGCCTTCTTCTCGTCCTTCGCGGCCGCCTCGAGCCGGGCGGCCAGCGCCTGGGCCTCGTGCCGTGTCTTCTTATCGAGCTTCTTGACGGCCCGTTCCGCTTCACTGACCGCGTCGCGCGCAGTCTTCAACGCGGTCTCAGCGGCCTTCTCGGCCTTGCTCTTCGCCACAACGCCTCCTTGGGTTCGGGCCCCGGTTGGGCTAACCATACGGCCCTGAGCGTCCGTGCGCGCTAGTGGATTTCCGCGTCCTGCTCCAGGCGCGCGAGCAGCGCGTCCAGAATGGGCCGCTGCGCCTTCGTGAGTTTCACCCGCGCGTCGTCGATCGTGAACCAGCCCGCGTCATCCACCTCGGGGAACGCCTGCTTCCGCCCGGAGCGCGGCGGCCATTCCAGCTCGAACGTGTTGCTGTGGATCGACCCCGGGTCGAACTCGCTCTCCGCGGCGAAGACGACGATGGTCTTGCCCGAACCGCGGAAGTCGCCGAGCGGAACGTAGTCGGCGTCGGGCGCGGCGGTGCCGATCTCCTCCTCGAACTCCCGCCGGGCGGCCGCGAACTCGTCTCCGAGGTCGTCGGACTCGACGATGCCCTTCGGGAACGACCACGCGGCCTCGTCCTTGCGCGCCCAGAACGGCCCGCCCATGTGGGCGATCCAGACCTCCACCCCGGCGCGGCGGCGGTACAGGAGGAGGGCGGCGCTGCGGACGGTCATGAGGCGGCTTTCCGTTGGAGGAGCTCTTTGAGTTCTGCGATCTGTTCAGAAAGGAGAATGATCTCGCCGTGGGTGGCGGCACGCTCGTCAGCTTCTGTTTCAGCGACTCGCTCGACGATCCACGAAGCCAAGGTGGCGGTGACGATTCCTAGAGTCGCGACACCGCCGATCATCAAGCCGACGGCGACCAACCGGCCTATTTCGGTAACCGGCGTGAAGTCGCCGTAGCCGACGGTGGAGATCGTCTCGAATGCCCACCAGACGGCCTGAGGGAAGGTATGGATCGGTGACGCCGTCGACGCTCGTTCCGCATCCAGAACGGCGAGAGCGGCCGTGAATACCAAGAGACCGACGGCTCCCGCCACGTACAGGATGACTCGACCACGGAATGCTCGCCCGGCCGTGCGCTGAAGAACGGCCAGAACGGTCACCAGGCGGAGCAGTCGCAGAGGACGCAGGGCCGGCAGAACGACGATGGCAAGGTCCAGAAGGTGAGTGTAGAACCAGCGCCACCGATTCGGCGCGAGCATGAGACACACGATGTAGTCGAGGACGAAGGCACCCCAGGTGAGCGCTATGACCAGGTCTGTCACGGCCGCCCACTGTCCTGTGAGATCGCCGATCACCTCCCAGGCATACGCGACGAGAAAGAGGAAGGCCGCGGCCGTCAGGGGCCAGTCGGAGATGGATCGCCAGCGCTCCAGAGTCATGGGATCACATTAGGACGCCGTATGTCGCCGCGGGTCCAGAACAGGGCGATGTTTTTCGCACGGCGACTAACGTGGAGGCGTGGACTCGGGAGACGCGTGGGTGGAAGGGCCGGACGGCCAGCGGTTCTGGGGCCGGTTCGGCGCCGCCGGGCTCCTCGTGCACGACCTGCGGCGAGGCGTGCTACTGCAGCACCGGGCCGACTGGAGTCATTTCGGCGGGACGTGGGGGCTCCCCGGGGGCGCGCGTCACGCCGGTGAGAGTGCCGTCGAGGGCGCGCTCCGGGAGGCGGCCGAGGAGGCTGCGGTGCCGCCCGACGCGCTGCACGTGCTGTTCGAGAGCGTCCTCGACCTCGGTTTCTGGTCGTACACCACCGTCGTCGCGCAGGCCGTCCGCTCCTTCGAGCCGCACATGGCCGACGTCGAGAGCATCGAACTGCGCTGGGTGCCCGTCCACGAGGTCACCGCACTCCCGCTGCACCCCGGCTTCGCGGCGTCCTGGCCGCAGCTCCGCGCACGGCTGGCGGCCCTTGCGGATTGACGCCCTCGCGGCCTGATGCCCGCGCGGGGTCAGGAGGCGAGGTGCGGCCAGAGGAACGAACTCGGCACGTCGTCGCAGTCGTCCGGCAGCCCGGTGTAAGAGGCGGCACCGGGATACGGAGCCGTTCCGGGATACGAGGGCGCGCCCGGATAGCCGGGATTACCCCGGTAACGGTGCGAACTCTGTGCGAAGAGCCGGTCGCCCCGGATCGTGCCCAGGTAGTCCCCACCGGGCGTGACGGCGTCGTCGTCGCCCCAGGGGAACCAGCCGATCCAGTCGCCATCGGGATTGAACAGGTCTCGGGCCCTCGGTTCGGTCCGGAACGCTATCCACACACCCTGGCTGTCATGCAGGTATACGGTCATCGTCGATCATGCCTTTCGGGTCGGCATCGTCGTTCGTTGAATTATCCTCATGCGACGATCCGCGTGCAAGCGAACCGCCGTGTCGGCGGCCGCACAGAGAATGGGAGGGTGCACATCCTCCTCGAGCGCGCCGAACCCGGCGTCGTCCACGCCACGCGGCTGGGCGAGACGGAGAGCGCTGAGGCCGTTGCCGCCGAAGACGTCGCGGCGTTCGTCCGCCGTGAGGAGAGGGCGACCGACCGTCCGCGCTGGGTCTGGGACGACACCCGTGCCTGGTATCCGGCCCTCTTGGCCGCGGGCGTCCGCGTCGAGCGCTGCGTCGACCTCCGGCTCTGCCACGCCATCCTCCGCAACTCGACGCTCAGCGCGGGCAGCGCTCTCGCCGCCGCCGAACCCGGTCACTGGGATGCGGTGGCCGAACCGGAAGCGGAAGCACCGGTGGTGCACACCACGCTCTTCGAGCTCGACGAGGCGACGCCTGCCGGCGCCGTCGAGCGGCCGTCCTCCCGCGCCGAGTTCGCCGCTCAGGAGGACGCCGTCGCCACGAGCAGCGACCCGCGACGGCTGCGGCTGCTGCTCGCCGCCGAGTCGGCGGGCGCCCTCATCGCCGCCGAGCTGCAGTACGCGGGGCTCCCGTACCGCGCCGACCGCCACGACGAACTGCTCACCGGCCTGCTCGGCCCCCGCCCGTCGTACGGGCGTCCTGCGATGCTGGATGCGCTCGCCCACGAAATCCGCGGCCACCTGGATGCGCCCGAGCTGAACCCCGACAGCCCGCCCGATCTCCTCAAAGCGCTGCAGCGGGCGGGCATCATGGCCACCTCCACGCGTTCCTGGGAGCTGCGGCGTGTCGAGCATCCGGTCATCGACCCGTTGCTGCGGTACAAGAAGCTGTCGCGCCTCCTCACCGCGAACGGATGGACGTGGCTCGACGCGTGGGTGCACGAGGGCCGCTTCCGCCCCGACTACCTGCCCGGAGGCGTCGTCACGGGCCGCTGGGCCACCCGTGGCGGCGGCGCCCTGCAGCTGCCGAAGCAGGTGCGCGGGGCCGTAGTCGCCGACCCCGGGTGGAAGCTCGTGGTCGCCGACGCCGCCCAGCTCGAGCCGCGCATCCTCACCGGGCTGTCCGGCGACCAGGCGATGGCGGCCGCCGGTCGCGGCAAAGACCTCTACGAGGGGATCGTCGCCTCGGGAGCCGTCGAGGAGCGCGCCCAGGCGAAGGTCGCCATGCTCGGGGCCATGTACGGCGCGACGACCGGCGAGAGCGGACGGCTGATGCCGCGGCTGACCCGGGCGTTCCCGCACGCCGTCCGGCTGGTCGAGGAGGCGGCCCGCGCGGGGGAGCGCGGCGAGAAGGTCACCTCGCGCCTCGGCCGCAGTTCGCCGGTTCCCGGCCGTTCCTGGATGGCCGCGCAATCCGCCGCCTCCGCTCCCGACTCGACGGAGGCCGACGAGCGCCGCGCCCGCAGCCAGGCGCGCGACTGGGGCCGGTTCACCCGCAACTTCGTCGTGCAGGCGAGCGCCGCGGAATGGGCGCTGTGCTGGATGGCGGAGCTCCGCAACAGGCTCACCGCTCTGACACCGGAGGCGACCCTCACCGAGTCCCCGCACCTGGTGTACTTCCTCCACGACGAGGTCATCGTGCACACTCCGGAGGCGCTGGCGGAGCCCGTCGCCGTCGCCGTCCGGGAATCCGCGGAGCAGGCCGGCCGGTTGCTCTTCGGGGCGTTCCCGGTGGAGTTCCCGGTCACCGCAGCGATCGTCGACACCTACGCGGAGGCGAAATGAGGCGGCGTCCGGAATGCCCGAGTGTCGGAGTTGGTTGTCACCACAGACCTGGCTGAGGATGGAGACCATGACCGACACCGCCACCGCACGCGACAACGCCGACAGCAACGACACGCCCCGGACCGACCCCGATTCGGTCCTCGCGCGCTACCGGGCGCGTCGCGAACAGGCGGTCACCGCGCCGCAGGGCAACCTGGCGCTGGTCAACACCCAGTGGATCACCGGCGACCCCGACTCCGAGCAGCCGGTGTGGGGCGTTCCCGGCCTGTGGTCGCCGCTGCCGAAGGGCGAGTCCGGCCTCAAGCTGACCGCCGCCGCCACCGACAACATCTTCGTGGACGACGTGCTGGTCGACGGATCCGCGATCGTCCGCGGCAAGGACGACCCGAACCCGGGCGCGATCCGCTTCGGCGACACCCAGACCGGCTTCGTGATCGCCAGCGAAGAGGGCGACTACGCCCTGCGCGTCTGGGATGCGAACTCCGAGGCCATCCAGGAGTTCGGCTCGATCGACGCCTTCCCATTCAACCCCGAGTGGATCATCAAGGCCGACTTCGCCCCGATCGAGGGCGGCAAGACGATCGGGTTCGAGCACCTGAAGGACGACGGGGCGACCCGCGACATGGTGATCCCCGGCGAGATCACGTTCACCAAGGACGGCGTCGACTACAACCTGGCCGCCTTCAAGGCCGGCCGTGCCCTCCAGCTCGTGTTCGCCGACACCACGAACGGCGACAGCACCTACTCGGTCGGCCGCTTCCTGTTCGTCGTCCCGAACGAGGACGGCACCGTCACGCTCGACTTCAACCTCGCGGTGCTCCCGCCGTGCGCATTCAGCTACAACTTCAACTGCCCGCTCCCGCCGGCGCAGAACCGGTTCGCCGTGCCGATCGAGGCCGGCGAGAAGAACGTCCTGAACAAGCAGGGCGAGCTGCTCCACTAGGTCGCCGCCGGCTGCCCTTCGGCGCTCGGCGTCGTCTCCGCTGCGGGGCGGCGCCCACGCCGCGGTCGGTCGGGGGAGCGGTGCTGGATGAGCGCTCCGGGATGCGCGCGGAGCGCCGCTGCCACTTCGTCCAGCCACTCGATGGCCGCTTTCGCGCCCAATTCGCCCGCGCGATTCGCGGCGAGGAGGGCGCGCGAGTCGGCCTCATGCGACAGGTAGCGGATCCTCTCGGCGAACGCCGCTCGATAGTCGTCGACGATCGCGACGGCGTCCACGCCCTCCAGCGACGCGGCGATGAGCACCTGGTCCTGCATCTCGTCCCAGTCCGGGCGGGTGTCCGCCGGACCTCCGCTGAGCCACGCCGTGGCCGCTTCGCGTCCTGCGGGCGTCAGTTCGTAGAGCGGCAGCCCGTCGTCCGTGGCGCCCGCCGACGCCACGAGCCCCTGGTCGGTCATCCGATCGAGGGTGGAGTACACCTGACCGGGATTCAACTGCCGCCGGTGCGCAGCCCGGCACAGGAACTCGCTCTGCAGCTGCGAGCCGTACGCGGGGCCCTGCGTGAGCAGCGCCAGGAAACCGTTCTGGACCGACATACTCGGTATGGTATTCGGGTCGGCGTTCGCAGGGCGAGCGAATCGCCGAATCACAATCTTGTAACTACCCGCGGTTCTCAGGCATAATCGTGGCAACGCGCGCGAGCGCAACCAATTTCATACGCCGAAGCAACTCATCCGGTCCTGGTCGTAGGGGAAGACGCACCAACGAACGGAGGAGAACCATGTCGGCACAAACAGCTCGAGGGGTGCTCTACGTGCACTCCTCTCCCGGCGCGCTCTGCCCACACATCGAGTGGGCGGCGGGACGCGCTCTCGGTCGCGCCGTCAACTTCACGTGGGAGACGCAGCCGGTACTCAAGGGCTCGCAGCGCACCGAGTTCTTCTGGGACGGCCCGCAGGGCACGGGCGCACGTCTGGCGTCCGCTCTGCGCGGGTGGGAGCACCTGCGCTACGAAGTCACCGAGGACGCCGGCCACGGCACCGACGGCGGCCGGTGGATGCACACCCCCGATCTCGGCATCTTCTTCGCGCAGGTCGACACCGCCGGCAACATGGTGGTGCCGGAGGACCGCATCCGCTACGCCATGGAGATCGCCGGGTCGAACACGCTCGAGTTGCACCGCGAGCTGCGCCTCGCCCTCGGCCAGGCGTGGGACGACGAGCTGGAACCGTTCCGTCACGCCCACGACGACACCTCGGTCATCTGGCTGCACAACGTCGGCTGATCCGAACGACTCCCGCGGCGGGCCCGGCACTCCCGCCCGCCTGCGGTGAACAGAGAAGGCCCCGGTCCGAGGACCGGGGCCTTCCTGCTGTCCGGGTCAGCCGCGTCCGCGGCTGCCGACGCTCAGTAGCTGCGGAACGCCGCGACGGCGTTGTGGCCGCCGAAGCCGAACGAGTTGCTGATGACCAGCTGCGGGCCGTCCCCGAGCGGCTGGGGAGTGCTCTTCACCTGCAGCGGGATGGCCGGATCCATCTCGGTGATGTTGATGGTCGGCGGCGCCTGGCGGTCGCGGATCGCGAGGATCGAGAACACCGCCTCCAGTGCGCCGGTCCCACCGAGCAAGTGACCGGTGGATGCCTTGGTCGCCGACACCGGGATGCCGTGCACGCGCTCACCGAAGACCTCGCGCAGCGCCACGTACTCGGACGGGTCGCCGACCGGCGTGCTGGTCGCGTGCGCGTTGATGTGGGTGACGTCGTCCGGTGACGCCCCTGCCGCCTTCAGCGCCAGGTTGACGGCACGGCTGGCGCCGCGGCCCTCGGGGTCGTTCGCGGTGATGTGGTACGAGTCGGCGGTGACGCCACCGCCGGCGAGCTCCGCGTAGATGCGAGCGCCGCGGGCGAGCGCGTGCTCCTCGGTCTCGAGCACGAGACTGGCCGCACCCTCGCCCATCACGAAGCCGTCGCGGTCGACGCTGTACGGGCGCGACGCGGTCGCGGGGGAGTCGTTGCGGCGCGAGAGCGCCTGCATCGACGAGAAGGAGGCGACCGTGATCGGGTGGATGGCAGACTCGGTCCCACCGGCGATGATGACGTCGGCGAGCCCGGCCTGCAGGTGCTCGTAGGCGTTGACGATGGACTCGGTGCTCGATGCGCACGCGGAGGCGACGGTGCGCGCGAAGGCGCGGGCCTCGAAGTGCATCGACACGGCGGCGGAGGCCGCGTTCGGCATGAGCATCGGAACGGTCATGGGAAGCACGCGGCGCGGTCCGCGCTCGCGCAGGGTGTCCCACGCATCCAGCAGGGTCCACACGCCGCCGATGCCGGTGGCGTAGTCGACGCCGAGGCGCTCGGGGGCGACGTCGGGACGTCCCGCGTCCTCCCAGGCCTCCATGGCGGAGATGAGGGCGAACTGGCTGGACGGGTCGAGGCGCTTGGCGACGGGGCGCTCGAGCACCTCCTCCGGGCGCACCTTCGCCTCGGCGGCGAACGTGACCGGCAGTTCGTACTTGGCCACCCAGTCGTGCTCCAGCGAGCGGGCGCCGGACGTGCCGGCGAGCAGCTCGGCCCAGCTCTCGGGGGCGGTGCCACCGAGGGGCGAGGACGCACCCATACCGGTGACGACGATCTTCTTGGTCATAACGGCAACTCTCCGTGAGAAAGAAACAGGAGCGCGCTCAGCAGAGCGCGTTCGCACGCGCGGGCGGCGACGGAACCGGCGCCGCCCGCGCGGAAGTTTCTTGGCGGCGCTTAGGCGTCCTGCGCCTTGACGATGAACTCGACCGCGTCTCCGACGGTCTTGAGGTTCTTCACCTCTTCGTCCGGGATCTTGACGTCGAACTTGTCCTCGGCGTTGACCACGATGGTCATCATCGAGATGGAGTCGATGTCGAGGTCGTCGGTGAACGACTTGTCCAGCTCAACCGTGTCGGTCGCGATACCGGTCTCGTCGTTGATGAGCTCGGCCAGGCCGGCAAGAACTTCTTCGGTGGACAATGCCATGGTTTTTCTCTCCTTGGGGGGGGTGTCGTTTTGACCGTGGAACAGTCTAGGGCAGCACGACGACCTGCGCGCCGAACACCAGCCCGGCGCCGAAGCCGATCTGGAGGGCGAGGCCGCCGCTCAACTCCGGGCGTTCCTGGAGCAGTCGGTGGGTGGCGAGAGGGATCGACGCGGCGGACGTGTTGCCCGTGGTCTCGATGTCGCGGGCGATCGCGACGGTCTCCGGCAGCTTCAGCTGCTTGGCGAACTCGTCCACGATCCGCATGTTCGCCTGGTGCGGGATGAACGCGGCGAGCTGGTCGGCGGAGACGCCGGCCTCGTCGAGCGCCTGCTTGGCGACCTTGGCCATCTCCCAGACGGCCCAGCGGAAGACCGTCTGGCCCTCCTGGCGCAGGGTCGGCCACGGCTTGCCGCCGTCGCGGTACTCGATGAGCGTGTTGCCCATCCCGACCGCGTCGGCCTTCGAGCCGTCGGAGCCCCACACCGTCTTCGCGATACCGGGGTAGTCGCTCGGGCCGATCACGACCGCTCCTGCTCCGTCTCCGAGGAGGAACGAGATGGTCCGGTCGGTCGGGTCGACGATGTCGGACAGCTTCTCGGCGCCGACGACGAGCGCGTAGTGCGCGGCGCCGGTGCGGATCAGTGCATCGGCCTGGGCAATGCCGTAGGCATATCCGGCGCACGCGGCGTTCATGTCGTAGGCCGCTGCGGGGTTCGCGCCCACCCGGTCGGCGAGCACGGCGGCGATGGACGGGGTCTGCTGCACGTTGGACACCGTGGCGACGATGACGGCGTCGATCAGCTTCGGGTCGACGCCCGACTTCTCGATCGCCTCCTTGGAGGCCTCGGTCGCGAGGTCGACGGCGAGAACGTCGGCGCTGGCGCGGGTGCGCGTGATGATGCCGGTGCGCTGGCGGATCCACTCGTCGGACGAGTTGATCGGGCCGACCAGATCGTCGTTCGGCACGACCACGTCGCCGCGGGCGGCGCCGATCGAGAGGATGCGCGTGTACTGCGGGCCGTGCGACTGCTGCAGGGTGGGGTGAGTCATCAGGCCTCCTGGTCGATGAGGTCGAAGGCGGCGGGCAGGTCGTCCGGCGTCTTGATGGCGACGGTCGGGACGCCCTTCAGTCCGCGCTTGGCGAGACCGACGAGGGCGCCCGCGGGTGCGACCTCGATGAGTCCGGTGACACCGGCTGTCTGGAACGCCTGCATGTCGAGGTCCCAGCGGACGGGCGACGACACCTGGCCGACCAGCAGGCGGAGGAACTCGGCGCCGTCGGTCACCTCCGAGCCGTCCTTGTTCGTCCAGAGCCGGAGGGTCGGGTCGTTCGTCGTCAGGGTGGAGGCGAACTGCTCCAACGCGGGGACGGCCGGGGCCATGTAGCGGGTGTGGAAGGCGCCGGCGACTTGCAGCGGGATGACGCGTGCGCGGGCCGGCGGGTTCTCGGACAGCTGGGCCAGCGCATCCAGGGCGCCCGCGACGACGATCTGGCCGCCGCCGTTGTGATTGGCGGGGGAGAGGCCGAGCTCGTCCAGCCGGGCGAGCAGCTCCGTCTCGTCGGCGCCGATCACGGCGCTCATGCCGGTCTGCGCCTCGGCGGCGGCACGAGCCATGGCGGCGCCGCGCTCGCGCACGAAGGCGACCGCATCCGTCTCGCTGAGCACGCCCGCTCCCGCGGCGGCGGTGAGCTCGCCGACCGAGTGGCCGGCGATGCCGCCGACGCGCTCACGGCGTCCGTCAGCGAACAGCGCTGAGAGGGTGAGGAGCCCGGCGGCGACGATGAGCGGCTGGGCCACTGCGGTGTCGCGGATGGTGTCGGCGTCGCTCACGGTCCCGTGCGCGACCAGGTCGATGCCGACGGCGTCGGAGATGCCGGTGAGCTGATCGCGGAACGAGGACTCTGCGAGCCAGGGGTCCAGGAAGCCCGGGGTCTGGGATCCCTGCCCGGGGCACACGATGACGATCACGGTTTCCAGTCTGCCAATCTTCCGCCGAGCGGATGTGTCGAAGGGATACGAAGTATCCGTGGATGCTTTGTGGTTGTCTACAACTCAGGCGCCGCGGCGGGTCGAATCCGGCTCGTTGATGGAACCGACGATGAGCGCCGCCTGCAAGATCAGCGCCTCCCGGGCGCCGGTCGCATCCCACCCGATCACCTCGGAGACGCGCTTGAGGCGGTACCGAACGGTGTTGGGGTGGACGAACAACTCGCGGGCCGTCGCCTCCAGCGACCGCCCGTTGTCGAGGTAGCACCAGAGGGTCGTGAGCAGTTCCGTGGAGTAGCCCTGCAGCGGGCGGTAGATGCGGCTGATCAGGGTCGCGCGGGCCAGGCCGTCGCCCGCCAGGGCGCGCTCGGGCAGCAGGTCGTCGGCATGCACCGGACGCGGGCAGTTGCGCCACGCCTTGGCGACCGCGAAGCCGGCGAGAGCGGCCTTCGCGCTCTTGGACGCATCCACGAGGCTCGGGACCTCGTGACCGAGCACCAGGTGCCCGGCGCCGAAGCCCGGCTCCAGCTGCTGGGCGATCTCCATGAAGGACACGATCGGCGCGGGGCCGATCTGGTCCTCCGGCGTGCTGTTGCTCGGCCAGGCGCGACCGATGACCAGCACCAGCCGACTGCCCTGCACCCCGATGAGCACATCCGCCGACATGTGCCGCGCAGTGCGCCGCAACTGGTCGACGTCGAGCATCTTGGGCGCGGTGCCGACCAGGACGCTGACCTCGCCGTGGCCGTGCCAGCCGAGCGCCGCGATGCGGCTGGGCAGTTCGTCGTCGTACTCCCCGGTAAGGATGCTGTCGACGACGAGCGCCTCCAGGCGTGCGTCCCAGAGTCCACGGGCCTCGGCGGCGCGCGCGTAGACGTCGGCCGCCGCGAAGGCGATCTCGCGGGAGTACAGCAGGATGGACTCCCGCAGGTCCTCGCCGCCGCCCGACTTCACGCGCTCCTCGACCACCTCGACGGTGATCTTGATGAGCTGCAGCGTCTGCTGCAGGCTCACGCTGCGGAGCAGCTCGCGCGGAGCGGCCCCGAACACGTCCGCGGCGATCCACGGGGTCGACCGCGGGTCGTCGTACCAGGAGATGAACGAGGAGATGCCCGCCTGGGCCACCAGGCCGACGGCGCTGCGTCGGCCCGGTGGCATGTCGCGGTACCAGGGAAGGGTGTCCTCGAGTCTCTTGAGCGTGGTCGTGGCCAGCTCACCCGAGATCTTGCGCAGCCACGCGAGCGTCTCGGGCTTCGTCCTCTCCACCGGCGTGCCGGGCACGGGGGCCGTTACGCCTCGCCGCCCGCCGAGCCGGTGGTGCCGGCGTTCACGTCGTGCAGCAGGTACTTCTCGATCGCCCACGCGGGGGCGTTCGGGTCGACCTGGCCGCGGGCCGCGAGCATTTCGAGCGTCCGGACAACCATCGACGGGCCGTCGATCTTGAAGAACCGGCGTGCGGCGGGGCGGGTGTCCGAGAAGCCGAAGCCGTCGGCGCCGAGCGTGGCGTACTCACCGGGCACGAACTGCCGGATCTGGTCCGGGACGGCGTGCTCGTAGTCGGTGACGGCCACGAACGGGCCTTCCGCCTCCTGCAGCTTGCGGGTGACGTAGGGCACCTGCTTCTCCTGCTGCGGGTAGAGGAAGTTGTGCTCCTCCGCCTGCAGGCCGTCGCGGCGCAGCTCGCTCCACGAGGTGACGCTCCAGACATCGGCGGACACGCCCCAGTCCTGGGCCAGCAGCTGCTGGGCTTCGAGGGCCCACGGCACCGAAACGCCCGACGCGAGCAGCTGGGCCTTGGGGCCCTGGTTGTCGGCGGGGCGGAGGCGGTGGATGCCGCGGACGATGCCGTCCACATCCACGCCCTCGGGCTCGGCCGGCTGCACGATCGGCTCGTTGTACACCGTGAGGTAGTACATGACGTTCGGGTCCGGGTGGTTGCCGCCGTACATCCGCTCGAGGCCGGCGCGCACGATGTGCCCGATCTCGTAGCCGTACGCCGGGTCGTACGCGACGACCGCGGGGTTCGTGGAGGCGAGCAGCGGGGAGTGGCCGTCGGCGTGCTGCAGGCCCTCGCCGGTGAGCGTGGTGCGGCCGGCGGTGGCGCCGATGAGGAAGCCGCGCGCCATCTGGTCGCCCGCGGCCCACAGGGCGTCGCCTGTGCGCTGGAACCCGAACATCGAGTAGAAGACGTAGACCGGGATGAGCGGCTCGCCCTGCGTCGAGTACGACGTGCCGACGTTGGTGAATGCGGCGACCGCACCCGCCTCGTTGATGCCGACGTGGATGATCTGGCCCTGCGGGCTCTCCTTGTAGGCCAGGAGGAGCTCGCGGTCGACCGACGTGTAGTGCTGGCCGTTCGGGTTGTAGATCTTCGCGTTCGGGAAGAACGCATCCATGCCGAAGGTGCGGGCCTCGTCCGGGATGATCGGGACGATGCGGTGACCGAAGTCCTTCGACCGCAGCAGGTCCTTCAGCAGACGGACGAACGCCATGGTGGTCGCGATCTCCTGCGTGCCGGACCCCTTCTTGGAGATGGCGTACGCCGAGTCGTCCGGGAGGTTCAGCTGCGTGTACTTGGCGCGGCGCTCCGGGACGTAGCCGCCCAGGTCGCGGCGGCGCTCGTGCAGGTAGCGGATCGTCTCGTCCTCGGCGCCCGGGTTGAAGTACGGCGGGAGGTACGGGTTCTCCTCGAGCTGCGCGTCCGACACGGGGATGCGCATGGCGTCGCGGAACGCCTTGAGGTTGTCGAGCGTCATCTTCTTCATCTGGTGGGTCGCGTTGCGGCCCTCGAACGACGGACCGAGGCCGTAGCCCTTGATGGTCTTCGCGATGATGACGGTCGGCTGGCCGGTGTGCTCCACGGCCGCCTTGAAGGCCGCGTACACCTTGCGGTAGTCGTGGCCGCCGCGCTTGAGGTTCCAGACCTGGTCGTCGCTGTAGTCCTTGACGAGCTCCAGCGTCCGCGGGTCGCGTCCGAAGAAGTTCTCGCGGACGTACGCGCCGTTCTCGGTCTTGTAGGTCTGGTAGTCGCCGTCCGGCGTCTGGTTCATGAGGTTGACCAGCGCGCCGTCCGAGTCGCGGGAGAGCAGGTCGTCCCACTCGCGGCCCCAGATGACCTTGATGACGTTCCAGCCGGCGCCACGGAAGTAGCTCTCCAGCTCCTGGATGATCTTGCCGTTGCCGCGGACCGGGCCGTCGAGGCGCTGCAGGTTCGCGTTGATCACGAAGGTCAGGTTGTCGAGCTTCTCGTTGGCCGCGACCTGGAGCTGACCGCGCGACTCGACCTCATCCATCTCGCCGTCGCCGAGGAACGCCCAGACGTGCTGGTCGGACGCGTCCTTGATACCGCGGTTGGTGAGGTACTTGTTGAGCTGCGCCTGGTAGATCGCATTGATCGGGCCGAGACCCATCGACACGGTCGGGAACTGCCAGAACTCGGGCATGAGCCGCGGGTGCGGGTAGCTCGAGAGGCCGCCGCCGGCGTGCGACTTCTCCTGGCGGAAGCCGTCGAGCTGGTCGGCGCTCAGCCGGCCCTCGAGGAACGCACGGGCGTAGACGCCGGGGGAGGCGTGGCCCTGGAAGAAGACCTGGTCTCCGCCGCCCGGGTGGTCCTGGCCGCGGAAGAAGTGGTTGAAGCCGACCTCGAACAGCGTCGCGCTGGAGGCGTAGCTGGAGAGGTGGCCGCCGACGGCGATGCCGGGGCGCTGGGCGCGGTGCACCATGACGGCGGCGTTCCACCGGATCCAGGCGCGGTAGCGGCGCTCGATCTCCTCGTCGCCGGGGAACTCGGCCTCGTTCTCGGGGGAGATGGTGTTGATGTAGTCCGTCGTCGGAACCATCGGCACGCCGACGTGCAGATCCTTGGAGCGCTTCAGCAGGCTGAGCATGATCTCGCGAGCACGCTCATGGCCATGGGCCGCAACCAGTTGGTCGAGGGATTCCTGCCATTCGGCGGTCTCCTCCGGGTCCGAATCGATGTTATTCACCGAGTACGGGTCCTGGTCGTTTACAGTCACCCTCGACCTCTTTCTTGTGTCGGATGGATCGTGGACAGGCCACAACGCTGTCGGGTCTCGACAAGCGTGGGCACCATCGTTCAGCCTAGCCTCACTCGACGGGTGCTCGTGACCGTCGCTTGGCACTCCCACACGCGGGGTCTATGCTCGGTTCTCGTGCCTGCGCGCGAGCCACGCCGCGCCGGCGTGAAAGGACAACCGATGGCACTCGAGAACGACACCCTGGCTCCCGACTTCGAGCTCCTCAACCAGTACGGGGAGACCGTGCGGCTGAGCGACTTCCGTGGACGCAAGGCGGTGGCGCTGGTCTTCTTCCCTCTCGCCTTCTCCGGCACCTGCACGGGCGAGCTGTGCGAACTGCGCGACAACATCGGCCTGTTCGAGGACCACCGCGTGGAACTGCTGGGCATCTCCGTCGACTCCAAGTACACGCTGCGCGCGTGGGCCGAGCAGGAGGGCTACACGTTCTCCCTGCTGGCCGATTTCTGGCCGCATGGTGAGATCGCCAAGGAGTACGGGGTGTTCCTGGGCGAGAAGGGCATCGCCAACCGGGCGACCTTCCTGATCGACGAGCGCGGCATCATCCGCGCCTCCTTCATCACCGCCCCCGGCGAGGCCCGCTCGATCGCCGCGTACCGCGCCGCGCTGGACCGGCTGCCCGCGCACGTCTGACCGCGGTCGGCGAAAAGGGAGGACTTTCCGCTGAGCGGTCGCCGATCCGTCCTCCGTTTCCCTCCCCGCCCCGGCGAGTCGGGCTGAAACTCCTCCGTTCTTCACCCGCTAGGCTGGTCGGCATCCCGGGCCTTTAGCTCAGCTGGTAGAGCGCCACGTTTACACCGTGGATGTCGTCGGTTCGATCCCGGCAGGGCCCACCGTTTGCGACACCCCCAGCAGCGCGAACAGCGCATCCACTGCCGCCGGCATGTCGACGGTCGGGTCCTGGAGCCACTGCAGCTGCATCCCGTCCGAGACCGCTTGGATCAGGCGGGCCAGCGTGGCGGCGTCGACGGCGGACGTCATACGGCCGGCCTCCTGCTCGTCGGCCACCGCGCGAGTGAACAGCTCCCGCAGAGTGCCGCTCCGCTCCACGAAGTAGTCGTGCGCGGGATGCGACGCGTCGCCGGCCTCCACCGCCAGGCGTGAGAACAGCTGGACGAGGCCGGGCACCTCGGCGTTGTGCCGGACGACGCCGACGAAGCCCTCGCGGATGCGCTGCAGCGACGGTGCACCGTCGACCTCGCCGAACCGCCGCGAGTCCACCTCGTCACGCTTGCGCAGGATCGCCGTGAACAGCTCATCCTTGCTGTCGAAGTAGTGCAGCAGCCCGGCCTGGCTGAGTCCGACCGCCTCAGCCAATTCCTTCACCGAGGCGCCGTGCCAGCCTTCGCGCGCGATCACCTCGAGCGCGGCCTCCAGGATCTCCTCGCGCTTCGCCACACCCTTCGCATACGCGCCTCGTCGTGCCATGCTCCGAGCATAAACCCGAGCGACGCTTGCTTTTTGAAAACCGAGTGACGTAAGGTTTTGCCACCATCCACGGTGGATGGTGAGAGGAACCCTTCGACAATGACGTCAGACACCTCCGCCCCGGTCGGCGATCCCGCCGCCGAACCGGTCGCACCCGTCACCACGAATACCTTCGTCGGCACCGCCTCCGGCAACGACGACCCGCCCACGCCGATCAAGGGCCTCCGCCGCCTGATGGTGTGGATCATCCCGGCCAACCTCGGCATCTACATGATCTGGGGAGCGCTGCCCGGCATCCTGCTTCCGCAGCAGATCACTCAGCTCTTCGGTCAGAAGGACCAGGTCGCCAACCTGGCGATCGTAGCGACCATCGGGGCGTTCGCGGCCATGGTGGCGCAGCCGATCGCCGGGCAGATCTCGGACCGGACGCGTTCGCGGTTCGGCCGCCGCGCGCCGTGGATCCTCATCGGCGCCCTCGCCGGTGGCCTGTCGCTGGTCGGTCTCGCCTTCGCGAACAGCCTGGTCGGCGTCATCATCGCCTGGACGCTGGTGCAGGTCTCGTACAACTTCGCCCAGGGCCCGCTGACCGCCGTCATGCCGGACCGCGTACCGATCAAGCGCCGCGGCACGTTCGCCGCGCTCTCCGGCATCGGGCTGATGGTGGGCGCGCTGGGCGGCTCGATCATCGGGGCCCTCTTCTTCAACAGCATCGCCGTCGGCTACGTCTTCTTCGCGGTGTTCTCGCTCGTCATCCTGAGCCTGTTCGTGCTCGCCAACCCGGACTACTCCAGCGAGCGTCTCGCACGGGAGCCGTTCACCCTCGTCGAGTTCCTCAAGACGTTCTGGGTGAATCCGGTGGCGCATCCGGACTTCTTCTGGGCGTTCACGGGGCGACTGCTGCTGTACACCGGGTACTTCTCCGTCACCGGGTTCCAGCTGTTCCTGCTCTCCAACTACTTCCACGTCCCGCACCCGGAGCAGGTGATCCCGCTGCTCGGGCTGCTGAGCCTCGTCGGCATCATCATCTCGACGGTCGTCGCGGGCCCGCTCTCCGACCGGATCGGTCGCCGCAAGCCGTTCGTGTTCGCCTCCGCGGCCGTCGTCAGCCTCGCCTTCCTCCTGCCGTGGCTGTGGCCCGACCTGACGGCGTGGGTCATCATGACGATCATCGCCGGATTCGGGTTCGGGATGTTCCAGGCCGTCGACACCGCGCTGATGAGCGAGGTGCTGCCGTCGGCGAAATCGTTCGCCAAGGACTTGGGCGTCGTCAACATCGCGGCCACCCTGCCCCAGACGCTGGCACCGGGCGTCGCCGGCGCGATCATCCTCGTCTTCGGCTACAGCGCGCTCTTCCCTGTCGCCATCGTGCTCGGCATCCTGGGTGCCGTAGCCGTCTGGCCGATCAAGGCGACCCGCTGAGCCGCATACGTTCGACTCTCCCATCGAAAGGAAACCCATGACCGACACCACCACCTCCGGGCCGGCGGCCGACCTGTCCGCTCTCACCGTCGAGCAGAAGGCCGCACTCACCAGCGGCGAGAGCTTCTGGCGCACCAAAGCGGTCGGCGACATCCCGTCCGTCATGCTGACCGATGGCCCGCACGGCCTGCGCAAGCAGCGCGAGGGCGGCGACCACCTGGGCATCGGCGACAGTGTGCCGGCGACCTGCTTCCCACCTGCCGTGGCTCTCGGGTCCTCCTGGGATCCGGAGCTGGCCGAACGCGTCGGCACGGCCCTGGGGGTGGAGTCGTCCATCGAGGATGTGGCGGTGATCCTGGGCCCGGGCATCAACATCAAGCGCTCCCCGCTGTGCGGCCGCAACTTCGAGTACCTCAGCGAGGACCCGATCGTGTCAGGCGTGCTCGGCACCGGGATCGTGCGCGGCATCCAGTCGCAGGGCGTCGGCGCTTCGCTGAAGCACTTCGCGGCGAACAACCAGGAGGACGACCGGATGCGCTCCTCGTCCGATGTGGACCCGCGCCCGCTGCGCGAGATCTACCTGCGCGGGTTCCAGCGCGTCGTCGAGGAGGCGCAGCCGCACACGGTCATGTGCTCGTACAACCGGATCAACGGCGTCTTTGCCTCCGAGAACCGGTGGCTCCTGACGGACGTGCTGCGCAGCGAGTGGGGCTTCGACGGCCTCGTCGTGTCCGACTGGGGAGCGGTCAGCGATCGGGTGGCCGCGCTGAGCGCCGGGCTCGACCTCGAGATGCCGGGCAACGGCGGCCAGTCGGATGCACGGATCGTCGCAGCGGTCGCCGACGGCAGCCTGGACGAGGCCGCGCTGGATGCGTCCGCTCAGCGCAATGCCGACCTCGCCGTGCGCTGGGCGGCCACTCCGCGGGTCGATGGTCCGCTCGACGTGGAGGCGCACCACGCGCTGGCGCGGGAGGCTGCGGCCCGCTCGATCGTGCTGCTCAAGAACGACGAGGTGGAGGGCGCTCCGCTTCTCCCGCTCCGCGACGACCGGTCCATCGCCGTCATCGGCGCGTTCGCCGAGAAGCCGCGCTATCAGGGCGCCGGCTCGTCGATGATCCACCCGACGCGACTGGATGACGCGCTCACGTCCATCCGCGCTGTCGCTCCGCAGGCGGCGTACGCGCCGGGCTTCTCGCTCGCACCGGACGCGCCGGTGGAGGAGACGCAGCGCCTGCGCGAGGAGGCCGTCGCGGCCGCGGCCGCGGCCGACGTCGCGGTGGTGTTCGCCGGACTGCCCGCGCGGCTGGAGTCGGAAGGCTACGACCGCGACGACATCGACCTCCCCGCGGACCAGCTGGCCGTGATCGAGGCCGTCGCCGCGGCGAACCCGCGGACCGTGGTCGTGCTGTCGAACGGCGGCGTGGTCGCCCTGCCGTTCGCCACGAGTGTTCCGGCCATCGTCGAGGCGTGGTTGCTGGGACAGGCGGGGGGATCGGCCACCGCCGACGTGCTGTTCGGGGACGTGAGCCCCTCCGGCAAGCTGACCGAGACCATCCCGCTGCGGCTGGAGGACACCCCCGCCTTCCTCAACTTCCCCGGCGAGGAGGGACACGTCCGCTACGGCGAGGGCATCTTCGTGGGGTACCGCTGGTACGACGCGCGCAAGCTGGAGGTGGCATACCCGTTCGGCCACGGCCTCTCGTACACGACGTTCGGCTACGGCGACGCGACGGTGTCGGAAGGTGCCGGCGGCGATCTCGACGTGCGCGTCACGATCACCAACGCCGGCGAGCGGACCGGACGCGAGATCGTGCAGGTCTACACGTCGCTTCCCGAGTCGCGAGTGCAGCGCGCGCCGCGCGAGTTGAAGGGGTTCGTCTCGGTCGAACTGGCGGCGGGGGAGTCGCGTGAGGTCGTCATCCCGGTGCGGCGCGACGACCTCGCGTACTGGGATGTGCGCGCCGAGCGCTGGATCGTCGAGGGCGGCGAGTACGTGGTCGAGGTGGCTGCCTCGAGCCGTGACGTCCGCGCGACGGCGACGGTCGCGGTCTCCGGCGACGAGGTGCGGTTGCCGCTGACGCGCGAGTCGTCCCTCGGCGAGGTGATGGCGCATCCCGTCGCAGGGCCCCTGGTGCAGTCGGCCCTCGCCGGTATGGCGCAGATGCTCGAAGGGGCGTCCGCGATCATGCCGGAGGGTGTGTCGATGGACCGCATGATGGCCTCGTTCCCGATCGGCCGGATCGGCATGATGGCGGGCGGACAGGTCACCCCCGAGATGATCGACGGACTGCTGGCCGCGGCGAACGCGCCGCTGCAGTAGCGCATCCACTGGTCCCGACACGCCGTCGCGGCGCTCTCCGTGACGGCGTGTCGGGACCACTCGTTTTCGGTACCCTGTCGGCATGCCCGAGGGAGCGTACCGCTGGTTCGTCTACGCCGAGCTCGCCCTCGCGGCGGTGACCTTCGTCGCGCTGCAGTTCGTGGTCGCGCCCTACGGCGGGCGGCACGGGCGTGGCGGGTGGGGACCGACGGTTCCCGCGCGCGTCGGCTGGCTCGTGATGGAGGCGCCGGCGTCCGTCCTCTTCGTCGTCTTCTACCTGCTCGGGTCGCACCGGTGGGAGCCGGTCCCGCTGCTGTTCCTGCTGCTCTGGCAGGTGCACTACGTGTACCGGGCGTTCGTCTATCCGTTCCTGATGCGGTCGGGTTCGCGGATGCCGGTCCTTGTGATGGGTCTCGCCATCCTCTTCAACGTGCTGAACGCCTGGGTCAACGCACGATGGATCTCGGAGTACGGGACCTACCCGGTCGCCTGGCTCGCCGATCCCCGGTTCTGGATCGGCGCGGCGCTGTTCGCCGGCGGACTGACGCTGAACGTGCGGTCCGACCGCACCCTGCGCCGGCTGCGACGGACCGGGGACGGGTACCGCATCCCGGCCGGCGGAGGATTCCGGTACGTGTCGAGTCCCAACTACCTCGGCGAGATGATCGAGTGGACGGGATGGGCCGTCGCAACGTGGTCGCTCGCGGGCACGGCGTTCGCGCTGTACACGATCGCCAACCTGGCGCCGCGCGCGTTCGCGAACCAGCGCTGGTACCGCGAGACGTTCCCCGACTACCCGCCCGAGCGGCGCGCGCTCCTCCCGTTCCTGCTGTGACGCGGGCGTCGCACGCCCGATGACGGTGGTCGTGCTTACGCTGGCAGGCGAGGGAAGGGACGGGCAGTGCCGGAGAGCGTCGAGCAGTGGTGGGCGCGCCGCCAATGGTCGAAGGGCGTCGCCGTGCCCTACCCGATCGGCAGCTACCGCACCGACTGGGAGCGCTACCCGGTGCTCATCCGCCAGTACCATCCGGACCTCAACCACGGGATCACGCTGACCCAGGTGCCGCCCGCTGCCGACGTCTTCCTCGTCTGGGAGTGCGACTCCGGGCATAGGTTCGTCGCGACGCCGGAGGAGCAGCGGTCGCGGCCCGGCGGGACCCGGCGCCGCTCCGCATGGTGTCCGCAGTGCGCAGAGGCGGCCGCTCCGAGGCCGGTGCGCATGCCGGAACCGGATGCGGGCGTCCACAGCTGCGGCCACGCACGCGATCTGCGGAGGATCGAGAACGACCCGCACGACGATCGCTGCTACCTCTGCCGGCGGCTCGATCGGGAGTCGCTCACCCGCGAGCAGCTGGTCACGATGGCCGCGCCCGGGTCGCGGGTCGCCGTCTCGGCCGACAACGGCACGGCGACGAAGCATTCGTGGCAGTGCGACGCCGGTCATCCGTCCTACCAGGCCAGCATCGAGCGGATCCTCGGGGGGAAGCGCTGCCCGATCTGCCGCCACGCGCGCGGCGGCGCGGACGCGGTGGCGGTCGGCGATGCGTTCGTCAGCCGCTGGGCCCCGGTGCCCGCGTCGGCCGCAGAACCGGAGTTGAAGCGCCGGCTGGCCGAGCGACTCGACCTCGACCTCGGGATGAACGCGGTGCGCGTCGCCAAACCGTTCCACTCCCACCTGGAGGTCTGGCCCGACATCCTGCTGCGGGAGCTGAAGGTCGCCATCGAGTACGACACCACCGGGCGGCACGGGCTCGAACACGTCGGGCCGCGGGAGGCGTCGGACCGTCGCAAAGACCGCCTGCTGCGGTCGGCGGGCTGGGAGGTCGTGCGGGTGCGGTGCGGCAAACTGCAGCCGATCGGGCCGTACGACGTGTCGGCAGGGGCCGTCAACGACGGGCTGGTGGACCGCATCCTGTCGCGGCTGGGGGAGATCCGCGGCGATCTCTTCGTCGCCGCCTATCTGCGCTGAGCCGTGCCCGCATTTCCGCGCATCCGGGCTCTGGCAGACCGCTCCGAAGCCTCGCTACGCTGGGCGGCGAACCGGCATCCGCAAGCTCTCACGAGGAGGACATCATGCCGTCCACACTGAACCCGTACCTCAATTTCCGCGCGTCCGCGCGCGAAGCCATGGACTTCTACCAGTCCGTCTTCGGTGGGGAGGTGCAGCGCAGTACCTTCGCCGAGTTCCAGATGGCCCAAGACCCGGCTGACAACGACCTGATCATGCACTCGCAGCTGACCTCGCCGTCGGGCTTCACCCTGATGGCGGCCGACGTCCCCGAGCACATGGAGCTCAACCAGGGCAACAACATCAGCATCTCGCTGAGCGGAGACGACGAAGCCGAGCTCACCGGCTACTGGGAGAAGCTGGTCGACGGCGGCACCGTGATCGAGCAGCTCGCCAAGGCGCCCTGGGGCGACAGCTTCGGGATGGCCATCGACCGCTTCGGCATCCAGTGGCTGGTGAACATCGCAGGAACCCCTCAGGGGGCCGCCGGGTAGGCGCGCGGTCGCGACGATGGGCGACGTGCACCGCGAGGCGCAGGACCAGGGCGACGCTGCGCCGTCGATGGAGGGAGCGGTCGTCGTCGGCGTTCACCGCGGCCAGTCCACGACGGTGGTCGCGGAGGCCGCGCGACTCGCCGACGAACTCGGCCGGCCGCTGCTCTGCGGATACGTGGGCGAGGACACCTATCTGGCCGAGTGGGACAAGCCGGATGCGGTGGCTGAGGAGTCACTGCATCCCACTGCCGTCGGCGCAGGCGACGGGGAGGCCGCGCTCGCGCTCTCGACAGCGATCGGCGAAGCGCTCGACGAGGTGCGCGACGACAGACCGCCACCCAGCTGGGCGCTGCGGCTGCTCGCGGGCGACCCGGCGAAAGCTCTCGGACGGCTGGCGTCGGAGGTGGATGCGCGCCTGATCGTCGTGGGCACGCGCCGGAGGGGCATGGCGAGCGCGCTCGAAGACCGGCTCGCCGGATCCGTCGCCGCGCGCCTCGCGCACGATCAGCTCATCCCGGTGGTCGTCGTCCCCGT
The DNA here is from genome assembly GCF_030209575.1 of Leifsonia sp. fls2-241-R2A-40a. Taxonomy (NCBI): domain Bacteria; kingdom Bacillati; phylum Actinomycetota; class Actinomycetes; order Micrococcales; family Microbacteriaceae; genus Leifsonia; species Leifsonia sp. fls2-241-R2A-40a. Next base: position 3,186,679 of record NZ_JARVRS010000001.1, on the reverse strand, counting down.
GGACACGAAGGACCGCGGGCAGGAGTCCTTGGCGTAGGACCCCAGACCCACGCGTGGGCGCTCGGGTCGCTCACGCGTGGGTGGTCAGGAGTGCAGTTCGCCTAACGCGGCGTCGAAGGAACGGAAGTAGGTGCGCCGGCCCGGACGGCCGATCTGCGTCACCTCGAACATCCCGTCGAGCTGCAGGATGAAGCCGACCAGCGGCGGCGCGCCCTCGGCCGCGGACCGGGTGTCGCTGACCCGCCACTCCCGGTCCGAGATCTCCGACACCTCCAGCCCCTGCCGGAGAAACCGCACGTGCGTCTTCATGACTCCAGCAAAGTCGAACGAGCAGTCCGGGGCCAGACCTTGACACGCCCGGGACGACGTGTGTGGTCGTGCGCTGGCTCGGAGAGTGCTGTATTCCCGAGCAACCGCCCCGGGGGTTACTGTTCAGCCGTTCATCACCGATCGCCGAGGAGGTCGTCATGTGTCGTTGGCTCGCGTACTCGGGGGAACCGCTGAAACCCGCGGAGCTGATCCTGGATGCGCAGCATTCGCTGGTCGCTCAGTCGCTCAACTCACCCCTCGGCACGGAGACCGTGAACGGTGACGGGTTCGGGTTCGGCTGGTATCCCGAGGATCCCAGCCGCGGGAACATCCCCGCGCTGTTCCACAGCATCGAGCCGGCCTGGCACGACGAGAACCTCCGCGAGCTGACCAACGCGATCGCGAGTCCGCTGTTCTTCGGCCACGTCCGCGCCGCGGCCGGACCCCCGATCCAGCAGACCAACTGCCACCCGTTCCGTTACGAGAACTGGCTGTTCATGCACAACGGCTTTTTCGACGGCTTCTCCGTGATGAAGCGCGACCTCGTACTCGCCGTCGACGAGTCGCTCTTCCCGCTCATCCACGGCACCACGGACTCCGAGACGCTCTTCTACGTGGCGCTGACGATGGGTCTGCGCGACGACCCGATCGCCGGACTCGGGAAGGCGCTCCGCTTCGTCGAGGCGACCGGTCAGCGACGGGGGATCCGGTTCCCGGTGCAAGGCACCTTCGCCGTCTCGGATGGACGCACCCTCTGGGCGTTCCGGTACTCGACGGAGCATCGCAGCCGCTCGCTCTTCCATTCGGAGACCATCCCCGAACTGCGCGAGATGTATCCGGACGCCGCCCGGCTGGAACTCTTCGGCGACCACGCCAAAGTGGTCGTCTCGGAACCGCTGAACAACATGCCTGGCGCGTTCATCGAAGTCCCGGAGAGCACCGTGGCCATCCTCGACGACGACGGCTACCGCCACGAGCCCTTCCTGGAGGAGGCCGCCTGAGCGGTCCGCCTCCTCCAGCCGGGGTCACGGTCCGGAGGGGGTGGGGTCAGTCCTCGGCCCGCACCCGGCGGACGAAGGCGTCGACGTGCTCGCGCAGCGCCTCGATCCGGTGCAGGCGCGCGGCGTCGACGTCGAACCCGACGTAGGCCGTGGCCGGGCGCCGTCGCACGTTCGCGGAGCACTCGAATGCGTCGCAGACGAGCGTGCCGAGGGTGTTGCCGTTGCGTCCGGCCTTCCCCGCACGTTTCGCGATGAAGAACACGACGTCGTTCGGGAGGGTGACGTCCTCGCACCAGGAGCATTGGGGGCGCGACCGCACCCGTCCGTCCGCCTGCTTGAGGAGGACGCCGACGGGCTCGCCGTCGATGACGGAGACGACGTAGCCGAGGCCGGGCTGCTTGCGGTCGCGCCAGCCGAGGAAGTCGAGGTCGTCCCAGCGCAGCTGCGCCAAGTCCGGGAGGGTCAGTTCCTTGCGCTCGCGCTGGGACGCGTTGACGAAGGAGGAACGGAGCTGTTGCTCGGTCAGGGGAAGCATGGATGAACGCCTGTCTGTCGGGAAGTGTCATCGGCCGGCGCACGGGCAGGCCGATGGTCGGAGAGGGCCGTCCGCGGGCATGCCGCAGCGGCCTGTTCGCGCCGGTGGCGCGGGGAATCACCGAAAGGGGACAGCGCTATCTCGCGCCGGCGCTGAGCGCGCCGACGACCTCCAGACGCCCGGCGACCGCGAAGGGCGCAGCAGGCTGAGAGACCAGCGGGTTCACGACTCCAGTCTATCCGGCGTCTTCGGGGAGGATGCCGAGTGGATGTCGGTGGTCGGCGTCAGACTCATGCCGTCACCGATGAAGGGATGCACATGTCCGAGTCGCTTGTCGCCATCGACCCGCCGGAGCTCTTTCGCAGCCCGGCCTTCGCGCAGGGGATGATCCTGCCCGAGGGACCGATCCTGATCGTCGGGGGCCAGAACGGCGTGGATGCGGAGGGCGCGCTCCTCGACGGGCTCCAGGCGCAGACGGAACAGGCCCTGCGCAACCTCCTCGCCGTGCTCGCCGAGGCCGGCAGCGGGCCGGAGCGGGTCGGCAAGCTGACCATCCACCTGGCGCCCGGCATCGACCCGACCGACGCCTACGGTGCGACCCGGACGGTGTGGGGAGACCACCGCACCGCGGTGACGGTGCTCACGGTGGCTCCGGCCCGGCCGGGAGCGCTGGTGGAGATCGACGCGATCGCATCGGTCCCGCGCTGAGAGCGCGGGGACTCGTCCGGGAGGCGCTACTCGTCCCGGGCGTCCGGTGCGTCGAACTCCGACACTTCCTCGACGATCTCCTCGCCCTGCTGGCCGGTGTCGTCGCGTCCGCCGTCGTCGGCCGCCTCGTCGCCGGTCGGACCGGTGCGGAACGCGCCCGTGCCTTCGTCGAGCGTGCCCTCGCCGTCGGGGTATCCCGCGTCGTCGGGGTATTCCTCGCCGCCCGGGGCGCTTCCGGTGTTCGTAGCGTCGTTCATGCGCATCCCTCCTCGTCGTGCCGTCATCATCCTCCCGGCAGTGGTCGCGGCACACCCCTCGGCCGCCCGCCCCATGCCCTCAGGAGGTTCGGGGCGACGTACTTCGCGGTCGGCCGTGTCAGACCCGTGCACTAGGGTCGAGTGGTGGTGGATGGTGGTGCCGTGCCCGACGCGTCGGAGCGTCAGCGGCTCGAAGAATGTGTCAAAGAGCCGATTCGGACCCCGGGGCGTATCCAGTCGTTCGGGATGCTGTTCGTGGTGAACGTGCCGACCTACGAGATCGTCACCGCCAGCGAGAACGCGGCGCAGTGGCTGGGCCGTTCGGTGTCGGAGCTCGGCAGCCCGACCCTCGAGTGGAGCGTGGCGGCCGCGACGCACGGCGACCCGATCCGGGTCGACCTGCATGGCGAGCCGTACGACGCGATCACCAATCGCGTCGGCGAGCAGGTGCTCATCGAGCTGGAGCCGGCGAACGGCACGCCCGACCTGCCCACTGCGTCGGTGGTCGGCGCCATCCGGTCGCTCGGCCTGCTGGCCGGAGCGGATGAGCTCCGCCAGGCCGCGGCCGAGGAGGTCAAGCGGATCAGCGGCTTCGACCGCGTCATGGTCTACCGCTTCTTCGAAGACGGTCACGGCGAGGTCGCGGGCGAGGCATCGGAGCCGGACATGGAGTCGTACCGGGGGCTGCACTTCCCGGCGTCCGACATCCCGCAGCAGGCCCGCGCGCTCTACCTCACGAAGCTGTCGCGGCAGATCGTCAGCACCGAGGATCAGGGGACCCCGTTGGTGTCCGTCGACGAGGGCGTTCCGCCGCTCGACCTGAGCGGCGCCGAATTGCGCGCCGTCTCGCCGCACCACCTGCAGTTCATGCGCAACATGGGTCAGGCGTCGACCGTCTCCTTCTCGCTGATCCACGACGACCGGCTGGTCGGGATGATCACCTGCGCGCACCGCACCGAGCGGCGCATGCCCGTCCTGCTACGTCGCGCGCTGGAGGTGTTGGCGACCCAGCTGACCCTGCAGCTCGCCGCTCTCGAGTCCATCGCGCAGCTCCGTCGCGACCTCACCATTCGGGAGCAGCGGACGGCCGTGCTCTCCGGGATCCCCGCATCCGACGATCCGCTGCTCGCGCTCGTGGAGGGCGGGGACGAACTGTGCCGGCTCGTCGGGGCGGACGGCGCCATCCTCGTGATCGACGGGGTCAGCCGCAGTGTCGGCGAGGTGCCGCTCACCGACCGGAGACTGCTGCTCTCCGCGGTGGGCATCGAGCCACTCCAGACGCACGAACTTGAGCGGACGCATCCGGCCCTCGCGACTCTCGTGCCCGGCTTCGCCGGTCTCCTGGTGGTCCCGGTCGGCACGCGCGGAGTGCTCCTGTTCTTCCGGCACGAGGTCACCCGGGTGATCCGCTGGCTCGGCGACCAGACGCTCGCGAACCGCGACACGCCGCTGTCGCCCCGGCGCTCGTTCTCCTCGTGGAGCCAGAGCGTCGAGGGGACGTCCGCACCGTGGGGCACGATCGCCGAGGAGGCGCGTGAACTGGGCCGCGACCTGGCGCGCGCGCTCGACCGGCGGCAGGAGGCGCGGCTGGCTCAACTCGCCCTCATCGACCACCTGACCGGGCTGCATAACCGGCGCTCGTTGGAGCGCCGCCTGGAGTCCGCGGTCGCGGAGGGGCAGGGCGGCGTGCTGCTGTTCCTCGACCTCGACGGCTTCAAGTCGATCAACGACCGGCACGGCCACGAGACCGGGGATGCGGTGCTGCGCGCGATCGCCGAGCGCTTGACCGAGGGCAGCCGGGCGACCGACGTGATCTCCCGTCTCGCCGGCGACGAGTTCGTCGTCCTCAGCGGGGGAGTCGGGCAGGAGGTCGGGGAGCGCTTCGCGTCGCGCCTGATCGAGGAGATCGCGCGACCCATCCAGACGGCGCGCGGGGAGATGACCGTGACCGCGTCCTGCGGTGTCATCGTCATCGAGCCGGAGCTGACGGCGAAGCAGCTGCTCGACGCGGCGGATGCGGCGATGTACCGCGCCAAGAAGATGGGTCGCAACCGCACCTCGCTCTGATGCGCGAGTAGAGTCGCGCCCGTGCCCGACCCGATGCACTTCGACCGGCATGCCGACCTCTACGACCGCGCGCGGCCGCCGTATCCCGACGCGCTCTGGCAGCGGCTGACGTCGCTCGGCCTGCTCGCCGCGGAGCACCGCGCCCTCGATCTGGGCGCGGGCACCGGGCAGGCGACCGAGCGGCTGGTCGAGGCCGGAATGCGGGTGACCGCGGTCGAGCCTGGTGCGGCTCTTGCGGTGCGACTCCGGGAGCGCGTGCCCTCGGCGCGTGTGCTGCAGACGTCGGCGGAGGAGGCCGAGCTAGCCCCAGGATCGTTCGACCTCGTCACGGTCGCGACCGCGATCCACTGGTTCGATCTGGATGCGGTGCTGCCAAAGCTGCACGCAGCGCTCGCGCCGGGCGGCCGCTTGGCCGTCTGGCGGAACGTCTACGGGGACACATCCGTGCCGCCGACACCGTTCCGCCGCCGGCTGGAGGCCATCGTCGCCCAGCGCGACGCGCCACCGCGTCCGGGCCCGGGTGAGCTGGAGACCGCCCGCTGGGCGAGGCTCCTGGAAGCCGACGGTCTATTCGCGACCACGGAGGTCGCCGAGTTCCACTGGCGCATCGACCTCGATGCGGATGCCGTCCGCGGGCTGTTCACGACCTTCAGCGACTGGTCGGCGGACGAGGCGGAGGAAGCCGCCCGAGCCGTGCGAGACCTCGGCGGGACGGTGACCGAGCACTACCTCACGCCCCTGATCGTGCTGGCCCGCGTCGGTTGACCGCGGATCTCGCGCCTGCGGCCTGTCGAATCGGCGCCCTTCCATTCGACGTCAAGGCAGGAGATCATCCACGACAAGGGAAGGCACTGACACCATGAGCGAATTCGTGATCCTCATCTACGGCGACGAGCAGCGGTGGAACAGCATGTCCGCGGCGGAACGGGCCGAGATCGACGCGGCCCACGGCGAGTTCCGGCAGAAGGCCGGCGACGCGATCCGCGCCGCGGGGGAGCTGCAGGGCTCCGCGACGTCCACCACCGTCCGGCGGGGCGACGACGGCGAACCGGCCGCGGTCGACGGGCCGTTCACCGAGGCGAAGGAAGTCGTCGGCGGGTTCTACGTGATCGACGTGCCCGATCAGGCGACGGCGGTCGCGCTCGCGTCGGGGCTGGCCGAGGCCCGGCATGACCACAGCGGGGTGCAGGTGCAGCCCCTGGTCGACCACAGCGCCGGGTGAGCAGCGCCGGCTGAGCAGCGCCGTGCGGGCGCGTCGTCGAGGCCTGCTTGGGGGAGGGGGATTCCCGGGATGCCGTTCCGTCTACGTCGGGTTGAGACGTTCCGCAAGGAATCCGCCTCCGCTTGAGCCCGGCATCCCCGGGCATCCCCAACGCTATCGGCGCGGCCCGCGTGTCCTCAATTCGGAGGACCGAAACCGTCAACTGTTGACGGGGAGCCGCACGCCGCTCACTAGGATCGGCCCATGGCGGCGTTCGGCGGAAGCCTGAGCGCCAGCGAGCAGGGGAGGGCGACGTGGGAGTCACGGGAATCGGCGGGCTGTTCATCCGGAGCCGGGATCCGGAGGCGCGGGCGGCCTGGTATCGCGAGCACCTGGGGATCGACGCGGGATCGGACGCGATCTGGCGGCAGGACGCCGGGATGACGGTGTTCGCGCCGTTCCCGGCCGATTCGGACTACTTCGCGGCCGATCAGCCGGTGATGCTGAATCTGCGTGTGACGGAGCTGGACCAGTTGGTCGTCGCGCTGGAGTCGGCCGGGATCGCCGTCGAGCGCCGGCCGGAATGGGACGGCGAATACGGGCGCTTCGCCCGCATCCACGATCCGGAGGGTTTGCCGATCGAGTTGTGGGAGACGCCTTGACGCTGCCTCTCGCCGCGCTGTATCGTAATCAACGTATTGGTTGATAAAACGAACGGTTGATCATGGTGGACGACGGCGATCTGGACAGGGCGTTCGCAGCGCTCGCTGATCCGGTGCGGCGCGCAATGATCGCCCGGCTCAGCCGCGGCCCGGCGACGGTGAACGAGCTGGCCGAGCCGTTCGCGATCAGCCTGCAGGCGGTGTCCAAGCACATCGGCGTCCTGGAGGCCGCAGGCCTGGTGTCCCGCAGTCGCGATGCCCAGCGTCGTCCCGTTCACCTGGACGCGGCGGCGCTCGAGCGGCTCACCGCCTGGATCGACCGGTACCGCCTCGACGCGGAAGCCCGCTACCGGCAGCTCGACGACCTCCTGGTCGCCGCGCAGCCGGGTCGCCCGACCGGCGACGCCTCCGACTCATCACTGCACACGAAAGCTGAACGATCATGAGCAATCCCGTCATCATCGACGCCGTGCCCGGCACGTCGTACGCCGACCTCACCCGCGAGTTCGACGTCCCCGTCGAGGCGCTGTTCCACGCCCACGCCGACCCGGAGCTCTACGCCGAGTGGATCGGACCCCGGCGCCTGGAGACGACCATCACCGAGTGGGACTTCCGGACCGGCGGCGCCTACGGTTTCGAGCAGCGCGACCCGGCGGGCGGCGTCTACGCCTTCCGCGGCGTGATCCACACCGTCGTCGAGAACGAGCTGATCATCCAGACGTTCGAGTTCCTGGGCGCGCCGGGCGAGGTGAGCCTGGATCGGATGCGCTTCGAATCCCTCGGGGAGGGGCGCTCGCGCCTCGTCGGCCGCTCGGTCTTCACCTCGACGGAGGCGCTGGAGGAGATGATCGCCTCCGGTATGGAGCACGGCGTCGTCGAGGGCTACGAGAAGCTCGACGAACTCCTCGCACGGAGCGCGCGATGACCCGCGTGGTGGCCGACATCACGGTCTCGCTCGACGGTTTCGTCACCGGCCCCAACCCCGGTCCCGGCAACGGCCTGGGTGACGGAGGGATGGACCTGCACCGCTGGGTCTTCTCCGACGACCCGGAGGAGCAGCGGCTGCTGCACGACGGCTCGGCGCGGTCGGGGGCTGTCCTGCTCGGCCGTTCCCTGTTCGACATCGTCGATGGTCCGCAGGGCTGGAGCGACGAGATCGGCTACGGCGCCGCGGAGGTCGGCAGGCCGCCGTTCTTCGTGCTGACGAGCGCGCCGCCGTCGTCCGTCCGGCTCTCCGAACTCGACTGGACGTTCGTCACGACCGGGCTCACCGACGCCGTACGCGCCGTACGCGAGCGCGCGCAAGAGGTCTCGGCGGAGCGGGGCCACGACGTCGATGCCGTCCTCATGGGCGGCGGCGAGCTGATCGGCTCGGCCGTGAACGCCGGCCTGGTGGACGAGTTGATCCTCCACCTCGCACCCGTCCTGCTCGGGTCCGGCACACCGCTGTTCCGCGGTGCGCCGCGGCGGTCGCTCGTCCAGCGCGACGTCCTCGTGACGCGCAACGCGACCCACCTCACCTACGAGTTCTGAGGCCGAGAACCTGGCGACACGCCGGGGAGGCGACCGAGGCGGATGAGGATCTCGAACCGGTCGGGCACGCCCCAGTGCTCGACGATCCGGCCGTCGGCGATCCGGGCCACGTCGATGACGGTGAATCGGACGGGCAGGCCTGTCGGCGGCCCGATGAAGGGTCCGGTGTTGGTTGCCGAGCCTTCGGCTCTCACCCAGATGATGCCGTCGCGTTCGGCCCAGTCGCCGACGGTGAATCGGAGGTCCGGGAAGGCAGCGTGGACGTCGGTCATGCCCTTCTTGACCTTGGCGATGGCCTCCGCGCCTGTTCCGGCGAGACCGAACTGGTGCTCGACGAGGTCGGGGGAGCAGAGCTCGTCCACGACCTCGGTGCGCCCGGAGGCGAAGCCTTCGTCGAGCATGCGCTCCATGATGCGGAGAGCCGTCGGATGTGTGTCTGTGGTGATCATGAGAACTCCTTCGTCTGCATACCCACTGCCGTCACTGCAGTAGTACTGCAGTGAATGCACCACTAGTATCGATCGTGTGAACGCCGACGTCAAGACCGGGTCGTCCTACCGCCAGGAGCAGGCACTCCAGACGCGCCTCCGCATCGCGGATGCCGCCCAGGCGCTCTTCGCCCGCGACGGCTACTCGGTGACCAGCATCGACGCCATCGCACGGGAGGCGGGGGTCGGCACCCGGACGGTCTATGCCGCGTACGGCGCGAAGCGCGAGATCCTCAACGTCATCTGCGAGCGCTGGCTGGAGCGCGCGCGGGCCCGCGAGCTGGCCCGCGAGATCCTGGAGGAGCCGGATGCGCGCGCCCGCGTCGCCGGCGCAGCGCACTGGCTCACGGTCCTGTATTCGACCGATTTCGACGTGGTCCGCATTCTCGACGGCGCGATGGATGAGGATGCGGAGACTCAGGCACTGCTGCGGTCGAAGCTCCGCGGACGCAATCGGGTGATGGACAGCCTGATCGCGTCCGTCGAGTCGACCCTGTCGGTGCCGCTGGCCGAGGCTCAAGCGGTCTACCGCGCCTTCGCAGCGACCGGCGTCTACCAGGAACTCGTCGTGAACTCAGGGTGGACGTCGGCGCGCTTCGAGGAGTGGCTGGCCGCCACCTTGGAGACGCAGCTGCTCGGCAGCTAGCGCCGGCTGCTCACTCCCAGACGCGGTGAGCCTGTGTGGCGACCGACCGCAACGCGCCCCCGTCGAGGACGACCCGCGACTCGGGGATGCCCTGCTCGGGCCACTGCGCGACCACCTCGAGCGGACCCTCCGGCGGAAGCGGCCACAGCCAGATCACGTCTTCGTACCGGGCGAACCGGTTCGACCCGCCACCCCCTCCGCCTGTGGCGAAGATCGAGTGCCCGGTGGACGCGTCGTCGTCCGGAGACGGCAACACCGGGCGGCCGAGCACGAGGTGCTGGCCGTCCCCGAGCGCCAGTCCGTAGCGGAGACGCCCGGGCTCGAACTGTTCCAGGTGTCCGCTGGCACCGAAGTGCGCTCGTTGCCACTCGCGCTGGGTGAGAGAGCCGCGCCGCAGACGGCGGTCGATCACGAACTCCACGCCATTGCTGTAGACCCGCGCTCCCGCGACGATGAGCGCCGTCCGGTCTGTGATCGCGAGCATCTCGCCGATCGGGAAGAAGGCCGGCACCTCGTCCTCCGGCGCCCCCCAGCGGGGATCCCGTTCCATCTCCGGCTCGGGAACGTCGCTGTCGTCGTCGGGCGCGTCAGGAGGAAAGAACGTCACGGACTCAGACGACCATGCCCGGACCGTTCCGCGCAAGGCCGTCGGCCCGGCCTCAGGCCTTCGGGTTCGACCGCTTCGACAGGGCGGAGCGCCGCACGAATGCGATGACCAGGGTCCCCAGCACGAGGACGATGCCGATGACTCCCAGCCAGATGAGTCCCTTGATGGCGAATCCCACGATGGCAAGAATCACCCAGAGGACGACGAGGACGATGACCAGGATGAGCATCCTTCGACGCTACGCCGAGGTGAACCGGTCATCTACCCTGAGCGGCCACACGAGCAGGCTGCGAGTCGTTTGCGCGACACGCTAGGACCGCGCCGGGTGCTGCGGCTGGACAGCGCGTCGGCGGGATTCCGTACGCTTGTGCGGAGGGAGGGGGTCCTCGTGTCACGTCGATCGCGAACACACGACGCGGAGCCGGCCGGTGGAACACCGGCGGGCATGTCGCGTCGGGGATGGCTGGTGCTCGTGGCCGCCACCGCAGTGGTGGCGATCGTCTGCGCGGCCGTCGCCGCTTCGGCGATCGGGTTCCCTGCTGCGCCCTCTCGCGCGGATCCCTCGCCGCAGCCGCGCTTGGACTCGCTGGAGCATCCGCGGGACGACCCGCTACCCGTGCCGCTGCGAGTGCCACCGAGACCGACCCCGACCCAGGTAGCCACGGTTCCCGCTCAGCCGGTGGACACACTCCGGATCGGCGATTGCCTGCAGCTCTATCCGTCGAAAAGCGCCGCCGAGTATCCGGTGGTGGACTGCAGTCAACCGCACATCGCACAACTTCTGTACAAGGGCACGCTGCCTCAAGCAGCGGACGCACCCTTTCCGGGGACCGAAACGCTGGACGCGCAGGTGCTCGACCTCTGCGGCGCCCCCGGACGGCTGGACTGGAACTGGGTGGCCGTCTGGAACGAGGACGTGCAGATCGATCTGCGGTACCCCGAGACCGCTGCGCAGTGGACCGGGGGAGCCCGCACGTACTACTGCTTCATCTACACGTTCTCCCGTCACGAGCTGACGGGAAGCGCCGTACCCGCGGGGTGACGGGCGAGCGGCGCTGGACGCCCTCGCCGTCATCCAGCACGATGGTCGTATGACGAGCGCGCGCGTGACCGGAGTGAGCCGAGACGATCGGCACCGTTTCTCGAAGCAGCCGGAGGACTCCATCACGCTCGTGGCGGGCCTCGGTGTCGAGGGCGACGCGCACTTCGGGGCCACCGTCCAGCACCTGTCCCGGGTGCGGCGCGATCCGACGCAACCGAACCTCCGCCAGGTCCACCTCATCCACAGTGAGCTGTTCGACGAGGTCACCGCCGACGTCGAGCCGGGGCAGCTGGGGGAGAATCTCACGATCGCGGGTGTCGACCTTCTGGGCCTGCCGCGCGGGACTCGGCTGCGCGTGGGGGAGGATGCGGTGATCGAGCTGACGGGACTGCGCAACCCCTGCGTGCAGATCGATCGCTTCCGGCCGGGGTTGCTCAAGGAGGTCGTCGGGACGGATGAGCACGGTGACGTCGTTCGCAAGGCGGGCGTCATGGGAGTCGTCGTCGCCGGAGGCGTCGTCAAACCCGGCGACCGCATCGAGGTGAGCCTCCCGACCGGTCCGTTCGAGGTCCTCGCACCCGTGTGAGCCGGCCAGGCGTCGCTGGCCGGCCGCCTACTGCAGCGCCGATGTGAGCCGGGCGACGCCGTCCAGGAAGGTAGCCGACCTGGGCTCCCGCAGCCACTCCTCGAGCGTCAACTGCCTGCCTGCGTCGCGGTAGCCCTGCTCGACGATGCGCATCTGGTCGACGAAGGTGCGGCCGTACACGAGCAGGGTCACTTCGGAGTTCAGCGCGAACGAGCGGATGTCCATGTTGCTCGATCCGATCACGGCGACGTCGTCGTCGATGGACAGGTGCTTCGAGTGCAGGATGAACGGGGCCGGGTACAACCAGATCGCGACGCCCGCACGCAGCAACGGCTCGTAGTACGAGCGTTGCGCGTGCCACACGGCCCCCTGGTCGCCGACCTCGGAGACGAAGAGCTGCACATCCAGCCCCCGCTGACAGGCCGACGTGATCGCGTACATCATCGCCTCGTCCGGAACGAAGTACGGGCTCGTGATGATCACCTTGCGCTGCGCCGACGTGACGAGCGTCAGGAACTGGCGGAGGTTGTTCTCCCCTTCATAGCCCGGGCCGCTCGGGACCACCTGGCAGTCCAGCGCATCCGGGGACGGGTCCGCCGGCACATCCACGGGCCGGACACGCGCGTCGTCGCCGAGCAGTTCGCCGGTCTCCAGGTACCAGTCGGACAGGAACACGGCGTTCGTCTCGGCGACGACCGGGCCGGTGATCCGCGCCATCAGCTCCTGCCACTGCAGCCCGCGCTTCAGGTTCTTAGGCGTGTTGTAGCTGCGGTCGATCAGATTCTGCGACCCCATGTGCGCGACGACTCCGTCAACGACCACCAGCTTGCGGTGATTGCGCAGATCCGGCCGCTGGTATTCGCCCGAGAACGGCCGGACCGGCAGCATCCAACTCCACTTCACCCCGATGCGGTCGAGCTCGGCGAACGTCTTGTCGCTGTCGACCGCCCGCCGGGAGGCGACGTAGTCGGCGAGGAGCCGAACGGTCACACCGCGCTTGACCGCTTGTTCCATCGCCGCGAAGAACGGTGTGGTGGTCGCATCCCACGACACGATGAAGAACTCGACGTGCACGAACGAGACCGCGGCCTCGATGTCGGCGGTCATCGCGTCGATGGAGGCGCGGTAGTCACCGATCAGGGTGGCGGTGTTCCGGCCGACCGCAGGCAGCGCACCGAGTTCGCGGTTCTGGCGCACGAGCGACGCGAACCAGTCGGGCCATTCCTGGTGCTCGTCGACGAGCCGGATGCCTTCTGCGCGGTCCGCGATGAGGCGATTCAACTCCTTCTGCTTCTCGCGCCGCTTCTTGGGCAGCCGGTAGTTGCCGATGACCAGGAACAGCAGGATGCCGACGAAGGGGATGAGGAAGATCGCGAGCAGCCAGGCCATGGCGGCGGTCGGTTTGCGGTCGCGGGGCACGATGATCAGGGCCGCGATGCGGATCGCGAGATCGGCGAGGATCAGGATGCCGCCGATCAGAGTGAGTTGGTCCCCGTGCATGTGGCCGCCCTCCTGGTCCGGCGCCGGCGCGGGGGACCCGGCCGGACGGATGGTCGTCAGAGTATGGCAGGGGAGCGGCCCGTCGGGAAGGCAGCGGTTGAGCGGAGTCACGCGGACGACGAAGGGCGCAGGGTCGATGACCCTGCGCCCTTCGCGTGCGTTCTGCTCAGCCCTGGCGAGCCTTCATCCGCGGGTTCTTCTTGTTGATGATGAACGTGCGGCCCCGGCGGCGGACCACCTGGGCGCCGGGCATCGCCTTGAGCGAGCTCAATGAGTTGCGTACCTTCATGACGGACCTCCCTTGTTGAAACCTATTCTCAATAACAAGGAAGGCCCGCGTTTTATTCACCGAATGCGGCTACACCCCGAAGGTCGTCGTGCCCAGGGTCGGCGTCATCGATCGAGTTGGAGTCGCCGCCATGCGGAGAGGCTGAGTGCGGCGAACACGACCGGCACCCACATCCCGACGGCGACGGACATGCCCGCGAGGGGAGTAGGGTCGAGCGCCCAGAGGGCCGGAGCGGCCGGCGGGTACCACTGCCCGGCGCCGGTGAAGACGAGCACCTGCGCGCTCGCGACGAGCAGGATCGCTGTGGCGATCCCGCCGAGCAGGCCGCGGCTCAGCGTTGCGACCCACGCGACGGGGAGGACCATGCAGGCGGTGAGCACCAGCAGAACAGGGATGCGGAGGGCCGTCTCGAGGATGCCGGGCGGCGGCGGCCCAAGGCCCGTGACGGCGCCCGCGGCGACCAGAACGACGGTGAGTGCGATCGCGACGACGATCGACCAGACGAAGTAGGCGATGAGCTTGGCGGCGACGATGGTCGCACGCGTGAGCGGAAGGGCGAACAGCCCGGCGATCGTGCCGTCGGAGAATTCTCGTCCAACGCTCCAGCTCAGCAGGATTCCACAAGCGCCCGCGCTTCCGGCGGCCGTCACCTGCAGCGCCGCGGCGAGGAAGCCGTCCCAGCCTCCTGCCGCGACCGTCGGCCCGAGTTTGGCGACGATGTCGGGGTCACCGGAGGTGGCGGCGGCTCGTGTGGAGAGGCAGATCGCGGCCACGCCGACGATGAGCAGGACGGCCGTGACCACGGGAACGCGTGCGCTGACGGTCTTATGGGCCTCCACCGCCACGGCGGCGGCGAGCCCTCGCGGCGTCATCTGGTGCGCCCATTGGCCGGATGATGTGCCTCATCGTCGCGCAGAACGAAGGCGAAGAACTCGTGCTCGAGGTCTCGGCCACCGGGGTCCAGCTGTCCGATCAGGCGTCCCGCATTCATGACCGTGATGCGGTCCGCGACCCGGGCGACCTCGTCGAGGTGGTGGCTCGAGATCAGGATCGCGGCTCCCTGCTGGGCGCACCGTCTGATCCGGTCGCGGAGCAGGATCGTCCCGGCCGGGTCGAGTGCGGTGGTCGGCTCGTCGAGCACGATGAAGCGCGGGTGGTGCTGGAGAGCGGCCGCCAGGCCGACGCGCTGGCGGTTTCCCGAGGAGAGAGTGCGGGCGCGATTGCGTTCGAAACCCTCGAGGTGGAAGTCCGTGATGGCCGCGGAGACGGTCGCCGGGCGGTCCGCTTTCGCGATGCCGCGCAGCCGGGCGTTGATCATCAGGTTCTCTCTGACAGTGAATTCGGCGTACGCCAGCGGCGACTCGACCACATGACCGACGCGCGCCCACACGGATTGCCCGGCGGTCCGGATGTCCACCCCGGCGATGGTCACCGTGCCCGCGTCCGGGCGCAGCATCCCGAGCAGCACCTTCATCAGCGTCGATTTGCCCGCACCGTTCAGGCCGACGAGCGCGTGGACCTCGCCCGCGCGGATACCGAGGTCGATCCCGGTGATGCCCGCTCCGCCGCGGTACGAGCGCTGAATGCGGTGCAGCGCCATTCCGGCGTTCATGATCCGGCCACGGGTGCTTCCTCTCGGGAGATCAGAGAGACCGGTCCGGCCCCTCGCCGACCAGACTTCCCGGCGCACCTGCCGCCCAGCCTAGCCATCCGTCGGCCGATCGGGCCTGCACAGTTCGCTAGGGTGGATACCGGTGTGCCGGGAAGTCTGGTCGGCGGGCGGTGGTGGACCGCTCCGACCGACAGGGGAGCCCGGATGAGTGTTGTTCGCTCGGAACGCGTCGCCGCGTTGCTTCTGCTCGTGGCCGCCGTGATCGGCCTGGTCGTGGCGAATTCGCCGATCTCCGCGCAGGTGCTGGCCGTCGAACACGCCGAGTTCGGCCCGGCGGGCACGCCGCTCCAGCTGTCGCTGGGGGAGTGGGTGAGCGAAGGGCTCCTGGCCGTCTTCTTCTTCGTCGCCGCCGTTGAGTTGCGGAACGAGTTCACCAACGGTCAGCTCACCTCGGTGAAGAAGGCGCTCCGCCCCGCGGTCGCCGCGGCGGGCGGTGTACTCGTGCCCGTGATCCTCTACCTGGCGATCACCGCGGGGTCGGGGTATTCGCGGGGATGGCCGGTCCCGACGGCGACCGACATCGCGTTCGCGCTCGGCGTCCTGGCCGTGTTCGGACGCTCGATCCCGTCACGGCTGCGGATCTTCATGCTGGCGCTCGCCATCCTGGACGACGTGGTCGGGATCGTGATCATCGCCGTGTTCTTCGCTCACGACGTCGACCTCGCCTGGTTGGGCGCTGCCGCGGTGACGGTCACCGCGTTCGGATTCCTCAGTCACCTGCTGAAGGGTCGCGCACGCATCCCGGTGGCCGCCGTCTTGGTGGTGCTCGCCGTCCTGTCCTGGGCCTTCGTCGTGCTGTCCGGTGTGCATCCGACGATCGCCGGAGTCGCCCTCGGACTGGCGATGGCGCACACGCCAGGCCTTCGGGCGCGGCACCTGCTGGAGCCGTTCACGAACGGGGTCGTGCTCCCACTGTTCGCGTTCACGGCGGCACTGGTGCCCATCCCGCAGGTGGGGATCGGGGAGCTCTCCCGGCCGTTCTGGGGCATCCTGATCGCGCTGCCCGTAGGGAAGCTGATCGGAATCGCGCTGGCGACGTGGCTGTACACGGTGATCAGCCGCGACAACCGGCCCTCGATCACCTTCCACGGGCTGATGACCGCCGGCGCCCTCGGCGGCATCGGCTTCACGGTCTCGCTGCTGATGAACGAGCTCGCCTTCGCATCCCACCCTGAGATCGCCGACCAGGGGACCCTCGCCGTGCTGCTGGGGTCGGGCGTGTCGATCGTCGCCGCATCCATCCTCGTGAGCACCTTGAACCGGTACTACCTGCAGCTTCGACGACTCCGCGAACGAGCGGTCGCCGCCGTCAAGACCCGGGATGCTCCGGACGTCGGGTGATCGAAGGGCGTGCGTATAGGCACGCCTTCCGACGGTCTGTACCGAGCGATCCAACATCTCCCTCCATGTCCAGGAGCGTCTGAGCGGCGGACCGCAGGGATGGTCGCATCCTGCGGGGGGCCATGGCCGTTCAGCCGCCGGTCGCGATGCGCGCGATCCGGTCCTCCAGCCAAGGCGCGAGGATTCTCAGTCCGTCGGGATTGAAGTGCGCGCCGTCGCGGTAGATCGCCCGGCCCGAACTGTCGGTGAGGATGACCTCGCCGTTGCGGGTCGCCTCGCCCTCGAAGTCCAGGAGATGCACGTTGTCGTGCCTGGCGGCGATGGCCGCGGAGACCCGGTTGACGCAGTCCATCCGGGTGCGCGACAGGTTGCTGGTCGGGTCGTTCGCAGCGGGGCTGTTGGAGAGGATGATCTGCGGGAGGTGACCGTTTTCGGCTCCGATCGCGACGATCAGTTCGAGCTGCTCCGCGTAGCGCTGCTGCCAGGCGGGCGTGCAGGGGCTGACCCAGGTGCCTCCGAGCAGCTGGTCGTTGACGTCCCACCGATTGCGCAGGAGGTACGCGTCCGGCTGTTGGGCGTTTGCGGCGCGGAGTCTTTCCTTCCAGTCCCAGCAGTACTTCTTGGTGTCCATGACGTTGCCGCTGTCGCCGCGTGCCAGGTCCGCGTCGAAGATCCCGCAGCTGCCCCGGGTCACGTCGAGCGGTTTGATGGCGGGGGAGCCGTATTCGGAGAGCGCCTCATACATGTTGACCGCGACCGAGTCTCCGATCACGGCGACCGTGTAGGGGCCTCCAGCATGTCCCGCAGGGAGTGGCTTCGGGGACGGCACGGCGAAGGGGTCGCCCTGCTTGGTCGACAGGGGAGTGGATGCGCCGGCGCGAGGGTGGGATTCGCGGTCTACGGGGAGCAGAACAGCGCCGGCGGCGACGAGCGAGAACGCCACGACGATGCTGATGGTGGCGGTGACGGGCTTCCATGACCGCCGACGGAGCGGCTCGGTGACGAGATGGTGGAGGATCAGCGAAAGGAGCAGGGTGAGCACGCCTCCGACGACGAACACCGCCAACGGGTGCCATGTTCCGTGCACCTCCTGCGCGATCAGCCAGTACACGGGCATGTGGAGGAGGAACATCGAGTAGGACACGCGTCCGATGATCTGGAAGGGCGCGAAGGAGAAGAACCTGTTGAGGTGGTTCGAGGGCAGGCAGAGCGTGGCGATGAACAATCCCGTCGTCGCCGCGACCCCGGCCAAGCCGCCCTGGTAGAGCCAGGCCGCCTGGTACGTATCCGTGGCGATGCTGGCGATCACGACCACGCCCAGGGCGGCAAGGCTGATCGAGGTGACGGCGGTGTGGACGAGTGGATTGGCGTGATCTCCCGCCCAGACCAGCTTCTTTGATCGAATCCAGACGATCAAGGCGGCGAAGAACCCGCCGGCGACGAACGCGACAGCGCGGGAATCGGCCCCCAGGTACAGCCGGTCGTAGTTGGTCCCGTCGAACATGAGCGGCGCCACACAGGACGCGGCGATCAGGAGCACCAGCAGAGCCGAGACGAAGGCGCCCAGCCGTCGACGAGTCAGCAGCGACACCCCCAGCGCGAGCAGCGGCCACACGATGTAGAACTGCTCGGTGACCGACAGCGACCACATCTGCCCGAAGGGCACCACCGCGCCGGATTCCTGCGCATAGGCGATATTCGCATCCACCTGCTGCCAATTGGCCACCTGCAGTAGCGACGCCAGTGCGGTCGCGGACGCGTCCCGCAATTCGCTGGGTGTGCCGAACCACCAGACAGCCAGCAGCACAAGCGCCAGCGTCAGTAACAGGCCGGGGAGAAGGCGCTTGGCGCGTCGCGCGTAGAACCGGCGCAGGCTGACACGCCCGGTGAGCGCGACCTCCTTCATCAGCAGAATCGTGATCAGGAACCCGGAGATGACGAAGAACACATCCACTCCGAACAGCCCGCGCGTCGACCATCCCGAGTGGTAGAGCAACACCGACAGAATGGCGACGCCGCGCGCGCCGTCCACTGCGGGGAAGTGTCGGATTGAATCCACCCATGCAGGCACGACACGGCGATCCGTGTGCGCACGTCGTACGGGCGTTCCGGTGGCGTCGGTCGTCAGGCGTGACATCGCGGGTGGCCTTTCTGGCACGATTCTCGGGAGAGTGGGCGGCCCCCTAATCGACTAGACCTCAGGCGGCCGGGATCATGACGGATGGATGGGGCTGCAACGGCAGAACGGCGTATTGCTTTCGGTCAAGGCCCGGACGTCAAGTAGTCGAAGGCAGTGGTCGCGGGCGACGGACGCGCGTACGGTCTTCTGCCATGACGAACCTCATCGAGAGATTGACGGACTCCGTGCCTTCGTGGGGCGCGCGGCTCGCGTACGGCGAGAAGACCACACTCGACGGACACGACATCCTCCCTGTCGCGATCGCCGTCTTCGGCTTCGGGGGCGGTGAAGGGTCCGGCGAGGATCCGGATGGCGGCGGGCGCGGCGAGGGGAGTGGCGGGGGTGGAGGCGGCTACGCGATACCGATCGGCGCCTACATCGGCGGGCCCCACGGTCCGGTGTTCCGTCCGAATCCGGTCGCGCTGATCATCGCCGCGACTCCGCTGGTCGCCGCGACCGGATTCGCGTTGGCCCGGCTGGTGCGGTCGAGCTGATCCGTGCGGCGCCAGTCAGGCGAAGAGAGGGAAGCCAGTTGGCTTCCCTCTCTCCGTGGTCACGCGCAGACGGAACTAGTCATTCGCGTATTCCACGCCGACAGTGCTCGTGGTCTGGCCATCATTTCCCTGGCCTGATGCCCCCGCGACGCCGTGCGAGCCTGACGTCGATGAATCGACCACCGAGCTCGAGCCGGGGTCGGTCACCGGGGACTCGCTGGTCGCAGCCTGCGCCGGCGCCAGACCAGCGACGGTCAGACCGACCGCGAGTGCCGTACCGCTTGCAACGCCGAAGATCCCTGCGTGTTTGATTGCCATGTGAACTTTCCCTTCATCGAAAACGAGGTGAGGCAACCCAAACAACGGGAACTGTTCGAATCCCTTCAGCAACGGCAAAGCGCGCCGTCAAAGCCCGGCCAGTTCGGTGTGCGCCGAGAATTTTGATATTTCAGACGGATGGCGTAGCTGCAGGCCAAGGTAGCTGACCCCGTTGTAGGGGAGGGTAGTGCGGCTTCTGCCAGGTGGCCGCGGCGTCAGATTCCGCGATCTGATCGGCAAACTGATCAGAGCAATCTGACATAATGTGCATTATCAGCGATACGCCAAGTGCAGGATCGGCCGCGCCGATCGGCTCCTGACATGGGAACGTCGCCCGCGCTAATGTCAGCAGCAACCGCCGCGTTTGGCGGCGCTGCTGCGAAGGGGATGACGCAATGAGCGCAACCGATCCTATTGACCCGCTGACGAACGAGTTGTCCATGGATGCTCGTCACATGACCCGCACCGCGATCAACGCCGTCCGGACGGCTCTCGGCGTCAGCGGCGCCGTCGCGCTGATCCTCGGCGTCGTGCTGCTGTTCTGGCCCGAAAAGACACTGTCTGTGCTCGCCATCTTCTTGGGCATCTACTTCCTGGTCGCCGGCGTCATGCGGCTCGCAATCGGAATCTTCAGCCGTGGAATCCGCGGCGGCTCGCGAGCGCTCAACATCGTTTTGGGAGCTTTGCTCATCTTCGCCGGAATCGTCGCACTGAAGAACGTTTCAGCTGCCGCCGTGACGCTGGTGATCTTCGCGATCGCCTTCATCGGCGTCGGCTGGATCATCGACGGAGTGATGGCGCTGGCCGAAGCCGGACGTGCGCCATCCTCAGGCTGGGCCATCGCCTTCGGCATCCTGAGCATCCTCGCCGGGATCGTCGTCCTGGTGCTTCCGGCGTCGTCGGCGGTGTTCCTGCTCTGGTTCGCAGCCTTTGCGCTGATCATCCTCGGGATCATCGGAATCGTGCGGGCGTTCACGTTCGGCCGCGAGGTGCTCCGGGCGACGGACTCCCCCACGGCTGCGCCTCGCGTCGCCTGATCGTATACGATCCACGACCACGAAAACGGCCCCGTTCACAGCGAACGGGGCCGTTCTCGTCGTCAGCGGCGGTTGTTGCGGCTCGGGAGGTGCTGCGCCCACCAGTCCAGGATGACGTCGAAGCGCTGCTGGCGGTGGCGCGGGCGTCCGCTGCGGCTCAACTCGTGGTCCTCCCCCGGGAAGATGACGAGCTCCGCGTCCACTCCCCTGCGCTTCAGAGCGGTGTAATACCGCTCCGCCTGTCCCAGCGGGCAGCGGAGGTCGTTCGCCGAGTGCAGCACGAGCGTCGGCGTGCGCACCTGGTCCACGACGGCCTGAGGGCTCTGCGAACGCATCAGGTCCGGGTCGGTGCCGGTGTACTCGTCGCCGAAGAAGCTGCCGATGTCGCTGGTGCCGACGAAGTAATCCGGATCGAGGAACCCACGCTCGACGATGGCGCCGGCGAAGCGGTGGTCGTGCGCGATCGTCCAGGCCGTCAGGTAGCCGCCGTACGATCCGCCCATGATGCCGACGCGTTCTCCGTCGAGCCCCGGCACCTCGGCGACGGCGCCGTCGAGGAAGTCGAGGACGTCGTAGAGGTCGACCGTTCCCATCTTCTGACGGATGACGCGGCCGTGCTCCTGCCCGTAGCCGGCAGCCCCGCGCGGGTTCGACATCACGACGGCGTAGCCGGCAGCGGCGTACACCTGCGCCTCATCGAACAGTGCGTGGGTGTACGCGGCGTACGGCCCGCCGTGGATGTTGAGCAGCACAGGATGCGGCCCCTCGCCTTCCGGGACGAGCACCCAGCCGTGGATCGGGTAGCCGTCGCGGCCGGTCACGGCGAGCTCACGCGGCGCGACGACGCCGCGGGCACGCAATGGCGCCGACAGGTCGGTCAGCCGGTTGAGCCCGTCGCTCGTGACGAGGCCGACATCCCCGGCGGTCCGGGCATCCGCGAACGATACGACGATGGTGTCGCCGGCGGAGTCGGCCCCGCTCACGACCGTGCGCTCGTCCGTCAGTCGCCGGCTGACGCCGGCTGCGTCCACTTCGGTGAGCACGAGAGCACCGCGGCTGCGGTCCAGCACCAGTACGGAGTCGTCGCCGTTCACGGAGATCTCCGACTCGGTGAAGTCGATGTTCTCCGGATCGGTCAGACGCGTGGGCTCCGAACCACCGGAGTGGACCACGTAGAGGGCGGTGTTGCGGGCGACGAAGTCGCGGCCGCTCTCCCCCACGTCCTGCGCGGTGAAGAACAGGGCGCCGCTGCGGGCGAACTCCGCATCCACCACGCTGAACGATCCGTGGCGGCCGGTCAGGTCGGCGGCCTCTCCCCCTTCGACCGGGACGACGAAGACGTTCGAGCGCAGGTCGATGTCGCGGCTGGCGTGGCGCGCCGACACGAAGGCGATGCTCCGGCCGTCCGGCGAGAACGAGATCGCGCCGTCGTCCCACGGTCCGTCGGTCAGCTGCCGCGGGTCGGCCACCTCCGGCGCGGGCGGCGTCGAGCCGTCCGGCCACGACACGGGCGCCGGGATGGGCTCGGCCCAGACATCGGGAACGGCCACGACGAAGACGTGCGCTCGGCGATCGATCGTGTAGCCGAGTCCGTTCGCCTGATATTTCAGCGTGTCGATGTGGCGCGCGGGCTCCGAGTTCGGGTCGATGCCTTCGACCGTGCCGTACCGTCCCTGCTCGGGCTCCCGGCTGACGAAGGCGAATGTCCGCCCGTCGGGCGACCAGGCGAACTCCGAGACGCCCAGCTTGCGGTCGGTGACCGCGACGGGCTCTCCCCCTGCCGCATCGACGACGAACAGCTGGGGCGCTCTCTTGGGCTCGGCGCGGAGGAAGGCGAGGAGCCGGCCGTCCGGCGAGAAGCGGGGCGCGGTGTCGCGGAACCCGCGCGTCAGCAGCTTCGGAGCCGCGTGGCCGGTGAGCGGGATGCTCCACAGCTGGCCGACGGTGGCGTCGGCGTCGAGCGACGGATGCGTCACCGAGACGACGGCACGGCCGCCGCCCGGGTGGACGGTGGGGGTCGAGACGCCGGTCAGCAGTCCCAGGTCGGCCGGCCTCATTCGGCGACCGGCGTGAAGCTCGAGACGTCCCCGACGAGACGCGTGTGATCGGCGGGGATCGGATCGACGGCCGCTGCGGCGACCTCGGCCGCGAACTCGCTCACGTTGTAGAGGCGTCCGGCGGCCTCCTTGCGGGCGTCGATGGCGCCGGGGTTCAGGCGGTTCAGCAGCGTCGCGGTGATGGTGCCCTCGATCATGTCCCCGGAGACGACCACGAACTCGACGCCCTTCTCCTCGAGCTGCGGGAGCAGGGCGCGCAGTGCGTCCTCCCCGGCCCGCTTGCTCAGCGCGACGGCCTCGTACTCGGGCATCGTCGGCGTGGTCGCGATGAAGTGCGCCTGGTGGCTCGTCACGAAGACGACGCGGGACCCCGCGCCCAGCAGCGGCAGCGCTGCCGTCAGGGTGTTGACCTGCGCGTCGCGGTTGAGTTTCATGGCGTAGTCCTCGGCCATGCCCGACTCCATGCCGCCCGACGCATTCAGGACCAGGATGTCGAGACCGCCCCACGCGTCCTCGACTGTCCGGAACATGGCCGCGACGGACTCGGCGTCCGTCAGGTCGGCCCCCACTGCGAGTGCGGTTCCGCCGTCGGCCGCGATGGAGTCGACGAGCTTCTGCGCCCGCGCCTCCTTGTTGCGGTAGTTGATGACGACACTCGCGCCCGCCTCGGCGAGATACTGCGCGGTGTCCGCGCCGATCCCGCGCGACGAGCCGGTGACGAGGGCGCGCTTGCCCGTCAGCGAACCAGGTGAAAGGGGGTTGGCCACGAATACTCCTCGGCGTCGATGTCTGCATCCTGAGACTACCAAGTGGGTCCGATCCGGCGTCGGCCGATGCTGCTACGGTCATAGCAAAAGCAGTGAAAGGGGGACGTCATGGACATCACGTCCTTCGCCTGGATCGCCTGGCTCGTCCTCATCCTGATCTTCGTGATCATCGAGATGCTGACGCTCGACTTCGTCTTCCTGATGATGGCGATCGGCAGTGTCGGCGGCCTCCTGTCCGGCCTCTTCGGAGCCCCGTGGTGGCTCCAGCTGGTCATCGCAGCGGTGCTCTCCATCGTCCTGATCTTCTTCATCCGGCCACCGCTCCTCCACGCGCTGAAGCGCGGAGGCGACCCGGCGAAGAGCAACGTCGACCGGCTGATCGGGATGGGCGGCGTCGTCGTCTCCACGGTCACCCGCACGACGGGGCTCGTGAAGCTGCAGGTCGGCGAGACGTGGACATCCCGTCTGGCCGACCCCCACGCGATGCCCGCCGAGCTGGTGCCCGGTGAGCACGTCGTCGTCGTCTCGATCGAGGGGGCCACCGCCGTCGTGGCTCCCGCTCCGGTCTCCGCTGGAACCGACGGCCTCACCGAGAGGATCGCCCCGTGAACGATGCCAGTCAATTGATCGTGACGATCGTGGTCAGCATCATCGTCCTCATCCTGGCGATCTTCGTGCTGGTCACGCTGTTCCGGTCGATCCGCATCATCCCGCAGGCACGCGCCGGGGTCGTGGAGCGGCTGGGCCGGTATCACAAGACCCTGCTGCCGGGCCTGAACGTCGTCGTGCCCTTCGTCGACAAGGTGCGGCCGCTGATCGACATGCGCGAGCAGGTCGTCTCCTTCCCGCCCCAGCCCGTCATCACGGAGGACAACCTCGTCGTGTCGATCGACACGGTCGTCTACTTCCAGGTGACGGATGCGCGCGCGGCGACCTACGAGATCGCCAACTACCTCGGCGCAGTCGAGCAGCTGACCACCACGACCCTTCGTAACGTCGTCGGCGGCCTCAACCTCGAAGAGGCTCTGACCAGCCGCGACAACATCAACGGCCAGCTCCGGCTGGTCCTCGATGAAGCGACCGGCAAGTGGGGCATCCGAGTATCCCGCGTCGAGCTGAAGGCGATCGACCCGCCCCTCTCCATCCAAGACTCCATGGAGAAGCAGATGCGCGCCGAGCGCGACCGCCGCGCGGTCATCCTGACGGCGGAGGGCACGAAGCAGTCCGAGATCCTCAACGCGGAAGGCCTCCGGCAGTCGGCCATCCTGCGGGCAGAGGGCGAGGCGAAGGCGGCCGTGCTCCGCGCCGAAGGTGAGGCGCAGGCCATCACCACGGTGTTCGGCGCGATCCACAAGGGGAACCCGGACAACCTCCTGCTCGCCTACCAGTACCTGCAAACCCTTCCGAAGCTGGCCGAGGGCCCGGCGAACAAGCTCTGGATCATCCCGAGCGAGCTCACCGAGGCGCTCAAGGGCATCGGAACGGCGTTCGGCTCAGCAGGTGGCGCACCCGGCTCCCCCGGCGCCGTCGCCGCTGACGGCGCGGCCGCCGCAGGTCCCGCCGTCGGCGCCGAGGCCACCGTCGGCTCCGAAGCGACCGACGCGGGGACTCCGCCGCCCACCACGCCGTGAGCTTCCTCGACGGGACCGCGCCGCGGATCATCGCGCACCGCGGTCTCGCCGCCGACGCGCCGGAGAACACGCTCCTGGCCTTCCTTCGCGCCCTCTCGGCGGGGGCGACGCACCTCGAGACCGACATCCACGTCTCGGCGGACGGCACAGCGGTCATCGCGCACGACCCTGACCTGTCGCGCATCGCCGGCCGGCGGGTCGAGGTCGCGCAGCTCACCATGCGCGAACTCCGCCGCATCGACCTCGGACACGGTCAGGCCTTCTGCTCGCTCGCCGAGGCGCTCGACGCGTTCCCGCAGGCCCGGTTCAACATCGACGTCAAGGATGCGCGCGCCGCGCCCCCGGCGGTCACCGCCATCCGGGAGGCCAAGGCGGCGGACCGGGTTCTCATCACCAGCTTCGCGACGGACCGGCGCAAAGCCGTCGCCGACCACTTCCCGCGCATCGCCTCGTCGCCGTCCGTGCCGGAGTTCCTGCCCATCCTCGCGGGCGCGAAGCTCGGCATCGCGCCCCTCGTGCGGCGCGGCCTCCGCGGTTTCGTCGCGGTGCAGGTCCCGGAACGACGCGGCCCGATGCGCATCGTCACCGAGCGCACCGTCGAGCGGATCCACGCGGCCGGGGCCGAAGTCCACGTGTGGACGGTCAACGCACCTGCCGACATGGTGCGCCTGCTCAACCTGGGGGTCGACGGGATCGTCACGGACCGGTGCGACATCCTCAGAACGCTGGTCGACGGGCGCCGGTGAACCGCAGCGACTCTGAGAGGGCACTGGGAGAAAGGCTCCCCCGGAAAGAGAATCCCCAGCTTGACGGTTTATAACTGTGAGGATTCGCGCGCACAGAGGAGAACCACACAATGGCAGATCGCAGCTTGCGCGGCATGAGACTCGGCGCCCAAAGCCTACAGAGCGAAGAAGGCGTCGTCTACTCTCCGCGTTCCCGTTACACCTATCTTTGCCCCGCATGCGGCAAGGAGACCGACGTCGTGTTCTCGGCAGAGGCCGACGCCCCGCAGGGCTGGGAGTGCAAGCACTGCGGCCAGGAGGCCCACCTGCTCGTCGGTGACATCCCGGTCGAGATCGACCACTCCGACGTCAAGACTCCGCGCAGCCACTGGGACATGCTGCTCGAGCGTCGCACCCGTGCCGAACTGGAGGAGCTCCTGGAGGAGCGCCTGCAGTACCTGCGGGCCCGTCGCGGAACGAGCGAGCGCCGGCACAGCGCCTGACGTCCGCTGAACAACCAAGGCCGTTCTCACCCTCGTGGTGAGAGCGGCCTTCTCGTTTCCGGCCCGACCTCGGACTCCACGGACTGACGCCCGATGGATGCCGCCAGCAGCCCGAACAGGCCGAGGCCTGCGACGAGGAACTCGATTCCCCGGCTGAGCAGCGTCGCCGGGGTCGTGGTGGTGCCGAGCGGGACATCCGCCACCATGTGACCGGGCCGGAAGGGCGGGATGGAACTGATCGTGCGGCCGTCCGGTCCCACGATCTGGCTGCTGCCCACCGTGGAGATGTTCACGAGCGAGCGCCCGGACTCGATGGCGCGCAGCCGGGCGATCGCCAGCTGCTGCTGGTTCTCGTCCGTCTGACCGAAGTCGGCGTTGTTGGTCTGCGCGAGGATGACCTGCGCTCCCCCGCGCATCATGTCGGTCAGCAACTGGTCGTCGACGATGTCGAAGCAGATCGAGATCCCGGCGCGAACACCGCCGACGTCGAACACGTTGTCGCGTGTGCCCGGCGTGTAGTCGCGGCCGATGAGATCGATCAGGTCGGGCGCGAACGGGCGCCAGAAGGCCCGGTCCGGGACGTACTCCCCGAACGGCACCGGATGCTTCTTGTCGTAATAGTCGACCGCGCCCTTCCCTGCCTCCCACTGCAGTGAGGTGTTGTACAGACGATCGTCGCGCGAGGTGATCGTGCCGACGACGAACGGTGCCCCGAACTTGCGGCTCAGCGCGTCGAGAATGGCCGCGTTGTCCGGGTCGCGGGTCGGGTCCGGCAGCGCCGATCCTTCGGGCCAGACGACCATGTCGACCTTCTGAGAGCCCGTGACCTGCGACGAAGGGATGCGGAGCGTCTCGGCGACCTGCGAGTCGAACACCGCGCCGACCGGCGCGTTATCGAAGTACCCCGCCGGTCCGTTGCCCTGGACCGCGGCGATCCGCGTCGTGCCGTCGGTGGTGGCCGGCCACGCCGGGATCGCAAAGACCAGCGCGATAGCCGCGCCCGCGACGAGTGCGCGCGCGCTCCTGCGCACCGCGACTTCCCGCGGCACCTCCAGCAGCAGGGCGACGACCCAGACCATGACGAAACTGAGACCTGAGATACCCAGCCAGGCGACCAGCGGTGCGAGTGGACTCGTCGACTGCGACTCCGCGACGCGCCCCCACGAGAAGCCGCCGTACGGCCAGGTACCGGTCACGAACTCCCGCAGCACCCACAGCCCGCCGATGATGACGGGCAGCAGTCCCAGCCGGCCGAGCAGCGTCGGGAAGGTGCGCGGCACCCAGCGGTAGGCCAGCGTGATCAGGATGCCGCCCGCACCCCAGAACAGCGCCTCGAGGGTCGAGAGGGCCACCCAGGGAAGCGGACCGAGGTAGAGCGCCGTCCACGCGACGTGGACGAGGTAGAACGACTCCCCCGCCACCCAGCCGACCAGGAAGGCCGAACCGGCGCGGCGGCCGCGCTGCGCGAGCAGCACCATGGCGATGCCGACGAACGTCAGCGGCCACACATCCTTGTCCGGGAACCCGGCGTCGAGGACAGGTCCGGCGCCGGCGGCGACCAGTAGCGCGAACCAGAGCGGAAGCGGGGCTCGCGGGACGATGTGCACGAAGGGAGAGCCTAAAGCATCCGCGTGTGGACGCTGTTCAGGCGACGGACGAGTAGGCGACGATTCCGCGGCGGATGGACTCCAGCGCCTGGCGGGCGACCCTGCCGACGTTGCCCTGGGCGACCAGGGACAGCTGATCGAGCAGGTCGATCGTCTGCTTGGTCCAGCGCACGAAGTCACCGGCGGCCATGTCGGCCTCGCTGAGCACCGCATCCAACCCGGAGCCGCGCGACCACATCCACATGGCGAGCGAGATCGCGGTCGAGGGCGGTTCGCTGCCCGGGAGGCGGTTCTCCTGCTCCAGGTCGTCCAGCCGGCTCCACAGCGTGGTCGTCTTCTCGAGCGATGGGCGGAAGGCTCCGCGCGGGAGGGTCCGTTCGTGCGCCAAGCCCTCCTCGCGGCGCGGCTCGAAGACGAGCGCGCACGCCATCGCGGCGAGCCCGGCCGCGTCGAGGTCCTTCCAGGCGTTCCGGCGCAGGCACTCCGCGACCAGCAGGTCGCGCTCCCCGTAGATGCGCTTCAGCGTGCGTCCGTGCACGGTCAGCGCCGTCTCGCCGTCCTCCTTGGTGAGGTAGCCGAGTTCGAGGAGCACATCCGACACCCGGTCGAACACCTTCGCCACCGCCCCGGTGCGCGACTGGATCTGCGACCGGAGCCGTTCGGTGTCGCGCTTCAGCTTCCACCAGCGCTCCGCCCACCGCGCGTGCTGCTCCCGCTCGGCGCAGCGGTGGCAGGGGTGATCCTTCATCCGCTTGCGCAGAGCCGCGAGCTGGCGCTGGCGCTTCTCGCGGTCGCTGTTCGACGCGGTCTCGATGCGGGAGCCCTTCCGCTCCAGATCGGTGAGCTCGCGCCGGATCGAGAAATACTCCGTGAAGTCGCCGAGGTGGCAGGTCATCGCCTCCTCGTAGCCCGCGAGCGACTGCTCCTGCTGCAGCGCCTTGCGGGCCAGGTCGACGACGGCGCGGTCGGCCTGGAACTGCGCGAACGACGACTCCAGGATCTCGCGGGTGCGGCCACGGCCGAACTGGTCGATCAGGTTCACGGCCATGTTGTAGGTGGGCCGGAAGCTCGAGTTCAGCGGATAGCTGCGCCGGGACGCGAGGGAGGCGACGGACTGCGGGTCGAGCCCGTCCTCCCACTGGATGACCGAGTGGCCCTCGACGTCGATCCCGCGGCGGCCGGCGCGGCCGGTCAGCTGCGTGTACTCCCCCGGCGTGATCGGCACGCGGGCCTCGCCGTTGAACTTCTCCAGCTTCTCCAGCACGACCGTCCTGGCCGGCATGTTGATCCCGAGCGCGAGCGTCTCCGTGGCGAAGACGACCTTGACCAGCTTCCGCCGGAACAGCTCCTCCACGACCTCTTTGAAGGCCGGCAGCAGTCCGGCGTGGTGGGCGGCGACTCCGCGTTCGAGGCCCTCCAGCCACTCCCAGTAGCCGAGGACCGCGAGGTCTTCGTCGAGCAGCGTCCGGCACCGCTCCTCCACGATCTCCCGGATCTCGTCGCGCTCGTGCTTCTGCGTCAGCCGGACCCCGGCCCGCAGCACCTGCTTGACCGCCGCGTCGCAGCCGTTGCGGCTGAAGATGAAGAAGATCGCCGGAAGCAGGTTCCGGTCGTCGAGCAGAGCGACCAGGTCGGCGCGGTTCATCCGGAACGTGTCCGGGCGGCCGCCCTTCGAGTGGTAGCGGCCGACATCCTTCATCTGCCGGCTGCTGAGCACCCGGCCGCCGTAGCGGGCCATCTGTACGAGCTCGGGATTCACGCGGTTCGTCGCGGCCAGCCCCGACGAGTCGAACAGGTCGATGAGCTTGGAGCGCATCAGGATGTGCTGCTCCAACGGAACAGGACGATCCTCCGAAACGACCACGTCGGTGTCCCCGCGTACGGCCTGCAGCCAGTCGCCGAACTCCTCCGCATTCGACACGGTCGCGCTGAGCGAGACCATCCGCACCTCGGAGGGGAGGTGGATGATGACCTCCTCCCACACCGCGCCGCGGAACCGGTCGGCCAGGTAGTGCACCTCGTCCATCACCACGTATGCGAGGTCGGTGAGCAGGTCGGAATCGGCGTAGAGCATGTTGCGCAGCACCTCGGTCGTCATGACGACGATGCGTGCGTGCGAGTTGATGTTGGTGTCGCCGGTGAGGAGCCCGACGGACTCGGGCCCGTACGCGTCCTGGAACTCCTGGAACTTCTGGTTGCTGAGCGCCTTCATCGGCGTCGTGTAGAAGACCTTCGCGTTCGCCTCGCGCATCGCCAGGAAGACGGCGAACTCGGCGACGATGGTCTTGCCCGCACCGGTCGGGGCGGCGACGAGGACGCTGCGGCCGCGTTCGAGAGCGCCGCACGCCTCCCGCTGGAACGGGTCGAGGTCGAACCGGAGCCCGGCCCGGAAGGTCTCGAGCAGGGGCTGGCGGGCCCGGTCGCGCGAGGCGGCGAACCGCTCCGCCGGCGAGAGCGTCTGGTCGGTCACTCCCCCAGCCTATGCCTGCCCGGCGCCCACCCGGTCAGGCGGCGAGTTCGGCCTCCAGGCGCACCTGGTTCTTGGCGGCGCGGCGGTCGTGCAGCCAGGCGACGCCGTAGGCGAGGAAGTACAGCGCGACCATGGGGATCGCCAGCAGGAACATGGACAGCACGTCGGCGGCCGGCGTCGCGATCGCCGTGAACAGCGCGATCAGGATGAGCGCCCAGCGCCACGAGGCGATGATCGACTTCGCGCTCAGGACGCCCACGAAGTTGAGGAGCACCAGGAAGACCGGGAGGACGAACGCGATTCCCACCGCGATGACGAGCTTCATGATGAAGTCGAAGTAGGTCTTCGCCTGGATGATCGCCGAATCGGGCTCCGGAGCGAAGCTGGTCAGCAGACTCACGATGTGCGGGACCAGCAGCCAGCCGGTCACGCCGCCCGCGATGAACAAAGGCACGGCGGTGAAGAAGAAGCCGAAGCCGTACTTCAGCTCCTTGCGGGTCATCGCGGGGACGAAGAACGCCCAGATCTGGTAGAGCCAGACCGGGCTCGAGATGACGGCACCGATGGTGATGGCGACCTGCATCTTCAGGTCGAAGGCGCCGGTGATGCTGTCGTAGTTCAGCATCGCCTCGCGGCCTTGCTGCTTGGCGATGTCGGTGATCGGACCGCGCAGCGCATCCATCACGTACCCGCTGAGGAACCACCCGACGACGGCACCCACGAGGAGTGCCAGGCCGGAGCGGAAGAGGCGTTTGCGAAGCTCGATGAAGTGCTCGGCGAGCGTCATCCGTCCTTCGCGGTTCTTGCCTCGCTTCGTGGAGGCCACCGGACTAGGGCTTCGGGTGCGACTCGGTCGAGGGGTCGACGGGAGCGGGAGTCGCCGCCGGCGCCTGGGTCGGCGCGGGAGCCTGAACGGTCGGTGCGGGCGCAGCGGTGACAGTACCGTCGGCGGCCTTGTCGGCCTTGCCGTCCTTCTTCATCTCGTCGACCTCGCCCTTGAAGATCCGCATCGACTGGCCGATGCTCTTCGCGAGGCCCGGAAGCTTCGACGCACCGAAGAGCACCAGGATCAGGGCGAGGATGATGAGCAGATGCCATCCGGTCAGTCCTGCGAACATGGGATCAGATCCTTTTCAAAAGGTGGGCGAAGCGATCGGGAACCGTCTCCGGGTCCACATCGACCAGTAGTCTACCGCGCCTGACCCGCGCGTCCCTGCGAGCTTGCCGCGCGATAGCGCGTCCGGCGAGCTGCTCGTCGCGCTCGGCGCGCAACTCGGCGGCGTCGGCGAGCACGGCCGGTTCGAAGGTCTCATGGAGCTCTTCGGCGCGGCGCGAGAGCACGTCCGCCTTCTCCATCAGCGCGGCCGCCTCACGGCCCGCCGCGACGACTTTGCGGAACAGCCACCAGGCGAAGAAGACGAGCATGCCGAGAAGACCGAGCACGAGCACGGTCCAGATCACCAGCCACGACCACCAGGGCATGCGCTCAGCCTACCGGTCGGGCCAGAAGCCGACGCGGCGGCTCAGCGGTACCGCTCGACGCCCGCGCGCGCCCAGCCCGCGACGACCTGGCGCGCCTCGGGCGGATCGAGGACGGTCAGCACACCCGAGAGTCCGGCGACCAGGCGCTTGAGACCGTGGAAGTGAGCGACCCGGAGGCTGGTCCGGATCACGTCGCCGCGCTCCTCGCGGGTCGCGCCCTCGGGGATGTAGTCCTCGATCAGCGGGATCGCAGAGGCCGAGATCTCGACCGTCACCAGCTGGTCCTCGGGCGTGCCGGTGAAGAGGGTCTCCGGCAGCTTGACGTCGCCCGGGCGGTAGGTGATCGCCTCGTGGGTGGTGACGAGGTTGTCGATGCGGTCGAGCCGGAAGGTGCGGATCGCCGTGCGCAGGTGATCCCAGCCACGCAGGTACCAGTCCTGGTCCACCGACTCGATGCGCAGCGGATCGACCCGGCGCCGTTCCCGCTCGCCGCGCGAGCTCAGGTAGTCGAACTCCACCTGGACGCCGCCGAGGACGGCGTCGCGGATGATCGCGAGCGCCTCGTCCGTCTCCGAGCGGGCGACGGCCAGCTGGCTGGGCGCCGCGGACGCGCCCCGCGCGAGCTTGGCCATCAGCGAACCGATCGCGTTGCGGTCCGCGTTCTCGGGCAGCGCCGTCAGGTACTGCAGGCCTGCGATGAGAGCTGCCGCCTCACGGGCGGAGAAGCGCGGCGAGTCGTCGATGGCGACCTGGTGCGTCAGCACGATCTGGTCGTTGTCCTCGAAGTCGTCCCAGGCGATGTCGAACAGATCGCCGGGCTGGTACGCGTTCGTCTCGCCCGGGATGCCGGAGACGGCGATCAGGCGGACCGCGTCTCGCAGCTGCTCCTGGTCGACTCCGAAATGCTCAGCGGCCTCCGCGACGCTCACGCGGTCGCGGTCCATCAGGTACGGGACGAGGGCGAGCAGGAACGCCAGCTTGTCCTGCGCCTGCATCGGCTTTCGGCGCTCAGCCATCGTGCCGCTCCCCCGCGATCGGGCCGGTGTGCGCATCCACCGTCGTCTGGAGGCGCTGAAGCACCAGGTCGCGCAGCTCGGGAGGCGACAGCACCAGCACCTCGGGCCCGAAGGACGCCAGCTGGTCGGCGAGGATGTTGCTGTCGGAGAAGTTGACCGTGAGCCGCACCGGTACGCCGTCGAGGCCCACCGGGACGGCGTCACCGTACCGCTTGCCGAGGCGCGTGGCGGCGTCCGTGCCGGCCGTCACCTCGATCTCGGCGACGTTGGACTCCCAGATCCGCTCCAGTTCGAGCAGAGCCCGCTCGGCGAACGCCCCGCCGTCGACGCGGTACTGCTCCTGGTCGAAGGTGCGGGCGGTCAATTTGACCGCGCCGACGATGCGCGAGAGCAGGAAGGTGCGCGAGCCCTGCGCCTCCTGATCGATGCCCTGCAGGTGCCAGCGCCCCTGGTGCTGGACGAGCGACAGCGGAGCGACCGTGCGGAGCCGGGAGGTGCTCTCGCCCGGCTTCAGGTACGGGAACTGGACCATGACGTGACGCTCGAGCGCCTGGCTGAGCGGCTCGAACGCCGACTCGCGCACACGCAGCCGGGGCGCGTAACCCACCACCGGGTCGTCGGCCTCGACGCCGAGCGAACGCAGCTTCATCAGGGCGCGACGAGACTCCCCCGACAGCGAGCCCTCGCGCCAGACCGCCGCCGCGAGCCCGAGCAGGGTGAGTTCCTCCGGCGAGAAGCTGACATCGGCCGGGAGGTCGTATGCCCCCTTCGGAATGCGGTACCGGAGCAGCTGATTGTTGCCGGACGCCTCCGGCGCTTCGACCGTCTCGAGCGGCACGCCGAGGTCGCGGATGTCGTCCTTGTCCCGCTCGAACTGGCGCTCCAGGCTGCTGTTGTCGCCGTGCGCGTCATAGCGCTGGCGATAGCCCTGGACGGTCGACAGGATCTCGCTCTTGGTCAGGCCGTTCTCGGTCGCGAGCAACGCCAGCACGAGGCTGAACAGGCGCTCCTCGACCGGGACGCGCGAGGGCGATGACGAGGAACGGGACACCCGTCCATCCTAGTGCGCGAGCTAGCGGATCCCGAGGATGTCCACCACCCAGGCCGCGGCCGGAACCTGGCCCTCGGCGGGTGCTTCGATGACGACCTGCGAGCCGACCTTCTTGCCGACGAGCTGCTTCAGCACGCTCTGCGGGAGCGCCTGGTTGAGCTGGCTCTGACCGGTGCCGATCGAGACGACGTCGGGCGAACCGGACTGCCAGCTCGAGAACACGACGTTCTTGTTGTCCCAGCCGACCGCCGTGTACTGCAGGATCGCGATCGAGTCCTTCTTCACCGTCGCGCCGTCGCCGACCTTCAGCTGCTCGCTGCGGATCGTCTTCGGCGCGGAGCCGGACGACGGGATGGTGATGCCGGGCTGGCCCGTCGGTGCGAGCACGACGGTCGGGAACCCGGAGACGGAGGGACGCACGGCGCCGTCCGCCTTCGGCAGGTAGGCCTTCATGATGTCCGCGACGATCACGCCGGAGCTCGTGGCACCGGTGCCGCCGGAGTCCTTGGGCGAGATGACGACGGCGACGCGCGAGCCGACGGGCGCGCACTGGAGGCCCTTGCTGAGCGCCGCGTTGCCGGCGCCGAGGGCGAGCGGGTACGTGTCCCCGCTGCCGTAGGACGTCTGCTGCACCTGACCGGTCGCGCCGTCCAGGATCGTGTACTGGATCTCGACGACCTGGCCCTTGTGGACCTGCTCGCCGGTGCCCTCGGTGATGATGGTGCGCTGGGACTTCGTCGTGTCCAACGGCGTGGGGACGGTGATCTTGGGCTTCGAGCCGATCTTGCCGGTCGCCTCCACCAGCTGCGAGGCGCTGCCCGACGGGAGCGCCGTGCTGCAGTCGTTGTTCGGATCGGTCGTGCAACCGGTCAGGGATACGGCCACCAGGCCGGCGGCTCCGATGACGGCGGCGACTCTGCCGAGGGCGGTGGCGCGGCGACCGGTTGCGTGGGGCACGGGTCCTCTTTCGATCCGAACGGTGGGGGTGTCAGGACGGCCGCGCGCGGCGTGGCGTCCCGGGTATTCATGCTAGCCGACGCCCGGAGCGTCCTCGTCCGCGTCCGGCAGTGCGGCGTCGCGGATGCCGTCGCCGTCGCGACCGGCGGCCAGCTCGGCGCTGGCGGCGGCCTCGCGCATCCGCTTGCGCAGGCTCTTCGGGCTGGACTGCCGCTCGCCGAGTGCGCCCGGCGTCCACGCCTCGACGTCCTCGTCCGAGTAGTCGGACTTGGACGGACGCCGCTTCAGCTCGGGGAGCACGGTGCCCGGCGCGAGCCGTCGGGCCGTGATCAGGAAGCCGGTGTGGGCGATCATGCGGTGGTCGGGCCGGACGGCGAGCCCCTCCACGTGCCAGCCGCGCACCATCGTCTCGTTCGACTGCGGGTGCGTGTAGTCACCGGAGGCGCGGATCGCCTCGGCCACGCGCGACAGCTGGGTGACGGTCGCGACGTAGCAGATGACCACGCCGCCGGGCTTCAGCGCCTCGGAAACCGCATCCAGGGTCTCCCACGGCGCGAGCATGTCGAGCACGACCCGGTCGACCGTTCCCGGCTCCACCGCGCTCGGCAGCGTGTCCTGCAGGTCGCCGACGGTCAGCGTCCAGTTGCCGGGAACGCCGCCGGCAAAGGTGGCGGCGTTGTCGCGCGCGACGTCGGCGAATTCCTCGCGGCGCTCGAAGGAGAGGAGACGACCCTCCGGCCCGATGGCGCGCAACAGCCAGAGGGAGAGCGCGCCGGAGCCGACGCCCGCCTCGACGACGGTGGCGCCCGGGAAGATGTCCGCCAGTGCCAGGATCTGCGCCGCATCCTTTGGGTAGACGATCGCCGCTCCGCGCGGCATCGACATGACGAAGTCGGTGAGGAGGGGACGCAGAGCCAGGTGCTCGACACCGGCGTTGTTCGTCACGACCGAGCCGTCCGGGAGGCCGATGATCGCGTCGTGCTCCAGCACGCCGCGGTGGCTGTGGAACAACTTGCCCGGCTCGAGGGTGATGGTGTTCATCCGGCCCTTCGGACCGGTGAGCTGCACGCGGTCCCCCGGACGGAACGGACCGGAACTCCGACGGATCTCGTTCATCGTGCGGCCGCCTCTCGGCGATCGCGCGCGACGGCGACGACATCGTCGGCGGTGCGTCCCTCCAGCGACTCCCACAGCGTGTGCTCGTCCGATTCCGGGAGCGGGACGATGTGCGGAACGCCGATGGTCGCCGCGCCGGAGGCGACGGCCGAGGCCAGGCCGACCAGCGAGTCCTCGATCGCCACGGTGTCCGTGGGCTCGACACCGAGAAGCTCGGCCGCCCGGAGGTACGGCTGCGGCGCGGGCTTCGGCTCGTCCACCTCGTCGCCGCTCACGATCACGTCGAACGCGTCGAACGGGATGTGCGCCACGATCTGCTCCGCCATCCGGCGCACCGACATGGTGACGAGGGCGGTGCGGATGCCGCGCTCGCGGAGGCCCGCGAGGAGCTCGCGTGCACCAGGTCGCCACGGGACGCCCTCGGAGTCCAGCTTCTGCTGCACCCGGTCGGTCAGCCAGTGCACGATTTCGTTCGCGTCCATCTCGACCCCGCGCGAACGGAGGATCTCGGCGGAGTTCCACAGGCCGAGGCCGACCAGCAGCAGACCGTCGTCGTGGGTCCAGGTGCCGCCGAACGAACCGACGAGCTCCTGCTCGGAGGCCATCCAGTACGGCTCGGTGTCGACGAGGGTGCCATCCATGTCCCAGAGGACGGCGGCAGGCAACTCGCCCGCGCTGGTGTCGCTACGGGAATGTTCGCTGCGGGGGGAAGACGCGGTCACAACGGGCAAGTCTATCGGGAGACCCACAGGCCTATCCTTGAGGGATGGCGCGCCGACCGGTCGCCAGGGAAGGACGAGGGACAGCTTCGTGACTGACGGACAGAACATCCTCGGCGGCCGCATCCTCGTGGTGGCTTTCGAAGGCTGGAACGACGCGGGCGAGGCAGCCAGCGGCGCGGTGAAGACCCTCAAGGAACAGCTCGAGGTGGTGCCCGTCGCCGAGGTCGACCCGGAGCTCTACTTCGACTTCCAGTTCAACCGGCCGGTGGTGACCGACGACGACGGCCGTCGCAGACTGATCTGGCCGTCCGCGGTCGTCTACGGACCTTCGCTGCCCGGGCGGATCGGCGAAGACCTCGCCGGGGATGCCGAGCTCACGGTGACCGGCGACAATGCGGGCAACATCTTCCTGCTGCTCGGCACGGAGCCGTCACGCAGCTGGCGCAGCTTCACCGCCGAGATCATGGATGTGGCGCTCGCCGCCGACATCGGCGCGATCGTCTTCCTCGGCGCGATGCTGGCCGACGTCCCGCACACGCGCCCGATCTCGGTGTTCGCCTCCAGCGACAACGCGGCGGTGCGAGCGGAGCTCGGCGTCGAGCGGTCCAACTACGAAGGCCCCGTCGGAATCCTCAGCGCCCTCGCCGAGGGTGCGGAGGACGTCGGCATCCCGACCATCATGATCTGGGCGAGCGTGCCGCACTACGTGCACAACGCTCCCAGCCCCAAGGCCGTGCTCGCCCTCATCGATAAGCTCGAAGAACTGGTCGACGTGACCATCCCCCGCGGGATGCTCGTGGACGAAGCCGCCGCGTGGGAGGCGGGGATCGACGCCCTCGCCGCGGACGACGAAGAGATGGCGTCGTACATCCAGCAGCTGGAGCAGGCCCGCGACACCGTCGACTCGCCCGAGGCGAGCGGCGAGGCGATCGCCCAGGAGTTCGAGCGCTACCTGCGCCGCCGTGGCGACGGCCGCGACGGCGGAACCGCCGGCCGCGCGCCCGACGACCCGCGCCGCGGCTGAGTCTCTCGGCTGAGCCTCTCGGCTCACGCCTGCAGCACGCCGGTGGCGAGCAGGATCATCAGCAGGACGCCGAGGACGATCCGGTAGATGACGAACGGCAGGAAGCTGCGGCGCGAGATGTAGCTCATGAAGAACGCGATCACGAGGAGCCCGACGACGAAGGCGACCACCGTCGCGGCGGCCGTCTCGACCGGTCCGAACACCTCGGGAGTGCACGTCCCCGCGCTGGCGAGAGCCTGCGTGCAGGGTTCCTTGACCGCCTTGTAGAGCTGGTAGAGCCCGCTGCCGAAGACCGCAGGGAGCGCCAGCAGGAACGAGTAGCGGGCGGCCGCGCGGCGCTGGTAGCCCATGAAGAGACCGGCCGTGATGGTGCCGCCGGAGCGGGAGACGCCCGGGATCAGCGCGAGCGACTGCGCGAGGCCGTAGATGATGCCGTCACCCCAGGTCAGGTCGCGCAGGCGCTTCCGCTTCGCACCGACGCGGTCGGCGATCCCGAGCAGGATGCCGAACACGATGAGGGTGGTGGCGACGATCCAGAGCGAGCGGAAGGTCGTCTCGATCTGGTTCTGGAAGAGCAGGCCGAGGACCACGATCGGGATGCTGCCGATGATGACCAGCCACCCCATCCGCGCGTCGGGGTCGTTGCGCGGGATGCGCCCGAAGAGCGCCCGGAACCACTGGGCGATGATCCGCGTGATGTCGCGCCAGAAGTACAGCAGGACCGCCGCCTCGGTGCCGAGCTGGATGATCGCGGTGAACCGCGCCCCCGGGTCGGCTCCCGTTCCGAGCAGTTCACCGACGATGCGGATGTGCGCGGAGGACGAGATGGGGAGGAACTCGGTGAGCCCCTGCACGAGGCCGAGGATCAGGGCGTTGATGAAGTTCATTCGTGTCGTGAAGTCCTGGGGTCGGAGGGGCGCGCGTTCAGTAGGCGCGCAGCAGGTCGCGGAGCACGGTCCTACCGAACACTAGCGCGTCGAGCGGCACCCGCTCGTCAACGCCGTGGAACATGCCCGGGAAGTCGAGATCGGCCGGCAGCCGGAGCGGTGCGAAGCCGTAGCCCGTGATCCCCAGCAGGCTGAGCGCCTTGTTGTCGGTACCGCCCGACAGCAGGTACGGGAGGACCGGTGCACCCGGGTCGTGCTGCTGCAGCGTGCCCGTGATGGCGCCCACCAGACCTCCGCCGAATTCCGCCTCCAGCCCGATGTCGCGGTGCATGATCTGGATCTCGACGTCGTCGCCGATCAGCTCGCGGACGCGCTCGAGCACCGCATCCTCTTCGCCCGGAAGGGTGCGGATGTCGATGAGGGCCTCCGCGGTGTCCGGGATGACGTTGTGCTTGTAGCCCGCTTCGAGCAGCGTCGGGTTGGTCGTGGTCCGCAGCGTCGCCAGGATGAAACCGGCCGCAGTTCCGGTGCGGATGACGACCTCGTCCGGTCCGATGCGCTGCGGGTCGACCTCGAGCAGGCGGCCGAGCTCGCCGATCAGGCGGGTCGTCGTGGCGGTCAGCTGGATGGGCCAGTCCTCGCGCCCCAGCGCGACGACGGCCTCCGCCAGCCGGGTGATCGCGTTCTCGCGGATCAGGCGCGAGCCGTGCGCGGCGCGGCCGCGCGCGACCAGCTTGATCCAGACCAGCGACTTCTCGCCGGTCTGCAGGAGGTAGGCGCGCCGGCCGGCCAGGTCGATGGAGTAGCCGCCGACTTCGCTGATTGCCTCGGTCGCACCGGCGAACAGCTCGGGATGCGTGTCGACGAGGTGATGGGAACCGCGCCGGCCGCCGTCCTCCTCGTCGGCGAAGAACGCGACGACCAGGTCGCGGCCGGGCCGCTCCCCCGCCTCGAGGATGTCGCCGACCGCGGTCAGGATCATTGCATCCATGTTCTTCATGTCGACGGCGCCGCGTCCCCAGAGCAGTCCGTCCTTGATCTCGCCGCCGAAGGGGTCGACCGACCAATTGCGCGGATCCGCCGGCACCACGTCGAGGTGCCCGTGCACCACCAGCGTGGGCTTGCCGGGGTCGCTGCCTTCGACCCGCGCGACGACGCTGGCGCGCCCGGGATCGGACTCGAACACCTGGGGCTTGAGGCCGAGCGCGGCGAGCTTCGCCTCCACGTACTCGGCCGCGTCGGCCTCGCCGTTCGACCGGCCCTCCCCATAGTTCGTGGTGTCGAACCGGATGAGGTCGCGCGCGATGATCGCGGTCTCGTCGAGGTCGTGCTCGGTGGCGCGGAGTTCGTCGGTCATGTCCCCACGCTACCTGCCGCGTCCGACGCCGCCCCGCCACGCCCGGGGTGTCGGCCCGAGTGATCCGGGGCGATCAATCCGTGCTATCGTCTTTCTTCGGCAGCCGGAGAAGTCCGGCCGCCGTCTCACCTCGTCCGGGTGGCGGAAATGGCAGACGCGCTAGCTTGAGGTGCTAGTGCCCGTATAGGGCGTGGGGGTTCAAGTCCCCCCTCGGACACACAGACAGAAGGCCCCGGTCACAGCGACCGGGGCCTTCTGCATTCCGGCCGCGCATTAGGCTCCCGGTGACGTCACCGGGCGGGACTAGGGTGGCGCCATGGCCGGCAAGAAACGCTCATCCAGCTTCTTCACGGTGCTGCTCGCCTTCGGCGCGAACATCCTCGTGGCCATCGCCAAGACCTTCGCTGCCATCCTGACCGGTTCGGCGTCGCTCGTCGCCGAGTCCGCGCACTCGTGGGCGGATGCGGGGAACGAGATCTTCCTGATCCAGGCGGAACGCTCCGCCAGGAAGCCCCGCGACGCCGCGCATCCCGGAGGGTACGGACGCGACGCGTACGTATGGAGCCTGTTCGCCGCGGTCGGATTGTTCACTGCCGGTGCCGTCGTCTCGATCATGCACGGAGTCTCCGCCCTCGGCTCCCGCGAAGAGGACACGGACTACCTGATCGCCTATCTGGTGCTGGCGGCTGCATTCGTATTCGAGGGGATCTCGTTCATGCAGTCGTACCGGCAGGCGCACGCCAAGGCGGAGGATTCGGGCACGGGCACCTTCGAGCACGTGCTCCGCACGTCGAACCCGACACTGCGCGCGGTGTTCGCCGAGGACTCGGCGGCCCTCGTCGGGCTGCTGATCGCGTTCCTCGGGGTGCTGCTGCACGAGCTGACGGGCAACCCGTTCTGGGATGCGCTGGGCTCCATCCTGGTCGGCGTGCTGCTGGCGATCGTCGCCGTCGTGCTGATCGAGCGGAACCGGAAGTTCCTGCTGGGGCAGCCAGGATCGGACCGCGCTTGGCAGGCTGCCCTCTCGGCGCTGCTGCAGCATCCCGAGGTCGAACGTGTCACGTACCTTCATCTCGAGTACGTCGGGCCCGAACGCTTCTACCTGGTGGCCGCGGTCGACCTCGTCGGCGACGACCGCGAATCGGATGTGGCGGTCGACCTCCAGTCGGTCGAGGAGGCGCTCGAGCAGACGGAATGGGTCACCGAGGCGGTGATCACGCTGTCCCGGCCGGGCTCGGAGGCACTGCTACCCGCCACGGTCGAGCAGGGCTGATAGCGGTCATAGCGGACAGTTTCCGTCCGCATCCGTGCGCACAATGGAGTCATGGCCAGCACCGGATCCCGAGCCCTCCAACTCCTCTCCCTGCTCCAGACCCACCGCTATTGGCCCGGTCAGGAGCTCGCGGACCGCCTCGGCGTGTCCCCGCGCACGCTCCGCCGCGACGTGGAACGGCTCCGCGACCTCGGCTACCCGGTCGACGCGACACGCGGCGTCTCGGGCGGGTACCAGCTGGCCGCCGGCGCGTCCCTCCCGCCGCTCGTCGTGGACGACGACGAAGCCGTGGCTCTCGCGGTCGGGCTCCGGACGGCGGCGCAGAGCGGGATCGCCGGAGTCG
Organism: Leifsonia sp. fls2-241-R2A-40a; assembly: GCF_030209575.1. NCBI lineage: Bacteria > Bacillati > Actinomycetota > Actinomycetes > Micrococcales > Microbacteriaceae > Leifsonia > Leifsonia sp. fls2-241-R2A-40a. Next base: position 3,145,219 of record NZ_JARVRS010000001.1, on the reverse strand, counting down.
ACGAAGCGTCCGTCCGCGCGCTCGCCAAGGTCGTGCAGGTCATGCCCCCTCGCCTGAGGCGTCGAGTGGATGCGCTGCGCACGACGACGCTCTCCACGACCCTCGGGCCGGGTCCTTCGGCCGACGCCGGCGTCCTGACCGCGCTCGCTCAGGCCTGCCGCGACGAGGAGCGCATCGAGTTCGCCTACGTCGCGCGCGACGGGCAGGCCTCGACCCGGACCGTCGAACCGCACCGCCTGGTCTCCATCGAGCGCCGCTGGTACCTCGTCGCCTACGACCTGACCCGGTTCGACTGGCGCAGCTTCCGGCTCGACCGCATCGCCGAGCCGCGCCCGACCGGCACCCGCTTCCGCCCCCGGGCGCTGCCTGCTGAGGATGCCGCCGAATACGTCCGCGAGTCCCTGCACAGCGCGGTGGAGCCGATGGTCGTCGAGGCGATCGTCGAGGCGCCTCACGACCGCGTCGTGGAACGGCTCGGACGCTGGGCGACCGTCGACGATCTGGGCGACGGCTCGAGCGCCGTCCGGATCACAGCGGACAGCGCGGAGTGGGCCCTGTTCGGGCTCGCAGCGGTGGACGCGCCCTTCCGGATCGTCGGTCCGGAGGAGGCCGTGGTCGCCGCGGCCGACTGGGGTGAGCGATTCACCCGTTCTGCGATGGCGCTGGGGATCGAGCGCTCGGTCCCGGGTGGGTCGGACCTCTCGCTTTAGAATTGAGGGGATGACGACGACAGCCCCGACCCCCACCCCCGCCGACATCAGGCGGTGGCGCCGTTACCTCGCCGACGAGCGCGCCGAAGCAGCGGTCTACCGCGACCTCGCCGGCCGCCGGGAGGGCGAGGAGCGGGAGATCCTGCTCGCGCTCGCCGACGCCGAGCGACGCCACGAACAGCACTGGATCGACCTGCTCGGCGACCGCGTCGGCAAGCCCCTGCGCGGGGATGTGCGGACCCGCCTGCTCGGATGGCTGGCACGGCGGTTCGGTTCCGTCTTCGTGCTCGCGCTGGCCCAGCGGGCCGAGGCGCGTTCCCCCTACGCCGACGACCGGGACGCCACCCCGCAGATGGCGGCCGATGAGCAGGTGCACGAGGAGGTCGTGCGGGCACTCGCCGCGCGCGGGCGTCAGCGGTTGTCGGGGACGTTCCGCGCGGCCGTCTTCGGCGCCAACGACGGACTGGTGAGCAACCTGGCACTCGTGCTCGGTGTGAGTGCGAGCGGCGTCGCCACCCACGTCGTCCTCCTCACGGGCATCTCGGGGCTCCTCGCCGGTGCGCTCTCGATGGGCGCGGGCGAATACGTGTCCGTCCGGTCGCAGCGGGAACTGCTGGAAGCATCCACCCCCAATCCCGCCACCGGATCGGCGCTCCCGCACCTCGACGTGGATGCGAACGAGCTCACCCTGGTCTACCGGGCCCGCGGGATGTCGCCCGATGAGGCCGCCGAGCACGCACGCGAAGTGCTCTCCGGCCTCCAGGCCGTGACGTCGCCCATCGCGATCGCGCCCGTGGCCGTCGAAGACGAGCACGAGGCGGTCGGCAACGGCTGGAGCGCCGCCATCTCGAGCTTCTGCTTCTTTGCCTCCGGCGCCTTCATCCCGATCATCCCGTTCCTGTTCGGGCTCACCGGAACGCTCGCGATCGTGGTCTCCGCGATCCTCGTCGGGATCACCCTCCTGGGTACCGGCGCAGTGGTCGGCCTGCTCTCCGGGGCGTCGCCGCTGAAGCGCGCCGTCCGGCAGCTGCTCATCGGGTACGGCGCCGCGGCCGCGACCTACCTGCTGGGGCTGTTGTTCGGCGCGACGGTCGGCTGAGCCCGACGCGTTCGATGCGCGGTATCCCTTTCATTGGATACGGCGCCGCATAACGAAAGAACCGCCTCCCTGTCTTCTCCAATAGGGGCCTGATCGACGGCTCCCGAGCCGTCGAGCGCACCGTCGCTCCCCCGTGCACCTGGAGGAGAAGTGCTGATCCTGTCGAGACGTCCTGCGCGCCACCGTCGGCGCATCCGCCGCCGCAGCTCGGCGGTGCTCCTCGTCGGCTGCGCCGCGCTGGGCGCCGTCGCGGCGACGCTGCTGCTGCCGCGGTATTCGTCGCATGCCGCGGTGGAAACGCTGTCGACGACGTACATGACGGGCACCAACCTCACCGGCGGCTCGACCGCCTCCTCCGCGGACGCTCCCGGCGGCGCGAAGACGGGCACGGCGAAGCCGGGCGACACGCTCAGGTGGGTCGTCGACTACCAGAACAACGCCGGAGGAAGCGCGCAGGTCGACCTGAAGGACGATCTGAGCACGGCGGGAGCGTACGTCCCCGGCTCGCTGCAGCTGCCACCGGACCAGAACGCCGCCGGCACGGTGACGCCGCAGTACCTCACGCCGACGGCGGGATGGACCGCTGGAGCTCCCAGCGCCGACGCGACCGGTGTCGGCTTCACCGGAACGCTGGTTCCGCAGGGTACGCAGCAGCTGTCTCCGCCGCTCGTCGCAGGAGCGCCCCCGAAGATCACGGCCGTCGGCGCGGGCGACGGATACAACATCGTCGTCCGGAACGGACTGGCGTACACGGTCTTCCACCACCGCACCGCCCCGATCGTCTACTGTGCGAGGCTCGACGGCACGACCTGTCCCGGCTGGCCCACCGGCTCGAACGCTCAATCCTGGTCCGCGACTCCGGGGACCCCGATCGGAACGGGCACGGCGTTCGGCGGTAAGACCCCGCAGCAGACCGGGGCGTGGCTGTCGGGGAGCAGGCTGCTCTGGTACGCCGGGCTGCCCGACAATTCGAGTACCGGCATCGCCTGCCTCGACCTGGCGCCGGGCACGCCGACGAGCTGTGGCTACTGGGCGCGCGGAGGGATCACGGTCGACAACAACACGTACGGGGCGCAGATCAACGGCTCCGGGGTGGCTGCCGGCAACGGCAACACCTACAGCACCGCGATCAGCAACGGGACGGCGATCCTCGTGTGCACCACCCCTGCCATGACGGCGTGCCCCGGAGCGACGCTGTACCCGAGCGGCGTCACCAGTTCCGGTGCGAACCCGACCGAGACCTTCGGGGACTACGTGTTCTCGAGCGTCCAGAAGACGCCCACGAGTGCCTGGCAGACCTTCTGCTTCACCGCTTCGACGTCGGCATTCTGTCCCGGCACGTGGCCCACGACCACCTCGATCGCCACGGCTGCGAACGGCACTCCCTTCGCGCCGATCCTTTCCACCGGAGGAGCCGTCACGGGCGTGTGCACCATCACGAACGGCGCCGGGACGGCGTCGAGCTGCTGGAACCTGAGCGGCGCGACCGTGGCTGATCCCTACGCGGGAACCGGCGCGAACTACAGCGGCGGCGGCAACGGATCGGGCGACGCGTACGCCCGCGGTACGAAGGTCTACCTCTCCAACGGGAACCAGGTGATGTGCCGCGATTTCGCCGCGTACACGGGGACGGGGACGGTTCCGCCTTGTGAGGGGTTCGTCAACGTCGACAACGGGGTCAACTACACGGTGCGTGACGCCTCCGACATCTCGTCATCCTGCCTCGTCGCCACGGGTGATGCCGGCGTCATGTCGTTCTTCGACCCGAGAACCGGCGGAACGTGCCCCGGGCCGAGCTCTCCGCAGTCGCTGACGGTCTCGCCTCCGAGCTACTACTGCGGCACCGGCGCCGCCTCGTTCACGAAGTGGCGAGCGCTCACCCTGCCGGGCGTCGTCCCCACCGCGTTCGCCGATGCGACCGTGACCCTGCGCGATCAGAACGCGAACGCCGTGCCCGGCTTCTCCGCCGTCACCCTCGCGCCAACGGGGTCGCTCAACCTCCAGTCCATCCCGACCACCGTGACGTCGCTCACGGCGGACGTCAGGATCAACGGAGTCACCAACGCGACGGGGGTCGTCAGCGGCCAGATCTCGATCAGCTGGGTGGGCGATCCCCCGCAGCTGTGTTTCGACACCATCGCTCCCCCCGTGGCCTGCGATGCCCCCGTACCGCTGATGCTGTCGAACAGCGCGGTCGGCGTGACCACCTTCGGGTCGACGACGGATGCCCCGGCGGGCAACCCCACCGGCACAGCGCAGTTCGCCGTTCGGGCGGACGTGGCGCACTGCTCCCTCGCGGTTCGGAAGACCTCGTCCGTCCCGTCGGTTCGACCAGGCGACACCGTCGAGTACACCGTCACCATCACGAACACGGGTAGCCAGGCCTACGTCGCCGCGAACATCTCCGACGACCTGACCGATGTGCTGAAAGACGCCACCTACAAAGGCGACCAGACGGCGACAGCGGGGACGGTTTCGTATGCGGCGCCGAACCTGTCGTGGACGGGCCCGCTGGCCGTCGGCGCGCACGTCAGCGTGACGTACTCGGTGACGGTGAAGAACCTTGATCCCGGCGACTTGCAGCTCGTCAACACCGTCGTGTCACCGAGCGAGGGCAGCAACTGCGCCGCCGGGTCGACCGACGCGTCGTGCACAGCCGTCGTGGACGTGGTGGCCTCCGCGGTTTCGTGGCACAAGGTCGACGGGACGGCCGCAGCGAATGTCCTGGAGGGGGCGATCTGGACGCTCACGCCGATCGACGCCACACGGAAGCCGACGGGGTCGTCGATCGTCGTCACCGACTGCGTGGCCCCCTCCGCTTCGGCGTGCACCGGGCGGGACGCCGACCCGCTCGGCGGGGTGTTCGCCGTGACCGGCCTCGGCCCCGGCGCGTACGAGCTGGTCGAGACGCGGGCGCCCGTCGGATTCCGGCTGGATCCGACGCCGATCCCCGTCACGGTGGGTGCGTCCGCCACGACGGTGGCGCTGCCGGATGTGGTGAACCGGCAACTGCCCGTGCCGGCGATCCCCTTCACCGGCGGCCTGGGGACCGACACCCTGTCTCTCGCCGGCGGCGGCCTGCTCTCCGCCGTGCTGCTGCTCGGGGTGTGGCAATTCGTGCGACGCACCCGGAGTGCGTGAGTGCGCGAGCTCAGGCCGCCGCGCGCGTGCGGTTTCCGAGGTGCGCTGTCGGAAGCCCGCGGCTACACTCGGACTCGAACATATGTTCGATAGGCGAGGTGAGAAGCATGACCGAGATCGACGAGGCGGTCGCCGTATGGACGACCGATGACGGAGTCCCGACACGGCTGGTCTGGAGATCCACGCGCTACCGGGTCTCGGACACCCCGACCGTGTGGGCCGAGGTGTGCGGCTGGTGGCGACCCTTCGGCGACCATCGGTACTCGATCGGCAGCCTGCCGCGGGAGATCGGCGGCTGGCGCTTCCAGGGCACCAGCGAGAAGGGCGACGCGCACGTCTTCGATGTGCGTCACGACGCCGTCGACCGCAGCTGGCGGCTGGTCCGCGTTTTCGACTGAACGTTGCGCCGGGCGCAGCGTGGCATCGGCCGGCGTCGCATCCCATCGCATAGCCTCCATCGGGTGATGGACGACCGCTACGGATCCGATGTGCTGGCCTCCGATTGGAAGAACGCCGGCCGCAAGCCCGTCCCGACAGTCGAGGCGGTGCGCGACCTCGTCGTCGAGGAGGCGGCATCCGGGTTCTGCGGTGCGGTCACCCGGCTCGAAGGCCAGACGATCGAGCTGGAGGACTACTTCGGGAAGAAGCGCGTCTTCCCGCTGACCGGGTCGTTCCTCATCGACGGCGAGCCGGTCCGCCTGATCGTCCCCTCGCGCGCCCCTGCGGGGCGGTCGCGAACGGCGTCCGGCTCCTTCGCCGTCGGCGAGCAGAAGGCGCGCATCGCCCGCGCCAGCCGGATCTTCGTCGAGGGGCGCCACGACGCGGAGCTCGTGGAGCGGGTCTGGGGCGATGACCTGCGCGTCGAAGGCGTCGTCGTCGAATACCTGGAGGGCGTGGACGACCTGGACGCGATCGTCAAGGATTTCCGCCCCGACCGTGGGCGCCGCATCGGGGTGCTGGTCGACCACCTGGTCACCGGGTCCAAGGAGAGCAGGATCGCCGAGCAGGTGGCGCGGGGGCCGTTCGGTGCGCATGTCCTCGTCGTCGGCCACCCGTTCGTCGACATCTGGCAGGCGGTGAAGCCGGCGCGGGTCGGGCTTACGGCGTGGCCGCAGATCCCCCGTTCGGTCCCCTGGAAGCACGGGATCTGCGAGGCGCTCGGCCTGCCGCACGAGACCCAGGCGGACATCGCGCGGGCCTGGAAGCGCATCCTCGGCCAGGTGCGGTCGTTCTCGGACCTCGAGCCGGAACTGCTCGGCCGGGTCGAGCAGCTGATCGACTTCGTGACCGAGCCGCAGGGCCGGTAGCGGTCGGTTGGACGAGCGGTTGGACGAGCGGCCCTCACCAGCCGTACTCGGTGTACGTCTCCCCGCGCACGAGGGCCTCGATGCCGTGGCGGATGACCGGGATGACGTCGGCCGGAAGTGCGTCCGCCGGCGCCCACAGCAGCTCCGACGCCTTATCCGGCTCTCCGATCGCGGGCGTGGCACCTTCGGGTAGCTCCGCCGCGAAGAAGAAGTCGATGTAGGTGTCGCCGTCGGCGCGCCCGTGCTGCACCAGGGCGAGGCGGACCTGGTCCGCGGCGAGCGCGAGTGTCGTCTCCTCCCGCGCCTCCCGCAGCAGGGCGGCGGTGGCCGACTCCCCCGGTTCGATGTGTCCGGCGGGGAGGGACAGCTCGCCGTCGCGGTAGCCGGTCCCTCGGCGTCGCTGCAGCAGGATGCGGTCGCCGTCGAAGATGCAGAGGTACACGGCTGCGGGGTAGGTGGGGCGCACGCGTCCATTGTGCGCCGCGTCCGGTGAGTGCCCCTGAAGGGCCGATGTCGGTGCCGTCGCGTACAGTGTTCGGACACGCCGGGCGGTTGTCCACACCCGCGAAATTCCATTTGCTTCATTCGAACATGTGTTCGAAAATAGGAGCATGTCACTCGCCGCTCCTCACCTCAGCGAACCGGTCTCCGACCGGGCGCAGGTGCACGAGCTGCAGACCCGCATCCGGCAGATGCAGGCCACCAAACTCGAGAGCCGTACGCTGCAGACGCATCCCGCGCTCTCGCCGCTGCTGCCCGGCGGCGCGCTCAAGGCGGGCGCCGCCTACTCGGTGCGCGGGTCGACCACGCTGCTGATGGCCATGCTCGCCGGCCCGAGCGCGGCCGGCGCCTGGTGCGGGGTGGTCGGCATGCCCGACTTCGGTGCGGAGGCGGCCGGGCGGTTCGGCATCGACCTGGAGCGGCTGGTGCTGGTGCCGCATCCCGGCACCGACTGGCTGACCGTGACCGCGGCCGTCGTCGATGTGCTCAGCGTGGTCGTCGTCGCCCCTCCCTCCCGTGCGAAGGACGGCGATGTCGCCCGGCTCAGCGCCCGGCTGCGGCAGCGGGAGGCCACCCTCATCGTCGCCGGCGACTGGCCCCAGGTCGAGGCGACGCTCACCGTCGCACGCAGCGGGTGGGACGGCCTCGGCACCGGCAACGGCTACCTCTCGTCCCGCCGGGTGACCGTGGAGTCGGCGCCGCGCGGCGGGTCCGGTCCGCGCCGTACCGCCGAACTGTGGCTGCCGGCGGTCGATGAGAGTTTCCGCGCCTCCGCCCCGACCCGGCTCGAAGCGGTGAGCTAGATGGCGCGCAGTGCACACGAGCCGGCCGTCACCCGCGCGATCGTGCTGTGGTACCCCGACTGGCCGGTCATCGCGGCGCAGCAGGCGCTCGAGCTGGCCGACGACCTTCCGGTGGCCCTGGTCGAGAAGGGGCTGGTGTTCGCCTGCTCACCGGCGGCGCGGGCCGACGGTGTGAAGCGCGGACTCCGGATGCGCGAAGCGCAGGCCCGCTGCCCCCAGCTGGAAGTGGTGCCGTACGACCCCATCCTCGACGCGCGCACGTTCGAGCCGGTGATCACCGCGATCGAGGAGATCGCACCCGGCGTCCAGCCGATCCGTCCCGGCACGTGCGTGATCCGGGCGCGCGGTCCGGCGCGGTACTACGGCGGCGAGGCGGAGGCCGCGACGGAGTTGCTGCGCTGCATGGAGGCGCTGGGCCTGCCGGACGCCCGGGTCGGCATCGCCGACGGGCCCTTCGCGGCGGAGCAGGCGGCCCGGTCGACGGGGCGCGCGCGCGTGCGCGTCATCCCCTCGGGCGACTCCCCCGCGTTCCTGGCGCCGCTGCCGGTCAGCCAGCTGGGTCTCCTCGAGCTGACACCGCTGCTGCGCCGACTCGGGCTGCACACCCTCGGAGACATCGCCGCACTGTCCCGCGTCGACATGCGGGAGCGGTTCGGCGAGCGGGGTGAGCACGCGCACACCCTCGCCAGCGGGCTGGACAGCACTGCGGTGGTGCCGCGGACGCCGCCCAAGCAGCTCGACCGCGCCGTCGAGTTCGAGCCTCCGCTCGACCGCGTCGACCAGGTGACCTTCGCCGTGCGCGGCACCGCCGAGCAGTTCGTCGCCGGGCTCACGAAGGCGGGCCTGGTGTGCACATCGCTGCGGGTCGAGGTCACCGACGAGTCCGGCCGTGTCAGCGAGCGCACGTGGCTGCATCCCCGGCTGTTCTCGGCGCCCGACGTCGTCGACCGGGTGCGCTGGCAGCTGCAGGGGGCCGGCGCGATCGACTCCGGGCTGGCGTCCCCGATCTCCCGCGTGGTGCTCGAGCCCGAGGCCGTCGACGACATCGGCCACCATGAAGACGGACTGTGGGGCGGCGGGGCCGACGAGCGCATCCACCACGGCCTCACCCGCGTGCAGAGCATGCTCGGTCATGAGGCGGTGGTCACGGCGACGATCGGCGGTGGCCGCGCGCCCGCCGAGCGGCAGGTGCTGGTGCCGTGGGGCGACCGGCCGGTCGGCGTCGCCCGCGCCGACCAGCCCTGGCCCGGTTCCCTCCCCGCACCGGCACCCTCGACCGTGTTCGAGGTGCCGCGCCCGGTGGCCGTACTGACCGAAGAGGGCGCCGCCGTCGACGTGACCGACCGCGGAGATGTGACCGCATCGATCGCGCTCTTCTCCCCCACCGGGAACCTCCGCGATGCCCGGCCGGTCGAGTCGTGGGCGGGTCCGTGGCCGGTGCGCGAGCGGTGGTGGGATGCCTCCCTCTCCCGCGCGATGCACCGGTTCCAGCTCGTCGACGCCGACGGCACCGCGTGGCTGCTGGCCCTCGCGGGGGCCGGCTGGTTCGCAGAGGCGCGGTACGACTGATGGGATGGAACAACCCGCCGATCCCGTGGGCCGAGTTCGAGCGCAGGCTCTCCGGGCGCCGCACCGGGCAGCAGCCCGTCGAGCGGCCGTCGTCACGCAAACGGCAGAAGTACGTGCCGCAGTCCATCCCGGAGTCGCCCGAGAGTGCTGTCCCCTACGCCGAGCTGCATGCGCACAGCAACTTCAGCTTCCTCGACGGCTCCTCCTCACCCGAAGAACTGCTGGAGGAGGCCACACGCCTGAATCTGCACGCGCTCGCCCTCACCGACCATGACGGCCTGTACGGCGTCGTGCACCTGGCCGAGGCGGCCGAAGCGTACGACCGGGTGAAGACGGTGTTCGGCGCCGAGCTGTCCCTCTCGCTCACCAAGCCGCAGAACGGCGAGCCCGATCCGGAGGGCAGCCACCTGGTCGTGCTCGCCCGCCGGCAGGAGGGCTACCACCGGCTCGCCGCGGCGATCACCGCCGGGCAGCTGGCCGGCGAAGAGAAGGGACGCCCGGTGTACCGCCTCGACGAGCTGGGCGAGCAGTCCGGCGGCGAGTGGATGGTGCTGACGGGGTGCCGCAAGGGTGAGGTCCGGCTGGCTCTCGCCGAACACGGCGAGCGGGCCGCAGAGCGTGAGGTCGCCCGGCTCGCCGAGCTGTTCGGCCACGACAACGTGCTCGTGGAGCTGATCGACCAGGGCGCCCCGCGCGACTCGACCGACAACGACATCCTCACCCGCATCGCCACCCGGCTCGACCTGCCGACGGTCGCGACCAACAACGTCCACTACGCGAGCCCGGAGCAGTACCCGCTCGCCACGGCCGTCGCCGCCGTCCGCGCCCGCCGCAGTCTCGACGAGCTCGACGGCTGGCTGCCGGCCGCCGGCGCCGCGCACTTGCGCAGCGGCGCGGAGATGGCCCGGCGGTTCGCGCGCTACCCCGGTGCGGTCGAACGGACGGTCGAGGTCGCCGACGATCTGTCCTTCCGCCTCCGCAGTGCGCGGCCGCGACTGCCGAAGCAGGAGGTACCGGAGGGCCACACCCCGATGAGCTGGCTGCGCGAGCTCACCTGGCGCGGCGCCGCCGAGCGCTACCCCGACCTCGACCGCAACCCGGCGAAACGGGAGCGCATCGAGCGGGAGCTCGACGTGATCGAGGCGAAGGACTTCCCCGGCTACTTCCTCATCGTCTACGACATCGTCCGGTTCGCCCGCAGCCAGGGCATCCTGTGCCAGGGCCGGGGGTCCGCCGCGAACTCGGCGGTCGTCTACCTGCTCGGGATCACCGCGGTCGATTCGATCAAGTACGACCTGCCGTTCGAACGGTTCCTCTCCAGCATGCGCGAGGAGGAGCCCGACATCGACGTCGACTTCGACTCGGACCGCCGCGAGGAGGTCATCCAGTACGTCTACCGCAAGTACGGCCGCCACAATGCGGCGCAGGTCGCCAACGTGATCACCTACCGCCCCAAGAACGCGGTGCGCGACATGGCCAAGGCGCTCGGCTACTCCACCGGCCAGCAGGACGCCTGGAGCAAGCAGATCGATTCGTGGGGCTCGGTGCAGACCAGTGATGACCACGACATCCCGGACGACGTGGTGGGGCTCGCGCAGCAGGTGCTCAAGTTCCCGCGACACCTCGGCATCCACTCCGGCGGCATGGTGCTCACCGACCGGCCCGTCGGCGAGGTCTGCCCGATCGAGCACGCACGCATGGAGAACCGGACGGTGCTGCAGTGGGACAAAGACGACTGCGCCTGGATGGGCCTGGTCAAGTTCGATCTGCTGGGGCTCGGGATGCTGTCCGCGCTCGACTACTCGATGCGCACCATCGAGGCGGCACTCGGCGAGGCGTGGACGCTCGACAGCATCCCGAAAGAAGAGCAGGGCGTCTACGACATGCTCTGCCGGGCCGACTCGATCGGGGTGTTCCAGGTCGAGAGTCGCGCCCAGATCGGGACGCTGCCGCGCCTGCAGCCGCGCAGCTTCTACGACCTCGTGATCGAGATCGCCCTCATCCGCCCCGGGCCGATCCAGGGCGGTGCGGTGCACCCGTACATCCGCCGCAAGCTCGGGAAGGAGCCGGTCACCTACCTGCACCCGTCCCTCGTGCCCGTGCTGGAGCGGACGATGGGCGTCCCGCTGTTCCAGGAGCAGCTGATGCAGATGGCCGTCGCGGTCGGCGACTGCACGGCGGAGGACGCCGACCTGCTGCGCCGCGCCATGGGCTCCAAGCGCGGGGTGGAGAAGATCGAAGCGCTCAAAACCAAGCTGTACGACGGGATGGCGCACAACGGGATCACCGGAGACGACGCCGACGCCATCTACGCGAAGATCGAGGCGTTCGCGAACTTCGGCTTCGCCGAGAGCCACGCCATCAGCTTCGCCCTGCTGGTGTACGTGAGCTCGTGGATGAAGCTGCACTACCCCGGCGCGTTCCTCGCCGCCCTGCTGCGCGCCCAGCCCATGGGCTTCTACTCGCCGCGCACGCTGACCGCCGACGCCCGGCGGCACGGCGTCGTGGTCCACCGGCCCGACATCCAGCGGTCCGGGGTGTTCCCGCTGCTGGAGCCGCTCGACGACGACCGGCCGGGGCCGACGGGCACCGACCCGTGCCTGGAGTCGGAGCAGCCGCCGATCGACCCGTACGACCCGTCCCTTCCGCTCGACTTCGCCGCGCACCGTCGCGACGCCGGCCACGCCGTCCGGCTCGGCCTCGCGGGCGTCACCTCCATCGGCGAGAAGCTCGCCGAGCGCATCGTCGCCGAGCGCGAGGCGTACGGACCGTACCGCGACCTGGGCGACCTCGCCCGGCGGACGGGCCTCAACACGGGACAGCTGGAGGCGCTCGCCGCGGCCGGCGCGTTCGAGGGCTTCGACCTGAGCCGGCGCCAGGCGATCTGGGAGGCGGGCAACGCCGCTCAGGAGCGGCCCGAGTTCCTGGCGGGCACGGCGATCACGGTGCAACCCCCGCTGCTGCCGATGCTCTCCCCCGCCGAGCAGCTCGCCAGCGACCTGTGGTCGACCGGGATCTCGACTGACGACCATCCCATCCGGTTCCTCCGCCCCGCCCTCGCCGCGCGCGGCGTGTACCCGGCCGACACGCTCGCCACCGGCGAGTCCGGTCGCCGCATCGAGGTGGGCGGAGTGGTCACGCATCGGCAGCGTCCCGCGACGGCGGCCGGGGTGACGTTCCTCAACATCGAGGACGAGACCGGCATGATCAACGTCGTGTGCCCGGTCGGGGTCTGGAACCGCTACCGCCGGGTGGCGCGGCAGGCGCCGGCCATGATCGTCCGTGGCATCCTGGAACGCAGCGAGGAGGGCGTCGTCAACATCGTCGCCGACAAGCTTGAGGCGCTCGACACGGGCATCCGCACCGTCTCACGCGACTTCCGCTGAGCCGCAGCCGGCGTCAGTCGTCTTCGAACCGCAGGTGGCGGACGCTGCGGCCGTTGCGGCGCACCAGGCGCAGCGCCTCCACGCCGATCCGGATGTGCCGCTCGACGAAATCGCGCGTCACGCCACGGTCGCTCTCCTCCGTCTTCACGCCCTCCGGCGTCATCGGCTGGTCCGACACCAGCAGCAGCGCGCCACTCGGGATGCGGTTCGCGAAGCCGGCGGCGAAGACCGTCGCGGTCTCCATGTCCACCGCCATGCAGCGGGTCCGCTTCAGGTACTCCTTGAACGTGTTGTCGTGCTCCCACACCCGCCGGTTGGTCGTGTAAACGGTGCCGGTCCAGTAGTCCTGGCTGAAGTCGCGGATGGTCGACGACACCGCCCGCTGCAGCTGGAACGCCGGCAGCGCCGGGACCTCGGGCAGAAGGTAGTCGTTCGACGTGCCCTCGCCGCGGATGGCCGCGATCGGCAGCACCAGGTCGCCGAGCCGGCTCTTGCTCTTCACCCCGCCGCACTTGCCCAGGAACAGCGCGGCCTTCGGGCAGACGGCCGAGAGCAGATCCATGATCGTCGCGGCGTTCGGGCTGCCCATCCCGAAGTCGACCATGGTGATGCCGTCGGCGGTCGCATTCGGCATCGACCGGTCGAGTCCGCGCACCTCGGCGCCGTACCACTCGGCGAACCGCTGAACGTAGTCGCCGAAGTTGGTCAGCAGGATGTACTCGCCGAACTCCTCGAGCGGGGTGCCCGTGTACCGCGGCAGCCAGTCGCGGACGATGGTCGTCTTGTCCTTCATCGACGACTCGGGAGGGACGGCCAGCGACGAGTCGATCGTGTTCTCCGCGTCCACCATGTTCCGTGTCCTTCCCGTCGGCCGGGGGCTACCCGGCCACACCCGTCCCGAGCAGCGTGCCCACGATGAACGTGGCCACCAGCGCGAGGGCACCGCCCACCACCACTCGTACCATGGCACGGCCGCGCGAGCTGCCCCCGATATAGGCCGCGATGTACCCCGTGATCGCCAGCGCGATCAGCACGGCGACGAACGTGACCGGGATGCGCAACCCGACCGGCAGCAGGATGGTCAGCATCGGCAGCACGGCGCCGCAGGTGAAGGCGACGGCCGAGGCGAGGGCGGCGTGCCACGGGCTGACCACGTCGTCCTGGTCGATCCCGAGCTCCGCCGACAGGTGGGCGGCGAGGGCGTCGTGCGCGGTGAGCTCCACCGCGACCTGTCGCGCCGTCGCCGGAGACAGCCCGCGCTGCTCGTACAGACCGGTGAGCTCGTCCAGCTCCTCCTCCGGCATCTCCTCCAGCTCGCGACGCTCCTTCGCGATGAGCGACCGCTCGCTGTCGCGCTGGCTGCTCACCGATACGTACTCGCCCAGTGCCATCGAGATCGCACCACCGACGAGCGCGGCGAGTCCCGCCGTGACGATCGCCGGGACGGACGAGGTCGCACCTGCGACACCGACCACCACCGCTGCCACCGACACGATGCCGTCGTTCGCCCCCAGGACTCCGGCCCGCAGCCAGTTCAGCCGCTGCGCCAGGCCTGCGCGGTGCGGTTCGTCCGGATGCGCCTCCGGAGCGGTGCCGCCGCTCCCCGTCATCTCGCTCATGCGCCCAGCCTAGGAAGTGACCGCCCTGGCCGCCAGGAAGGTTCGGCGAGCCTAACGCGGTCCGGCGTCTTAGTGGCTCCCGAGCCGCTTCCGTAGGAAGTCGATCCTCGACTGCAACTGGGTCACGCTCGCCTGGGCGACGGCCGGTCCGCCGCACGCCCGCCGCAGCTCCGCGTGCACGAGACCGTGCGGCTCCCCCGACTTCTTCGCGTACAACCCGACGAGGCTGTTGAGCAGCTGGCGCTGCTCCTTCAGGGTGCGGTGCAACGGCGCAGGCGGGTGCCCGTCGGCCGTGGCAGGCCGCGAGGTGTGGCGCCGCGCCTGCCGCTGCTGGCGTTGCTGCAGGAGCTCGTGCACCTGCTCAGGCTCGAGGATGCCGGGCAGCCCGATGAAGTCGAGCTCCTCCTCGGTGCCGGGCACCGCGAAACCGCCGAACTCCTTGCCGTCGTAGAGCACCCGGTCGAAGTTCGCCTCCGACCCGAGCGCCTCGAACGCGAACTCCTCCGTCAGCGCCTCCGACGCCCGTTCCTCCCGGTTCGCGTCGGCCACCATCGCGTCCTCGGGGTTCCACAGGTCGCCCTCGGCGTTCTCGTCCGTCACGCGATCGAGCGCGTGATCGCGCTCGAGTTCCAGCGCGTTGGCCAACGCCATGAGCATCGGGACGTTCGGCAGGAACACCGAGGCCGTCTCACCGCGCCGCCTGGCTCGCACGAATCGGCCGATCGCCTGGGCGAAGAACAGCGGCGTGGATGCGCTGGTCGCGTACACGCCCACCGCCAGCCGGGGCACATCCACGCCCTCCGACACCATGCGCACCGCGACCATCCACCGCGAGTCGCCCTTCGAGAACGCCTCGATCCGGTCGCTCGCCTCCTTCTCGTCGGAGAGGACGACGGTGACCGGCTCTCCGCTGATCTGGTGCAGCAGGTCGGCGTACGCCCGCGCGGTGTAGCGGTCGGTCGCGATGACGAGGCCGCCCGCATCCGGGATGGAGTTGCGCACCTCGGTCAGTCGGCGGTCGGCCGCCGACAGGACCGCCGGGATCCATTCGCCGCGCGGATCGAGCGCGGTGCGCCACGCCTGCGCAGTGATGTCCTTCGTGTTGCCCTCGCCGAGCCGCGCCTCCATCTCGTCGCCGGTCTTGGTCCGCCAGCGCATGTGGCCCGCATAGACCATGAAGATCACGGGCCGGACGACGCCGTCGGCGAGGGCTCGGCCGTAGCCGTAGTTGTAGTCGGTCAGCGAGGTCCGGATGCCCTGCTTGTCGGGCAGGTAGGTGACGAACGGGATGGGCGCCGTGTCCGACCGGAACGGCGTCCCCGTGAGGGAGAGTCGCCGGGTGGCACGTTCGAACGCATCCCGGATGCCGTCGCCCCAGCTGAGCGCGTCGCCGCCGTGGTGCACCTCGTCGAGGATGACGAGCGTCTTATACGACTCGGTGATGTCTTTGTGCAGGCTCGGTCGCATCGCCACCTGCGCGTAGGTGACCGCCGCACCGCGGTAGTGCCGTGCGTAGCGTCCGTCCGAGTTCTTGAAGTCGGGATCGAGGTGCAGCCCCACGCGCGCGGCCGCCTCCGCCCACTGACGCTTCAGGTGCTCGGTCGGCGCGACCACCGTGACCCGCTCGACGACCCGGCGGGACAGGAGCTCGGTCGCGAGCCGCAGCGCGAACGTCGTCTTACCGGCGCCGGGGGTCGCCGCCGCGAGGAAATCCCGCGGCTCGTGCACGAAGTACGCGTCGAGGGCCTCGGCCTGCCAGGCACGGAGCTTGTTCGCCGTTCCCCAGGCCGCGCGCTCCGGGAACGACGGCGACAGATGCTCCGCCGCGAAGCTTCCCGCGTGCACGCCAGGCCGATCGGAGTCCTCGAAGGACTCATCGGGCTCGGGTAATGCTGACGTCTCCACTTGGATCAAATCTACCCGAGCCCGCCGACACCGCCGTCCGATGCAGAATGGAGCAATGGCCCACGCTCTGCATCCCTGGTCCCGCTACGTCGCCCTGGGCGACTCGTTCACCGAAGGCATCGGCGACCCGGAGCCGGGGAGCCCGGGCGGGCATCGCGGCTGGGCGGACCGCGTCGCCGAGGTCCTGAGCAGGCAGACCGACGACTTCGCGTACGCGAACCTGGCCGTGCGCGGCAAGCTGATCAAGCAGATCCTCGACGAGCAGGTGGATGCCGCGGTCGCCCTCCGTCCGGACCTCATCACCATCTCGGCGGGCGGCAATGACGTCATCCGCCCGGGCACCGACCCCGATCAGATCGCGGCACTGTTCGACGAAGCCGTCTCCCGACTGAGCGCCGACGGTGCGACGGTCGTCGTCTTCACCGGGGTCGACGTCGGCTTCTCGCCCGTGTTCCGCGGCATCCGCGGCAAGGTGGCGATCTACAACGAGAACGTGCGCGCGATCGCGGCGCGCTACGACTGCATCGTGGCCGACCAGTGGGCCCTGACCGAGATCCAGGACCAGCGGATGTGGGCCCCCGACCGCCTCCACCTCGCGCCCCTGGGCCACCACACCGTGGCGCGGATGGTGCTCGCCGCCCTCAACGTCGAGAACGACCTGCAGCCGCTCCAGCCCGAGCCGCTGCCGGTGCGCACGTGGCGCCAGGCCCGCTCCGAGGATCTCTCCTGGGCGCGCGCCTACCTCGTGCCGTGGGTGCTGCGCCGCATCCGGCACCAGTCGTCCGGCGACCATGTGCTGCCGAAGCGGCCTGAGGCCGGCCCGTTCCTCACCTCGGGCGAGTGAGCGCGTTACACGCAGCCGCGCGTCACATCACCGACGCGGTGTAGAGGTCGCGGTCCTCCGGGCCCAGGTTGAACCGGTCGAGGGTGATGACGCCGTCGTCGTACAGGAAACGGTGCACCGAGCCGTTGGGGATGAGCTCCCCCGGCCCCGGCAGCGCATGGTCGGTGACGTGCCGGACCAGCGACGAGATGACGCCGCCGTGGCTGACCACGATGACGTTCTCGCCGGGATGCTGCTCCCCCAGCTCACGGAGGGCGGGTAGCGCACGGGCGACGACCTGATCGCGCGACTCGCGGCCCGGAACCGGCTGCCCCTCCGGCCAGCGCTCGAGGATCTGCTCGCCGGTGAGTCCCTCCGCCTCGCCGTACTGCCGCTCAGCGACAGCGGGCAGCCGGGCGGGTTCGCCCAGACCGACATGCCCGGCGATGATCCGTGCGGTGTCGAGCGCACGCGAGAGCGGGCTCGCGTAGATCGCGTCGAACCGTCCGCCGGCGAGAGCCAGACCCGTCGTCTCGGCCTGCGCACGTCCCGTCGCGTTCAGCGGGATGTCGCTGGAGCCCTGGATGCGCTTGGCGAGGTTCCAGTCGGTCTGTCCGTGCCGCACCAGCGAGATGAAGGTCACGCGCGTCCTTTCGTCCGGGACGCGGGTGAGTCGGTCGGTGTCAGCCCAGCCGCTTGGCGAGCTCGACCAGTGTCTCGGTCGTCCCACCATCCAGCTTAATGGTCGCCCGCCCGTCGCCCTTGGTCTGGCCGCGGTTGACGATCACGATCGGCAGGCGGCGACGCCGTGCCTCCTCGAGCAGGCGGATGCCCGAATTGACGGCCAGCGACGACCCGGCGATCACCAGTGCGTCGGCCGAGCGGACCAGCGCACTCGCCTCGCGGTACTTCTCGGCGGGGACGAACTCGCCGAAGAAGACGACATCCGGCTTCAGGTGGCCGCCGCAGACGGTGCAGTCCGGGACGGTGAAGGCGTCGATGTCCGTGACGATCGCGTCGCCGTCCGGTGCGATCTCGACGGCTCCGTCGGTGTCGAGCCACGGGTTGGCCGCGTCGATGCGCGCGGTGATCGCTTCCCGGGCGAAGATCTGGCCGCAGACCAGGCAGAGCACGCGGTCCATCGCTCCGTGGAGGTCGACGACTTTGCGCGACCCCGCCTGCTTGTGCAGGCCATCCACGTTCTGTGTGATGACGCCGTTGGCCGCACCCGACTCTTCGAGTCGCACGAGCGCGCGATGGCCGTCGTTGGGGTGCGCGGCAGCGAACCGGCGGTAGCCGAGGTGACTTCCGGCCCAATAGCGCTTGCGGAAGCCGTCGTCGGCGAGGAACTGCTGGAACGTCATCGGCGTGCGCTTCGGCGCACCCTCGCCGCGGTAGTCCGGGATCCCCGAGTCGGTGGACACGCCGGCCCCGGTCAGAACCGCGAACCTCCGGCCGGAGAGCAGCTCGACGGTCTGGTCGATGCCGCGGGCGAGCTCGGGCGAGAGCGCGGTCGTCAGCGTGGTCACATCAACCTCCAAGTCCTTCTGAAGTCTAAACACCCCAGTTTTCGGTTTTGTTTCGTGCGCCTGGCAATGTTGAGGCATGCTCCTGCACCGCATCGCCGACCTGGAGGCCGACGGCCTCGCCGACTACTCGCGTCTCACCGACGTCGCGCTGCGACGCGTCAGCGAGCCGGCCGGCGGGTTGTACATCGCGGAGTCGACGAAGGTCATCACCCGGGCGCTCGCTGCGGGCCACCGGCCGCGGTCGGTCCTGCTGCAGGAGCAGTGGCTCCCCGACATGGAGCCGCTGCTGGCGCCGTTCCCCGACGTCCCCGTGTTCGTCGGCGACGCGGCCGTGCTGGAGCGCCTGACCGGCTACCACCTCCACCGCGGCGCGCTGGCGGCGATGCACCGGCCCGCGCTCCCCGAACCCGCCGGCCTGCTGCGGGATGCGCGGCGCGTCGTCGTGCTGGAGGACATCGTCGACCACACCAACGTCGGGGCGATCTTCCGTGCGGTGGCGGGTCTCGGGGCGGACGCCGTCCTGGTCACCCCGCGCTGCGCGGACCCGCTCTACCGCCGTAGCGTCCGCGTCAGCATGGGGACCGTGCTGCAGGTGCCGTGGACCCGGCTGCCCGAGTGGGATGCGGCGGTGCCGCTGCTCCACGACGCCGGCTTCGAGATCGCCGCCCTCGCGCTCGCCGACGACGCGGTCGGCCTCGATGCGTATGCCGCCGATCCGCCCGAACGGGTCGCGATGGTGTTCGGCGCGGAGGGCGACGGCCTCAGCCGCCGGGCACTCGCGGCCGCCGACACCGTGGTCACCATCCCGATGCTGCACGGGGTCGATTCGCTCAATGTCGCCTCCGCGTCGGCGGTGGCACTCTGGGCGTTGCGCGCGCGTTCTCAGCCGTCGCATCACTAGCCCCGGCTAAAATCGACGCGATGCCCCAGCAAGCCCTCGCCGATCCGCCGCGCCGAGTTCCGCGCAATGTCTACCGCCGACGCCGCATCGTGGTCTTCGGCATCCTGATCGCGGTGCTGGTGGCGTTCGTCTACGTCGTCGGGTCGCTGGTGGCCCCGGTCCCCGCCACGGCAGCGGCCGTCGCGCACGAGAAGTCGCTGGTGCAGCCCGCCGCCCAGCTGGCGTGGCCGTCCTACGGCTCGTCGGCGATCGTCGCGCCCGACTATCCCGGTGCGTCCGCCACGCACGGAAGCGACGCGAGCGTTCCCATCGCCAGCATCACCAAGACCATCACGGCCCTGGTCGTGCTGGAGAAGAAGCCCCTGAAGGGCGACGAGCAAGGGCCGGAGATCGCGTTCACGCAGCGCGACGTCGACATCTGGAACGAGGTCGTGGGCGCCGGAGGATCGTGGGCCCCCGTCGTCGCGGGTACTTCCTTGACCGAGAAGCAGGCCTTGGAGGCGATGCTGCTCCCGTCAGCGAACAACTACGCGATCTCGCTGACGAACTGGGCGTTCGGGTCGACGAGCGCCTACGTGAAGGCCGCCAACGACTGGCTCGCGCAGAAGGGCTTCACGGGCACGAAGATCGTCACGCCGGACGGACTCGACCCCGGCAACGTGAGCACGACGAAAGACCTGATCGGGATCGGAAAGCTGGTTCTGCAGTCTCCGGCGCTGACCTCCATCGTCTCCCAGAAGAGCGCGACCCTGCCGGGCGCGGGACCTCAGGACAACACGAACACCCTGCTCGGCTTCGAGGGTGTGGACGGCATCAAGACCGGGAACACCGACCAGGCCGGCAACTGCCTGCTGTTCTCGGCCGAGATCCCGATCGGCACCACCAAGGTCCGCGTCATCGGCGCCGTGCTGGGAGCCCCCACCCACGACGATCTCTGGGCGGGCGTCCGGGCTCTGCTGACCAGCATGAAGGCCGGGTTCCATCCCGTCACGGCGGTCGAGAAGGGGCAGGTGTTCGGGACTTACACGACCGCCTGGGGAGTCACCTCCAAGCTGATCGCGACCGAGACCAAGTCGTTCGTGGTCTGGTCCGACACGCCCATCACCGTCGACCTGCAGACCCGGCCGCTCTCGTCGGGATTCAAGGGCGACATCCTCGGCCAGGGGACGTTCACGCTCAACGGGTCCACGGCGACCGTCCCGCTCGCGCTCGCGCGCGACGTCCCGGATCCGGGCTTCGGCTGGCGCCTCGCCCATCCCGGCGGTCTGGGCACGTAACGCGCCTGCTTGACGCGACACGCCGCGCGTGCGTCCCCTCCGACGGCGTGTCGTGTCAACCAGACGTCAGTGGCGGCGTCGGGGGCCGACCGTTGTCAGCACGTTCAGCAGCCGCTCGGCCGATCCGTCCCAGGTGTACCGCTGCGCCTGCGCATGGCCGGCGGCCGAGCGGGCCGCCCAGACACCGTCCTCCTCGAGGTGCCGC